>NZ_VCCH02000063.1 GCF_005938675.2 Mycobacterium sp. KBS0706
GATCGAACAAGTTCTTGGCGTTGAGCTGCAGCGTGGTTCCCGTCAGGCGTTCGTCGAGCGCGCCGAAATCATAGGCGATCATGGCGTCCACCAGCGTGCGGCCCGGCACGTCCTCACGGACCTTCCCGCCGCGGTCATTGCCGCTGGCATAGAACCCCGGGATGTTGGTGGAGCTCAGATACTGCAACCCGGCACCGATCGTCAGGCCCTTGAGGCCGAGGTCGTCGAGCTTGTAGTCGGCCCAGATCGCGGCATTGTGATACGGGACCAGGGCCAGACGCTCGTCCTTCAGCGCGCCTTCGAGGTTACGCGCATCGGTATAGCTGTAGGCGGCGACGAGATTGAGGTTGCCGATGCTGGCGCGGGCCTCCAGCTCGATGCCCTGCGACCGCACCTTGCCGGTCTGGATCGAGAACAGGTTGTTCTCCGGATCCGTCATCAGGACATGGTCCTGATCGATCCGGTAGATGGCGCCGCTGATCAGGAAGTTCTCGCCCGCCGGCTGGTAGCGCAGTCCGACCTCGTACTGGTCGGCCTTGCTCGGCTCGAACTGCGTTCCGTCGGCGCTGACGCCGGCATTCAGCGCGGTCGGGTCGAAGGACTGGCTGAAGCTGGCATAGGGCGCCAGGCCGTTGTCGAACAGATAGAGCAGGCCGACGCGGCCGGTGAAGGCGCTGTCCGAGCGGTTCTGCTTCCGCTCGATGCCGAGGGCGTCGAGCGTCGCCTGGTTGCGGTAGCTGTTGTTGTAGGCGTCGGCCCAGTCGTAGCGGCCGCCGAGCACCAGGATCAGCTTGTCATAGATCTTCATCTGGTCCTGGAAATAGACGCCGATCTGCGAGCCTGAGTTCTTGAAGCCGGTGTTGTTGCTGTTGAGGGTGACGGTCGCGTCATAGATCGGGTCGAAGATATCGTTGAGCGGAGCGACCGAGCCGCCGAGGCGGTTGGTGTCGTAGCTGACGCCGTAGGTGTTGATGCCGGCCAGCAGCGTGTGCTGGACCGGCCCGGTCTCGACCTTGGCCTCCATCGAGGTGTCGGTGGTGAACCCGGTCGACAACTCGTCGCGATTGATCACGCCCCGGGTCAGGGAGTTGTCGGGCCTGAGCGTCCCGTAGCTCAGATAGTTCCAGTCCACTTCGGCATGGTAGTAGCGAAGCGAGTTACGCAGGATCAGGCTGTCGTTGAATTTGTGCTCGAGCTGGTACCCGAGGGTGTAGCTCTCGCTATAGTACTTGTCGTAGCCCTTCTGGCCGATGAACAGGTCGCGCGGGATCTTGCCTTCGCGCAGCTCGGTAAAGGGCATCGGCGGGGCGAAGCGGGTGTAGATCTCCTGATAGTCGCTCAGGAAGGTGATGGTGGTCGCGTCCGAGGGCCGGAAGGTGAAGGCGGGGGCGATGTACAGCTTGTCGTCCGGGACGTGATCGACCCAGTTGCCGGAATCGCGCCACAGGCCGGTCAGCCGGTAGGAGAGCTTGCCGTTGTCGTCGATCGGGCCGCCGGTATCGCCGGAGAACTGGGTCCGGCCATAGCTGCCGTATTCGGCGTTCAGCTCATGGAACGTCGTCTCGGTCGGCCGCTTGCTGATGGCATTGACCACGCCGCCGGGGCTGAGCTGCCCGTAGAGCACGGAGGAAGGGCCGCGCAGCACCTCGATGCGTTCGAGGCCATAGGGCTCCTGGTTGCCGTCATAGACGTTGGACTGCAGCCGCAGGCCGTCGCGCAGCATGCCGGATCCGCCGGTGGATACGTTGAAGCCGCGGATCATGAAGTCGTCGTTCAGCCGGCTGTAGGCGCCGGACTGGAAGGTGATGCCGGGGGTATAGGTCAGTGCCTGCGACAGGGTCTCCGCATTGGTCGCCGTGATCTGGTCGCGGGTCACCACCGAGATCGACTGCGGCGTCTCGATCAGCGGCGTGTCGGTCTTGGTGGCACTGAGGCCGGTGTTGGCAACAAAGCCCTGCACCGGTCCGGTCGGGTCCTCGCCCTGGCCGGTGACGACGATCGGGGCCAGGACGACGCCGTCTCCGGCATCCTGTGTCTGCGGCTGTGCCGGCGGCTGAACTTGCGTCTGCGCCATCGCGAACGTCCCGACCGATCCCCCGGCCGCGACGAGAATGGTTGTCGTTAGCAACTTCCGCACGCGATCGCGCGCGCCGTATCCAGCACCCATGCCACCCCATCCTTCTTATTCGGAACCGCGGGCACCGGCGGCCTGCGCCATGCCCGTCTTCGAATGCCGGGTGCTCATTATCAAGAATAATAATGACTCGCAATCTCAATTCGCGGGGATTTTCATCGAACTCCACGGATCGGCGGGTCCGCGCCGGCCGTCACGCCTTGTTGAGGCGGTCGAGGATGGTCTGAGCCTGGTCCAGGTGGCGCTTGACGATGGGCACCAGCTGGGTCGCGATCGCCTTCAGCGCCGGATTGGCGCCGAAGCTGCTGTAGTCCTGCTGCAGCTTCAGCGCCGCAGTGTGAGCTTCGACCTGGGTCCGCATGTACAGCCGGTCGAAATCCTGCTCGGTCGCGTTGGCCAAGTCCTGCAGCCGCTGGTCGTGTGGGGCATCCACGCTGGTCGGCAGGGAGGTCGCGACATTCTGCCCTTTGGCCGCCTCCGCCAGCTGCTCGCCGACCTTGGTGTGGTCGTCGATCATCATCCGGGCGAAGCTGCGGACCTCGTCGGAGGACGCTTTCTGCAGCGCCGCCTGGGCGGCCGAGATCTCGAACAGGTCGCTGATCGCGGTCTGCTCGACATAGCCGGCGGCGTCGGTCTGCGCCGGCTGCGCGGCAGCGCTCTGTGCCGATGCGGCCGGGACGGTGGCGAGGCTGGTCAGGGCGGCGAAGGCCGCAACCGCCAGGAGGCGTCTCATGGTCGGCTCCGTGCTGGAGACAGGCGGGCTCGCTTTTTCAACGAGACGCCCGGATCGCCGGTTCCGACGCCATCGGCACCGGGTCGACGCGGATCTCGGCGATCAGCGGCAGATGGTCCGAGACGTGCCGGCCCTCCGGATCGACCCAGCTGCGCAGCAGGACCTGGCGCGGCCGGCAATATACCCGGTCCAGTGTCAGCACGGGGCAGCGGGCCGGATAGGTGCGTTGCGGCGTCCGGCCCGGCAGCACCTCGGCCAGCGACCGCCGGACGGCGCCGTTCCAGGTCCAGTCGTTGAAATCGCCGAGCATCACCGAGGTCCGCGCCGCGCTGTCGGCGATCCGCGCCAGCATCGCCGCCTGGCGTCGCCGCTCGGCGAAGGCGAGGCCGAGATGGACCGAGGCGAGGTGAAGCGGCCCGCCCGGGGCCGAGACCATGGTCTCGATGGCGCAGCGCGGCTCCCGGCGGGAATGAGTCAGGTCGTGCAGCTGGATGGCGGACAGGGGCCAGCGGCTGATCAGCAGGTGCCCGTAGTGGCCGTCCGGCGCGACGATGGTCCGCGCCGCGGCGGTGTGGTTGCCGAGCGCCGCGGCCAGCCGGGCGAAGGGCGAGTCCGGGCCGGTGCCGCGGCCGCGCGAATCCACCTCCTGCAGGGCGACGATGTCGGGCTCGTGACGCTGCACCAGGGCGATCACCCGGTCCAGGTCGTAGCGGCCGTCCGGGCCGAGGCCGGCATGGATGTTCCAGGTCAGCAGGCGAAGCGGCGCGTCGGTCACGACCGGGAACGCCGCCTCCGGCTGACCAGCGCCTGCAGCCCGATCGACAGCGCGATCCAGGCGGCGATCACCGCCAGCAGGACGCCGATCTGCGCCGGCGACGGGTCGTTCAGGATCGACAGCAGGCGGTCGCCCAGCGTCGACAGCACCAACAGCCCTGGGGCCAGACCGATGGCCGTGCCCAGGACGAAGTCGAGGATCGGGATCCGCGCTGCGCCGGCCACCAGGTTGACCAGGGTGAAGGGCGCGATCGGGACCAGCCGGATGGTGGCCACGGCGACGACGCCGCGGCGGGCGATGCCGTCCCGGATCCGGTGCAGCCGCGGGCCCATCACGGCACGCAGGGCATTCTCGCCGGCCAGCAGGCCGACCAGATAGCCGGCGAGCGCGCTGGCCAGTGCGCCGGCCCCGGCGTAGGCCAGACCCGGCCAGGCGCCATAGGCGGCGGCGGTGGCGGCGATCAGCACCGTCACCGGGAACATCACCATGCCGCCCAGCACGAAGGCGGCGACGACCAGCGGCAAGGCCCAGCCAGTGCCGGCCAGGCCGTGCAGCGACTGCTGCAGCCGCTCCGGCTGGGCCCAGCCGGCGAGGTCGGTGGTGCCCCAGGCGAGCGCCAGCAGCAGGGCCGCGACGACGATCGGCACGATCCGCAGCAGGCCGCGCCAGCGCGCCCTGACCGAGGCCAGCGCGCGGTCGACCAGGCCGGTCGCCGGCAGCGGTTGGTGGGGATCGGCCACTGCCGCGATGGTCCAGCCGCTGTCCTCCGCGACCGCCTGGCCGTCATCGATCCGGACCAGGCGGCGCTCTCCGTCTCCCGTTCGGTCGAGGGCGGCGACCAGCGAGCCGGCCGTGCGGATCCGCCGCTCCATCTCCGTCGGCTCGACCCCGCAATGCTCGCCGAGCAGCCGGGCGCGGACCGCCCCGATGGCCTGGCGCTCCGCCGCATTCATGGCCTCGATGGTCAGGTCGCATTCGCTGTCGACGGCCATCGATCGGTTGCACAGATTGGCGGAGCCGATCCGCAGCAGCCGGTCGTCGACGATCATCAGCTTGGAATGGACCATGATGTCGGCGGTCGCGCCGTCATGGCCGGACTGGGGATGCAGCAGCCGGACGCGGTCGGCGACGCCGGCGGCGCGCAGGATCTCCACGAAGCGGATGCGGCCCGCCGCCATGGCGCGGTGCTCGACCCAGCTGTGATGGATCCGCGGCGCCGTCAGCACCGCCTGCAGCGTCGGCACCTCCCGCATCCGGCGGGCCAGGCGCTCGGCGATGCGGGCGCAGGTCAGGAACTGGTTCTCGATGTAGATCGTCTCCCGCGCCGTATCGACCATGTCCTCGAAAAGCGCCTCGATCTCGCGCACCTCGCCTTCGCCGGGATAGAGCGGCAGGGTGCGCGAGATGCCGACGACGACGTCGCGGAAGTCGGCTTCGAGCTTCTCCGGCCAAGGGACGGACCGGGTGGCGACGGCGGGCAGCGCCTCGCAGCCGGCGCGTTGCCAACGCCAGCGGGCAAGGTCGCCCAGGGCCCGGGCCGCCGCGCCGTCGACCGCCATCTGCACGTCGTGGAAGGGCGGGTAGGGGGCTCCGGCCGGGTCGATGCGGGCGGGCGCCTCCGGCCGGTGCTCGGAGGTGTCCCAGCGCCGGACGGTGAGGTCCAGCCCGCCGACGAAGGCGACCGCGTCGTCGATCACCACGATCTTCTGGTGATGCGAGGAGCCGACCGGGATCTCGTCATCCAGGCACAGCTCGATCTGCGGCGGCGTGCTCCATTGCAGGGCGAGCAGCGGCAGCGGCTCCCGCTCCAGCGTGTAGTAGAGCGAGTAGTTCCACAGCAGCAGCTTGACCGACAGCTCCGGCCGGTCGCGGACCAGGGCGCAGAGGAAGTCGCCAAAAGTCGCCGGCAGCCCGTCCGCCGGCTCGCCCTCTGGCCCGACCAGCCGGGTGCGGCTGTCGATGTCCCAGCCGATCACCACAATACTGTGCTTCGCCTGCCGCATCGCCGAGCGCAGCGCCCCGAAATAGGCGGCGGCGTCGACCAGCACCGCGGCGCGGTGGGCGCGCTCGATCCGCCAGACGTTCCGCCGCGGCCGCAGCACGGATGTTCGTTCTGCCTCATCCTCGACGGCGGCACTCCGAATGACCCTCACGGTGCGGATCCCTCACTTCATCTCCTGTCCAGTCAACGCGCGGAGGAGGGAAAATGTCGCCGCCGACGGGCTTGCCGCGGAAACGGCGGCCGTCTAGGAGAAGCGGCATTGCCGCCTGGAGACGAACCGCCATGAGCCTGCTGACCGACGGTGCCGCCGCCACCTGGGGCATCGCCGCGCTGGCCACGGGCGGGGTGATCCTGCGGCCCTGGCGCCTGCCCGAGGCGATCTGGGCGGCGATCGGCGCCGTGGCGCTGGTCGGGTTCGGACTGCTGTCCATCCCCGACGCGCTGGCGGCGATCGGCAAGGGTGCCGATGTCTACTTGTTCCTGATCGGCATGATGCTGCTGGCCGAACTGGCGCGGACCGAAGGCCTGTTCGACTGGGCGGCGGCGATCGCGGCACGCAAGGCCCGCGGGTCGGCCAGCCGGCTGTTCGGCCTGACCTATGTCGTCGGCATCGTCGTCACGGTGTTCCTGTCGAACGACGCCACAGCCGTGGTGCTGACGCCCGCGGTCTATGCCGTGGCCCGGGCGGCCGGGGCGGCGCCGCTGCCGTATCTGTTCATCTGCGCCTTCATCGCCAATGCGGCCAGCTTCGTGCTGCCGATCTCCAACCCGGCCAATCTGGTGGTATTCGGCAGCCAGATGCCGCCGCTGCTGACCTGGCTGTCCTGGTTCGCCCTGCCGTCGGTGCTGGCGATCGGCGCCACCTTCGTCGCGTTGCGCCTGACCCAAGCCAAGGCGTTGCGGGCGCCGATTGCGACCGGAGTGACGGTGCCCGCCCTGCCGCCGGGTGGCCACATGGCGGCCTGGGGCCTGGGCGTCACCGCCGTTGTGCTGCTGCTGGCCTCTGGCTTCGGGCTCGATCTGGGCCTGCCGACGGCGCTGGCCGGCCTCCTGACCACCGCGGCGGTGCTGCTGCATCGCCGGGCCGCGCCCTGGGCGCTGCTGCGCCGCATCTCCTGGGAGGTGCTGCCGCTGGTGGCCGGGCTGTTCGTGCTGGTCGAGGGTCTGGACCGCACCGGAGTGGTCCACCTCCTCGCCGCGGCGCTGCAGGACGGGGCTTCCCGCTCGGTCGACGGCGCCGCCTGGGGCACCGGCGCGATCGTGGCGGTCGCGACCAACCTGATGAACAACCTGCCGGCCGGGCTGATCGTGCAGTCGACACTGGCCCAGGCGCCGATGCCGCCGCAGATCGCCGGCGCGGCATTGATCGCCATCGACCTCGGCCCGAACCTGTCGGTCACCGGGTCGCTCGCCACCATCCTCTGGCTGGTGGCCCTGCGCCGCGAGGGGATCGAGGTCGGGGCGCTGCAGTTCCTGCGCCTCGGGCTCGTGGTGATGCCGCCGGCGCTGCTGCTGGCGTTGGCCGGATTTCTGCTGCGTTGGTGAGGCGCGCGCGGCTTACGCCGTCCGCACCCAGACCAGCATCTCGCCCGGATCGCGGTTGTCCCAGGCGTAGTAGGGCACGGCCCTGACCCGCACCGGCCGCTCGACCGCCGGGGTGGTGCGGTACAGCTCGTCGCCCCAATCGGCAGCCGATCCGGCCCGGGCCTCGCCCTCCAGCGTCACCACCCCGCCCAGCAGGCCGGGCTCCTCGCGCGCGGTCAGCGCCGCATCTGCCGGCAGCACCACGCTGTTCAGCGGCACGCCATGGTCGATGCCCTCCAGGCAGTAGACCAGCGGCCCGCGCCGGATCGCGGCGCGTCCGGCATCGTGGCGGATCTCCGGATGGGCGTGGATCCGCTCCACCGCCAGCTCCAGGTCCAGCCGCACCGTGTCGCCGGCCGCCCAGCGCCGGGTGATCGCGGCATAGCCGTTGCGGGTGATCGCGGCAAGATCCTGCGGCTCGCCGTTGACCGACAGGCTGGCCTTCCGGCACCAGCCGGGGATGCGCAGATGCAGGGTGAAGCTGGTCGGCGCTTCCGGCTCGACCGTCAGCGCGATGCCGCCGTCCCAGGGGTAGCGCGTTTCCTGCGCCAGCCGCACCTTGCCGCCGGCGACGTCCAGCGTGGCGGTGCTGTCGCCGTAGAGATGGACCGCGATGCCGTCCTCCGATTGCCCATACATGTAGCTGCCGATCGAGGCGGTGAGCCGGGCGATGTTGGGCGGACAGCAGGGGCAGCGGTGCCAGGTCCAGCGATGGTGGCCGCCGCGGCTCTCCAGCGGGTTCTCGTAGAAGAAGGTGGCGCCGTCCAGCGACAGGCCGGAGGAGGCGCCGTTGTACAGCGCCAGCTCCATCATGTCGGCGTAGCGGGCATCGGGGCCCAGGCCGAGCATCCGCCCGGCCCAGAACACCAGCCCGACCGCGGCGCAGGTCTCGGCATAGGCGCTCTCGTTCGGCAGGTCGTAATCGGCGGTGAAGCCCTCATTGTCGGCAGAGGGGCCGAGCCCGCCGGTGACGTAGAGGCGCTTGCTCGCCAGGTCGCGCCACAGCCGCTCCAGCGCCAGGCGCAGGCCGTCGTCGCCATACTCCATGGCGATGTCGGCCATGCCGCTGTACAGGTACATGGCGCGGACGGCGTGGCCGACGACCTTGTCCTGCTCGCGCACCGGCAGATGCGACTGGTTGTACTCATAGGTCTTGAAAATGTAGTCCTGCGGGTCGCGGCCCTGCTCGCGCGCCTCGGCATCGTAGAAATGCGGCTGCCGGCCGCGCTCGTCGATGAAGTAGCGGGCCAGGTCCATGTATTTCTGCTGCCCGGTGACGCGGGCCAGCTTGACCAGCGCCAGCTCGATCTCCTCATGGCCGCAATAGCCGGGCTTCTGGCCGGGCCCGGTACCCAGCACCTCCGCGACGTGATCCATGAAGCGGCACATGATGTCCAGCAGCTGGCGCTTGCCGGTGGCCTGGTAGTAGGCGACGGCGCCTTCGATCAGGTGCCCGGCGCAGTACAGCTCGTGGCAGTCGCGCAGATTGGTCCAGCGCAGCCCCGGCTGGATCCGCTGGTACCAGCTGCTGAGATAGCCGTCGGGTTGCTGCAGCCGGCCGTAGAGCGCGATGACGTGGTCGACCTTGCGCTCCAGCTCCGGGTTCGGGGTGCGCTGCAGGCAATAGGCCGCGGTCTCGATCACCTTGCCGAAATCGGAATCCCAGAACATCTGGGCGGTGACCAGCCCGCCATGGAACGGGATCTTCACCCCGGGCGCGGGCGCGTCGGGATCGATCTGCTGCAGCATCCCAGCCTCCTCGCAGCGCTGGTACAGCGTGTCGGCGGTTTTGGCGCAGACGGCGTCGATGCGGGAGCCCCAGAAGCCGCGGACCTCGACCTGCGGCACGGCGGGCGGGCGGAAGCGCGCGCGGGGCGCGATATCAGGGGCCAGGTCGGCGGTCATCCGGAACTCCATTGATCGATCGGTCGGTCAGGGAATGCTCGCGCCTACTTCACCGCGCCGGCCGTCAGGCCGCGGATGTAGAAGCGCTGCAGGGCGAGGAACAGGATCAGGCAGGGGATCATCATCACGGTGACGCCGGCCTGCACCGCGCCCCAGTTCACCGCGCCGAAGCGGCCGGAGCGGACGGCGGTCATCAGGATCGGCAGGGTGAACTTGTCCTGGTCGGTCAGCAGGATCAGCGCCGCCAGGAACTCGTTCCAGGCGGCCAGGAAGGCGAACAGCGCCACGGTGACGATGCCGGGGAACACCAGCGGCAGCATCACCCGGGCGAGCAACTGGAGACTGCCGGCGCCGTCGATCCGCGCCGCCTCCTCGATCTCGCGCGGCACCGCGTCGAAGGCGTTGCGCATCATGAAGATCGAGAAGGGCAACTGCAGCGTGACGTAGATCAGCACCAGCCCGGCCAGCGTGTTCTGCAGCCCCAGCCTGGTCAGCAGCAGGAACAGCGGCGTCAGGATCGACTGGAACGGGATCATGATGGTGGCGATGACCAGCACGAACAGCGCGTTCTTCAACGGGAAGCGGAAGCGCGAGAAGCCATAGCCGCCGAGCAGGCTGACGATCGAGGTGATGGCGGCGGTGGCCAGGGCGACGGTCAGGCTGTTGCCGGCATAGTGGCCGATGCCGGCGCCGAAGGCGTCGAGTGCTCTGTAGCTGTCGATGCTCCAGCCCGCGCTGGGCCAGGGCGGCAGCGGCGGCAGGTTGGCCTCCGACGCCGGCTTCAGGCTGGCCAGCATGGTCCAGGCGATCGGGGCCATGAACAGCAGCGCCGCGACCAGCGCCGCCGCCTGCAGCAGGAAGCCGGGTGCGGCCCGGCGCAGCGGCATGGTGGCACTCATGACTCGCCCTCCGGATGGCGCAAGAGGCGCAGCTGGATCACGCTCAGCACCAGCAGGATGGCAAGCAGCACCATCGACAGGGCCGCGCCATAGCCCAGGCGGAACGAGACGAAGGACTGGTTGAAGATCCAGTAGACGGCGGTGACGGTCTGGTTGCGCGGACCGCCGCCGAGGATGATGTAGAACTGGTCGAAGGCCAGCATCGACCCGGTGACCGACAGGATCAGCGCCAGGGCGATGGTCCGCCGCATCAGCGGCAGGGTGATGCGGCGGAACCGGGCCCAGGGGCCGGCGCCATCGATCTTGGCGGCCTCGAGATAGTCGGCCGGGATGCTCTGCAGCCCGGTCATCAGGATCACCATGGTGAAGCCCGCGACCTTCCACACCACCATGGCGATGATCGACCAGAAGGCCGGATCGAAATCGGCCAGCAGGTTGACCCGGCCCTCGGTCAGCCCCAGCGCCGCCGCCGCCGGGCTGAACAGCCCGGCATCGACGTTCAGCAGCCAGGCCCACAGCAGGCTGGCCGAGGCGAAGCCGACCACCACCGGCAGGAAATAGGCGGTGCGGTAGAAGCCGCCGAAGGGCCGCGGCTTCTCCACGAACAGGGCCAGCGGGAAGGCGGCGGCGAAGATCGCGATGGTGACGACGACGGTGTAGAGGGCGGTGAAGCGCAGTGCGTTCCAGAACCGGGTGTCGCGGGCGATGGCGAGATAGTTGTCGAAGCCGATGAAGCGCGACACGCCCATCAGCGGCCAGTTGTGCAGCGACATCCACGCCGTCATCGCCAGTGGCACCACGAAGAACACCACCACCAGCGCCACCGCCGGCAGCACGAAGAGCAGCCCTGCCCATTGGTGCCGGCGGATGGGGCGGCGGCGGGCGGCGGCCCGCGGAATGGCGCCGGCGGCCTGCGTCGTGGACATCAGGCCGGCCTTCCTGATGAGCCCAGCTCTTTCTCGTTCCGAGATGCCATCACCGCCCTCAATTCCCCGGGGCGCTGTCGATGATGCCCTGCATCGTCTCCTGGGCGTTGGCGAGGGAGCCGTCGACGTCGTCGCCGAAGAACACCTCGTTCACCATCTGCGCCCAGGGGCTGTTCAAGCTGTTGATGATGTCGTTGAAGACCACGGAATAGGGCGTCCGGCCCTTTTCCATCGCCTCGGCTGCGATCTTGTAGCGGGGGTCGAGGTCCTTCAGCGCCTCGCCCGAGATGTCGCTGCGCACCGGCAGGCTGCCGTAGCGGGCCAGCAGCGTCTGGCCTTCCAGCGAATAGGAGAAGTCGAGGAAGGCCTTGATCGCCTTCAGCTTGGTGGTGCCCTTGGTGACCACGAAATTGTCGCCGCCGGCGAAGGAGGACCAGCCGCCGGTCTTGCCCGGCAGGAAGGTGACGCCGTAGTCGATGTCCGGGAACTGCGTGTTCAGCGCGCCGATGGCGAAGGCGCCGGACGGCGCCAGGCCGATATTGCCACGGGCGAAGGCGGCGAAGAAGTTCGACCCGGTGTCGGTCCGCGCCCCTTCCGGCACCAGTCCCTTCTTGACCATGTCGCGATAGAAGGCGATGGCGTCGCGCATCTGCGGCGTGTCCAGCGTCGCCTTGCTGCCGTCCTCGGTCAGGATGTCGCCGCCGCTGGCCCAGATCAGCGGCGTGAAGGTGAAGATGTTGCAGCCGCCGCAGGCGCCCGAGAAGTAGAAGCCCTTGGTGTCGCCGCCCAGGGCCGCGACCTTTTCCGCCGCGGCCGCGATCTCGGCCCAGTTGGTCGGGCCCTTGTCGGGGTCGAGGCCGGCCTGGCGGAACAGCTTCTTGTTCCAGATCAGGACCGAGCTGTCGGCGGAATAGGGCAGGCCGTAGATCCGGTCCTTGTAGGTGCCGGTCTTCACATGCGCCGGCGACAGCTTGTCGAAATAGGGCAGGGATTTGGCGAGGTCAGTGATGTCCTCGAGCTGCCCGGCCGCGGCGAAGGACGGGGTGTAGATCAGGTCCAGCGACAGCGCGTCCGGCGCGGCGCCGCCGGCGGCCGCGGTGGCGTATTTCTGCACCAGCTCCGCGGTCGGCACGATCTGCAGCTCGGCCTTGTCCTCATGGCCCTTGTTGAACGCCTCGACGATGCGGGGCATGAAGTTCGACCCGTCGGACCGCACCCACAGGGTGAAGGTCTCGGCCGAAGCGGCGGAGACGGTGAGGGCCAAGAGGGCGATGCCCCCGGCCAGGCGCTGCATCAGACGCTTCATCTCGTGTCCTCCCTCGGTTCCGGCCGTCCTTCGGGGCGGCCTTGTTGCTCTGTTCGGTCCCTCAGCCTCCCGGCGGGGTGCCGCACGAGTCCCGCACCACCAACCGGCAGGGCAGCTTGCGGATGCCCGGCTCGATCGGCTCGCGGTCGACCAGCTTCAGCAGGGTCAGCCCGGCCTCGCGGCCCAGATCCTTCAGGTTCATGTCGACGGTGGTCAGCGGCGGGCGCGTCGCGGCGGCGACGATCTCCCAATTGTCGAAGCCGATCACGGCGACATCGTCCGGCACGCGGCGGCCGCGCTCGCGCAGCGCGTCGACCACGCCGCGGGCGATCTGGTCGTTGCCGCAGAACACCGCGTCGGGCGGGCGGCCGATGCCGTCGAACAGGTAGCCGGCCGCCTCATGCCCCCAGCCTTCGGTCCACTGGCCGGTCAGCACGCCCTGCTCGGGTTCTTCCAGCCCGGCCTCGCGCAGCACATCGCGATAGGCCTTGGCCCGCTGGTGCACGACGCGGAAGCTGGACGGGCCGGTGACATGGGCGATGCGCCGCCGGCCCAGCCGGGCCAGGTGCTCGACCGCCAGCCGGGCCCCGGCCTCGTCATCGGAGACGAAGCCGATCGACTCCGGGTCGGGTTCGGTGAAGGCGTAGATCACCGGGATGCCGAGGTTCGACAGGTCGACCGGCAGATGGCGGTCGATCCGCTTGCCCGAGGCGATGATGCCGTCGACCCGCTTCTCCAGCATGGCGTCGACATGAGTCTGGGCCAGCCTGGGGTCGTCCTCGATGTTGCACAGGAAGACCGAGACGCCGTTGCCGACCAGCGCATCGGCGATGCCGGCCATCACCGGCAGGGTGAAGCGGCCATAGGTGTCGTTGGTCAGCAGGCCGACCGTGAAGCTGCGGCGGCGCGACAGGCTCTGCGCCAGGCCGTTCGGGCGGAAGCCCAGCGCCTTGGCCGCCTGCCGGATCCGCTCCCGCGTCTCATCGGCCATCCGGCCCTGATCGTTCAGCGCCTTCGACGCCGTGGCGACGCTGACCCCGGCAGCCCGCGCCACGTCGCGCAAGGTCACCGGCCGGCCAGGCCCGTTCGGAGCGGATCGTGGTGACCTCTGGTCCATGCCGAGCCCGGTCGCACCTTGCTGAGAAAGTGGTTTCTCTTGTCACTTTCGTGACGTTTGTCTTTCTGAGTGAGAAACCGTTTTCTCAAACACGGTAAGCGAAGTCGGCAGGCGACGGCAAGCGTGAATCGAGCAGGGCCTCTTCGGAACGGCGACCTATCCCCTTGCCGTCATTCCCGCGAAAGCGGGAATCTCTTGCCGGTCATGGCATGACGAGATCCCCGCTTTCGCGGGGATGACGGGTTGGGGGCTGAAGGCGTCCTGCGGCGTCAGGCCGCCCGTACGAAGTGGTTGCCGGCGATCTGGCGTACGCCGCCGGTCATGCGGGCGGCGTCGCGGGCCTGGGCGACGAGGTCGGATTGCAGCTGCGAGGCCTCGCCCTGGAACGGCCGCTCCGGATCAGGCACGGCGGAGAGCAGCAGCTGGGTGTAGGGGTGCTGCGGCGAGTCGATCACCGCGCCGGTGTCGCCCCATTCGACGATCCGGCCGGCATACATCACCGCGATCTCCTCGGCGACGTAACGCGCCGTGGCGATGTCGTGGGTGATGTAGAGGAAGGCCATGCCGCGCTCGCGCTTCATCCTTTCCAGCAGGTTGAGCACGCCGAGCCGGATCGAGACGTCGAGCATCGAGGTCGGCTCGTCCGCCAGCACCACCTCGGCTCCGACCGCCAGGGTGCGGGCGATGTTGACCCGCTGCCGCTGCCCGCCGGACAGCTGGTGCGGGTATTTCGGCGCGGTGGCCTCGGCGTCCAGCTCCACCGCCGCCAGCAGCTCCATCACCCGGGCGTTGAGCGCCTTGCGGTCGGCCATGCCGGCATGCAGGGCGAGGGGGCGGGCGATGTGGTGGAAGATGGTGTGCACCGGGTTCAGCGACCCGAAGGGGTCCTGGAACACCATCTGCACCGCGCGGCGATAGGCCAGGAGCTCGCCCTTGCCGTCCAGCGCGGCGACGTCGCGGCCGCGGAACAGCACCCGACCGGCCGAGGGCTGGTGCTGCAACATGAGAATCCGGGCGCAGGTGGTCTTGCCGCTGCCGGATTCGCCGACCAGCGCCAGGGCGCGGCCGGCATGGAGGTCGATCGACACGTCGTCCAGCGCCTGCAGCGGGCCGAAGCGCTTGCCGACGCGATCGAGGGCGAGGAGGGGGGTCATGGCGTCGCCTCCGCGGCATCCTGCAGCGCCGTGCGCCGGGCCCCGTGCACCGAGGGGAAGGAGGCCCAGAGCTTGCGCGTATACTCATGGGCCGGGGCGCGGAAGATCTGCTGCGCCGCCCCGACCTCGACCAGCCTGCCCTTCAGCATCACGCCGATGCGGTCGCAGAACTGCACCATCAGGCTGAGGTCATGGGTGATGAACAGGATCGAAAAGCCCAGCTTCCGCCGCAGCCCGTCGATCTGCTGCAGGATCTCGCGCTGGACCACGACGTCCAGCGCCGTGGTCGGCTCGTCCATCACGATCAGCTTCGGGTTCAGCGCCAGGCAGATGGCGATGACGATGCGCTGGCGCATGCCGCCGGAGAACTGGTGCGGATAGTCGCGCAGCCGCGCCGGGTCGATGTCGACCATGCGCATCAGCTCGACCGCGCGGTCATGCGCCTCGGCCTTGCTGCAGCCGGTGTGGGTGGCCAGCACGTCGCGGAACTGTGCCTCGACCGTCAGCACCGGGTTCAGGGCGTTCATCGCGCTCTGGAACACCATGCCGACCTCGCGCCAGCGGAAGCGGCGCAGCGCCTCGCCGTCCAGGCGCAGCACGTCCTGCCCGTCGAAGCGGATCTCGCCGCCGCTGATCAGCGCCGGCGGCTTGTGCAGCCGGGTGATGGCGAAGGCGATGGTGCTCTTGCCGCAGCCGGATTCGCCGGCCAGGCCGAACACCTCGCCGCGGCCGATGTCGAAGCTGACACCGTCCACCGCCCGGAAGTCGCCGCGGTCGCCGACATAGTCGACGGTCAGGCCCTGCAGCGACAGCAGCGGCTGCGGCGTCGCGCTCATATCCGGGCTCATGGCCGCGCCTCCCGCAGCCGGGCCAGACGCTTCCACCGCGCCATCGACCGGCCGATGCGCAGCTGCGGGTTGGCGACCTCGTCGATGGCGAAGTTCGTCAGCGACAACCCGGCGCCCAGCAGGGCCAGCACGGCGCAAGGCGACAGCAGCTCCCACCACGCTCCGACCGCCATGGCCGAGGCGTTCTGGGCGTTGAACAGCATAATGCCCCAGGAGATGGTCTGCGGGTCGCCCAGGCCGAGGAACTCCAGCGTCGCCTCCGTGATCACGGAATAGATCACGCTGCCGATGAAGTTGATGCCGACGATCGACACCAGGTTGGGCAGCAGCTCGAACAGCATGATGCGCCAGCGCGGCTCGCCGATCATCTCCGCCGAGCGCACGAATTCCTTTTCCCGCAGCGCGAAGGTCTGGGCCCGGGTCACCCGCGCGCCCCAGGCCCAGGATGTGGCGCCGATGATCAGGGTGATGACCAGCGGGCTGGCCTGGCCGATGAAGGCGGCCAGCACCAGCAACAAGGGGAGGTTGGGGATCACCAGCACGACATTGGTGGCGAAGTTCAGCGCCTCGTCGACCTTGCCGCCGAGATAGCCGGCGGTGATGCCGACCGCGGTGCCGATCACGGTGATCAGCAGCCCGGCGCCGAAGCCGACCGCCAGCGAGGTGCGGGCGCCATAGGTCAGCTGGGCGAAGACGTCGTAGCCGTTGCGGGTGGTGCCGAGCACATGGGTGGCCGACGGCTCCTCATGCGGGCGGCCGACCCGGCGCGCCGGGTTGTAGTCGGTCAAAAGCGGCGCGATCAGCGCCATCACCACCAGGGCCATGACGATGAACAGGCCGATCGCGGCCTTGCGGTTGGACAGGGCGGCCAGGATCATCCGCATGGTTCAGCTCCTGCGCAGCCGGGGGTCGAGCCGGGCATAGGCGATGTCGGCCAGGAAGTTCGCGGTCAGCATCGCCAGGGTCATGATCAGCAACTGACCCTGGATCACCGGATAGTCGCGCCCGAGGATCGCCTTGTAGAGGGTGTTGCCGAGGCCGGGATAGTTGAACACCACCTCGGTCACCAGCGACCCGCCCAGGATCTTGCCGATGGCGATGGCCAGGTTGGTGACGCCGGGGAGGAGGGCGTTGCGGGCGCCGTACATCAGCATCACCCGTCGGTCGGCCAGGCCCTTGGCCCGGCCCATGGTGATGTAGTCCTCGCCCAGCAGGTTGATCATGTTGTTGCGCATGGTGACCAGGAAGTCGCCGGTCAGCACCACAGACAGCGTCAGGACCGGCAGGATCGCGTGGTACAGCACGCTGAGGATGTACTGGGCGGACAAGGCGGGATCGATCGAGGTGTCGGCGGCATAGCCGGTCGGGAACCACTGCAGGGTGAAGCCGAAGACGAACAGCCCGAACAGCGCCACCACCACCGCCGGGGTGGCGGTGGAGATGATGGCGGTGGTCGACACCGTGACGTCGAAGCGGCTGCCGCGGCGCCAGGCGGCGACGATGCCGAGCAGCGTGCCGAGCACGAAGCTGAGCACCGTCGCCCCGCCCATCAGCACCAGGGTCCAGACCAGGGCGCGGCCCAGCACGTCGGAGACCGGGGTCGGGAAGTACTTCACCGAGATGCCGAGGTCGCCGGTGAAGACGCTGCCGAGATAGGTCAGGTATTGCTGCCACAGCGGCCCGTCGACGAAGCCGAAGGTCTGCTTCAGCGCCGCCAGGTTCTCGACCGACAGTCGGGTGCCGGATTGCGAGAACATGATGTCGATCGGATCGCCCGGCATCAGCCGCGGGATCAGGAAGTTGATGCTTGCGGCCACCAGGAAGGCGACCAGGTAGAAGAACAGTCGTCGGGCGACGAAGGCCATATCATGCCCCGGCTTGGTGGATGGGCCTGAGCCACCCCCTCACCCGAAATCGCTGGCGCGATTTCGACCTCTCCCCGGGGGAGAGGTGAAAGCGCCGCTTCCCATTTCCCTCTCCTTGGGGAGAGGGAGGGGCCCGACGCCAAAGGCGGCGGGAGGGTGAGGGGGTGGGCCGTGGCAGGAAAGGACGCTCCGTCTACTGCACCGGCCGCAGCGCCAGCAGGTGCAGCAGCCGCTCGTGGTTCGGGTCGTAGTTCTGCGGGCTGACGAAGGGGTTGTCGGCAGTGGCCCAGCCGGTGAACCGCTTCGAGTTGTACTCGTACCAGATCGGGTTGTTGTAGATCGGCACCACCGGCAGCTTCTCCGCCAGCAGCGTCTGCGCCTGGTCCAGCAGGTCCTTGCGCTTGGCGTCGTCGGTGGTCTGGGTGTAGGCGTCCAGCAGCTGGTCCAGCTTCGGGTCGAAGAAGCGCTGTGCCGAGAACCGGGTCTTGCCCTTGTTCCGGGAATGGAAGGCGTCGTCCATCTGGTAGTAGGGCGTGGCGCCGACGTACCAGGAGTTCAGGGCCATGTCGAACTTGCCGTCCAGCAGGCTCTGGCGCCACACCGCGCCGTCCGGCGTCGCCAGCTTGACGTCGATGCCGATCTGATTGAGACCCTCGATCGCGATCTGCGAGGTGCTGATCCAGTCGGTCCAGCCATTCGGCACGATCAGGTCGAAGGACAGCTTCTCGCCGTCCGGCGTGTCGCGGAAGCCGTCGCCGTCCTTGTCCTTGAAGCCGGCCTGGTCCAGCAGCGCCTTGGCCGCCTCCAGATCGTACTGGGTGTATTTGCCGTACTGCTCCTTGACCTTCGGGTCGGCCCAGCTCTCGAAGCGCCTGCCGAAAGTGCCGGGGTCGTCGTTCAGCGTCGGGTAGCCGTAACCGGCGACGTTGACCATGGCGTCGCGGTCCATCGCCATGCTGACGGCGCGGCGGAACTCGACGCTGTCGAAGGCCTTGCGGTGCACCGGGTCCGGGCTCTCCAGGTTCATGATCACCGCCACCAGGCTGCCCGGCGGGAACCAGTAGCCGTGATGGTCCTTGTCGGAGGCGACATAGGTCTTATCGATGTCCGGCAGGAACGAGGCGAACCAGTCCAGCTCGCCGGCGGTGGCCGCGGCCAAGGCCTGGTCGTTGTTGGCGATCTGCGGGAAGCGCAGGCAGTCCACCTTCAACGACGCCGCGTCCCAGTAATGCGGGTTGCGGCACTGCTCATAGACCTGCGGGGTGAAGCGGGTGACCTCGGTCATCGGTCCGGTGCCGACCGGGTTCTCGTTCAGGAAGGTGACCGGGTCGGCCACGTCCTTCCAGGCGTGCTGGGCGATGATCGGCATTTCGACGATCTTCTCCGGCCCCAGCGCGGTCGGCTCCTTGAAGGTGAACTTCACCTTGGTCGGACTCAGCTTCTCGACGCCGTCGATCACCTGCCAGATGCTGTTGAAATCCAGCGCCGGGAACTTCTTCATCAGCTCGAAGCTGAACACCACGTCGTCGGCGGTGAAGGGCTGGCCGTCCGACCACTGCACGTTCTCGCGCAGGTCGAAGGTCACCGCCTTCAGGTCGTCCGCCAGGCTCATCGCCGTGGCCAGGCGGTAATAGGGCTTGTTGCCCTGCAGCTTGCCGAACACCACCAGCGGCTCGTAGATGAAATCCATCGTGCTCTGGCGGTACGAGGTGCGGTTGAACGGGTTGAAGTTCCGCACCCAGTTCGTCTCCTCCTCGATATGCATCGACAGGACGGTCTGGGCGACGGCCGTGGCGCTGGTCGCCGCCAGCAGCGCGGCGGCGAGCAGGAATACGGATTTCTTCTGTCTCATGACATAGGCCTCCATGCGTTGGTCTTATCGTTGATGCGGCGCCGGCCCGATTTCCCGGGCCGGCGGTCCGGGTGGATCAGGCCGCGGCCAGCAGCGCCTCGACCTCGGCGTGCAGCGCGGTGACGTCGGCGGCGGCGGCGCCCAGGCGCCGCTCCGCCGCTGCCAGCCGGGCAACCGCGGCGTCGTCCAGCGGCCGGGCCCGGGCGGCGGCGCGCCGCATCTCCGGCAGCTCGCCGTGGCAGTGCAGGGCGATGTCGCAGCCGCCGTCCAGCACTTGGGCGACGCGGTCATGCACCTCGCCCTGCAGCGAGTTCATGAACACGCAGTCGGAGATCAGCACGCCCTCGAAGCCGAGGCGGCCGCGGATCACCTCTTCGGTAATGACCGGAGAGACCGAGGCCGGGCGGTCGGGGTCGAAGGCGCTGTAGACGACGTGGCTGACCATGGCCCAGGGCGTGTCGCGCAGCCGGGCGAAGGGCAGGAAGTCGGTGGCGTCCAGCGTCGCGGCGTCGGCGGTCACCACCGGCCGGGTCTTGTGGCTGTCCTCGGTGGCGCGGCCATGGCCGGGGATGTGCTTCATCACCGGCATCAGCCCGACCTCGAGAAAGCCGTCCACCACCTCGCGGCCCAGCGCCGCCACCAGCTCCGGGTCGCCGCCGAAGGCGCGCTCGCCGATCACCGCGTCGGCGCCGGGCATCAGCAGGTCGAGGACGGGAGAGCAGGCGCTGTTCAGCCCGACCTCGCGCATCATCCGGCCCATGGCGACGGAGGACAGGCGGATGGCACGCTTCGCCGCCGGCAGGTCGCGCTCGGCCAGCCGGCCGAAGCTTCTGAAGCTGCGGAACATGGGCCAGGCGCCGGAATCGAGATGCGAGACGCGGCCACCCTCCTGGTCGGTCAGCACCGGCGCGTCCGGCCGGCCCACCGCCTCGCGGAAGGCGGCGCACAAGGCGCGCAGCTGCTGCGGGTCCTTCATGTTGCGGCGGCCGAGGAACAGGCCGTAGGGGTTGGCCTCGCGGAAGAAGGCCAGCTCCTCCGCCGACAGGGTCGGCCGCTGGATGCCGAGGACGAGCGCAAGCGGTCGGCCGCCCATGGACGCATTGGCTGCGGTCACGTCTCTGAACCTCCCATGTCTGCGATGAGACGGCCCGCCTAGGTCGGGCCGCGCCGTCGGATCACTCCGTCGTCTTGGACCGTATCATGCCGTGGTATAGACCACTTGTCGAACCCGGAATCTCGATCGCCCCGACGATTTTCTCGTAGAAGGCGACCGGGCCGGCGCCGCCGATGATGGCGTAGCCGTGGCCGAGGTTGCGCATCGTCTCCATGGTCTCGCGCAGCAGCGCCTCGCCGATGCCCTTGCCGCGCTGGCCGGGGTCGACGCCGGTCGGGCCGAAGAAGCCGATGGCGGTGGCGTTGTGGCAGGCGAAGCCCAGCAGGGCGCCGTCCTGGACCGCGACCAGGCAGCCGACCGGAAGATGGGCGAAGGCGACCTCGACCTCGCTGGCCCAGCCGTCGCCGAAGCGCTCCGCCACCCAGCGGGCGACCGCGCGCTTCTCCGGCGCGATGGCGGGGCGGATGGTTATGCCGGCGGCGGCCATGGCGGCGCGCGACTCCGTCGGCGGCTCCAGCGCATAGAGCTTGACCAGAAGATCGGCCATCCCTGTCTCCTTGTTATTCCGCAATAACGAAATATGTCCCGTTATTGCGTTCCAACAGCTAAAGCCGGGAACGGCCGCGGCGTCAATATGGAAGGGGGAGGAGCGTGTCGTTCACCCCACGCTGCTCTTCCGCTCCACCAGCGCGAAGGGCAGGGTGACGTCGCCGCCGGCGTCGGGTTCGCCGGTGATGCGGCGGCCCAGCAGCGCCATCGCCTCCACACCCATGCGGCGGCGCGGCTGGCGGATCGTGGTCAACGGCGGCTCATAGGTGCCGGCGAACTGGATGTCGTCGAACCCGGCCACCGCCACGTCGCGCGGCACCTCGCGGCCGCTGACGCGCAACGCCCGGATCGCGCCGATCGCCATCTCGTCATTGCTGCAGAACACCGCCGTCGGCGGGGCGGGGAGGGCCAGCAGCGCTGCCATCGCCGACTCGCCGCTCGGGATGGTGAAGTCGCCATGGTGGACCAGGCCCGGCTCCGCCTTGATCCCGGCCGCGCGCAGCCCGGCGCCGTAGCCGGCCAGGCGCTGCCGGGTCAGGATGTTGCTCTCCGGCCCGGCAATGTGGCCGATGCGGCGATGGCCCAGCCCGGCGAGATGGGCCATCACCGCGGCCGCCGCGCCGGCATTGTCGATGCCGACCACCGGCACCCGGCCGCCGGGGATCGCCTCCGACACCGCCACGATCCGGCCGTCGAAGTCGCGGTCGCGCTGCAGCCGAGGCGGCAGCCGGCCGTTCAGCAGGATCAGCCCGTCGACCGCGCCGGTCAGCATCTGGCCGGCATGCCGGTCCTCGCGCGCCGGGTCCTTCGCGGTGTTGCCGACCAGCATGCTGAAGCCGCGCGCTGCCGCCTCCTCCTCGATGCCCAGCAGCACCTCGGAGAAGAATGGGTTGCCGATGTCCGGCACCAGCACCAGGATCTGCCGTGCCTCCTGCCGGCGCAGGCCGCGCGCCAGCGGGTTCACGGCATAGCCGGTCTGGCGCACCGCCGCCTCGATCCGCTCGCGCGTCTCGGCCGTGACAAGAGGCGAGCCGGTCAGCGCCCGGCTGACCGTCGCCACCGAAACCCCGGCCAGCCGGGCGATGTCGACCATCCTGGTGCGGTTCCGCCCATTCCCGGAAGAAGGCAATATTCGATCCTCGATTCCACGGTTGACGCCCCAATGTAATCGATTGTACGATCCGGTCAAAATACGGAATGCGCTGCAGTTCCAATGTTCGCCGCCCGTTCTGCGGGCGGTGATGGGTCCGATGAGCCGGTAACCGAATAATTCGAGGGAGGAAACTTATGAATTTTCCCCAACGACTTCTGCTGTCTGCCGCCTTTTGCGGTGCAATATCAGCGGCGGCTGCGGGAACGGCGACGGCACAGACCGTCGACGTGATCCATTGGTGGACCAGCGGCGGTGAATCCAAGGCGATCAGCGTGTTCGCCGAGGAGTTCAAGAAGCGCGGCGGCACCTGGATCGACAGCGCCGTGGTCGGCGGCACCGCGGCGCGGCAGGCGGCGATGAACCGGATCGCGGGCGGCGACGCGCCGGGCGCCATCCAGTGGAACATCGGCGTCGCCGTCACCAACCTGGCGAAGGAAGGGCTGCTGGCCGATCTCGACGACCTCGCGGCAGCCGGGAAGTGGCAGGAGAAGCTGCCGCCGCTGATCGTCAAGAACGCCTCCTATGACGGCCATTTCTACGCCGTGCCGACCGACATCCACGGCGACAACTGGCTGTGGTATTCGACCAAGATCTTCCAGGAGATGGGCGCCGAGCCGCCGAAGACCTGGGACGAGTTCTTCCCCCTCGCCGACAAGATCAAGGCCAAGGGCTACACCGCGCTGGGCGTCGGCGGCGAGCCGTGGCAGGAGGCGCTGCTGTTCCGCTCGGTCCTGATCGGCGCCGGCGGCAAGGAGACGTATAAGAAGGTCTATGTCGACCACGACGCCGACGCCGCGGGCGGGCCGGAGATGGTCAAGGCCTTCGAGACCTTCGGCAAGCTGCGCGCCTATGTCGACCAGGGCAGCGCCGGCCGGAAGTGGAACGACACCACCATCATGGTCGCCACCAACAAAGCGGCGATGCAGATCATGGGCGACTGGGCCAAGGGCGAGTTCGCCGCCGCCGGCCTGACCCCGGGCAAGGAGTTCGGCTGCGCCCGGCCGCCCGGCAACCAGGACGCCTATGTCCTGACCGTCGATGTCTTCGCCTTCCCGAAGCTGGACGACGCCGAGAAGACCAAGGCCCAGAAGCTGCTGGCCGAGGTGATGATGGACCCGGCCACCCAGGTCGCCTTCAACAAGTTCAAGGGCGCCTTGCCGCCGCGGACGGATGCCGATGTCGGCACCCTCGACATCTGCTCGCAGGAAGGCCAGAAGGTGATGTCCAAGGTCGAGAACCAGCTGCCGAACACGGCGCTGGCCTTCAGCAGCGACGTCGAAGGCCAGCTGCAGGACCTGATCACCCAGTTCTGGACCAGCCCGGAGATGAAGCCGGAGGACGCGGCCAAGCAGTTCTCCGAGATCGTCGCCAACGCCGACATCTGACCGACCACCTCAACCGGACCGTTCCGCCGTCCCGGCGGGGCGGTCCCCGGGAGGGATCATGGCTGCGCTTCGCATCCGCTACCTGACGGCCAAGGCCGTGATGGCGCCGACCGTGCTGGTCATGGCCACGTGCTTCTACGGCGCCATCCTCTGGACCATCTATATCTCCTTCACCCGCTCCAGCCTGGTGCCGAATTACGATTTCGCCGGCATCGCCCAGTACGTCCGGCTGTTCAGCACCGCGCGCTGGTACACCGCCTTCGGCAACATGTTCGTGTTCGGCGGGCTGTTCATCGCCCTGGCCCTGGCGCTGGGCACGCTGCTGGCGGTGCTGATCGACCAGAAGGTGAAGGGGGAGGGGGTGTTCCGCACCATCTTCCTGTACCCGCTGTCGATGTCCTTCATCGTCACCGGCCTCGCCTGGCAGTGGTTCCTGAACCCGGCGATGGGGCTGCAGGATTTCGTCCGCGGCCTGGGCTGGGAGGGCTTCACCTTCGACTGGATCATCGACCGCGACCGCGCCATCTACACCCTGGTTCTGGCCGCGGTCTGGCATTCCTCCGGCCTGATCATGGCGATCATGCTGGCCGGGCTGCGCGGTATCGATCATGAGATCTGGCGCGCCGCCAGGGTCGAAGGCATCCCGCGCTGGCGCACCTATCTGTCGATCGTGCTGCCGATGCTGCGGCCGCTGGTCGTCACCTGCGTCGTGCTGCTGGCGATCGCGGTGGTGAAGAGCTACGACCTGGTCGTCGCCATGACCCGCGGCGGCCCCGGCAACGCCACCGACATGCCGGCCAAATTCGTGGTCGACCTGACCTTCGAGCGCGCCAATATCGGCCTGGCCTCGGCGGGCGCCGTGGTCATGCTGGTCGCGGTGCTGGCGGCGCTGGCGCCCTATCTCTACATCGAGCTGTCGCGGAGGGCGCGATGACCGACACCGCCGTCGCCGGCGCCATCCCCCGCGCCGCCCGCCGCCCGGCCCGCAAGGCGTCGGCAAGCCGGGCCGGGCTCTATGCCTTCCTGGTGCTGGCCGCGCTGTTCTTCGCCATCCCGCTCTTGATCGTGCTGTCGACCTCGCTGAAGCCGATGGACGAGATCCGCGAGGGCTCGATCTTCGCCCTGCCGATGGCGCCGACGCTGGAGCCCTGGTCCAAGGCCTGGCTGTCGGCCTGCACCGGCCTGTTCTGCGACGGGCTGCATGTCGGCTTCTGGAACTCGGTCCGCATCCTGGTGCCGAGCGTGATCCTGTCGGTGCTGGCCGGGGCGCTGAACGGCTATGCCCTGGCGCAGTGGCGCTTCCGCCATGCCGACAAGATCCTGACCGCGTTGATGCTGGGCGCCTTCATCCCGTACCAGGTGATCCTGTATCCGCTGGTCAAGATCTTCTCCGGCCTCGGCCTGTACGGCACGCTGCCCGGCATCGTGCTGATCCATGTCATCTTCGGCCTGCCGACGCTGACCCTGATCTTCCGCAACTTCTACGCCGGCTTGCCGGAGGAGCTGGTGAAGGCGGCGCGGGTCGACGGCGCCGGCTTCTTCCGCATCTTCTTCCAGATCATGCTGCCGATGTCGGTCAACATCCTCATGGTCGCCCTGATCCTGCAGGTCACCGGCATCTGGAACGACTACCTGCTGGGCTACATCTTCGCCGGCCGCGAGAACCTGCCGATGACGGTCCAGCTCAACAACATCGTCAACACCACCACCGGCACGATCGAGTACAACGTCAACATGGCGGCCACGGTGCTGACCGCGCTGCCGCCGCTGCTCGTGTACTTCCTGTCGGGCCGGTACTTCGTCCGCGGCATCGCCTCGGGCGCCGTGAAAGGATAGGCCCATGTCCTCCGGCATCCAGATTCGCGCCCTGAACAAGTCCTATGGCGCGCTGCACGTGCTGCGGCAGATCGACATCGAGGTCGAGCCCGGCGCCTTCACCGTGCTGCTCGGCCCGTCCGGCTGCGGCAAGTCCACCCTGCTCAACGCCATCGCCGGCCTCGACGACGTCGATTCCGGCGAGATCGTGATCGGCGGCGTCGACGTCACCGACGCCGAGCCGAGCGCCCGCGGCCTGGCCATGGTGTTCCAGTCCTACGCCCTCTATCCGACCATGACGGTCCGCAAGAACCTGTCCTTCGGCCTGCGCGTCAGCCGCATGCCGAAGGAGGAGGTGGAGAAGCGCGTCGTCTGGGCCGCCGACCTGCTGCAGATCCGCGAGCTGCTCGACCGCAAGCCGGGCCAGCTCTCCGGCGGGCAGCGCCAGCGCGTGGCGATCGGCCGGGCCCTGGTGCGCGAGGCCCAGGTGTTCCTGTTCGACGAGCCGCTGTCCAATCTCGACGCCAAGCTGCGCACCGAGATGCGGGTCGAGATCAAGCGCCTGCACCAGGAGCTCGGCTCAACCATCGTCTACGTCACCCACGACCAGATCGAGGCGATGACGCTGGCCACACGGATCGCGGTGATGAAGGGCGGGCAGGTCGAGCAGTACGCCGACCCGCAGACCCTCTACGAGAAGCCGGCGACCCTGTTCGTGGCCGGCTTCGTCGGGTCGCCGGCGATGAACTTCCTGCCCGGCACGGTGGTGCCGTCCGACGGCATCGCCGCGCGGATCGACGGCCACGACCTGCCGCTTGGCGCGTATCCTTTCCTGTCCGAGCCGGCGGCGGGGGACGAGATCGTGCTCGGCTTCCGGCCGGAGGATATCGGCCTGGCCGAGGACGGCGCGCCGGGCGTTCCGGTCGAGGCGCCGCTGCTCTTCACCGAGCCGATGGGCGCCGATACGCTGGCCTGGTTCGACCTGGCCGGCAAGCGCGTCTCCGTCCGCCTGCCGCCGGACCGGGCGCGGGCGCTGTCGGGCGGCGCCCGGCTGGCGCTCGACCTGTCCAAGGCCTCCCTGTTCAGCACCCAGACCGAGCGCCGGCTGTAAGGCCGGCCACGGACCAGACGCCGGCTCCAGACCGGCTTCAAACCCCAGAGGAAGCGATGTCCACTCCGGATGTGATCTCCATCCAGCTCTACAGCCTCCGCAACTATGGCGACCTCGACAAGCAGCTCGACGCCGTGGCCGCCGCCGGCTACCGCCATGTCGAGACGATCCAGTCGCATTTCGACGATGCCGCCGGCACCCGGCGGAAGCTCGACAGCCGCGGCCTGACCGCGTCCTCCGGCCATATCGGCCTGCCGGCGCTGCGCGAGCGGCTGGACTGGGTGGTCGCGGGCGCCAAGGCCGTCGGCCTGACCCAGCTGTTCATGCCGGCGCTGCCGGCCGACGAGCGCAAGGGCGACGCCGCCCGCTGGCACCAGGCCGGGCAGGAGCTCGGTGAGTTCGCCGCGAAGCTGGCCGACAAGGGCATCAAGCTCGGCTACCACAACCATCATTGGGAGCTGGAGGCGATGGCGGATGGCCGGCCGGCGCTGGCGCATTTCTTCGACGGCGCCAACGGCCATCCGCTGACCTGGCAGGTCGACGTCGCCTGGCTGGCGCGCGGCGGGGCCAACCCGTCCGAGTGGCTGGTGAAGGAGAAGGCGCGGGTGGCCTCGGCCCATGTCAAGGACATTGCCCCGGCCGGCCAGAAGACCGACGAGGATGGCTGGACCGATGTCGGCACCGGCACGCTCGACTGGCCGCGGCTGTGGCGCGAATGCCGGGCGGCGGGCGCCGAGTGGATGGTGGTCGAGCACGACAATCCCAAGCACCCCGACGCCTTCGCCAAGGCCAGCTTCGACTTCCTCAAGGCCCTGCCGGCCTGACCGACCCTCGGAGACTCCATCCATGACCCCCGTCACCCTCGGCATCATCGGCTGCGGCAACATCAGCGACGCCTATTTCCGTGGCGCCGCCGGCTCCAGCCTGGTGCGAGTCAAGGCCTGCGCCGACCTGCGGCGCGAGGCCGCCGAAGCCAAGGCCCAGCAATACGGCGTCGCCGCGCTCACGGTCGATGATCTGCTGGCCGACCCGGAGATCGAGATCGTCATCAACCTGACCGTGCCGCTGGTCCATGCCGCGGTCGGGCTGCAGATCATCGCCGCAGGCAAGCACGTCTATTCCGAGAAGCCGCTGGCGGCGACGCTGGCCGACGCCCGCGCTTTGGCCCAGGCAGCGGCCACGGCCGGGCTGCGCATCGGCTGCGCCCCCGACACCTTCCTCGGCGGCGCCCACCAGGCCTGCCGCCGGGTGATCGACGAAGGCCGCATCGGCCAGGTGGTCGGCGGCGCCGCCGCGGTGATCTCGCGCGGCATGGAGAGCTGGCACCCGAACCCGGAGTTCTTCTTCAAGCCGGGCGGCGGGCCGATCCTCGACATCGGGCCGTACTACGTCACCCAGCTGATCAACCTGCTCGGGCCGGTGAAGCGGGTGGCGGCGGTCGCCACCAAGGGCTACCCGACCCGCAAGGTCACCAGCGAGCCTTTGGCCGGCCAGATCATCCAGGTCGAGGTGCCGACCACGGTCAACGGCGTGCTGGAATTCGAGAGCGGTGCCAACATCTCGCTGACCGCCTCCTGGGACGTGTGGAAGAACAAGCGCATCCCGTTCGAGATCTACGGCACCGAGGGCTCGCTGCTGGTGCCCGACCCGAACTTCTTCGGCGGCGCGCCGCAGATCACCGACCAGGGCGGCGACTGGCAGGATGTCGACATCGCGGCGCATCCCTTCGGCGTGCCGAACCGGCCGCTGAAGGACGGCCGGTCGGTGGCCGACTACCGCATCATCGGCGCGCTCGACATGGCGATCGCGATCCGCGAGGGCCGGCCGCACCGCGCCTCGGGCGACCTGGCGCTGCACGCGCTCGAGGTGATGGAGGCGTTCAGCCGCTCCTCGACCGAGGGCCGCCACGTCACCATCGAGAGCGTCTGCCAGCGGCCGGAGCCGGTGCCGCTGGGCACCGACGAGTCGGTCTTCGTCACGGCGCGCAAGGCGGCGTAGGTCGCTTTATCGTCGATAACCCCCTCTCCCTGCGGGAGGGGGTTAGGGGGAGGGGGTTTGCGCCGAAAGAACCGGCTCCGGCCTTGATCCGGCCGCGCGCCCCCGCCATTCTCGGCCGTCACCGACCGGGACCGCCATGACCGCCCTCGACGCCGCTTTCCTCGCCCGCCTCGACGCGCTGCTCGGCCCGGGCGGGGTCGCACGCGCCGAAGCCCTGGTCGGCGTCGATCCCGGCTATCACCCCGACAACCTCGCAGCCGGCCTCCAGGCCTCGCCCCGCACCGTGGACGAGGCCTCGGCGGTGCTGGCGCTGTGCCACGAGGCGGGCGTCGCCGTCGTGCCGCATGGCGGCCGCACCGGCCTGGTCGGTGGCGGCGCCTCGCAGCCGGGGCAGATCGTGCTCAGCACCCGCCGGCTCGACCGCATCGTCGAGATCGACACTGCCGCGCGCCTTGCCGTGGTCGAGGCCGGGGCGACGCTGCAGCAGCTGCAGGAGGCGGCGGCCGAGCATGGCCTGACCCCCGGCATCGACCTCGCCGCCCGCGGCTCCGCCACCATTGGCGGGCTGATCGCGACCAATGCCGGCGGCATCGAGGCGTTCCGCCGCGGCACCATGCGCCACCGGGTGCTGGGCCTGGAATTCCTGGGCGCCGACGGCACCGTCGTCTCCGACCTGGTGCGGGTGCTGAAGAACAACACCGGCTACGACCTGAAAGACCTGATCGCCGGTTCGGAGGGCACGCTCGGCATCGTCACCCAGGCCGTGATCCGGCTGGAGCGGCTGGTACAGCCGGTGGCGACGGCGCTGGTCGCCTGCGCCTCGGCCGAGGCGGCGCTGACCGTGGCCGAGCGGCTGCGCGACCGCTTCCCCGGCCGGCTGCGGGCACTGGAGATCCTGTGGCACGCCTATGCCGAGACCGTGGCGCAGGAGCATGGCGTGGCCCTGGCCGGCTTCGGCCTCGACCCGGCACCGGTCTATCTGCTGACCGAGGCCGAGCAGGACCCGGACATCGACATCGCCGCGGCGATGGAGGCGGAGATCGGGGCGCTGTGGGAGGAGGGGCCGGTGACCGGCGCGGCCCTGGCGCAGAACGAGCGGCAGCGCGAGATGTTCTGGCGCATCCGCGACGATTCCGACGCGGTCAGCCGGCCCTGCCCGGACGCCAAGACCTTCGACGTCTCGGTGCCGCTGTCGGGGCTGCCCGCCTATGTCGAGCGGATCCGCTCGGACCTGGCCGCGACGTTCTCGCCGGCGATGCGGGTCTATGTCTTCGGCCATCTCGCCGACGGCAACCTGCACGTCATGGTCGGCGACCGGCCGGAAGGGTCGGAGGCGCGGATCGAGGCGATCCTCTATGACGGCCTGGCCGATTCCGGCGGCTCGTTCTCCGCCGAGCACGGCATCGGGCTGGAGAAGCAGGACGCCTTCCGCCGCTACGGCGACCCGGCCCGGCGGGCGGCGATGGCGGCGATCAAGGCGGCGCTGGACCCGAAGGGGATTCTCAATCCCGGGAAGATCTTGGGATAATCGCCTGTTTTCGTTAATTTTTTGTCATGCCCGGGCTTGACCCGGGCATCCGGAAACTGTCGACATCTTCTGGATTGCCGGGTCAAGCCCGGCAATGAGGGGGAGGCCGTCACGCGAGCGGCCGGGCCTTCAGCCACAGGAACAGCGGCAGCCGCATCCATTGCTGCAGCCGGTCGCTGCCCTCGGGGTGGTCCGGCTGCGGCTCGCGGATCGAGGTGATGGCGAGGCCGGCCGCCTCCAGCGCCGCGGCATAGGCCTCCAGCGGCTGCGACCAGCCGGCGAAGTCCATGCGCAGCCCGTCGCGCTCCTCGCTGCCCTCGAAGCGCTCGCGGCCGTAATAGCTGCCCTCGAAGATGAAGGGCGCGTCCGGCTCCGGCCCGGCGAAGCGGCCGCGGTCGCGAAACGGATGGACCAGCGACACCATCAGCGTGCCGCCCGGCCGCAGCACGCGCCGGACCTCGCGCAGCGCGCCCGGCACGTCCTCGACATCCATCAGCATGTTGTAGGCGACCCCCAGGTCGAAGCGGCCATCCGCGAAGGGCAGGGCGGCGGCGTCGGCCACCGCGTACTCCTGCGCCGATCCGGCTTCGGCCGCGATCTCCACCAGCTCGGCCACGGTGTCGGCGGCGGTGACGCGCCAGCCCAGCGCCGTCAGCTCGCGCGACACCCGGCCCTCGCCGCAGCCGAGGTCCAGCGCCTCGCCCGAGCCGCGGCCGAGATAGCCGGTCAGCGCGTCGCGATAGGCCCAGAAGGCGTCGTGGCCGGGCTTCCGCGCCCAGGCCGTCCAGTCCCGGGCGACGCGGGCCCAGTGCTCCCGGTCGGTCGAAGTCTTGGTCATGACGGGCCTCCGGCAGGCGGGGAGGGCGGCCGAACCCGGCCGCCCTGCCGGCTACTTGACCTTGGAGAACGCCGTCGGCTTCAGGATGGCGTTGGTGATGTAGGACACGATCGGGCCGTCGCGCTCGGTTCCGGCGCGCTTTTCCAGCCATTCCGGATCGGTGGCGAAGGCGGTCCATTTCTGCTCCCGCTCGGCCAGCGACTCCCATTCCAGCAGGTAGTACAGGGCCTGGTTGCTCTCGCCGATCTCGACCGTCCAGAAGCCGGCCTGGCGGATGCCGAAGCGCTCCCAGATCTTCAGGGTGATGGTGTCGAAGCGGTTCAGCAGCGCCGGCAGCTTGCCCGGCTCGCAGTGATAGACGCGCAGCTCGTGAATCATTCCGATCTCCTCCCGCAGGGGAGGGGACTCTGGCCTCGCCGCGTCCCGATTGCAATCGTCCGGCAAAAAAAGCCGGCGCCGCTCAACCCTTGTCGGCGTAGGGGTTCTTCGGCTGGCGCAGCATCATCCGGATCGGCACGCCGGCCAGGGCGAAGCTGTCGCGCAGCCCGTTCACCAGGTAGCGCAGATAGCTGTCCGGGAACTCCTCGGCCTGGGACACGAACAGCGCGAAGGTCGGCGGCCGACCCTTGACCTGGGTGATGTAGCGGATCTTCAGGCGGCGGCCGCGCACCAGCGGCGGCGGATGCGCCTCCAGCATCGCCGGCAGCCAGCGGTTGAGCGGGCCGGTGCGCACCCGTCGGTTCCACACCTTGTGGATGTCCAGCACCGCGTCCATCAGCTTGTCCAGCTTCTGGCCGCGCAGGGCGGAGACGGTGACGGTCGGCACGCCGCGCACTTGCGGCATCGAGGTCTGCAGCTTGTCGCTCAGCTGCCGCAGCGCCGCCGCATGGTCCTCGACCGTGTCCCATTTGTTGATCGCGATGACCAAAGCGCGGCCTTCCTCGATCACGTGCCGGGCGATGGTCAGGTCCTGCTTGTCCATGATCGCGCCGGCGTCCAGCAGCAGCACGCAGACATGGGCCAGCCGGATCGTCTCCAGCGTGTCGCCGACCGACATGAACTCGACCTTGTCGTCGACCTTGTCGATCCGGGCCTTGCGCCGCAGCCCGGCGGTGTCGACCAGGTGGATCGCCTGGCCGCGCCAGGTCCAGTCGACGCCGATGGCGTCGCGGGTGATGCCGGCCTCCGGCCCGGTCAGCACCCGCTCCTCGTCCAGCAGGGCGTTCATCAGGGTCGACTTGCCGACATTCGGGCGGCCGATGATGGCCAGGCGGATCGGCCGGGCCAGGTCGCGCTCCGGATCGACCGTGTCGCCCTCGCCCTCCTCCTCCGGCATCGGGGCGTCGTCACCGTCGTCGAAGGCCCCGGTGTCCTCGTCCTCGGCCGGCATCAGCGGCCGCAGCGCGTCGACCAGGTCGACCAGCCCCTCGCCATGCGCGGCGGAGACGGCGATCGGCTCGCCCAGGCCCAGCGACCAGGCCTCGTGCAGCCCGGCCTCGGCGGCGCGGCCCTCGCATTTGTTGGCCAGCAGCAGCACCTTGCCGCCCTGGCGCCGCAGCCATTGCGCGAAGTGCTTGTCCAGCGGCGTCACCCCGGCGCGGGCGTCGATCAGCATCAGCGCGACATCGGCCTCGCGCAGCGCCGCCTCGGTCTGCTGCCGCATCCGTGCCTCGAGGCTGTCGTCGAACGCCTCCTCCAGGCCGGCGGTGTCGATCACCCGGAAGCTCAGATCCGCCAGCCGGCCCTCGCCGATGCGCCGGTCGCGCGTCACCCCCGGCGTGTCGTCGACCAAGGCCATGCGCTTGCCGACCAGCCGGTTGAACAGCGTCGACTTGCCGACATTCGGCCGGCCGATGATGGCGAGGGTAAAGGGCATGTGTGCTCGGGACTGCTCAGCGATAGGCGGTCAGCGTGCCGCCGGTGCCGACAATATACAGGGTTCCGTCGGCGACCACCGGGGTGATCCGCGTCGCGTCGGTCTCGAAATGGCCGGTGACCTCGCCGGTCTTGGGCGAGACCAGAACGCCGTTGCCGGTCGAGGAAGCCAGGACCAGCGTGTCGCCGGCCAGCACCGGGCCGGTCCAGGTGATCGGGCCTTCCTTGTCCTCGGGATCGGTCCAGCGCTCCAGCTCGCGGGTCCAGCGCACCTTGCCGGTGTTGCGAGCCAGCGCCACCACGACGCCGTCATTGGAGACCAGATAGACGGTGTCGCCGGCCACCCAGGGCATCTGGGTGCCGCTGATCGGCTGCTCCCAGACCGTGATGCCGGAGCGCATGTCGATGCCGACCGCCTGGTTGCCGTGGCTGACCGCGACCACCAGTTCGCCGTCGATCGCCGGCAGGGCGGTGATGTCGGCCAGGCCGGCCAGGGCGCCCGCGGCGCGCGCGGCGCCGCCGCCGACGCTGGCCGACCACACCGGCCGGCCGTTCTCGATGCGCAGGCCGTACAGCTCGCCCGAGGAATAGGGCACCACCACCACGCCGGCATCGACCGCGGCGCTGCCGCCGCCGAGCAGGGCGGAGGCTTCGGTGATGCCGCTGTGGTTCCACACCTCGGTGCCGGTCTTGGCGTCCAGCACCTCGGTCTGGTTGTCGACGGTGATGGTGACGACGCGGCCCTGGGTCACGGTCGGCGCGCCGCGCACCGGCCCGGCCAGCTTGCTGCGCCAGATCAGGCCGCCATTGGTCGGGTCGACCGCCACCGCCTCGCCGAAGCCGGTGGTGGCGTAGACCGTGCCGTCGGCATAGGCGGCGCCGCCGCCGATCGGCACGCTGTCCTGCTCCGGATCCGCCACCCGCACCCGCCAGTAGGAGCGGCCGGTGGCGGCGTCGAGCGCGTTCAGCCGGCCGGAAGCGTCGGTGATGTAGACCTTGCCGTCGGCGATCACCGGGCCGGTCAGCAGCGCCGTGCTGCTGCTGTCGCCGCTGCCGATGCTGCTGCTCCAGGCCCGCTGGAACGGGATCTTCAGCGCCAGGTTGCCGTTGACGTGGTTCACCGCGCCGCCCGGGTTGCGCCAGTCGGGGTTGGTGCGCACCGCCGGCAGCACGGCCGGCTGCCCGGCATCGGCCGCCGGCTCCAGCCCCTGGGTGCGGCTGATCACCGCGATCCGTTCGCCCGGCAGCGGGGTCTTGGCGTCCTTGAACCAGCTGCAGGCGCTGAGGAACCCGGCGAGCGCGAGAATGGAGATCCGGGGCAGCAGGTGGCGTCGCCGCATGGCGTGGTCCCTCAATTGCTCGAAATGCTGAGGAGCTGGTCGGCCCGGCTGCGCACGCCGGGGGGCGCGACGGGGTCCTTCGACAGCGCCTCGAAGATCTCGCGGGCCTTGGCCGCATCCTTCTGGCGCAGGGCCAGCAGGCCCTGCAGCTCGCGCGCCGAGCTGCGCCAGGGCGCACCGTCGGCGGCCAGCGGCGCCAGCTCGTCGTTCAGCGCCGCGGGGTCGCCGTCGTCGAGCCGGGCCATGACCGAATAGAGGCGGGCGAGGTCGCGCACCACCGAATTGACGCCGCTGTCGCCGGCGATCTGCTGGTAGATCTTGCCGGCCTCGTCGCGCTTGCCGGCGTCGAGCGCGGCGCGCGCCTCCAGCAGGTGGGCCAGGGCGGCGCGGTCGGCGCTGCTGTCGGCGGCGACGGCGGCGTAGATCGAGGCGGCGTTCTGCGGATCGGCCGCAGCCTGCTGCTGGGCGTCGGCCAGCGCCTTGGTCTGCGACTGCGCCTGGCTCTGGCTGTAGCTGCGCCAGCCGACGAAGGCTGCGGTGCCGAGGACGATCGCGACCGCGCCCGCGATGATCAGCGTGCCGTGGCGGTTCCAGATCGCCTTGACGCGATCCTCGCGCAGGGCTTCGTCGACTTCGCGGAAGATATCGGTCATTCACAGGGTTCCGAACAGGGCGCCGCCTCGGCCGGGCGTCGCGGCCGAGCCGCCTTACCTAGACGATTGGTTCCGGGAAGACAATCCAGCGGTGTGGCGGCGATATGGCGATGTGTGGCGGCGGGGCGATCCGGCCGTTCCTGCGGTCGCAGCGAGTCTGTCTGGACGCGGCGCCGGATTTGTCCAACACTCCCGTCACCGACTCAACGATGTCGAGGCGTCCCGTCGGCGCATGTCGCAGGTTTTCGATCTCTCCCAGATACGGCGCCGCCGCGGGCGCGTCTATTTCAACCGCGGCGAACTCGGTCAGCTGCTCGGCCTCTATTTCGATCGCGTCGCCGCCGGCGAATGGCGCGACTACGCGATCGACCACGGCGTCGGCATCGCCGTGTTCAGCGTGTTCCGGCACAGCCACGACCGGCCGCTCTATGGCATCGCCAAGGTGCTGGCCGCGCAGGGGACGGAATACTGCGTCTATGAGGGCCGGCACCGGCTCCGTCGCAGCCACACCCTGGCCGAGGCGCTGGAGATGTTCGAGCGCAAGCTGACGCTGGTCCGAGAGTGACCCCCGAGTCCCTATTCCTTATCCAGGCGGCATCATGACCGACTTCGCCTTCTATCCCAGCCTGCAGGACCGCGCCGTGCTGGTCACCGGCGGCGGCTCCGGCATCGGCGCCGCCCTGGTCGAGCATTTCGTCCGCCAGAACAGCCGGGTGGTGTTCTGCGACATCGACGCGGAGTCGTCGCGGGCGCTGGCCGAGCGGCTGGCGGGGGAGGGGCTGGCGGCCCCGGCCTTCCTGCCCTGCGACCTGCGCGACATCGACGCGCTGCGCGCCATGGTGCGGGCGGCGGAGGCGGCGGTCGGGCCGATCCGGGTGCTGGTCAACAATGCCGGCCACGACCAGCGCCACAGCATCGACGAGGTGACGCCGGAATACTGGGACGACCGGCTGGCGGTGAACCTGAAGCACCAGTTCTTCGCCGTGCAGGCGGTGCGGCCGGCGATGCGCGATGCCGGCGGCGGGTCGGTGATCAATTTCGGCTCGATCTCCTGGCGCGCCGGGATGGGCGGCATGCCGGCCTACACCACGGCCAAGGCGGCGATCGAGGGCCTGACCCGCAGCCTGGCGCGCGACCTCGGGGTCGAGGGCATCCGGGTCAACTGCGTGCTGCCCGGCGCGGTCCGGACCGAGCGGCAGGTCAAGCTCTGGTACACGCCGGAATACGTCGAGCGGATCATGGCGTCGCAATGCCTGAAGGGCTTCGTCGAGCCGGAGGACATCGCCCGCATGGTTGCCTTCCTGGCCTCCGATGACGCCCGGATGTGCACCAGCCAGACCTATGTCGTCGACGGCGGCTGGATCTGAGGGATCATCCGATCGTGCTACCGGCACGGCCGTCTGATGGCGGACCCGAAGCTTCCGGTGCCCACGGACTTTAACGTCCGCTGCGCGCCGGTTCTCGAAACCACCACCAGCCGGCTCACGCCGACGCAGTCTCGAACGAGCTCTGACGAGTTAGGCCAGACGCGAAAGCAGGTTGGGTTCGCGAAGCGAACCCGCAATCCTATCGGCCGGTGTGGCGGCGGGAGGCTGGGTTCGGAAGGCGAACCCAGCCTACGCAGTGGGCTTGCCTAAGCCGTGGGCTTGAACCCCGCCCTCTCTCCATAGGCGAAGCACTCTTCCGCCGAAGGGATCGCCCGCGACGTGCTGTACGAACCCAAGCTGAGCGCCGCGACGCAGACACCCAGCCGCAGCCCTTTCTCCACCGGCCAGCCCTCGTGCAGGCCCAGCATGACGCCGGAGGCCAGGGCGTCGCCGGCGCCGTTGGTGCTCTTGACCTTGTCCGGCGGCACCCAGGCCGCACCCTGGCGCCAGAAGCGTCCGTCGCGGTCGGCGGCGACCACCCCCTCCGGGAAATGCACCACCGCCAGGGTCGACACGCCCATGCGGATCAGCGCCGCCGCCGCCGCCTCGACCAGGGCCCAGTCGGGCCGGCCGCCGCGATGGGTCTCGACGCCGGTCAGCGCCGTCGCCTCCAGCTCGTTGATGATGATGCTGTCGAGCAGCGGCAGGCAGGGCACGGTCAGGTCGCGAAGCCGGTCGCCGGCCACCCCGACCAGCTCCAGATTGGTGCGGTGGCCCGAGGCGCGGGCGCGGGCCAGCACCTCGGTGAAGCCGTTGCCGTTGCCATGCGGCGCGTCCATCCGGGCATGCACCCCGGGCGAGCCGACATGGAAGATCTTGGCGGTCGATCCCGCCAGGTCGAAATGCTCGGGCGAGAGCAGGGCGTTGACCCCCTCCTGGTAGAAGAAGGTCCGCCGACCGCCCTCGGCCACGATCATCACGTCGGTGTAGGCGGTGCGCCCGCCCGGCAGCACCGCGATCCGGCCGGCGCCGACGCCATGGTCGCGGCAGACGTCGAGCGCCAATCGGCCATAGGCGTCGTCGCCGACCACGCCCACCACCTCGATCGGGAAGGGGGCGCCCAGGCGGGCGAGGTCGATCGCCATGTTGAAGCCCGGGCCGCCGGAATCCGGCGTCTCCTCCACGATCTTGGCGACGTGCTCCTGCGGCGGGAACCGGTCGATGACCTTGTTGACGTCGATGCAGATCGTGCCGCCGCAGATGATGCCGGACCGCTCCATCTCAGCCCTGCTTCAGCACGGCTTCGGTGGTCTGCACGTCGTCGGCCAGCGGCCGCAGCGGGGTGATGCCCTGCTTCTGCAGCTCGCCGTGATAGGCGCGCACCGCCTCCTCCGGCGCGATCGTGCCGTCGGCCACCTGGCGCATGAAGCTCACCATCGCCAGCGGCGATTCCGCCAGGTTGATCTTGCGGCCGAACAGGGCGACGCGGGCGCCGTATTTCTCGGCCTGGTGCAGCAGCTCGAAGCAGTCGCGGGTGGTGCCGGCGCCGCCGCCCAGCACGCCGACGATCAGGCTGGAATCGAAGCTGGCCAGCTCCTCCAGCGCCTTCGGGCCGTTGAAGGGAATCTTCAGGAATTGCGGCCGGTCGGCCTTCATCACCCCGGCCAGGCAGCGCAGGATGCAGTCGTTCAGGTAATGCGGCTGCAACTCCGGGTCGATGCCGCTCGAGACGTTCGGGTTGAACACCTCGAAGAAGTAGTTGAAGCCGTTGGCGGCGCAGTCGGCGCGAAATTCGGCGAAGGCCTCCAGCGACCGGATGTCGGAATCGAGGTCGTTGTTGAAGGTGACGGAGTAGAGGCCGAGATCGGTGCCGGTGACCGGCGCCTTCGGATCGGGCGCGGTGCCGCCATGCCTCACCCGCGGCAGCAGGGCCGAGCGGAACGGCCGCGAGGGCTGTTTGGGGTAGGAGCAGCCGCGCACCACCCAGACATCGGTGGTGTCGTTGGCGCGGATCGCCGGCTTGACGCGGCTGTTGCGGAAGGTGCCGCTCTCGACCAGCCGCTCCAGGTTCGAGGCCGAGACCAGCATGATGTCGACAATGTCCTGCTCCACCACCTGGCGGATGGTGTCCAGGAACTCGTCGCGGGTGCGGTAGCGGGTCCAACTGCCGTCCGGCGCGCGCTTCGGGCCGGTCGAGGTCAGGCTCGGCCCCATGTCGCCGTCCTTGGCGTCGGCGATGATGAAGTCGCTGCGCTTGTACTGTCCGGCGCGGATGCGGGCCAGCTTCTCGTCCAGGCGGGTCATGCTCTGTCTCTCGTGTTTCGGTCAGGGGAAGGGAAAACGGGGGTCATGCGGCCGGCTCGCCGTTGGGAGCCGGCTGGTCGCCCGGCATCGCCCCGGTCATGATCGCCACCACCTCGGCCATGCTGTGGCGCTGCGGCGAGGTCACGGCGACGCGGCGGCCCAGGCGCATGACATGGATGCGGTCGGCGACCTCGAACACATTCGGCATGTTGTGGCTGATCAGGACGACCGGCAGGCCGCGGTCGCGGATGGTGCGGATCAGGTCCAGCACCTGGCCGGTCTCGCGCACGCCCAGCGCCGCCGTCGGCTCGTCCATGATCACCAGCTTGCGGGCGAACACGGCGGCGCGGGCGACGGCGACGCCCTGGCGCTGGCCGCCGGACAGGCTTTCGACCGCATGGGTGATCGAGGGCAGGCGGAAGCGCAGCTCGTCCATGTGGCGCTGCGCCTCGCTGCGCATCCGCGGCTTGTCGAGCAGCCGCAGCCAGCGGCCGAGCGGCCCGGGCCGGCGCAACTCGCGCCCCAGATACAGGTTGGCGGCGATGTCCAGCGCCGGGGCCACGGCCAGGTCCTGGTACACCGTCTCGATGCCGCGGCGGCGGGCGTCCAGCGGGCCATGGAACCGCACCGGCTGGCCGTCCAGCAGCACCTCACCCTCATCGGGCGTGACGGCGCCGGACAGCACCTTGATCAGGGTCGACTTGCCGGCGCCGTTGTCGCCGATCACCGCCAGCACCTCGCCATCGCGCAGCTCGAAATCGACGCCGCCCAGCGCGGTGACATGGCCGTAGCGCTTGACCACGCCGCGGGCCTCGAGGACGGTCGCGGTCATACCCGCCTCCATCGCGACAACTGGTCCAGCGCGACTGCGGCGATGACCAGGACGCCGGTGACCAGGTCCTGCCACAGCGGGTCGATGCCGATCAGGGTCAGGCCGTTGCGCAGCACGCCGACGATCAGCACGCCGATCAGCGTGCCGATCAGGCTGCCGCGGCCGCCGAACAGGCTGGTGCCGCCGATCACGACGGCGGTGATGCTGTCCAGATTGGCGTTCTGCATCGCGTTGGGGTCGGCGTTCGGGATCCGCCCCAGCGCCAGCCAGGCGCCGATGCCGTACAGGAACGCCGCGAACAGGTAGACCGACAGCAGTCGGCGCTGCACAGGGATGCCGACCAGCCGCGCCGCTTCCGGGCTGTTGCCGATGGCGTAGACATGCTTGCCCCAGGCGGTCTGATTCAGCAGGTACCAGACCAGCCCGTAGAGGCCGAGCATGATGATGATGCCGTAGGTGATCACGGCGCCGCCCAGGCGCAGCGTGTTGCCGGTCCAGGCCAGCAGGTCGTCCATCACCGGGAAGGCGCCGCCGCCGGAGAACAGCCGGGTGGCGGCGGTGACGATGCCGAGCAGGCCGAGCGTGACGATGAAGGGCGGCAGCTTCAGCCGGCTGACCAGCGTGCCGGTAATGAGGCCGACCAGGCTGCACAGCCCGATCGCCAGCAGCAGCGAGGGCAGGGCGGCGTAGCCTTCATCCACCAGCTTGCCGGCGACGATGGTGCCCAGCACGGCGACGGCGCCGGTGGCGAGGTCGATGCCAGCGGTCAGGATCACCAGCGTCTGGCCGATCGCCAGCGTGCCGATGATCACCGATTGCTGCGCGATCAGCGACAGGTTGCCCGGGGTCAGGAAACGGTCGCTCATCGCCGTGAACACGGCGGCGAAGGCCACCAGCACGATGAGCGGGCCGAGCGGCGGGGTGGTCAGCACCCGCGCCGCCCGCCCGATCCAGGACGAGGAAGGGGCCATCGCTCTCTCGTTCGGGAGGACCGAGGGATGGGCGGGCCCGCTACGGCCCGCCCGGCTCGCGCTGGTCGTCAGCCCCAGCAGTTCTTCTCACCGAATTCGAGATCCTTCGAATCCAGCCCCGGCAGCGGCTTGCCGGTGATCAGGAAGGAGCCGGTGTTGACGAAGCCGGTCGGCTTCTTGCCGCTCTTGGCGTACTCCGCCACGGCGTCGACGCCCATCTGCGCCATCTTGTAGGGGAACTGCATCACCGTCGCGGCGACGCGCCCGTCCTTGACGTATTTGACGCCCAGGCAGCCGCCGTCGATCGAGGTGACGACGACGTCGTCGGTCTTGCCGGCCGCCTTGATCGCGGCATAGGCGCCCTGCGCCGCGGGCTCGTTGATGGTGTAGACGACGTTGATGTCGGGATGGGCCGACAGCAGGTTCTCCATCGCCGTCTGGCCCTTGTCCTGGGCGCCGTTGGTGTTCTGCTTGCCGACGATCATGGCGTCGCCCTCGGCGATGCCGAAGCCCTTGAGGAAGCCGTCATGGCGGAAGGTGTCGACCGTGCCGCCGGGCGTGCCGTCCAGCATCGCCAGCTTCGGCGCCTTGTCGCCCAGCGCCTTGCGGGCGTACTGGCCCTGCTGCACCCCGGCCTCGAAATTGTCGGTGGCGAAGGTGGCGTCGACCGCGTCGGCCGGGTCGGTCGCGGTGTCCAGCGCGATCACCAGGATGCCGGCATCGCGCGCCTTCTTGACCGCGCCGAGCACGCCGGTCGAGTTGTTCGGGGTGATCAGGATGCCCTTGGCGCCGGCGCTGATCAGGTCCTCGATCGCGGCCACCTGGCCCTCATTGTCGCCGTCGAACTTGCCGGCGCGGGCGATCAGCTTCAGGCCCTTGGCCTTGGCCTCCGCCTCGGCGGCCTGGCGCATCTTGACGAAGAACGGGTTGACCTCGGTCTTGGTGACCAGGCCGACGATGGCCTCCTGCGCCATCGCCGCGGTGCTGCCGGCGGCCAGGGCCAGCCCAATGGCACCGGCGGCGAGCAGGCCGGCGAGGCGGCGGGATCTCGGAGCAAGCGCAGATCTGTGCGATCGGATCATCGCGGTTTCCTCCTGTTTGCGGGCGGGCGCTTCTGCGGCGCCGGCCCTGCGCATTGGCCGGACGATTGTCCGACATCGGAACGATAGATCGGACTTTTGATCGGAGTCAATCCGATGATCTGGACCTTTTGACTGGAAAAGAGCATTAATCGGCGATGGCCATGTCAGACCCCGAGATCCACGCCCTAGGCACCGCTGGCGCCGGCCATGTGCTGTCGCTGATCTTGTCCGGCCAGGCGCGGTCGCGGGCCGACCTCGCCCGCATCTCCGACCTGTCCCGTGCCACCATCACCCAGCGCCTCGGCGTGCTGTTCGAGGCCGGGCTGCTGCAGGAGGCGGAGGAGACGCAGGCCAGCGGCGGCCGCCCGGCCCGGGTGCTGAAGCTGAACCAGGGCTTCGGCGTGGTGCTGGCGGCGGATGTCGGCGAGAGCCGGATCCGGGTCGCCGCGACCGATCTCGGGCCGACTGTGCTCGCGGAGCGGCTCGGGGATCTCGACGTCGGCAGCGGGCCCGTGCCGATCCTGACCTGGATCGCACAGCAGTTCCGCGACCTGCTGGCGGAGACCGGCCGGCCGGCGTCGGAGGTTCTGGGCATCGGGTTGTGCCTGCCGGCCCCGGTCGACCATGCCGCCGGGCGGGTCATGGGGCCGTCGGTGATGACCGGCTGGGACGATTTCGACATCCCGGGCTGGTTCGCGTCCGACTATGCGGCACCGGTGCTGGCCGAGAACGACGTCCGGCTGCGCACCCTGACCGAGCACCAACAATTCTGGCCGGAGGAGCGGCAGCTGGTCTACATCAAGGCCGGCACCGGCATCGGCAGCGGCATCGTCACCGAGGGCCGGATGCATCGTGGCGCCCGCGGCGCGGCGGGCGACATCGGCCACATCCAGCTGCGCGACGCCGAGGCGCCGCTGTGCCGCTGCGGCAAGCTGGGCTGCGTCGAGGCCTATGCCGCCGGCTGGGCGATCGCCCGCGACCTGCGGGCCCAGGGCTTCGAGGCGCGGGACGCGCGCGACGTGATGGATCTGGTCGGGCGCAACCGGCCGGAGGCGGTCAGCCTGGTGCGCCGGGCCGGCCGGGTGCTGGGCGAGGTCGCGGCCGATGTGGTCAGCGTGCTGAACCCCAACGTCATCGTGGTCGGGGGGACCCTGTCCGAGGCGGGCGAGCACCTGCTGGCCGGGGTCCGCGAATTCGTCTACCAGCGCTGCCTGCCGCTGGCGACGCGCGACCTGACCATCGTCGCCGCCCGCGCCGGCGAGCTGGCCGGGCTGCTGGGCGCGGCCCGGCTGGTGGTCGACACCCGGCTGCAGCCGCAGGCGGTCGACCGCCTGATCGCGGAGCGACGGACGGCGGGCTGAGCACAGCTCGGCATGACTGGCCGCGCAAGTTGCCGAGGTGGCAGCTTTCCCTCATGCTGTCAGATATGCGAAGGGCGCACGCTCGGGGGGGCGCTGCCGTGCGGATGACCGATGAGGGGGCCAGGACCTACGCGAAGGGCCGCATTCTCCTGTCGTCTGAGGGCAGGGGCTGGCGCGGCATCTCCGCCGAACTGCGGTCTCACCCTGCCGGCGAAAGGCCGGCGAATGTCCTTTCCGTCACCGAGATTGCCGTCATGGTCCGCGGCACGGCGGTCGTGACCCGGCAAGCAGAAGGTGTTCGGCAACACATCGTCACGTCTTCCGGCACGATCGGGCTGTCGCCCGCCAGCGTGCGCGAAGATTACAAGCGCGTAGAAACAGACATCGACGAGATGCTGCACATCTATCTCTCGCCAAGCCCGTTCGCAGCTCTTGCCAAACACACGTCGGAAAGCTTCGACGCGGCGTCGGTGAGATACGATGCGGGCTTCAGGGATCCCCTCATCGAGCAGATCGCGGCCGAGATCCTCGGCGAATTGCGGTTCGAAACCTCCTGTGGGGACCTGCTGGTCGAGACGTTGGCCGACGTGCTCGCGGTGCGGCTGCTCAACAACTACTCCAGCATCGGCGCTGGCCACCGCCGTGCATCCCGGCGATCAAGAGGGCTGGATGCGCGTCGGCTTCAGCGGGTCACCGAATATATTGATGCGAATCTGCAGAAGGAGATCACGGTCGACGCACTCGCTTCGGCGGCCTCACTCAGCCGTTTCCATTTCTCGCGAATGTTCAAAGTGACGACCGGGCAATCGCCGAGCCGCTTCATCGGACAGCGGCGGCTGGATCTGGCCAAATCGCGCCTGGTGCAGGGGGCATCGATCGCCCAGGTCGCGTTCGATTGCGGGTTTTCCTCGGAATCGAACTTCATCCGGTCATTCCGCAGGGCGACGGGCCTCACCCCGGGGCAGCACCGAGATCGCGTTCCTGCTTCCATTCGTTGCCGGCCTGGATGGTTCCAACACAGCACGCCGTGAATGGAAAACAGCACGGCGGGAGAACGCCATGCACGGACAGCGATCTATGATCCGACCGATCAGCGCGGAATCGCAGAGACGGAGGCAATCATGGCCGGCGAACCCAATGGCGATAACGGATTTGCAGACCCTGACCGCCGCGACGTTCTGCGCGCCGCGGGTGCTGCCGCGATCGGTGGAGTGGCCGTCGCGGCCCAGGCGGCGAGGTCTCCTGCCTTGGCCCAGTCCGCCGACGGCTCAAAGCCGAGCGGCGCGGCGGGAACGCGCGATCAGGCACTGCTCGGCGCCCGGCTCCAGGGCGTGCAGCACTTCGGCCTCACGGTCCAGAACATGGACCGCGCCTTCGCGTTCTACACCGAGGTGCTCGGCGGCACCGAGGTGATGCGCGACGGGGATTTCCACGGCGAGAAGATCCACAACACCCTGCTGACCGATCAGGAGATCGTCGCCCGGGAGCGGGGAGTCAATCCGCGCACCATCGGGGTGCCCGACCTGAGGGACGGCGGGCAGCGCCTCGACGTGCGCTTCGTGCAGTTCGACAATGTCGTGATCGAGCTGCTGCAGTACCGCGACGCCCAGCAGACGATGGGCAGCGGGGACAGCTGGGCCGAGCCGCGGGACCATATGAGCCCGGCTTATCCGCGGTCGATGCACATCTGCTTCTACATCCGCGACGATGTCGACTTTAACAAATTCATCCACGACCTGGAGGCAGAGTCGGCGCGCCGCGGCATGACCCAGGTGAAGGCCAACCGCGTGATCACGGTGACGTCGGAACAGGAGCGCCTGGCGGCGCCGCTCGACGCCAACACCAACAGGATCACGGAAGGCAAATCGAACGGATGGTCCCTGATCTATTGCAAAGGGCCGGAGGGCGAGCAGCTCGAGTTCGTTCAGGCGCTCGGGCCCGTGAAGCAGACCTTCGAGGATGCCATGGCAGCCCGCCGACGCATGCTCGCGGCCGCAGCGGAGTGACCAGCCATGTCCAGGACGATGCGTCCCGTGCTTGCGGGCCTTGCCTGCGTCGCCGGCGTGACTTCGGCGATGGCGCAGGAGGGACCTGGCAAGGGCTATTCGCAGGTGCCGCAAGGCGCCTACTCGGTCGTGGCGGAGGTGCGGGCAAAGCCCGGCAAGGAAGCCGAGCTGCGCGCCGCCACGCTGCCGCTTGTCGCACTGGTCCGGAGCGATCCGAAGAATTTCGTCTACTTCCTTCAGGAAGACCGCGCGGCGCCGGGGCACTTCATCTTCTACGAGATCTTCGCCGATCGGGCCGATTTCGAGGCCCACAACGCCATGCCCTATGTGAAGGAGTGGTTCGCCAAGCTGCCCGACCTCGCCGATGGCGGCGTCAAGGTCATGACGATGGAGATCCTTGCGGGACCTCCAGGCTAGCCACGCAGAACTGATTGCCCTCGGGGTCGGACATCACCGTGTAGCGCTCGGCCTCACGCTGGACCTTGGCGCCGAGCGCCAGTAGGCGTCGCACCTCCGCCGGCCGGTCGGATGCGGCGATGTCGAGATGGACGCGGTTGTTGCTGTAGTCCCGCGTCGGGACCTGGTGGAAGCACAGGCTCGGCCCCGGCCCGTCGACCAGGACGACGGGGTCGGTCTCCGGTGTCAGGCCCAGCGCGGCCAGCCGGTCGATCTCCGCCTGGTCGTAGGGCCGCACGGCATAGCCGTCGAGCGCCGCGGCCCAGAACCGGGCCTGGGCCGGCGCCTGCCGGCTCTCGAACACGATCTCCCGCAGCCGTCCCATCGGGCGCCCTCCTTGAGTCAGAGCGGCAGGCGCACCGTGCAGCGCAGCCCGCCCATCGGCGAGGTCGACAGCACCAGGTCGCCGCCATGCCGGCGCGCCACGTCGCGGGCGATGGCGAGGCCGAGGCCGGTGCCGCCGGTCTCCTGGTTGCGCGATTCATCCAGCCGGACGAAGGGCTTCATCGCCTCCTCGCGCTGGTTCGGCGGAATGCCGGGGCCGTCATCGTCCACCACCAGGGCGACGGCGCTGTCGTCCTGGACCACGGACAGCCAGACGTGCTGGGCATGGCGCCGCGCATTGGACAGCAGATTCGCCAGGCAGCGCCGCAGCGCCTCGCGCCGCAGCGGCAGGATGTGGCTCTCCGGGGCGTCGAAGGCGATGTCGGCGCCCTCCCGCCGGGCCGCCACCACCACCTCCTCGAGGAAGGCGGCGAGGTCGGTCGGCGTCGCCTCTTCGGTGCCTTCTCCCCGGGCAAAGGAGAGATAGGCGTCGATCATCTGCCGCATCTCCTCGACATCGTTGCGCAGCTCGTCGATGTCCGGCCCGTCGCCGAGCATGGCCAGCTGCAGCTTCATCCGGGTCAAGGGGGTGCGCAGGTCGTGGCTGACCCCGGCCAGCATCTCGGTGCGCTGCTGGATCTGGCGGCGGATGCGGTCGCGCATCTCGATGAAGGCCTCGGAAGCCTGGCGGATCTCCTCCGCCCCATGCGGCCGGAACCCCGGCATGTCGCGGCCCTTGCCGAAGCGGTCGGCGGCGATCGCCAGCCGCCGGATCGGGCGCAGCTGGTTGCGCATGAAGATGATGGCGACGGCCGACAGGATCACCGTCGACCCGATCATCGACAGATAGAACAGGTTGGTGGTGAAGCTGGACAGCCGCTTCGACGGCACCTCGACCGTCAGCACGCCGGCCGGCAGCTGCATGCGGACGACATCGGTGTCGTTGTCCGTATCGGAGAGGATGGTGAAGTCGTAGGGCTGCGACGCGCGCATGGCCCGGGCGAGGGCGCGCTGGCCTTCGTCCAGCGCATCGCTGCCGGTCGGCCCCAGCTCGACGCCGGGATCGAAGCCGTAGATCAGCCCGGTGTTGCGCTGTGCCCGCAGGAACACGGCGCCGCGGGCGATGGGTGTCATGCCCCCCGAGATCTCGTCGATGGTCAGGCCGATCTCGCCGGAGACGGTGCGGGCCATCGTCGTGGTGATCACGTCGATATGGCGGCCGAAGAAGACATAGGTCGAGATCGCCTGGGCCAGGATCATCGGGGTGACGATGATCACCAGCGCCCGGCCGAACAGGGTGCGCGGCAGGAACCGCTTGATCCGTGCCCGCAGCCGGAGGGGTGTGGACAGCCGGGGCAAAGCGGGGGAGGGCATCATCCGTCGGGTCTCAGCACATAGCCTTCGCCGCGCACGGTGTGGAGATAGCGGGGCAGGCGCGGGTCGGGCTCGATCTTACGCCGAAGCCGCGTCACCTGCACGTCGACCGCCCGCACGCCGCCATCGACCGTGCCGGATTCGGTCAGCGCCTCGCGCGACACGGTCTCGCCGGCATGCTGGGCCAGGATGCGCAGCAGGTTCTCCTCGCCGGTGGTCAGGCGCACGCGCTCGCCCTCCTGCAGCAATTCGCCGCGCTCGATGTCGAAGCTGAAGGCGCCGAGCCGGATGGTGCCGGCGGCCCGCGGCGGCGGCGGCGCCAGGCGGCGCAGGATGCTGTTGATGCGCAGCACCAGCTCGCGCGGCTCGAACGGCTTCGGCAGGTAGTCGTCGGCGCCGCTCTCAAGCCCGGCGATGCGGTCCTCCGGCTCGCCGCGGGCGGTCAGCAGCAGGATCGGCGTGCTCATCCGCTGGCGCAGGTCGGCGGTCAGCTGCAGCCCGGTCTCGCCCGGCATCATCACGTCCAGGACCAGGAGGTCGAAGGCGATCGCCGCCAGCTTCTCCCGCGCATCCGCGGCATCGACCGCGGCGGTCACCAGGAAGCCGTTCTCCACCAGGTATTTGCGCAGCAGCTCGCGGACGCGGCGGTCGTCCTCGACGACCAGGATGTGGGCGGGCTCGTCGGCGGTCATGGTCATGGGCTTCTACCGGCTGGCGACGCGGGGGGCGGGGACCGGAGCGTCCGGCTCCTCCTCCATCACCGCCGGCTCGCTCAGCGCGATCAGCCCCTCCAGCACCTTGCGGAAGCCGTCCACGGCCTCGGCCCCGGCGCTGCGATAGGCCTGGCCGATCAGCCGGCGCTGGCTCTCGAACAGCTGGCGCTCCAGCACGGCGCCCGTGTCGGTCAGGGTCAGCAGGCGCTGGCGCCGGTCGCGCTGGCCCTGCTGCTGCTCGACATAGCCGCGCTCGACCAGGTCGTTCAGGACTCGGCCCAGGCTCTGCTTGGTGATGCGCAGGATCGCCAGCAGCGCACTGACCGTGATCTCCGGATGCCGCCCGATGAAATAAAGCGCACGGTGATGGGCCCGGCCGAGACCCAGGGTTGCGAGCAGCGCATCGGGCTCGGCAGTGAAGCCGCGATAGGCGTAGAATAGCAACTCGATGCCTTGGCGGATCTCCTCCTCGCGGAGGAAGAGCGGATTCACGGGCGATTTTATGTCAGCCATGTTGACTTGTTTTGACCCCGAATGTTACCGCTCACGGTCCGACGGCGATACAAATGACAATGCGGGAAAGGCCCATCATGTCGACGACTCCCTTCCATGACCGTGACGGCTGGATATGGATGGACGGCAAGCTGGTCGAATGGCGTAGCGCCAACATCCACGTCCTGACTCATGGCCTACACTATGCCAGTTCCGTGTTCGAAGGGGAGCGGGCTTACAACGGCCGGATCTTCAAGGGCACGGAGCACTCGAAGCGGCTGGAGTTCTCGGCGACCACGCTCGGCATGAAGCTGCCCTACAGCACGGCGGAGCTGGATGCGGCAAAGGCACTGACCCTCGAGAAGAACGGTCTGACCGACGCCTATCTGCGCCCGGTCGCCTGGCGCGGGTCGGAGATGATGGGCGTGTCGGCCCAGGCCAACACCATCCATGTCGCCATCGCGGTGTGGGAATGGCCGAGCTACTTCTCGGCCGAGGCCAAGATGAAGGGCATCCGCCTGACCCTGTCCGACTGGCGCCGCCCGTCGCCGGACTCGGCCCCGGTGCATGCCAAGGCGGCCGGCCTGTACATGATCTGCACCCTGGCCAAGCACAAGGCCGAGGCCGCGGGCTACCAGGACGCGCTGATGTACGACTACCGCGGCTATGTCGCGGAGGCGACCGGCGCCAATGTCTTCATCGCCATCGACGGCAAGCTGCACACCCCGACCGCCGACTGCTTCCTGAACGGCCTCACCCGCCAGACCGCGATCGAGCTGGCCCGCCGCAACGGCATCGAGGTGATCGAGCGGCACATCCAGCCGGAGGAGCTGGCCAAGGGGACCGAGGTGTTCCTGACCGGCACCGCGGCCGAGATCACCCCGGTCGGCGAGATCGGCGCGCATCGCTTCACCCCGGGCCAGATCTGCAAGACCATGATGGACGCCTACTCGGCCGAGGTCCGCAAGGAGCCGAAGGCCGCCGCGGCCTGAGGCTGCGCTGAACCAGGACAGGGGCGCGTCTCGGAAGCGGGACGCGCCCCTTTTCGATTCCAAGACCATCAGCCTACGCCG
>NZ_VCCH02000064.1 GCF_005938675.2 Mycobacterium sp. KBS0706
GCAAGCCCGGCAATGACAAAGAGGGGATCGTCGCCATTCTCAAGTGTTCCTCAGAACAGAAAGTACCGCTGCGCCAGCGGCAGCTCGGCGGCGGGTTCGCAGGTCAGCAGCTCGCCATCGGCGCGGACTTCATAGGTCTCGGGGTCGACCTCGATCACCGGCGTCGCCGAGTTGTGCACCATGTCGGCCTTGCCGATGCCGCGCGTGCCCTCGACCGCCACCACCTCGCGCGCCAGGCCGAGGCGCGGGCCGATGCCGTCCTCCAGCGCCGCCTTCGACACGAAGGTGAGGGCCGAGGCAGCCATCGCCCGGCCGAAGCCGCCGAACATCGGCCGGTAATGCACCGGCTGCGGCGTCGGGATCGAGGCATTGGGGTCGCCCATCAGCGCCACCGAGATGGTGCCGGCCTTCAGCACCAGGTCCGGCTTCACCCCGAAGAAGGCCGGGTCCCACAGCACCAGATCGGCCAGCTTGCCGACCGCGACCGACCCGACATGCTTCGACAGCCCCTGCGCGATCGCCGGGTTGATCGTGTATTTGGCGACGTAGCGCTTGACCCGGGCGTTGTCGTTCTCGCCGATCTCCTGCGCCAGCCGGCCGCGCTGGACCTTCATCTTGTGGGCGGTCTGCCAAGTCCGCAGGATCACCTCGCCGATCCGCCCCATCGCCTGGCTGTCCGACGAGATGATCGAGAAGGCGCCGAGGTCGTGCAGGATGTCCTCGGCCGCGATGGTCTCGCGCCGGATCCGGCTTTCGGCGAAGGCCACGTCCTCCGGGATCCCGGCATCCAGGTGATGGCACACCATCAGCATGTCGAGATGCTCGTCGAGCGTGTTGACGGTGAAGGGCCGGGTGGGGTTGGTCGAGGACGGGATGACGTTGGCCAGCCCCGCCACCCGGATGATGTCCGGCGCATGGCCGCCGCCGGCGCCTTCGGTGTGGAAGGCGTGGATGGTGCGGCCCTTGAAGGCGGCGATGGTGTCCTCGACGAAGCCGCTCTCGTTCAGCGTGTCGGTGTGGATCATCACCTGGATGTCCATCGCGTCGGCGACGCCGAGGCAGCAATCGATCGCGGCCGGGGTGGTGCCCCAATCCTCGTGCAGCTTGAGCGAGGAGGCGCCGGCGCGGATCTGCTCGATCAGCGCCTCCGGCCGGCTGGCATTGCCCTTGCCGGAGATCGAGATGTTGACCGGCAGCCCTTCGGCCGCCTGCAGCATGCGGGCGATGTGCCAGGGGCCGGGGGTGCAGGTGGTGGCCTTGGTGCCGGTGGATGGGCCGGTACCACCGCCGACCAGCGTGGTGACGCCGGCGGCGATCGCCTCCTCCACCTGCTGCGGGCAGATGAAGTGGATGTGGCAGTCGATGCCGCCGGCGGTCAGGATCTTGCCTTCGCCGGCGATGATCTCGGTGCCCGGGCCGATGACGATGTCGACGCCCGGCTGGATGTCCGGGTTGCCGGCCTTGCCGATCCGGGCGATGCGGCCGTCGCGGATCGCCACATCGGCCTTCACGATGCCCCAATGGTCGAGGATCACGGCGTTGGTGATGACGGTGTCGGGGGTGCCTTCGGCCCTGGTGGCCTGGCTCTGGCCCATGCCGTCGCGGATCACCTTGCCGCCGCCGAACTTGACCTCCTCGCCATAGATCGTGTGGTCGCTCTCGATCTCGATGATCAGCTGGGTGTCGGCCAGGCGCAGCCGGTCGCCGGTGGTCGGGCCGAACATGTCGGCATAGGCGGCGCGGGAGATGGAAACGGGCATGTCGGCCTCCTCAGCCCTTGACCGGATCGAGTGGCCCCATGACCACCTGGCGGAAGCCGATCGCGACGCGGGCGCCGGCCAGAGCGACCAGCCGCACCTCGCGGCTCTGCCCCGGCTCGAACCGCACCGCGGTGCCGGAGGCGATGTCCAGCCGCCGCCCCCGCGCCTTGTCCCGGTCGAAGGACAGGGCCGGGTTGGTCTCGTAGAAGTGGTAGTGGCTGCCGACCTGGACCGGCCGGTCGCCGGTGTTGGCCACGGTCAGGACGATGCTGTCGCGACCCGCGTTCAGCTCGATCGTGCCCTGCGCCGGAATGAGTTCGCCCGGGATCATTGGCAGTTCCTCCGGGCGGACAAGCCAACGCTGTCATGCCCGGGCTTGACCCGGGCATCCAGAGTCTGTCGAGACCTTCTGGATTGCCGGGTCAAGCCCGGCAATGACAAGGAAAAGGAAGCGGGTTGGAAACCGGTCATCCCCATCCTCCTCACCTGATCGGCTCGTGGACGGTCACCAGCTTGGTGCCGTCGGGGAAGGTGGCCTCGACCTGGACGTCGTGGATCATCTCGGCGATGCCCTCCATCACCTGGTCGCGGGTCAGCACATGGGCGCCGGCCGCCATCAGATCGGCCACCGAGCGGCCATCCCGCGCCCCTTCCGTGACGAAGTCGGAGATCAGCGCCACCGCCTCCGGATAGTTCAGCTTCACGCCGCGCTCCAGCCGCCGGCGCGCCACCATCGCGGCCATGGCGATCAAGAGCTTGTCCTTCTCCCGCGGGGTCAGGTTCAAGGGGTGTCCTCCCGGTCTTTCATCAGCATTGCCAGACGCGCGGCAGCGGGCGCCCGGCCCGCAGGATGCCGAGCGCCGAGATCAAATCGCGCCGCAGCACCGCACTGTCCGCCGCGGCGAAGCGGGCGACCAGCAGGCCGTTCCAGGCGCTGGCGCCGGCCAGGCCTTCGGCCCCGGCCAAGACCGCGCGCAGCGGATCGATCAGCGCCTGCGCCTCGGGCGCCGCCAAGAGCAGCGTCGCCACCGCCCGGGCACCGCGGCCGAGGCCCGGCCGGTCCAAGGCCGCCGCCGGGTTGCCGTCGACCGCCAGCGCATCGGCGTAGGCCAGCCTGCCGTCGCGGCGGATCCGCCAGGCGTCGCGCAACGCGCCCTGGCGCACCGTCTCGCCCATCGCCGCCCGGCCGAACACGATCGCCTCGACCCCGAGGAAGCGGGCGTCGCCGCGCAGCTCGACCTGCAGGTCGCGGTCGAGGCGGGCACGGTCGAACAGGATGGTCTCCTGCGGCAGCCATTCCGCCGTGGCGCCGGGTTCGACCATGAGCCGGGTCTCGATCCGCGCCGCGTCGCCGAGCGAGCGGTAGATCCGCTCCGCAGCCTGCCCGGCCACGGTCGCCGCCGTGCCCTCGCCCCAGCGCACCGCCTGCTGCAGCCGGTCGCCGCCGGTCAGACCGCCCGCCGTGTTCAGCAGCACGGCGCCAGCGAAGGCCCCGGCCTCGCGCCGCGGGAAGCGCGCCTTGGCGCAGCCCTCCTGGAACAGCGCGGCCAGCACGGTCTCGGCCCCGCGCCGCTTGAAGCCGAGGTCGAGCCGGCCGCGGGCGCGCGCCAGCGGCACCGGCTGGGCCGACGGCTCCGACCAGGCGGAGGCGTCAGACCGTAAGGTGACGACGGACGCTGTCTTCATCGAGCGCAGTCTTGTCCCCGTCCACCACGACCTCGCCGCGATCCAGCACGACGAGGCGCTGGCCCAGCGCATGAGCGAAGTCGAAATACTGCTCGACCAGCAGGATCGCCATGGTGCCGCGGTCGCGCAGCATCGCGATGACGCGGCCGATGTCCTTGATGATCGACGGCTGGATGCCCTCGGTCGGCTCGTCCAGGATCAGCAGCCGCGGCCGGGTCACCAGGGCCCGGCCGATCGCCAGCTGCTGCTGCTGCCCGCCGGACAGGTCGCCGCCGCGCCGGCCGAGCATCGACTTCAGCACCGGGAACAGCTCGAAGATCTCGTCCGGAATCCGCCGCTCGCGCCACGGCAGCACGGCGAAGCCGGTTTCCAGATTCTCCTTCACCGTCAGCAGCGGGAAGATCTCACGCCCCTGTGGCACGAAGGCGATGCCGCGCCGCGCGCGTTCCGCCGTCGGCAGCCGGGTGATGTCATCGCCCTCCCACAACACCTTCCCGGCCGCGACTGGCTGCTGGCCGACGATGGCGCGCAGCGTGCTGGTCTTGCCGACACCGTTGCGGCCGAGCAGGCAGGTCACCTCACCCTTGCCGACGCCGAGCGAGATCCGCCGCAGCGCCTGGGCCGCGCCGTAGAACAGGTCGATGCCTTCCACGCTGAGCATGCCCTAGCGCCCCAGATAGACGTCGATGACGCGGGGGTCGGCGCTGACGGCGTCGAGCGGCCCTTCGGCCAGCACCGAGCCTTCGTGCAGCACCGTCACCTTGACGTCGAGGGCGCGGACGAAATGCATGTCGTGCTCCACCACCACCACGGAGCGGGTCTTGTTGATCTCGCGCAGCAGGATCGCCGTCTCCTCGGTCTCGGCATCGGTCATGCCGGCCACCGGCTCGTCCACCAGCAGCAGCGCCGGCTCCTGCGCCAGCAGCATGCCGATCTCGAGCCACTGCTTCTGGCCGTGCGACAGCGCCCCGGCCAGCCGGTCGCGATGCGCCGTCAGCTTGGTCGTTTCCAGGATTTCGCCGATCCGCTCCGCCGTGTCGGGGCGGGGGCGGCCGAACAAGAGGTTGGTCGGCGATCGCGGGCCGGCCAGGGCGAGGAGGAGGTTGTCCCCGACCGTGTGACTGTCGAACACCGTCGGCTTCTGGAACTTGCGTCCGATGCCGAGGCCCGCGATCGCCGTCTCGTCCAGCCGGGTCAGGTCGTGGGTGCCGCGGAACAGCGCCTCGCCCTGGTCCGGCCGGGTCTTGCCGGTGATGACATCCATCATCGTGGTCTTGCCGGCTCCGTTCGGGCCGATGATCGCCCGCATCTCGCCCGGCTCGATCACAAGCGACAGGGCGTTGAGCGCCCGGAAGCCGCTGAAAGTGACGGTGACGCCGTCGAGATACAGCAGCGCCTGGGTGGCGGCCGCGGAATCGATCGGACTCATCGCGGCGACTCCGTCGCCACTTCCGCCGCGCGGCGGGTGGGTCGGGCGCGCCAGGAGTGCCAGGCCGCCTGGACCGCGCCGACGATGCCCTTGGGCAGCACCAGCGTCACCAGGATGAACAGCCCGCCCAGGGCGAACAGCCAGAACTCCGGCAGCAGGTTGGTGAAGACGGTCTTACCGAGATTGACCGCGACCGCGCCGATGATCGGCCCCACCAGCGTGCCGCGGCCGCCGACCGCGACCCAGATCACCGCCTCGATCGAGTTGGCCGGGGCGAATTCGCCCGGGTTGATGATGCCGATCTGCGGCACGTAGAGCGCGCCGGCCACGCCCGCCATCATCGCCGACAGGGTGAACACCACCAGCTTGTAGGATTCGACGCGGTAGCCGAGGAAGCGGGTGCGGCTTTCGGCGTCGCGGATGGCCACCAGCACCTTGCCGAAGCGCGACCGGGTGATCGCCCGGCACATCAGGAAGGCGGCGGCAAGCGCGATCGCTGAGGCCAGGAACAGCCCGGCCCGCGTCGCATCCGCCTGCAGGCTGAAGCCCAGCAGGTCCTTGAAGTCGGTCAGGCCGTTGTTGCCGCCGAAGCCCATGTCGTTGCGGAAGAAGGCCAGCAGCAGGGCATAGGTCATCGCCTGGGTGATGATCGACAGATAGACGCCGGAGACGCGGCTGCGGAAGGCGAACCAGCCGAACACGAAAGCCAGCGCGCCGGGCACCAGCAGCACCATCAGAACCGCGAACCAGAATTGATCGAAACCGAGCCAGTACCAGGGCAGCTCCGGCCAGTTCAGGAACACCATGAAGTCCGGCAGCACCGGGTTGCCGTAGACGCCGCGCGGGCCGATCTGGCGCATCAGATACATGCCCATGGCGTAGCCGCCGAGGGCGAAGAAGGCGCCGTGGCCGAGGCTGAGGATGCCGACATAGCCCCAGACCAGGTCGATCGCCAGCGCCAGCAGCGCGTAGCACAGATACTTGCCCATCAGGCTGACGGCATAGCCGGGCACGTAGAGCGCCGAGTCCGGCGGCAGCGCCAGGTTCGCCAGCAGCACCAGCACCGCCACGGCGACGAGGCCGAGGGCGAAGGCCGGGCCGCCGGAGGCGCGGAGGAGACGGGCCGTGATCATGATTCCACCGCCCGTCCCTTCAGCGGGAACAGCCCGCGCGGCTTGCGCTGGATGAACAGGATGATCCCGACCAGGATGACGATCTTGCCCAGCACCGCGCCGGCGAAGGGCTCCAGGAGCTTGTTGGCGACGCCGAGCGACAGCGCCCCGACCAGCGTGCCCCACAGATTGCCGACACCGCCGAACACCACGACCATGAAGCTGTCGATGATGTAGCCCTGGCCGAGATTGGGGCTGACATTGTCGATCTGGCTGAGCGCCACCCCGGCGATGCCGGCAACGCCGGAGCCGATGCCGAAGGTCAGCATGTCGACCCGGCCGGTGCGGATGCCCATCGCCGCCGCCATGCGCCGGTTCTGCGTCACCGCCCGCATCTGCAGGCCCAGCGCCGTATAGCGCAGCACCAGCATCAGCGCGGCGAAGACCAGGAGGGCGAAGACGATGATCCAGAGCCGGTTCCAGGTCAGGGTCAGCCCGCCCAGGTCGAAGGCGCCGGACATCCAGGCCGGGTTGCCGACCTCGCGGTTCGACGGGCCGAAGATCGTCCGCACCGCCTGCTGCAGGATCAGCGACAGGCCGAAGGTGGCCAAGAGCGTCTCCAGCGGCCTGCCGTAGAGGAAGCGGATGATGGTGCGCTCGATGGCGACGCCGGCCAGCCCCGCGACCAGGAAGGCCAGCGGCAGCGCCACGGCCAGGGAATAGTCGAACAGGTTCGGCGCATAGGTGCGGAACGCCTCCTGCACCAGGAAGGTAGTGTAGGCGCCGAGCATGACGATCTCGCCATGCGCCATGTTGATCACGCCCATAACGCCGAAGGTGATGGCCAGGCCGATCGCGGCGATCAGCAGCACCGAGCCGAGGCTGAGCCCGTAATAGAGGCTCTGCACCCCGTTCCAGATCGCCAGCCGGGTGTCGATCCGGCCGATCGCGGACTCCGCCGCGGCGGCGACGGCCGGGGACGGGCTCGGGATGCCGGACAGCAGCGCCCGCGCCTCCTGGTCGCCGCGGGCGGCGACGGTGTCGATCGCCGACAGCAAGGCGTCGTCGCTGCCGCCCTTGGCCAGCAGGATGGCGGCACGGGCCTCGACGAAGGCTCGGCTCACCGCCGGATCGGTCTCACGCGCCAGCGCCGCCTCTAGCGCGGGCAGCGCCTTGTCGTCGCGCGACTTGAACACCGCGGCGGCGGCGTCGAGCCGCTTGGCCGGGTCGGGCGCCAGCAGGGTCAGCGACCCCATCGCCGCCTCGATCGCCCGCCGCACCCGGTTGTTGACCCGCACCGGCTTGGCGCCGGCCGGGGCTTCGGTGAGCGCCGCCCCGGTGGCGGCGTTGAGATAGCCACCGGCCTCGGTCTTGATCGCGACCGCGCCCGGCGCCGCGATCAGCCGGCCGGCGGCCAGCGCCTCCAGCACGACCGGCGCCTGCGCATCACCCGAGGCGGCGACCCCGTCCACCCCGGCGGCGATGTCGTCGTAATTGGTGGAGGCGAACTTCGCCAGCACCTCCGCCGGGATCTCGGCCCGGGCGGAGAACGGGAGGATCAAGAGCAGAAGTGCAAGGATGCGAACGACATGACGAGACCGGAACGATGCGTTGCCTCTCCCGCTTGCGGGAGAGGTCGGAGACGCGAAGCGGCTCCGGGTGAGGGGGTTTCGTCGAGGCCGGGGCCCGCCCTCACCCGGTCGTCCTACGGACGCCCGACCTCTCCCGCCAGGCGGGAGAGGCAACGCGTTGGATCTTGCCATGTCGTGCATCACCCGATTGCCTCAGGCCTGGGACATCACGACCCCGACCCGCCGCACTTGCCGGTCTTGACGTTGAAGTTCCCGCAGGCCAGCGGCTTGCGCCAATCCGAGATCAGGTCCTTCGAGCCCTCGAGATAGTCCGACCACTCGTCGCCCACGACCTCGGGGGTCTCCGAGACCGTCTGGATCTGGCCGTCCGCCTGGATCTCGCCGATCAGCACCGGCTTGGTGATGTGATGGTTCGGCATCATCGTGGCGATGCCACCGGTCAGGTTCGGCACCGCGACGCCGACCATCGCGTCGATCACCTTGTCGGGGTCGGTGGTGCCGGCCTTCTCCACCGCCTTCACCCACATGTTGAAGCCGATGTAATGCGCCTCCATCGGGTCATTGGTGGTGCGCTTGTCGTTCTTGATGAAGGCGTGCCACTTGGCGATGAAGTCCTTGTTCTCCGGCGTGTCCACGCTCTCGAAGTAGTTCCAGGCGGCCAGGTGGCCGACCAGCGGGCCGGTGTCGAGCCCGGCCAGTTCTTCCTCGCCGACCGAGAAGGCCACGACCGGGATGTCGGTCGCCTTGATGCCCTGGTTCGCCAGCTCCTTGTAGAACGGCACGTTGGCGTCGCCGTTGACGGTCGAGACCACGGCGGTCTTCTTGCCGGCCGAGCCGAAGCTCTTGATCTTGCCGACCTCGGTCTGCCAGTCGGAGAAGCCGAACGGCGTGTAGTTGACGCTGATGTCCTCCGGCGCCACGCCCTTGGCCTTGAGATAGGCCTCGAGGATCTTGTTGGTGGTGCGCGGATAGACGTAGTCGGTGCCTTCCAGCACCCAGCGCTGCACCCCTTCCTCGTTCATCAGGTAGTCAACCGCCGGGATCGCCTGCTGGTTCGGCGCGGCGCCGGTGTAGAAGATGTTGCGCGAGCTCTCCTCGCCCTCGTACTGCACCGGGTAGAACAGGATGCCGTCGAGCTCCTCGAACACCGGCAGCACCGATTTGCGCGACACCGAGGTCCAGCAGCCGAAGGTGGCCGCGACCTTGTCGACCGAGATCAGCTGCCGCGCCTTCTCGGCGAAGAGCGGCCAGTCCGACGCCGGGTCGACGACGACCGCTTCCAGCTTCTTGCCGAGGAGCCCGCCCTTCTTGTTCTGCTCGTCGATCAGCATCAGCATGACGTCCTTCAGCGTGGTCTCGCTGATCGCCATGGTGCCGGACAGGGAATGCAGGATGCCGACCTTGATGGTGTCCTCGGCCCGGGCGGCGGTGGACACCGCCAGCCCCATGGACACCGCCAGCGCGGCGCCGATCACCCAATGTTTCTGCGACAATGCCATTGTGATCTCCCTGAACACGCTTGTTTGCGTCCGCATCCCCGATCGCTACGCAAGTTCCAGGCCAGTGGCGGAACTCCGCCATCGACGGCTGCCCAAGAGGGCGGCAGATGCCTTGGCTGCCCATTCCCTGCGCAGCGACCCCATATCCGATGTGGTCCGGAACTTGCTGGGACCGGATCAGTCCCGTTGCCCCTGTGCCCCGCGAATGGTCCTGCGCATCCTGCTGGTCGATGAGAACGCCGAGCGCTGCCGCGTGGTCGAGGCGGCGCTGACCGCGGCCGGCCACGGCGTGGTCACGACCGCTAGCGGCACCGAGAACCTGCTGGCAAAGGTGCGGGAGATCGAGCCTGACGTGATCATCGTCGACCTCGACGCCCCCAACCGCGACGCGCTGGAGCATATGCGCAGCGTCAGCCGCGAGCGGCCGAAGCCGATCGTGATGTTCGTCGACCAGAGCGACGACGCCGCGATCGGCGAGGCGATCCGCGCCGGGGTCAGCGCCTATGTCGTCGACGGCCTCAGCCCGCACCGGGTGAAGCCGGTGCTGGAGGCCGCGATCGCCCGGTTCCAGGCCTTCCAGGCGATGCGCGATGAGCTGGAGAAGACCCGCGCCACCCTGGCCGAGCGCAAGCGGATCGAGCGCGCCAAGGGCATCCTGATGCAGCAGCGCGGCATGGCGGAGGACGAGGCCTACAAGGCGCTGCGCAAGCTGGCCATGGACCGCGGCAAGCCCCTGGCCGAGATCGCGGAGCAGGTGATCAGCATCAGCGAGCTGCTGACTAAGAATTAGGCAGATCCGAATTCGCCGCTTTTTTGCGCATTGCACAATTGCGGAGCAGAATCTTGCCGCAGTGCAGCATGCCCCGGATGAGGGCTTCCGATCCCTAAGTCGGCCGCGGCGCTCGATCCTCGGCTCCGGGGTCACACTGCGACGCAACTGGCACGTTGCTTGCGTATCTGTCTGGTGACGACGGGCAATGGCGTCCGTCCGACCATATTCAGGGCGGCCCGACGCTGGGCCGTCCGGACCGGGCAAAGGCGTCCGAGGACTGCGGATCTTCCGCAGGCTCTCGGGCGCCTTTTCGTTTTGGAGCGGCTGATGACGGATCCCCGCACAGACCTGACCCTCGGCTTCGTGCCGCTGGCCGATTGCGCGCCGCTGATCGTGGCGGAGCGCAAGGGCTTCTTCCGCGAGGAGGGGCTGTGCGTCCGGCTGTCGCGCGAGAGCAGCTGGGCCAGCCTGCGCGACAAGCTGGTCTGCGGCCTGCTGGATGGCGCCCATATGCTGGCGCCGCTGCCCCTGGCGATCTCGCTGGGGCTGAGCGGCCCGAAGACGCCGATGCTGGTCGGGCTGTCGCTGAACCTGAACGGCAACGCCGTCACCGTCTCGAACGCCTTGGCGGCGGAGATGGCGGCGGCGGATCCGGAGGGCGCGGCCGCCGGGTCGGCCTCGGCGATCGCGGCCGTCGTCGCCGCACGCCGCCAGGCCGGCGCCCCGCCTTTGGTCTTCGCCATCGTCTTCCCGGTGTCGAGCCATCACGACCAGCTGCGCACCTGGCTGGCCGCCGGCGGGGTCGACCCGCAGCGCGACGTGCGCATCGTGGTGGTGCCGCCGCCGCAGATGGTGGCGCATCTGTCGGCCGGGCGGGTCGACGGCTTCTGCGTCGGCGCGCCCTGGGGCGACGTCGCGGTCGACCAGGGCGTCGGAGTGATGGCCACCACCGGCTGGCGGATCTGGAACAACGCGCCGGAGAAGGTCTTCGCCGTCACCCGCGCCTGGGCCGAGGCCCGGCCGGATGCGCACCGCGCCCTGCTGCGCGCCCTGATCCGCGCCGCGGCCTGGCTGGACCGGCCGCAGCACCGACCCGAGGCGGTGGCGATGCTGGCGGCGCCGGAGGTGCTGAACGCCCCGGCCGCGTCGATCGCCGCCGGGCTGGTCGGCCGGCCGGGCGAGCTGCTGGTCGACGGGCTGCCGGCGCGCGGCCCGGTCTATCACCGCCGCGCCGCCGGCCTGCCCTGGCTGTCGCACGCCGCCTGGTTCCTGGCCCAGCTGCGGCGCTGGGGCGAGCTGCCGGACAGCGTCGACATCGCCGCCGCGGCCGCCGCCGTCTACCGGCCGGCCCTCTACCGCGAAGCCGCCTGGGACCTCGGCTACCCGGCGCCCGCGGCCGACAGCAAGGCCGAGGGGCTGCATGACGGCTCGTGGGTGCTGGCCGACCCGGCCGGCGACGTGGTGCTGGGCGCCGACCGCTTCTGCGACGGCCGGATCTTCGATCCCGCCGCGCTCGACACCGACGGCCTCGCCGCCGCCGGCATCGCAACCGCCGCGGCGCAACGCGGCTGAAGGGGGCTTTCATGACCGGACGCATCACCACCCTCAACCGCCGCCGCCTGCTGCAGGGCACCGCCAGGCTGACCGGCGCCGCGGCCACCATCGCGGCGATCCGCACCGCCTTCCCCGCCGGCGCCTTCGCGCAAGCGACGGGGCCGGAGACGACCAAGGCGACGCTGGGCTTCATCGCCCTGACCGATTCCACGCCGCTGATCATCGCCAAGGAGAAGGGGCTGTTCGACCAGGCCGGGCTGACCGAGGTCACGGTCGCCAAGCAGGCCTCCTGGGGCACCACCCGCGACAACCTGGTGCTGGGCTCGGCCGGCGGCGGCATCGACGGCGCCCACATCCTGACGCCGATGCCCTATCTGATGACGCTCGGCACCATCACCGCCGGCAACAAGCCGCTGCCGATGCAGATCCTGTGCCGGCTGAACACCAACGGCCAGGCGATCTCGGTCGCCAAGGACCTGGCCGGCGCCACGGTCGACGCCGGGCCGCTGAAGGCCGCCTTCGCCGACATGAAGGCCAAGGGGCAGGAGGTGAAATGCGCGGTCACCTTCCCCGGCGGCACCCATGATCTGTGGATGCGCTACTGGCTGGCGGCCGGCGGCATCGACCCGAACAAGGACGTCAGCACCATCGTGGTGCCGCCGCCGCAGATGGTCGCCAACATGAAGGTCGGCAACATGCAGGCCTTCTGCGTCGGCGAGCCGTGGAACGACCAGCTCGTGCACCAGGGGATCGGCTACTCCGCCTGCGTCACCGGCGAGCTGTGGAAGGACCATCCGGAGAAGAGCCTGGCGCTGCGTGCCGACTGGGTCGACGCCAACCCGAAGGCGGCGGCGGCGCTGCTGCAGGCGGTGCTGGAAGCCCAGCGCTGGGCCGACAAGCCGGAGAACAAGGAGGAAATGGCCCAGATCATCGGCCGGAGGGCATGGTTCAACGTGCCCCCGGCCGACATCCTGCCGCGCTCGCTCGGCACCATCGACTACGGCGACGGCCGCAAGGTCGAGAACAGCCCGCTCTTGATGAAGTTCTGGCGGGACTTCGCGTCCTACCCGTTCCAGAGCCACGAGCTGTGGTTCCTGACCGAGGACCGGCGCTGGGGCTACATCGCCCCCGACACCGACCTCAAGGGGCTGATCGCCAAGGTCAACCGCGAGGATCTATGGCGCCAGGCCGCGCAGGCGGCCGGCGTGCCCGCCGCTGAGATCCCGGCCGGCACCTCGCGCGGCAAGGAGACCTTCTTCGACGGCAAGGTCTTCGACCCCGACGCCCCCGACGCCTATCTCGCCAGCCTCGCCATCAAGACCGTCGCCTGACGCCGACAGCCAGCCGGAGCCAGCCTCGTGCCCCAGTCAGCCCAGATCCTTTCCAAAGCGCCCACCCCGGCCCTCAAGCCGAAGCAGACAGGCCGGGTCCTGTCCCTTCCGGTGGCGCGGCCGCCGCTCGGCCCGGTCCTGTCCCGCCTCGCCGCCGAGGCTGCCGCGAGGGTGATCCCGCCGCTGATCGTGCTGGCGCTGCTGCTGCTGGCCTGGCAGCTGCTGTGTTCCAGCCCGGCCTCCAACCTGCCGTCGCCGCTCAAGGTGCTGGACGACACCTGGGACTTCATCATCGACCCGTTCTACGACAATGGCGGGGTCGACAAGGGCGCCTTCTGGCAGATCGCCACCAGCCTGTCGCGGGTGGCGGTCGGCTTCGCCCTGGCCTCCGTGGTCGGGGTCGCGCTCGGTGTGCTGATCGGCCAGAGCGTCTGGGCCATGCGGGGCCTGGACCCGATCTTCCAGGTGCTGCGCACCATCCCGCCTCTGGCCTGGCTGCCGATCTCGCTGGCCGGGTTCCAGCAGGCCGAGCCGTCGGCGATCTTCGTGATCTTCATCACCTCGATCTGGCCGATCGTGATCAACACCGCGGTCGGGGTGCGCAACATCCCGCAGGACTACCGCAACGTCGCCGCGGTGCTGCGCCTGTCGCCCTGGGAGGTGTTCACCAAGATCACCCTGCCGGCCACCGTGCCCTACATCTTCACCGGCCTGCGCATCGGCATCGGCCTGTCCTGGCTGGCGATCATTGCCGCCGAGATGCTGATCGGCGGCGTCGGCATCGGCTTCTTCATCTGGGACGCGTGGAACAGCTCGCGCATCAGCGACATCATCGTGGCGCTGGTCTATGTCGGGCTGGTCGGCTTCGTCCTCGACCGCCTGATCGGCTTCGCCGGCGCGCTCGTCGCCCGCGGCACCTCGGCCTGAGGGGACGCCCCATGGACAGCTATCTCTCGATCGAGCAGGTCGGCATGCGCTTCGCCCGTGGCAGCGCGGCCAGCGAGGTGCTGGTCGACGTCAAGCTGGGCATCGACCGCGGCGAGTTCGTGTCGATCATCGGCCATTCCGGCTGCGGCAAGTCGACCCTGCTGAACATCGTCGGCGGCCTGGTCCGCTCCACCACCGGCGAGGTGCTGCTGGACGGCCAGGTGGTCGACAGCCCGGGCCCGGACCGCGCCATCGTGTTCCAGAACCACTCGCTGCTGCCCTGGCTGACGGTCTACGGCAATGTCCGGATCGCGGTCGACAAGGTCTTCGGCCGGGCCAAGAGCGCGGCCGAACGGCACGACTGGGTGATGCACAACCTGGCCCTGGTCCACATGGCCCATGCCAGGGACAAGCGGCCGGGCGAGATCTCCGGCGGCATGAAGCAGCGCGTCGGCATCGCCCGGGCGCTGGCGATGCAGCCCAAGATCCTGCTGATGGACGAGCCCTTCGGCGCGCTCGACGCCCTGACCCGGGCGCATCTGCAGGATTCGGTGATGGAGATCCATGCCGCGCTCGGCAACACCGTCCTGATGATCACCCACGATGTCGACGAGGCGGTGCTGCTGTCCGACCGCATCGTGATGATGACCAACGGCCCCAGCGCCACCATCGGCGAGGTGCTGCAGATCCCGCTGGAGCGGCCGCGCCGCCGCCTGGCGCTGGCCGACAATCCGACATACGCCGCGTGCCGCGTGCAGGTGCTGCGCTTCCTCTACGAGCGCCAGCGCTTCACCACCGCGGCCGCCTGAGGGGGGGGAGGGAAGCAATGCCTGAAGGAAGCTGGGGGCCGCAGGAGCGGCTGGTGGTGGTCGGCAACGGCATGGCCGGGATGCGGGCGGTGGAGGAGCTGCTGGCCCGCGCGCCCGGCCGCTACGCCGTCACCGTGTTCGGCGCCGAGCCGCAGGTGAACTACAACCGCATCATGCTGTCGCCGGTGCTGGCCGGCGAGAAGCGGTTCGACGACATCGTCATCAACGACCGCGCCTGGTACGACGCCAACGGCATCGACCTGCGCGCCGGGGTGCGGGTGGCGGCGATCGACCGCGAGGCGCGCGAGGTGATCGGCGCCGACGGCAGCCGCTGCCGCTACGACCGGCTGCTGCTGGCCACCGGCTCCGACCCGATCGTGATCCCGGTGCCGGGCCGCAACCTGCCCGGCGTCGTCACCTTCCGCGACATCGCCGATGTCGAGGCGATGCTGGCGGCGTCGCGTGAGGGCCGTACCCGCGCCGTGGTGATCGGCGGCGGCCTCCTGGGCCTCGAAGCCGCCAACGGCCTGCGCGCCAACGGCATGGAGGTCACCGTCCTGCACCTGATGCCGGTGCTGATGGAGCGGCAGCTCGACCCCGCCGCCGCATACCTGCTGCAGCGTGAGTTGGAGCAGCGCGGCCTGACCGTGCTGACCGAGGCCGACACGGCCGCGATCGAAGGCGACGGCAAGGTCGAGGCGGTGCGGCTGAAGGACGGGCGGGTGATCCCGGCCGACCTGGTGGTGATGGCGGTCGGCATCCGCCCGGCCACCACCCTGGCCCGCGAGGCCGGCCTGACGGTCGAGCGCGGCGTCGTGGTCGACGACCGCATGACCACCTCCGACCCCTGCATCCTGGCGGTCGGCGAATGCGTCCAGCACCAGGGCCGGACCTACGGGCTGGTGGCGCCGCTGTACGAGATGGCGCGGATCTGCGCCGACCAGCTGGCCGGCACGGCGGAGAGCGAGTATCGCGGCTCGGTCACCTCGACCAAGCTGAAGGTCACCGGCATCGACGTGTTCTCGGCCGGCGACTTCCAGGGCGGCGAGGATTGCGAGGACATCGTGTTCCGCGATGCCGCCCGCGGCGTCTACAAGCGGCTGGTCCTGAAGGGCAACCGCATCGCCGGCGCCGTCCTGTACGGCGACACCGCCGACGGCGCTTGGTTCTTCCAGATGCTGCGCGAGGGCCAGGACGTGGCGCCGATGCGCGACGGGCTGATCTTCGGCCAGGCGCTGGCGGCCGCCGGAGGTGCGGCGCCGGACCCTAAGCAGGCCGTTGCCGCCCTGCCGCCCGAGGCGGAGATCTGCGGCTGCAACGGCGTCTGCAAGGGCACCATCGTCCAGGCCATCGGCGAGAAGGGGCTGGCCAGCCTCGACGCGGTGCGGGCCCACACCAAGGCCTCGTCCTCCTGCGGCTCCTGCACCGGGCTGGTCGAGAGCCTGCTGGCGGTGACGCTGGGCGACGGCTACGCGGGCGGGCCGAAGATCAAGGCGGTCTGCGGCTGCACCGATTTCGGCCATGACGAGGTGCGGCGGCTGATCCTGGCGCAGGAGCTGCGGTCGATCCCGGCGGTGATGCAGGAGCTGGGCTGGCGTACGCCGCATGGCTGCGCCAAGTGCCGGCCGGCGCTGAACTACTACCTGATCTGCGCCTGGCCGGGCGAGTACAGCGACGACCAGCAGTCCCGCTTCATCAACGAGCGGGCGCATGCCAACATCCAGAAGGATGGCACCTATTCGGTGGTGCCGCGGATGTGGGGCGGCGTCACCAGCGCCAAGGAGCTGCGGGCCATCGCCGACGTGGTCGACCGCTACCAGATCCCGAGTGTGAAAGTGACCGGCGGCCAGCGCATCGACCTGCTGGGCGTCAAGAAGGAGCAGCTGCCGGAGGTGTGGCGCGACCTGAACGCCGCCGGCATGGTCTCCGGCCACGCCTACGGCAAGGCGCTGCGCACGGTGAAGACCTGCGTCGGGTCGGAATGGTGCCGCTTCGGCACCCAGGATTCGACCGCCATGGGCATCGCGCTGGAGCGGATGAGCTGGGGCAGCTGGACGCCGCACAAGTTCAAGATGGCGGTGTCCGGCTGCCCGCGGAACTGCGCCGAGGCGACGATCAAGGATTTCGGCGTGATCGCGGTCGACAGCGGCTGGGAGCTGCATGTCGGCGGCAATGGCGGCATCAAGCTGCGCGGCACCGACTTCCTGTGCAAGGTCGAGACCGAGGCCGAGGTGCTGGAATATTGCGGCGCCTTCATGCAGCTGCACCGCGAGGAATCGCACTATCTCGAGCGCACCGCGCCCTGGATCGAGCGGGTCGGCCTGGACCATGTCAGGCGCCGGGTGGTCGAGGATGCGGACTCGCGCAAGCGGCTGCACGCCCGCTTCCTGCATTCGCAGCAATTCGCGCAACAGGACCCCTGGGCCGAGCGCGCGGCCGGCGCCGAGGCGCATGAGTTCCGCCACATGGCCGCGGTGGAGTGACGACCATGACCCTGCCCCTATGGATCGATGTCGGCGGGATCGAGGACATCCCGCCGCTGGGCGCCCGGGTGGTGAAGAGCCCGGAGGGCGACATCGCCCTGTTCCGCACCGCCGACGACCAGGTCTTCGCGCTCTACGACCGCTGCCCGCACAAGGGTGGGCCGCTGTCGCAGGGCATCGTGCACGGCACCAGCGTCACCTGCCCGCTGCACGCCTGGGTGATCAGCCTGGAGACCGGGTCGGTCGAGGGGCCGGACGAGGGCTGCGTCCACCGCATCGCGGTCGAGCTGCAGGCCGGCCGGATCCGCCTCGGCCTGCCGTCGCCGCAGCTGGTCGCCAATGGCTGAGATCCGCACCACCTGCCCCTATTGCGGCGTCGGCTGTGGCGTCGCCGCGGCGCCGGACGGGCGGGTGGCGGGCGACCCGATCCACCCGGCGAATTTCGGCCGGCTGTGCTCCAAGGGCGGGGCGCTGGGCGAGACTCTGGGGCTGGACGGGCGCCTGCTCGACCCGATGATCGGCGGCAGGGCGGCAAGCTGGGACCAGGCGCTGGACCGCGTCGCCAACGGCTTCGCTGAAGCGATCGAACAGCACGGGCCGGACTCCGTCGCCTTCTACGTCTCCGGCCAGTTGCTGACCGAGGACTACTACGTCGCCAACAAGCTGATGAAGGGCTTCATCGGCTCCGGCAACATCGACACCAATTCCCGGCTGTGCATGGCCTCCTCGGTCGCCGGCCACCGCCGCGCCTTCGGCGGCGACGTGGTGCCGGGCTGCTACGAGGATTGGGAGCAGGCGGACCTCGCCATCTATGTCGGCTCCAACGCCGCCTGGTGCCACCCGATCCTGCATCGCCGGCTGCTGGCGGGGCGCGAGAAGCGGGGCACCCGAATCGTGGTGATCGACCCGCGCCGCACCGCGACCTGCGACGAGGCCGACCTGCACTTGGCCATCGCCCCGGGCACCGACGTGCTGCTGTTCAACGGCCTGCTCGCCCATCTGGTCCACGAGGGCATGCTGGATCGTGGCTGGATCGCCGCCCATGCCTCGGGCTTGGAGGAGGCGGCGCTGGCCGCGGCCGAGGACGCGCCGGACATCGCCGCCGTGGCCCGCGGCTGCCGCCTGCCGGAGGAGGCGATAGGGCGCTTCTACGCCTGGTTCGCCCACACCCCGGCGACGCTGACGATCTATTCGCAGGGCGTGAACCAGTCGACCCAGGGCACCGACAAGGTCAACGCCATCATCAACTGCCACCTCGCCACCGGCCGGATCGGCCGGCCGGGCGCCGGGCCGTTCTCGGTTACCGGCCAGCCCAACGCCATGGGCGGGCGCGAGGTCGGCGGCCTGGCCAACCAGCTGGCCGCCCATATGGGCTTCGAGGATCCTGCGGCGCGCGACCGGGTCCGCCGCTTCTGGCGGGCGCCGCGCCTGGCCGAGCAGCCGGGGTTGAAGGCGGTGGAGCTGTTCGACGCCGTCGCCGCGGGCCGGATCAAAGCGCTGTGGATCATGGCGACCAACCCGGCGGTCAGCGCGCCGGATGCGGAGCGGCTGCGCCGCGGCCTCGCCGGCTGCGACCTCGTCGTCGTCTCCGACGTCACCGCCGAGACCGACACCGCCCGGCTGGCCGATGTGCTGCTGCCCGCCGCCGGCTGGAGCGAGAAGGACGGCACCGTGACCAATTCCGAGCGCCGGATCTCGCGCCAGCGCGGCTTCCGCCCCCTGCCCGGCCAGGCCCGGCCGGATTGGTGGATCATCACCCAGGCGGCCCGCCGCATGGGCTTCGTCGATGCCTTCCCCTATCAGGACCCGGCCGCGATCTTCCGCGAGCACGCCGCCCTCTCCGCCTTCGAGAACCAGGGCGAGCGCGCCTTCGACATCGGCGCCCTCGCGGGGCTGGACCGGGAGGCCTACGACACGCTGGAGCCGGTGCAGTGGCCGGTGCCGAAAGGCCGGCGGCTGGGCACGGCGCGGCTGTTCGCCGATGGCCGCTTCCCGACGCCGGACGGCCGCGCCCGCTTCGTCCCGGTGCGGCACCGCCCGCCGGCCCATCGCCCGGACCGCGACCGGCCGATGCTCTTGAACACCGGCCGGCTGCGCGACCAGTGGCACACCATGACCCGCACCGGCGCGGTGCCGCGGCTGGCCGCCAACAGCCCGGAGCCGGCGGTCGAGCTGCATCCCGACGACGCCCGCCGCCACGGCTTGGCCGAGGGCGACCTGGTGCGGCTGAAAAGCGGCTGGGGCCGTGCCCTGGCCCGGGCCCGGATCACGCCGGACCAGATGCCGGGCCAGGCCTTCCTGGCGATGCATTGGAACGACCGCTTCACCACCGACTGCGTCGTCGGCAGGCTGGCCAGCCCCGCCGTCGACCCGGTCTCCGGCCAGCCGGAGCTGAAGCACATACCGGTGGCGCTCGACCGGGTGGCGCTGGGCTGGGAGGGGTTCCTGGTCTCGCGCCGGCGGATGCGGCCGACCGGCCTGGTCTACTGGACGCGCCGCGCCGCCGCCGGCTGCCAGATTTACGCCCTGGGCGGACCGGAGCCGCCGGCCGACGGCATCATCCTCGGCCGGTCGCTGCTGGCGCCGGGGAAGGACCGGCAGGTGATCGAGTTCGCCGATGCCAAGCGCGGCCTGTTCCGCCTCGCCACGCTCGAGTCCGGCAACCTGGCCGAATGCCTGTTCGTCGCGCCGCCCGGCAAGCTGCCGGATCCGGAATGGCTTCTGGCCCGCTTCGCCGCCGAGACGCCGGCGCTGGACGATGCCGACCGCCGCGCCCTGCTGTCCGGCCGCGCCCCGGCCGGCGCCCCGGCCGAGGGCCGTATCGTCTGCGCCTGCCTCGGCGTCGGGCTCGAGCGGATCCTGCGGACCCTACGAGACGGCCAGGGCATCGGGGTCAAGGAGCTCGGCGCGCTGCTCGGCGCCGGCACCAATTGCGGCTCCTGCGTACCGGAGCTGAAGGAGATCGTCGCCCATGCCGCCCTTCCTGCCGCAGGCTGAGCCGATGAATTCTGCCGGCGCCAGCCCCCTCACCCTCCCGCCGCCTTCGGCGTCGGGCCCCTCCCTCTCCCCGAGGAGAGGGAAACAGAGCCGCGCGCCCACTCACCTCTCCTTGGGGAGAGGTCGGAATCGCGAAGCGATTCCGGGTGAGGGGGCGGCTCCGGCTCCTCCAGTCACGCACGACCAAGCCCCTCTCCCCCACCTGCCCGTCTTCCTGACCGTGCGCGGCCGGCTCTGCGTCCTGGTCGGCGGCAGCGACGCAGCCGTGCCGAAATTCGAGCTGCTGCGCCGTGCCGGCGCCGCGGTCCGGTTGGTCGGCGCCGATCCCGCTTTCGCCGAGACCGCGGCCGGCGCCGAGATCCTCCCCGGTCCGCTGACCGCCGCCCACCTGGCCGGGGCCTGCCTGGTGATCGACGCCTCGGGCGAACCCGACACCAACGCCCGCAGCGCCACTCTGGCACGGGCAGCGGGCGTGCCGCTGAACGTCGTCGACCGGCCGGCGCTCTGCGATTTCATCCTGCCGGCGATCCTGGATCGCTCGCCGGTGGTGGTCGCCGTCTCGACCGGCGGCGCCGCGCCCGCTTTGGCCGGGCTGATCCGGCAGGAGCTGGAGGCGCTGATCCCGCCGGGCCTCGGCCGCCTGGCCGCCCTGTCCGGCATGCTGCGCGACGAGATCCGCCGCATCACCGATCCCTCCCGCCGCCTGGCCTTCTGGCGCCGGCTGTATCGCGACGGCGCGGCCGACCGGGTGGCGGCGCTCGACCTGCTGGACCAGGTGGCGGCAGAGAGACCCTCCGCCGGCGCGCTGACCCGGATCACGATCGGGCCGGGTGGCGAGCAGGACCTGACATTGCGGCAGGTGGCGGCGCTGCGCCGGGCCGACCTGCTGCTGGTTGAGGACGGCGTCGACCCGGCCGTGCTGGATCACGCCCGCCGCGATGCGCCGCGCCGGGGCCTGGTGCGGACTCCGGCCGAGGCCGCCGCCCTGCGCCATGAGCTGGACCGGGGCCTGCAGGTGGTGCAGCTGGTCGCCGAGGACAGTCAAAGCCTCGTGCCGAGGCTGGCCGCGGAGTAGGCGACGCTCTTGCCGCATGGCGCCGTCTCGCCGGCTTGCTTAATTTGGTCGGCTGTTGCTCCGCGAATGCCGATGATGACCCGCCGCCTGATCCTGATCGCAGTCCTGACCCTGGCCGGAGGCGCTCCGGCCCTGGCGGCGCCCGAATTCCAGGCCGGGGCCTGCAGCTTCGTGGTGCCGGACGGACGGGCCGCCACCTGCGGCACCGTCACCGTGCCGGAGAACCGGGACAAGCCCGACGGCGCCACGGTCACCCTTGCGGTCGCCATCCTGTCCACCCCCGACAAGCTCGGCGACGCGCCGCCGGTGCTGTATCTCGAGGGCGGCCCGGGCGGGGCGGCGGGGCTGGACCCCGACGGCATCGGCCGCTGGTGGGACCTGATCGCCCGCAACGACTGGCTGCAGAAGCGCAAGCTGGTGCTGTACGACCAGCGCGGCATGGGCAAGTCGGAGCCGAACCTGAGCTGCCCGGAAATGGTCGACGCCCAGATCCGCAGCAACGGCCCGGAGGGCGACGGCGGGAACGATGCGGCCGCGATCGAGGCCGCCCGCGCCTGTCGCACCCGCTGGGAGGCCGAGGGCCACGACCTGACCCGCTACACCACGCCCGACAGCGCCCGCGACGTCGCCGATCTTCGCCTCGCCCTCGGCTTCGACAAATGGGTGCTGTTCGGGTCGTCCTACGGCACCCGGCTGGCGCTGGAGGCTGTGCGGCGCTATCCCGACGGCATCGCCGCAATCATCCTGGACGGCGTCTACCCGCCCGGCGAAAGCCTGTTCACTGCGTCGGAGGAGGACGACCCCGACGGCGACCGGTCGCTGCAGCGCGTCTTCGCCGACTGCGCCGCCGACACCAGTTGCAACGCCGCCTATCCCGACCTGGCAGGGCGCTACCGCACCCTGCTGGAGCGGCTGGACGACGAGCCGCCGACGGTGACGGTCGAACGGCCGGACGGCAAAGGTCAGGCCGAGCTGATGTTCACCGGCGGCCTGCTGGCGGAGGTGGTGTTCAACGACCTCTATTCCCGCGACGACGCCGCCACCCTGCCGGCGCTGATCGCCGGCATCGATGCCGACCGCGACGAGGCCTATGAAGAGGCGGCGGAGCAGTGGCTGACCGGGCTCCTGGACCCGACCATCGCCAACGGCGCCTATGACCTGGCCGAATGCCTGGCGCCGGATGCCGGCGACCTGAAGGACGCGCCGGGATCGACTTGCCCGGCCTGGCCGGCCGGCGCTGCGGACGACCTCGCCTCGCAGCCGGTCGACAGCGACATCCCCGCCCTGATCCTGTCCGGCGGGCTCGACCCGGTGACGCCGCCGGCCTGGGCCCGCGCCACCGCGTCGCATCTGCCGAACGGCTTCCTGGTCGAGCGCCAGGACCAGGGCCACGGCCTGATCGGCAGCGACCCCTGCGCCGAGACCCTGACGGGCAAGTTCCTGGACGCGCCGGACCGCCAGCCAGTCGATGCCTGCGAGCTGGCGCCCGACCCGCTGCGCTTCCTGGTGAATGGGTAAGCGCCGGCCGGCGCCGATCAGCAACTGGCTGCTTCAGGGTGTTTTCTCTTTTCTGTCATTGCCGGGCTTGACCCGGCAATCCAGGGGCCACCGGGAGCGGCTCTTGAAAGCCCCTGGATCCTCGGGTCAAGTCCGAGGATGACAGCAAAAAATGCTCACCCGATCCCTTCCGGCGTATAGCCCGCCTCGCTGATCAGCCCGGCGACCCGGGCCTGGTCGTCGGCTCCGGTGACGGAGACCAGCTTGCGCACCGGATCGGCCTCGACCCGGGCGCCGGGGATGCTGCCCTCGATTGCGCCCTTGATCGTGCCGGCGCAATGGCCGCAGGTCATGTCCTCGACCCGGAAGGACAGCGTTGCACCCATGATGGTTCGACTCCTGTTTCGCATGGACCAGGGCACTGTCGGGCTTCCCACCGTGGGAAGGTCAAGCGGGTTTTTGCCGCCCGATCGATCCCGTCGAACCACCCCTTGACCTTCCCATTGTGGGAAGGTCCATCTCTCCCCACATCCGCTGTTGCGAGATGGGAATCGGAACCGTGCAGACGTTGAACTCCAGTGCCAGGAACTCCGTGCAGCTCGCCATCGAGGGCATGACCTGCGCGTCCTGCGTGCGACGGGTCGAGCAGTCGATCGCGAAGACGCCCGGCGTCGCCGCGGCGAACGTCAACCTCGCCACCGAGCGGGCCGATGTGTCATTCACCGCCGCGCCGGACATCCCGGCGGTGGTGAAGTCGATCGAGAGCGCCGGCTATGCCGTGCCGGAGGACACGGTCGTGCTGGCGATCCAGGGCATGACCTGCGCCTCCTGCGTCGCCCGCGTGGAGAGGAAGCTGCGAGCCGTGCCCGGCGTGACCGAGGCCGCCGTCAACCTGGCCACCGAGCGCGGCACGGTCCGCTTCGCCCGCGGCGCCGTGCCGCCGGCGGCGCTGGAGCAGGCGGTGCGCGACGCCGGATACCAGGCCCGGCGCATCGGCGCCGAGGATGCCGGCGACCGCGAGCGCGACGCCCGCGCCGCGGAGACGGCGGCGCTGGGCCGCAGCCTGGCCGTGGCGGCCGTGCTGTCCCTGCCGGTCTTCGTGCTGGAGATGGGCACGCATCTGGTCCCCGCCATCCACGACCTGGTGATGGCGACGATCGGCATGCGGCAGAGCTGGATCATCCAGTTCGTCCTGGCCAGCGCGGTGATGTTCGGCCCGGGGCTGCGCTTCTTCCGCAAGGGCGTTCCGGCGCTGCTGCGCGCCGCGCCGGACATGAACTCTCTGGTCGCGCTGGGCACCGCCGCGGCCTGGGGCTACTCCGTGGTGGCGACCTTCCTGCCGGGCGCGCTGCCCGCCGGCACGGCCAATGTCTATTACGAGGCCGCGGCGGTGATCACGACGCTGATCCTGCTGGGCCGGTACCTGGAGGCGCGCGCCAAGGGACGGACGTCGGAGGCGATCCGCCGCCTGGTCGGGCTGCAGCCCAAGACCGCGCGGGTGGTCCGCGACGGCAAGACGCTGGACCTGGCGCTGGAGGAGGTGCGGGCCGGCGATATCGTGCTGGTGCGGCCGGGCGAGCGGGTGCCGGTCGACGGCGAGGTGGTCGAGGGCTCGTCCTTCGTCGACGAGGCAATGATCACCGGCGAGCCGGTGCCGGTGGCCAAGGGCGTCGGCGCCGAGGTGGTCGGCGGCACCATCAACAAGACCGGCAGCTTCTCCTTCCGCGCCACCCGGGTGGGCGGCGAGACCGTGCTGGCCCAGATCATCCGCATGGTCGAGCAGGCGCAGGGCGCCAAGCTGCCGATCCAGGCGCTGGTCGACAGGGTCACTGCCTGGTTCGTGCCGGCAGTGATGGCGGTGGCGGCCGCGACCTTCCTGGCCTGGCTGGCCTTCGGGCCCGACCCCGCCTTCGCCCTGGTCAACGCCGTGGCGGTGCTGATCATCGCCTGCCCCTGCGCCATGGGGCTGGCGACGCCGACCTCGATCATGGTCGGCACCGGCCGCGCCGCCGAGCTGGGCGTGCTGTTCCGCAGGGGCGACGCGCTGCAGACCCTGCGCGACGCCCGGGTGATCGCGCTCGACAAGACCGGCACGCTGACCCAGGGGCGGCCCGAGCTGACCGATTTCGACACGCTGGACGGCTTCGACCACGACGACGTGCTGCGGCTGGTGGCTGCGGTCGAGGCGCGTTCGGAGCATCCGATCGCGGAGGCGATCGTCGCCGCCGCCAGCGCGCGCGGCCTGGCCCTGCCGGCAGCCGAGGCGTTCGAGGCGGTGCCCGGCCACGGCGTGGCGGCAGCGATCGAGGGCCGCCAGGTCGCGGTCGGCGCCGACCGCTACATGCGGTCGCTGGGCCATGATCCGTCGGCCTTTGCCGCGGCGGCCGCCCGGCTGGGCGAGGACGGCAAGTCGCCGCTCTACGCCGCGGTCGACGGCCGCCTGGCCGCGATCATCGCCGTGTCGGATCCGATCAAGCCGTCGACGACGGAGGCGATCCGAGCCCTCAGCGCGCTGGGCCTCAAGGTGGCGATGGTCACCGGCGACAATCGCGGCACGGCGGAGGCGATCGCCCGGCGCCTGGGCATCGACGAGGTCGCGGCCGAGGTGCTGCCGGAGGGCAAGGTCGAGGCGGTGAAGCGGCTGGGCGCCGGTGGCCGGCGGGTGGCCTTCGTCGGCGACGGCATCAACGACGCGCCGGCCCTGGCCGCCGCCGATGTCGGCATTGCCATCGGCACCGGCACGGACATCGCCATCGAGAGCGCCGACCTGGTGCTGATGTCGGGCGACCTGCACGGCGTGGCCAACGCCATCGCCCTGTCGCAAGCGACGATCCGCAACATCCGGCAGAACCTGTTCTGGGCCTTCGCCTATAACGCGGCGCTGATCCCGGTCGCCGCCGGTGCCCTGTACCCGGCCGAGGGCTGGCTGCTGTCGCCGATCCTGGCGGCCGGGGCGATGGCGTTGTCGAGCGTCTTCGTCCTCGCCAATGCCTTGCGCCTGCGCCGCTTCCGCGCGCCCTTATCCGGGGAGCCCCTGCCATGAACATCGGCCAGGCCGCCACCGCCTCCGGCGTCTCCGCCAAGATGATCCGGTACTACGAATCGGTCGGGCTGACTCGGTCGGTGGTGCGCACCGAATCCGGCTATCGGGTCTACAGCGACGACGACGTGCACACGCTGCGCTTCATCCGCAGGTCCCGCGACCTCGGCTTCTCGGTCGAGCAGATCGCCGGCTTGCTCGCGCTATGGCAGGACCGCGACCGGTCGAGCGCCGATGTGAAGCGGATCGCGCTCGGCCATGTCGCCCAACTGGAGCAGAAGGTCGCAGGGCTGAAGCAGATGATCGCCACGCTGCGGCACCTCTCGGCCTGCTGCCATGGCGACGACCGGCCCGACTGCCCGATCCTCGACGACCTGGCGCTCGAGCCGCCCGCGAAGCCGGCCCGACGGGCCCGACCCGCCTGAACGCCGGCCTCGACGGCCGGTTGTCGCGCGCCGGCTTGACCGGTTCCGGGCGTTGTGATCCAAATTGTCTGATTATAATAGCAATGTTGACCGACCCCGCCGGAGAGCGGGCTCGGAAAACGGGAGGAACCCTATGAAGCGCTTGATTCTCGCGGGTCTCGCCGCGGCCGTCGCGTCGGTTCTCGCCATCGGCCCGGCCAATGCTGCCGACAAGACCATCGCCTTCGTCGTCAACGGCTCGTCCGATTTCTGGACCATCGCCCACAAGGGCACCGACAAGGCGGTGTCCGAGCTGAAGGGCTACAGCGTCGAGTTCAAGATCCCCGGCCAGTCCAGCGCCGCAGAGCAGCGCCAGATCGTCGAGGACATGCTGGCCCGCGGCGTCGCCGGCATCGGCATCAGCCCGGTCGATCCGGACAACTCCACGGCGCTGCTGAACAAGGCCGCCGGCCAGGTGCCGCTGTTCACCTTCGACAGCGACGCGCCGAAGAGCGAGCGGCTGCTGTATATCGGCACCGACAACGTCGCAGCCGGCGTGCAGGCGGGCGAGCTGATCAAGAAGACCCTGCCGGACGGCGGCAAGATCATGCTGTTCGTCGGCACCCTGGGCAACGCCAATGCCCGTGAGCGCGTCGACGGCATCAAGAAGGCGATCGCCGGCACCAAGATCGAGATCGTCGACGTCCGCACCGACGACATCGACTTCGCCAAGGCCAAGCGCAATGTCGAGGACACGCTGACCAAGTATGACGACCTGGCGATGCTGGTCGGCCTGTACTCTTACAACACGCCGATCATCTACGACGCCATGAAGGCGGCCGGGAAGCTGGGCCAGATCAAGGTCGTCGGCTTCGACGAGGATCCGGTCACCCTGCGCGGCGTGCAGGAGGGCGTGATCGAGGGCACGGTGGTGCAGCAGCCCTACGAGTTCGGCTACCAGACGGTGAAGCTGCTGGCCCAGTACATCGAGGGCGACAAGTCCTTCATCCCGGCGGACCACCTGAAGATCATCCCGACCCGGCTGATCGATAAGAGCAACGTCGCCGACTTCCAGAAGCAGATGAAGGAACTGCTGGGCAAGTAGCACCGGCAGCATGAGCCATCGGCTCCGGCAATCTCCTTCCTTGTCCCCCCTCCCCTCGCGGGAGGGGGTCAGGGGGAGGGGGTTTTCGCGACCAGCGCAGGCGGACTTCCGAGCATGACCGATGCCGTCCTCGCCATGGAGGGGATCTCCAAGACCTATCCCGGCGTGCAGGCGCTGAAGGATGTGAGCCTGACCGTGCGGCGCGGCGAGGTGGTCGGGCTGATCGGCGAGAACGGGGCCGGCAAGTCGACGCTGATGAAGATCCTGGGCGGGGTCGAGGCCCCGACCACGGGCACCGTCACCGTCGACGGCACCCCGCATGCGGCCCTGACGGTGCCGGAGGCGATCGCCGCCGGCATCGCCTTCGTGCATCAGGAGTTGAACCTCTTCGACAATCTCGACGTCGCCGCCAATGTCTTCATCGGGCGCGAGCCGCGGCGCTTCGGCCCGCTGAAGCTGGTCGACACGGCCCGGCTGCACGCCGACACGCAAAGGCTGCTCGACCGGCTCGGCGTCGATTTCGGGCCGGCCACGCCGCTGGCCGAGCTGTCGATCGCCCAGCAGCAGATGGTGGAGATCGCCAAGGCGCTGTCGCTCGACGCCCGCATCATCATCATGGACGAGCCGACCTCGAGCCTGACCATCGCCGAGACCCAGACGCTGCTGCGCGTCATCGGCGAGCTGAAGGCGGCCGGGGTGGCGATCATCTTCATCACCCATCGCCTGGGCGAGATCGAGGCCTGCGCCGACCGCGTGGTCTGCCTGCGCGACGGCCGGCTGGTCGGAGCGCTGGACCGCGACGAGATCCATCACGACCGGATGGTGCGGATGATGGTCGGGCGCGACCTGCGGGCGCTGTACATCCCGCCCGCCGTCACGGCCCAGCTGGACGCGGTCGAGATCCGCGGCGTGCGCACCACCGCCTATCCCGGGCACGAGGTGACGCTGTCGGTCGGCCGCGGCGAGATCCTGGGCTTGGCCGGGCTGGTCGGCTCCGGCCGCACCGAGCTGGCGCGCGCCGTCTTCGGCATCGACCGGATGCTGGCCGGCGAGGTCCGGCTGGACGGCACGGCGCTGACCATCGGCACGCCCCGCGCGGCCATCGCCCAGGGCCTGTTCCTGGTGCCGGAGGACCGCAAGCGCAGCGGCCTGGTGCTGGACATGACCATCGCCCAGAACGTCACCCTGCCCGGCCTCAGGCACGTCGCCAAACGCTGGCTGATCGACGGCCGCGGCGAGGCGAAGCAGGCCGAGGCCCAGCGCGAGAAGCTGCGCATCCGCACTCCGTCGGTCGCCACCACTGCCCTGAAGCTGTCCGGCGGCAACCAGCAGAAGATCGTGCTGGCGAAATGGCTGGCGCTGCAGCCGCGCTTCCTGATTTTCGACGAGCCGACGCGCGGCATCGATGTCGGCGCCAAGTCCGAGATCTACCAGCTGATGCGCAATCTGGCCGACCGCGGCGTGCCGATCCTGATGATCTCCAGCGACATGGAGGAGGTGATCGGCGTCAGCGACCGGATTGCGGTGATGCATGAAGGCCGGATCAGCGGCATTCTCGGTCGTGACCAGTTCAGCGAACCCAATGTGATGCAGCTGGCCGTCGGCCGGCCGCTGGCGGCATAGCCGAGAGAAAGTCCGGGAGGACGTCAGGGACGATGAGGAAGGAACTGGGGCTGGCGGTCCTGATCCTGGTGATCGGCTGCATCGTGGCGCTGCTGCAGCCGCGCTTCATCTCGGCGGTGAACCTGTTCAACATGGCCAATCTGGTCGGCTTGTACGGGCTGTTCTCGATCGGCCAGGGGCTGGTGATCATCACCGCCGGCATCGAGCTGTCGGTCGGATCGATGTTCGCGCTGATCGGCGTCGTCTTCGTTGACATGGTGGTGAACTGGGGCTGGTCCTGGCCGCTGGCCCTGGCCGCCGCCATCGCCATGGGCGGCGTGTTCGGGGCCATCCACGGCTTCCTGGTGGCCCGGGTCGGCATCCAGCCCTTCGTCGTCACCCTCTGCGCCCTGCTGATCTATCGCGGCGTGGCCCGCTACTACACCGACGACGCCACCGTCGGCTTCGGCTATGGCGGCGATTTCGACACGCTGGCGAACTTCGCCACCGGCCGCAGCTTCGGCATGCCAAACAGCTTCCTCACCATGGTCGTGGTGGCGCTGGTGATGTGGGTGGTGCTGCACCGCTCGGTGTTCGGCCGCTACCTCTTCGCCGTCGGCAAGAACGAGGAGGCGGCGCGTTACTCCGGCATCAGCACCCGCGCCGTGATCGCCTCGGCCTATGTCATCTGCGGGCTGCTGGCCGGCCTCGCGGCCGTGTTCCTGGCCTTCTACACCAACTCGATCCAGCCTTCGGCGCACGGCAATTTCTACGAGCTCTACGCCATCGCCGCAGCGGTGCTGGGCGGCTGCTCGCTGCGCGGCGGCGAAGGCTCGATCCTCGGCATCATCCTCGGCACCGTGCTGCTGCAGGTGCTGCAGAACCTGGTCAACCTGCTCGGCATCCCCTCCTCGCTCAACTTCGCGGTGATGGGCACGGTGATCCTGATCGGCGTGCTGGCCGACCAGCATCTGCAGAAGCTGCGCGCCGCCCGCCAGGCCCGCGCCGTGCCGGCCGCGGCCGGCGCGGCGCCGGCGGTCGCAGGATCGTCACCAAAACCGTGATACCCTGCCCGAACGGCGGCGCCTCGCCGCCCAATGGGAGGCAACGATGCCCGAGCACGGCACCTTCGTCTGGAACGAGCTGAACACCCGCGACCCCGATGCTGCCCGTCAGTTCTACGGCAAGACCCTGGGCTGGACCTTCGACACCATGCCGATGGCGGCCGGCGGCGACTACATCGTCGCCAAGATCGGCGACCGGATGGTGGGCGGCATCTTCGACATCCGACCCGTCCCCGGCATGGACCAGGTGCCGCCGCACTGGTTCGCCTATATCGAGGTCGACGACGTCGATGCCCGCGCCGCGGCGGCGCAGCAGGCCGGCGGCGCCCTGATGCGCGACATCTTCGACGTGCCCGGCGTCGGCCGCATCGCCATCGTCCGCGACCCGACCGGCGCCGTCGTCGGCTGGATGACCTCGGCCCCCCAGCCCGACTGAAGGCCGCGGCCTGCCACCATCCGCGCTGCCCCGGAATTGGGCAGCGTCGATAATCGCGTGAACGGTTCTTGAGCGATCCGACGGGACAAGGCCGCCCTCCAGGGCGGCTTTGTCCTGCGAACGCCTGTGCTGTCCCGGCGACCGGCAGCTTGGCACGATTCCTGCGGGACGCGATCCGGCCGCGAAGGCCCATCCAGTATCGCGTCCCGGAGGACCCATGGCCGACATCAGTCAACCGCACCCGACCTCCACCGCCAATCGGGCGCTGTGGATCTCGACCGTGGCCTTCACCCTGTGCTTCGCGGTCTGGACGCTGTTCGCGATCATCGGCATCCGCATCAAGCAGGAGCTCGGCCTGAGCGAAGCCGAATTCGGCCTCCTCATCGGCCTGCCGGTGCTGAGCGGATCGCTCAGCCGCATCCTGCTGGGCATCTGGACCGGCCGGTACGGCGGCAGGCTCGTCTACACCGCGACGATGCTGTCGGCGGCCGCGGCGACGTTCCTGCTGTCCCGCGCCACCACCTATCCGGAGATGTTGATCGCGGGCCTCGGCGTCGGCCTCGCCGGCGGGTCCTTCGCCGTGGGCGTCGCCTATGTGTCGCCCTTCTTCCCGCCGGAACGGCAGGGCACGGCGCTCGGCATCTTCGGCGCCGGCAATGTCGGCGCGGCGGTGACGAAGTTCCTGGCCCCGTTCGTCCTCCTGGCCTGGGGCTGGCAGGCGGTGGCGGAAATCTGGGCCCTGGCCCTCGCCGTCATGGCCGTCATGTTCTGGTTCACGACCGGCGACGACCCGGAATACCGCAGGCGCAAGCTCCACGGACGCGCGCCGAAGCCCTTCCTGCAGGAATTCGCCCCGCTGAAGGATCCGCGGGTCTGGCGCTTCTCGCTCTACTATTTCTTCGCCTTCGGCGGGTTCGTCGCCCTGTCGCTATGGCTGCCGCGCTATCTCGTCGGGGCCTACGGCTTCGAGCTCGAGACCGCCGGCATGCTCGCGACCGCCTATTCGATCCCCGGCGGCATCTTCCGCGCCTATGGCGGCGTCCTGTCGGACCGGATCGGCGCCCGGACCGTCATGTATCTGGTGTTCATGGTCTCCGCCGTGGCGACGCTGATCCTGGCCCTGCCGGCGACACCGCCCTTTGCGATCGGCCCGATCGTCTTCGTCCTCGCCGTCTTCGTGCTCGGCTTCGTCATGAGCCTCGGCAAGGCCGCCGTCTTCAAGCACATCGCCGCCTACTACCCCGACAGCATCGGGGCCGTCGGCGGGGTGGTCGGCATGGTCGGCGGGCTGGGCGGCTTCGTCCTGCCCGTCGCCTTCGGGGTCCTGAAGGACGTGACCGGCCTGTGGTCGAGCTGCTTCCTGCTGCTGTTTTTCGTCGTCGCCGTCTCGCTGTGCTGGATGCATCGCACCATTCGCCTCACCACCCCGGCCCGCGCCGGCGCATCGGCCTGAGGGCGCCAGGGGTAGGATTTCGCGCCGATTGACCGCGGCGAGCCCGCCCCCTATCTTGCCGCCATGCTTCGAGCCGTCTCCCTTCGCCTGCAACAACACCGCCGTCATCCGGCGGTCGCTGTCGCTTGCGCGCCTGGGGCGAAGCTGCGGTCTTCCTGACCGGCGGCTGACGGCCCGACGCATGACGCCCCGCCTATCCGGCGGGGTTTTTCTTTGATCCTCGCCGGCCCTTCCTGCCTTCGGAGAGCCCGATGATCGACCCGCACCTCCTCCTCGCCTTCATTGCCACCGTCACCCTGGTCATGCTGATCCCGGGGCCGAACGTCGCCCTGATCGTCGCCAACAGCGTCGCCTGGGGACCGCGCACCGGCCTCTTGACCGTGCTCGGCACCAGCTCGGCCATGGTGCTGCAGCTCGGCCTCACCGCCCTCGGCATGGCCGAGGCGCTGGGCACCGCCGGCGGCTGGTTCGAGACGCTGCGCTGGATCGGCGTCGCCTATCTGGTCTGGCTCGGCATCGCCCATTGGCGGGCGCCGCCGGCCGACCTGACCCGGATCGCGGCGCAGCCGAAATCCGCCGGCGCGATCTATGGCCGCGCCGTGCTGGTGTCGCTGACCAACCCGAAGACGCTGCTGTTCTACGGCGCCTTCTTCCCGCAGTTCGTCGACCCGGCGCGGCCGGCCGGCGCCCAGGTGGCGCTGCTGTCGGCGGTGTTCCTGCTGCTGGCGGTGACGGTGGACGGCAGCTGGGCGCTGCTGGCCGGCCGCGCCCGTCCCCTGCTGGCCCGCCACGGCCGGCTGCGGCAGAGGATCAGCGGCAGCCTGCTGGTCGGCGCCGGCATCGGTCTGGCCCTCGCTCGCGGCAAGTGATCGTATATCCGTTGACGATTATATAATCCATGGATCATATATCGCCATGGACGTGTTCGAAGTGGTGGCGGAGCCGCACCGCCGGGCGATCCTCGCCATGCTTGCCGACCAAGCGCGGCAGGCAGGCGAGATCGTCGCCGCCTTCCCGACCCTGACCCAGCCGGCGGTCTCGCGCCATCTTCGGGTGCTGCGCGAGGCCGGGCTGGTCGAGGCGCGGGCGGCGGCGCAGCAGCGGATCTACGCGCTGAAGCCGGACCGGCTGGCCGAGCTGGACGCCTGGCTGCAGCGCTTCCGCCACCATTGGGCCGATCACCTCGATGCGCTGGAGCGGCACCTCGCCGCCACCGCGCCGCGCAAGCAGGACGACCAGCCATGACCAGCCGCGCCGGCACCATCATCCGCGACGGCGAGACCGCGACGATCCGGTTCGAGCGCCGCCTGCCCTATCCGATCGAATCCGTCTGGGCGGCGCTCACCGACCCGGAGCAGCGCGGCCGCTGGCTCGGCCCGACCATGATCGACCCGCGCCTGGGCGGCCGGATCGAGACCGTGGCCGAGGGCCCACCGGCGCCGGCGCAGCACCGCAGCATCGCCGGCCGCATCCTGGCCTGGGACCCGCCGCGGCTGCTGGAGCATGAATGGCACCAGTCGATCATCGGCGAGACCGTGGTGCGCTACGAGCTGGAGGCGGATGGCGACGGCACGCTGCTGCGCTTCAGCCACAGCCGGCTGTCGCAGCGCAACGCCGACGGCTTCATTCCCGGCACCCACACTTATCTCGACCGGCTCGAGGCGCTGCTGGGCGACGCGCCCCTGCCGGTCTGGACGCAGCGCTACGCCGAGGTGCAGCCGGGCTATGGCGGCCGCTGGTCCGGGCGCGCGGGCTGATACCGGACTCCGGCGGCGGATCGGCGTATGCTGGGCCGGCACCCGAGGACCGGCCATGCAGTTGCCGCGGAACGCGATCCTGCTGCGCATCTTCATCGGTGAGAACGACCGCCATGACGGCCGCCCGCTCTACGAGGCGATCGTGCTGAAGGCGCGCGAGGCCGGGCTGGGCGGCGCCACGGTGCTGCGCGGCCCGATGGGCTTCGGCCATTCCAGCCGCCTGCACACCGCCAAGATCCTGCGGCTGTCGGAGGACCTGCCGCTGATCATCGAGATCGTCGACGCGGAGCCGAAGATCGACGCCTTCCTATTGGTGCTCGACAACATGATGTCGAGCGGGCTGGTGACGCTGGAGAAGGTGCAGGTGCTGCAATACGGCACCGCCCGGACCGAGCCGCCCGGCGCCTGAGCACTGACTATATGCTGGTCCGGCCGTGGCTGGTCAGAAGCCGCAGCACCTGCACTTCCTTCGGCAGCTCGATCAGGAACTCCGCGTCCCGGTCCAGATGATGGATCCGGGTCGGGTCACTGCCGGTGAACCGCGCCATCGCCTCGATGCTCTCCCAGTAGGAGATCGTCATGAACTCGGAATGGGTGTCGCGGTCCTCGCGGAAGGTCTGGACGCCCAGCGCCTTCTCGATCAGCGGCTTGATGCCGGCCTCGTAATTGTAGGCCTCGTATTCGTCGGCCCGCTCGGGCCGGGTGCGGCCGCGCCAGATGCGGGCGATGCGCGGGGTCTCGGTCATCGGCGTCTCCCCTTCGATGTCTCTCCCCATCGACTGCCGGTCCGGCGCGGCGGTTCCACCGGCTATTCGGCGATCGTCAGCCAGGGCCAGCGCACCCGGTACCCCTCCGACTTGGCCCGGAACAGCTCGGGCGACGGATTCAGCGGGTTGGGCCGAAGGATGCCGTCGACCATATCCTCGAGCCCGTTCGGGGCATAGAGCCGGCCCGTCGCCACCTCGATGCCGATGCAGGTGCATTGCACAAGATAGCGGTCGATGCCTTCGGTGGCCGAGCGCAGCTGTGGATAGTCGCTGCCGAACCGCTTCCGGTACCAGAGATGCACCCGGGCCTGGTTCTTGACCTCGACCGCCGCGCCGAGATCCGCGCACAAGGCGGCGGCCTCGCGGATCACCGCATCCTCCGCCTCCCAGGACAGGTCGCCGTCGTCGAAATAGAAGACGTCGTAGTCCTTGACCGACGTCTCCGGCGGCTGGCCGGAGCGCCGGTTCCACACCGCCTGGAACAGGCAGCCGGCGGTCAGGAAGCACTGCTGCAGCCCGAGCCGCGGCAGAAGCTGCATCAGCGCGGCGTTCACCGGATTCTCCATCGCCTGAGCGATGACGGCATCGGCGGAGATCGGCATGGCTACACCTCGACCGACATGGCTCGCCGGAACTCCTCGATCAGCCGGTCGTCGTCCCAATGGTTCCGCCGCAGCCAGTCCGGCGCAGTGGCCAGCGCCGCCGGATCATGCGGCACCCAGCCGACGCGGATGATGCGGGCCGAGCGCGGCGCCGCCGCATACATCGCCGCCAGGCTTTCCAGCGCCAGCTTGGATCGGCCGTAGCTGTTGATCGCGGCGCCGTTCTTCGGTGCGGCCCAGTCCGACGAGGCGACGATGACCCGCCCGACGCCCAGCGCCGCACAGGCCGCGAACAGCCGGGCGGCGTCAATCACAGCCTGCCAATGCACCGCCTCCGGCGCATCGGGATCCGCCGAGGTCGCCAGATGGATCAGCGCTTCCGCGTCCCGCAGGGCCGCGGCGATCGCCGGGTCGCCATAGTCGACCGTTGACAGGTCGGCGCGAATCTCCGCCCCCGGGGCCCGATCGATGCCGATGCACCCCGGAAAGGCCGGCCGCAGCCGCCGCCCGATAGTGCCCTCGGATCCGGTGATGATCAGCGCCACGACCCGCCTGCTTAGTCTTCCGGCCCCTCCGGCTTCGCCCTGGTGTCGAAGTCGAAATAGCGGAAGGTGGTCGTCATGTGCGGCGGCAACGGCGCGGTGACGTCGATGGTGCCGCGCGCCGGGTGCGGCAGCACCAGCCGGCGGGCGTGCAGATGCAGCTGGCGCGGCAGCTCGGCCCCGGCGATCGCGGCCTTGCCGGCGCCGTACTTGCCATCGCCCAGGATCGGCGTGTTCAGCGCCGCCATGTGCAGGCGCAGCTGATGGGTGCGGCCGGTGACCGGCCACATGGCGACGAAGGCGGCGTGCCGGACCGCGGCCTCGACCACCGAGTAGTCGGTGACCGCCCGCTGGCCCTCCTCGTCATCGTCCTCGACCACCCGGCCGACATTGTTCGGCGACCGCGCCAGGGCCAGGTCGATGCGGCCCTGATGCGGATGCGGCACGCCGACCGTCACCGCCCAGTATTCCTTGCGCGTGGCGCGCTCGCGGAACGCCTCACTCAGCCGCCGGGTCGCCTTGGCGGTGCGGCCGATCAGCAGCACCCCCGAGGTTTCCTGGTCAAGCCGGTGGATCAGCCGCGGCCGCTCCCTGGCGTCGAACTGCAGATGGTCGAGCAGCCCGTCGACATGCGCCTTGACCTTGCCGCCGCCCTGCGTCGCCAGGCCGGACGGCTTGTTCAGCACGATCACATCGTCGTCGATCAGGAGAATGGCGCGCTTCAGCTCCGCCGCCAGCCCTTCCGCCTTCTCCGCCTTCAGCGGCATCGGCGCACGCGGCACCGGCGCCTGGGCCGCGGCCTCGTCGAGCGGCGGGATGCGGATGGCCTGGCCGGGCTCGAGCCGCTGCGCCGCCTTGGCGCGCTTGCCGTCGACGCGGACCTGGCCGGTGCGCAGCAACTTCTCCAGCCTGCCATGGGTCAGGCCCGGGAAGCGCTGGCGGAACCAGCGGTCGAGCCGCAGCTCGCCGTCGTCCTGCGACACCGTGACGGTCTGCACGGCGCGCGGCGCTGGGTCTCCGGTTCGCGGGGTGGCGTCCGCCGCAGGCTTCGGGGCAGGATGAGGGGTCTTCGGCGGGGCTGGCATTCGGCTCATCGGCGTTGTGTAGCACGAGGGACCCGAGGAGGGGATCGTCGCGTGGGGGCTTATCTGTGGGTCGCGGCCGGCAGCGCGCTGGGCGGCATGGCGCGGTACTGGTGCTCCGGCTTCGTCGCCGAGCGCGTCGGCGAGACCTTTCCCTGGGGCACACTGGTCATCAACATCCTGGGCTCCTTCGTCATCGGCCTGTTCGGCGGCCTGACCGGGCCGGACGGCCGCTTCCTGGTCAGCCCGGAGGTGCGGATCTTCGTCATGGTCGGGCTGTGCGGCGGCTACACCACCTTCTCCTCCTTCAGCCTGCAGACCCTGGCGCTGATGCAGGACGGCGAGTGGGCCCGGGCCGGGGCCAATGTGGTGCTGTCGGTGGTACTATGTCTCCTGGCGGTCTGGCTCGGCGTCGCCGCGGCCGGGACGGCGCTGAAGGGAGTCTGACGGCGGAGGTTTTTCCCGCCATCCGTGCATAAAGGGATATTGTCATAGCCTAAGGGGATCGAGTCGGCTCAGGGACGGGGAGAACAGGCGATGAGGCTCGGGATCGTGGCGGGAATCATGGTGCTGGGGGTGCTGGCGGGTTGTGCACCGAAGCCGCTGCCGCCGGACCCGACCGCCGAGCAGCTGCTGGCCCACGGCGCCAAGCCGATCCCGCGCATGGCGCTGGTCGAGCGACTGAGCGACAAGACCGTCTACGGCACCTTCTCGGTCGACACCAACACCGCCAAGGCCGGCGACGCCTGGACCGAATACTTCGCCCCGGACGGGCAGCTGTGGTACCGCGACCGGCGCACCACCTTCCGCGGCCGCTGGCACGTGCCGGATGACAGGGACGAGCTGTGCCTGAGCTTCCGCGAGGGCGAGGACCGCTGCGCCAGGCTCTATGAGCTCGGCAGCGTGATCCAGTTCATCTCGGAGGCCCAGGGGCCCTATCAGGGCCGCGCCGTCTCCTACGCCGACAAGGTGGTGGACGGCGACGCGGAGGGGTTTATCCCGAAGAAGCCGGAGCCGCAGAAGCGCCGGCAGCGGAAATAGGCTCTACACCAGCGGCCACATCACCCCGAAGCTGAACGGCGCCCACAGCGCGGTCGGCGCCCCGGCGGTCCGCAGCGCCTCCACGGTCCAGACATTGCAGGTGCGCCAGGGGCGATAGGTGCCGCGCGCCACATAGAAGGCCTCGTGGGTTCCGGTCCCCGGCGGCGCTGCAAGTACGCCGCGGCCGGCAGGATCCAGCGCTGCGGTGGCGCGGATGAAGCCGATCAGCGCTTCCCGCCCCTCGCGGTCCAGCGCCAGCCTGGTGCAGCCCGGCACGCCCGCTGGGTCCAGCACATAGGCGACGTGCAGGGCACTGGGGCCGCCGCCGAACAGCGCCGCTATCGCGGTGCGGAAGCGGAGATCGGCCCAGCTGGGCGTCTCGCGGTAGAAGGTCAGGTCGCCCCAGCCGAAAGCGACGTGCAGGTTCGGCACGAAGGCGACGAGAACCGAATCCGGGAACACCGCGGTCCAGTCGACCAGTTCGTCCCGAGCCGGCAGCACGATGTCGGTGTGGGTCAGGGTGGCGCAGACATAGGCCGGCGGATCGCTGGTGGCCTGGGCCCGGCCATTGAGCGGCACCAGGGCCAGTGCCAAAGCGACGCCGACATAGAGCACGGCGAGGCCGAGCAGCCCAGCCGCCAGCGCCGCGACGATGGCTAGCGCCAAGCGCAGCGCCTTCATCCGCGCACTCCGAAGATCCAGCCCTCGGTCCGGGCGGTGAGGCCGTCGAGCCCCGGCGGCGACCAGACAGCAGGGTCCGACGCCAGCGCCCGCAGCCCGGCCGCGGCCACCAGCGCGTCGGTGGCGTGGTCGGTCAGTGGATCGGGCGCCAGGGCCGGCCCGCTGCCGAGCCGCGCCAGCGCCGCGTCGAGCTCGACGCGGTCGCGCACCTTGGCGCTGAGGGTGCGGCCGGAGCGGCGCCAGAACAGGCGCGGGAAGATCTCGACCAGCACCAGCGGCTGCGCGGCCGGCGTCTCGAATGGCCACACCGCCAGCCGGCCGTCGAGCCGGCTGCGCAGATGATGCAGCACCCGCATCCCGGCCAGCGCACCGGGCCCGACCGTCTTCGGCCCGAACTGCTTGAACGGGCTGTCCGGCGCGCCCAGCCGGTCGCGGCGGCAGGCCAGCTCGGCGGCGCGGTGCGGCTCGACCCAGCCGACCGGGCGCGGCCCGCGATGCCAGAAATCGGCGATATAGTCGGAATGGCGGGCGAACCCGGCGCCATGAAAATCCGGCACTTCGGCCGCGACCCGGTCGACCAGCGCCCACAGCGCCCGAGCGTCGCCGCCAGGCGGCAGATAGCCGGCGGCGACGGCGAAGGGCAGCGAGAAGGCGCAATCGATCCCGGCCAGAATCCGGCCACCGCCGTCGGCCTGGGCCTCGAGCCATCCGGCGACGGCGGTCCGGGTCCAGCGCCGGCCGGAGGGCGGCGGCAGCAGCACTGGCCCCTCGGCACCGGCCCGGCACTCGGCCACGGCGATGCCGTCATAGGCGCCAAGCGCGCCGGACCAGTCGATGGCGACGAAGCGGTCGAAGGCAGCGGGGATGGTCTGTTCGCCTGATGTCACCCATGCCCTCTGCCGATGCCGTCACGGCGACCCTGGCAGGGCGGCATGGCCGAAGGAAGGCGGTGTCAGGCCAGGGCGAGGAACGCCGCCAGCAACCCGCCGAAGAAGACATATTTGATCGCGTAGTACAGCTTCCGGTTCTTCTTCTTGATGCCCTTGAAGTAGCTCCGGATCGGATAGATGTAGGCGAACGCCTTGTTCAGCCCCGAGACCTTGTCGCCGTCGGCGTTGCGGGTGGCGCCGGCCTGGATCAGATACTTGGCGAAGAAGCGGTTCACCGCCAGCGCCCAGCGGAACCGCATCGGCCGCTCGACGTCGCAGAACAGGATCACACGGTTCTCGTCCGAGAAGTTCTCGGCGTAGTGGATGAAGGTCTCGTCGAAGACCACGTCCTCGCCGTCGCGCCAGCTGTAGGACTTGCCGTCGACGATGATGCGGCAGCGGTCGTCATTCGGCGTGATCAGGCCGAGATGGTAGCGCAGCGAGCCGGCATAGGGGTCGCGATGCGCCACCAGCTTGCCGCCCGGCGGCAGCGAAGTGAACATCGCCGCCTTCAGGCCCGGGATGGTCTGCACCAGCGCCACCGATTTCGGGCACTGCGCCGCGGCCGAGGGCAGCGGGTCGCCGTACCACTTCAGGTAGTAGCGCTTCCAGCCGCGCCGAAAGAAGGAGTTGAAGCCGACATCGTCGAGCTTGTCCGAGCCCTTGATGTCGCCCTCCTCCTGCAGCCGCAGCGCCTCTTCGCGGAGGACGTGCCAGTTGTCCTTCAGCGCCTGCAGCTCCGGGAAGCTGCGCGGGTCATGATAGGGCGTGCTCGGCACCCGCGAGAACAGGTACATGAAGCAGTTGATCGGTGCGAAGAAGGTCGAGTGATCGGTCAGCTGGCGGGTGAAGCGGTGCCGCACCTGGCCGCGGAAATGCACCCACAGCGCCGACGCGATATAGGCGTAGACGATCAGGAACTTCGGGGCGAGCACAGTGGCCAGCATCTGGGCCATACCTCCAACCGGACCCGGGCGACGGGACCGGGTTTGCGACCAATTCGCACGCTCTATACCATTCCTCCGACCTGACCGATAGGTCAGGGCGCCGCACCGCCCGACGGGGGCGGCGTTACTCCTCCGTCCTCTGCCCCCGCAGCTTGGCCCAATAGTCCAGCCGCTTCTTGATCTCGCGCTCGAAGCCGCGCTCCACCGGGCGGTAGAACTCCTGCCGGTCCATGTCCGGTGGGAAATAGTTCTGGCCGGAGAAGCCCTCGTCCGTGTCGTGGTCGTAGGCATAGCCCTTGCCGTAGCCGATCTCCTTCATCAGCTTGGTCGGGGCGTTGAGGATATGCATCGGCGGCATCAGGCTGCCGGTCTCCTTCGCCGCGCGGGCACTGGCCTTGAACGCGGTGTAGGCCGCGTTCGATTTCGGCGCCGTGGCCAGGTAGATCACCGCCTGGGCAACCGCCAGCTCGCCCTCCGGGCTGCCCAGCCGCTCATAGGCGTCCCAGGCCGCCAGCGACTGGGTCAGCGCCTGCGGGTCGGCCATGCCGATATCCTCGACCGCGAAGCGCACCAGCCGGCGCACGACATAGAGCGGGTCCTCGCCGCCCGCCAGCATCCGCGCGAACCAGTAGAGGCCGGCATCGACGTCGGAGCCGCGCAGCGATTTGTGCAGCGCCGAGATCAGGTTGTAGTGGCTCTCCTGCGCCTTGTCGTAGACCGGCGCCCGGCGCTGCACCGTCTGCGCCAGGCCGGCGGCGTCGAGCGGCGCGGCCGGCTTCAGCGCGAACAGCTCCTCCGCCAGGTTCAAGAGGTAGCGGCCGTCGCCGTCGGCCATGGCCTTGACCGCGTCGCGCGCCTCCGGCGTCAGCGGCAGCGTCCGGCCCTCCGTCGCCTCGGCCCGCTGCAGCAGCTCCTCCAGCGCCGCGAAATCGAGGCGGTTGAGGACGAAGACCTGGCAGCGCGACAGGAGCGCCGCGTTCAGCTCGAAGGACGGGTTCTCGGTGGTGGCGCCGATCAGGGTGACGGTGCCGTCCTCGACCACCGGCAGGAAGGCGTCCTGCTGGCTGCGGTTGAAGCGGTGCACCTCGTCGACGAACAAGAGCGTGCCCTGCCCGGCCGCGCGCCGGCCGCGCGCCGCCTCGAAGATCTTCCGCAGGTCGGCGACGCCGGAGAAGATCGCCGACAGCGGCTCGAAATGCAGGTCGGTGTGCTCGGCCAGCAGCCGGGCGAGCGTGGTCTTGCCGCAGCCGGGCGGACCCCACAGGATCATGCTGGCGATGCGGTGCGCCGCCACCATCCGGCCGATCGGGCCCTCCGGCTTCAGCAGATGGTCCTGGCCAACCACCTCGCCGATGCTGCGCGGCCGCAGCCGGTCGGCCAGCGGCCGCGGCGCCTGGTCGGCGAAAAGCGAGGGCGTGTCGTCGGGTCTCGGGGAGCGTGCCATGATGGGCCGCATCGTCGGCCAGCGGCCGCGGCGGCGCAATGGCGCGCTTCGCCGCCGGAGCCGGCGCCACAATCCGGCCACGCTTTCGCCCGGATGTGATCACGGTCACTTCGCCGGGAACTTTTGCAGTGCAAAAGGCGAACGACCCGCAGCTATAACCCCGACAATTGACAACCCCCCATGCAGGCACGACCCTCTTGGCCGGGGACCTCCTGTGGAGTGCGAGACATGATGACCGGGCGCCTGCAGACGCGGCCAGGAAGGGTGTTCGGCACCCTCGCGGCATTGGCTACGGTGGCTTTCCTGGCCGCCTGCAACGAATCGGGCGGCGACCAGGGGCAGTCGGCGCCGCCACCCCCGCCGGTCACGGTGGCCTCGCCACTGGTCAAGAAGATCACCGAATGGGACGAGTTCACCGGCCGCTACGAGGCGACCGCGAGGGTCGAGGTGCGCGCCCGCGTCTCCGGCTATCTGCAGTCGATCAACTTCGCCGACGGCGCCACGGTCAAGCAGGGCGACGTCATGTTCGTGATCGACCCGCGGCCCTACCAGGCGACGGTGGATTCGGCCAAGGCCGACCTGACCAGCGCCGAGGCCCGGCTCGACCTCGCCAAGGTCCAGCTCGACCGCGCCTCGTCGCTGGTCGCCCAGTCCAACGTCTCGCGCTCGGCCTATGACCAGGCGGTGCAGGAGCGCCGGGCGGCCGAGGCCGCGGTGGCCCAGACCACGGCGGCGCTGCAATCGGCCCAGCTGAACCTCGATTTCACCCAGGTCAAGGCGCCGATGGCCGGCCGCGTCTCCAACCGCCGCGTCGACATCGGCAACCTGGTCACGGGCGACCCCAACTCGACCCTGCTGACCACCATCGTGGCGCTGGACCCGATCTATTTCGAGTTCGACATGAGCGAGGCCGACTACCTCGCCTATCAGCGCGCGGTGGTGGCCGGCAAGCTGCCCTCGACCCGCGACAACCAGACGATCATCCAGACCCGCCTGCCGGACGAGCAGGACTGGCCCCATGCCGGCACCATGAACTTCGTCGACAACCAGATCGACCCCGGCTCCGGCACCATCCGCGCCCGTGCCATCCTGGACAACAAGGACCTGTTCATCACCCCGGGCCAGTTCGGCCGCATCCGGCTGCCGGGATCGAACGAGTACGAGGCCATCCTGGTCCCGGACAGCGCGATCCTGACCGACCAGTCGAACCGGATCGTGATGACGGTCAAGGATGACGGCACGGTCGAACCCAAGATGATCCGGCCGGGCCCGACCCAGCCGGGCGGCCTGCGCATCGTGCGCGAGGGCCTGACCGGGCAGGAGAAGGTCATCATCAATGGGCTGGTCCGGGCGCGCCCGGGCGCCAAGGTCACGGCGCAGCCCGGCAAGATCGAGCCGGCGCCGGAATACGAAGCGAACTGAGGACAGGCCCAGATGCGCTTCTCCCATTTCTGCATCGACCGCCCGATCTTCGCGACGGTGCTGTCGATCCTGGTCGTGCTGCTCGGCGCGGCCGCGTACTTCACCCTGCCGGTGGCGCAGTATCCCGAGATTGCGCCGCCGACCATCGAGATCCGCACCTCCTACCCCGGCGCCTCGGCCGAGGTGGTCTCCAACACGGTCGCAACGCCGATCGAGCAGGAGATCAACGGCGTCGAGCATATGCTGTACATGCAGTCGCAGGCGACCGGCGACGGCCAGCTGGTGATCCAGGTCACCTTCGCGCTGGGCACCGATCTCGACATCGCCCAGGTGCTGGTGCAGAACCGCGTCGCCGTGGCCGAGCCGCGGCTGCCGGAGGAGGTGCGCCAGATCGGCGTCACCGTGCGCAAATCCTCGCCCGACCTGATGATGGTGATCCATCTCAGCTCGTCGGACGGGTCGCGCGACCCGCTCTACATCTCCAACTACGCGACGCTGCAGATCAAGGACGTGCTGGCCCGCCTCGACGGCGTCGGCGACGTGCGCATCTTCGGCTCCCGCGACTACGCCATGCGGGTCTGGCTGGACCCGGACAAGGTGGCCTCGCGCAACATGACTGCAGGCGAGGTGGTCGCGGCGCTGCGCTCGCAGAACGTCCAGGTCGCCTCCGGCGTGCTGAACCAGCCGCCGGTGCCGAACCAGAGCGGCGCCTACCAGCTCAATGTCGAGACGCTCGGCCGGCTGTCCGACCCGCGCCAGTTCGGCAACATCGTGATCAAGACCGACACCGACGGCCGCGTCACCCGGGTGCGCGACATCGCCACGGTCGAGCTGGCGGCCCAGGACTACACCGCCAACGGCTATCTCGACGAACGGCCGGCGGTGCCGCTGCTGATCTTCCAGCGCCCGGGCTCGAACGCGCTCGAGACGGCCGATCGCCTGATCTCGACCATGCAGGAGCTGTCCAAGAGCTTCCCGCCGGGCCTGCAGTACAACATCGTCTACAACCCGACCGAGTTCATCGCCGAATCGGTGCATGAGGTCGAGAAGACGATCTGGGAGGCGATCGTCCTGGTCGTCATCGTCGTCATCCTGTTCCTGCAGACTTGGCGCGCGGCGATCATCCCGGTCGTCGCCATCCCGATCTCGCTGATCGGCACCTTCATGGTGATGGCGGCGCTGGGATATTCGTTGAACAACCTGTCGCTGTTCGGGCTGGTGCTCGCCATCGGCATCGTCGTCGACGACGCCATCGTGGTGGTCGAGAACGTCGAGCGGCATCTGCGCGAGGGCAAGTCGCCGAAAGAGGCGGCGCATCTGACCATGGACGAGGTCGGCGGCGCGCTGATCGCCATCGCCCTGGTGCTGTGCGCCGTGTTCATCCCGGCGGCGCTGATCAGCGGCATCGCCGGCCAGTTCTTCCGCCAGTTCGCGGTGACCATCGCCGCGGCGACGGTGATCTCGGCCTTCGTGTCGCTGACCCTGAGCCCGGCGCTGTGCGCCATCCTCTTGAAGCCGCACCAGGAGCATCACGAGAAGAAGACCTTCGTGCTGTTCCGGCCGATCCAGTCCTTCTTCCGCGGCTTCAACTGGGCTTTCGACAAGCTGTCGCTCGGCTATGGCGGGCTGACCCGGCGGATCGTCCGCTTCGCCGCGGTCATGCTGGTGCTCTATGTCGGGCTGATCGGCCTGACCGGGCTGCAGTTCGGCCGGGCGCCGACCGGCTTCATCCCCGACCAGGACCAGGGCTACCTGATCACCGTGATCCAGCTGCCCCCCGGCTCCTCCCTCGCCCGCACCGATGCGGTGGTGCGGCAGGCCGCCAAGGAGATCCTGGAGGTGCCGGGCATCGCCCATGTCGTGCCGTTCTCCGGCTTCGACGGCGCCACCTTCACCAACGCCTCGAATGCCGGCGCGATCTTCACCCCCTTCGCGCCCTTCGCCGAACGCACCGCCAAGGGCCAGACGGTGACGGAGCTGCAGCGGGCCGTGACCCAGAAGCTCGCCCACATCCAGGACGCCTTCATCATCGTCATCCAGCCCCCGCCCGTGCGCGGCATCGGCACCGGTGGCGGCTTCAAGATGATGGTCGAGGACAAGTCCGGCCGCGGCCTGCCGGCGCTGGACGCCGCGACCCAGGAAATCGTGGCGAAGGCGAACCAGACCCCCGGCCTGGCCGGCGTGTTCTCGCTGTTCAACACCCGCACGCCGAAGCTCTATGCCGATATCGACCGGGTGAAGGCGGAGATGCTGGGCGTGCCGGCCGACCGGGTGTTCGAGACGCTGGAGGTCTATCTCGGCTCGACCTATGTCAACGACTTCAACTATCTCGGCCGCACCTTCCGCCTGACCGCGCAGGCGGACGGCAAGTTCCGGCAGAACCTGCGCGACATCGGCAACTACAAGACCCGCAGCGACAGCGGCGGGATGGTGCCGCTCAGCGCCGTGGCCAGCTTCCACGACCGCACCGGCGCCTATCGCGTGCCGCGCTTCAACCTGTACCCGGCGGCCGAGGTCCAGGGGGCGACCCTGCCGGGCTATTCCACCGGCTATGCCCTGGCGACGATGGAGCAGATCGCCACCGAGACCCTGCCGCAGGGCTTCGGCTTCGAATGGACCGAGCTGGCGCTGCAGGAGAAGCTGGCCGGCAACACCGGCATGCTGGTGTTCGTCGCCTCGGTGGTGTTCGTCTTCCTGCTGCTGGCGGCGCAGTATGAAAGCTGGACCCTGCCGCTGTCGGTCATCCTGATCGTGCCGATGTGCCTGTTGGCCGCGGTCACGGGGCTACTGCTCAGGGGTATGGACGTCAACATCCTGGCGCAGATCGGCTTCGTCGTGCTGATCGGCCTGGCGGCGAAGAACGCGATCCTGATCGTCGAGTTCGCCCGCCAGGCGGAGGAGCATGGCGAGAGCCGGCAGGAGGCCGCGATCTCGGCCGCCCGCACCCGGCTGCGGCCGATCCTGATGACCTCCTTCGCCTTCATCTTCGGCGTGGTGCCGCTGGTGATCGCGTCGGGCGCCGGCTACGAGATGCGGCAGTCGCTGGGCACGGCGGTGTTCTTCGGCATGATCGGCGTGACCGTGTTCGGCCTGCTGTTCACGCCGCTGTTCTACGTCGTCTGCCGCTGGCTGGGCACGGTGGTCGGCCGGCGCAAGCCGGCGGTGCCGAAGCCGCAAGCCGGCCCGGCGGAGTGATTGCGATGGCGGTGTCCCGGAGCCTCAGTCCGGGACACCGCCCCGCGCCAGCTCCGGCAGGCGCAGGTCCCGGTACAGCTCCGACAGCACCCCCGCGAAGACGCTGACCCCGACCGCGGTCAGCGCCATCGACGCGAGGCTGGACACCAGCGTTGCGAGGCCGAAGCCCTGGTCCTCCGGCAGGATCGCCCCCAGCACCAGGCCGAGACCGATGGAGACCAGGACATCCCCCAGCAGAACGATGACCAGCGCTCCCAGCACCGCCAACCGCCGGCCGCGCAGCAGGCGGCTGCTCTCGGCCGCGGTCAGGCCCCGGTCGCCGATCGCGATGGCGGGCAGGACCAGGCCGTAGAAGGAGAAGGGCACGGTCGACAGCACCAAGGTCACGACGGATAGCCCCAGGATCCCCGCCAGCCCCCCCGTCGCCCCGCCCTCGGCGAAGGACTGCAGCAGCGACGGGCCGCCGACGAGGCCGAGCAGGATCGACAGCACGAACAGTCCGGCCACGGCCGTGACCATGCCGAGGAAGCCAAGCCATATCTGGGTCAGGAGGAAGCGCAGCGTCCCGGCGTCGGCCGGGAACGGCGCCAGCTCGCCTCGCAGCACGTAGCGATGCCAGCTGACCGCGATCAGCGCGATGGCGAACAGCAGGACCAGAATCGACAGCAGCATGGCCAGGGCGCCGGCGCCGGACGGCGCCTGGCCCGAAGCCATCATCACGACATCGTCGCCCCACAGCCAGTCGATGGCGAAGTGGAAGATCAGCGCGAAGGCGATCGCCGGCGCCGCCAGCCATGCCAGGGCGCGGATATGCCCCAGGCTCCAGCCCAGCGCCCGCCGCAGCAGGTCGCCGCTCGAAAGTGCCGCCATCATCCATCCCCTTCCCACGAATCGGGGCGGATCATTTCAGCCGGGCGCGTGAGAGGCAACCGGCCGGGATCGAATCATGGACCGCATCGTTTCGCGGGGATGATGGGGTTTTCCAGGATGGCACGAGGCGCAGACGCGCGCAGACGCTCCCCACTCCCCGCAGGAGGAGTGTGGAAGGCTGCGCAACCGGGCTTCGTAGGCTGGGTTCGCGGTACGCGAACCCAACAGGATCGGGGAGCCGCGAGGGCAGCGGGATGTTGGGTTCGCCAAAGAGCGAACCCGA
>NZ_VCCH02000065.1 GCF_005938675.2 Mycobacterium sp. KBS0706
CCGAGCCTGCCCTCATTCACCCCGGGATGAGTAGGGTTGCAAGCGCCGAATGCTTGATCGAACGGCCAGGCGCGCGCGGATGGCCTGCTCGATCGCGCGACGGTGAGGCTCTCAGCGAGCGTCGATGACGGATGACAAAAGACATGGCCTTCCCTGTTGGAGACGCCAAGGCCGGAATCCAGGCGCTGAGCCGATACCGCGAAACGAAAGCCGCGCGCAGTGCATTTGAACTGCTGATCACGGCGGTGCCGTTCGCGGTGCTTTGGGCCCTCATGTGGGCCGCGCTCGGCATCGGCTATTGGCTGTCATTGCTGCTCGCGGTGCCGACCGCGGCCTTCCTCATGCGCCTTTTCATGATTCAGCACGACTGTGGACATGGAGCCTTCTTCCGTCGACGCGTCATGAATGATTGGGTGGGCCGGGTCATCGGCGTCTTGACGTTGACGCCCTATGGCTTCTGGCGCCGTACCCATGCGACGCATCACGCGGCGGTCGGCAACCTCGACCATCGCGGCATCGGCGATATCGACACCAAAACGGTGAGTGAATACCTCGCGCTCGGCACCGCCGGCCGCCTTGCCTACACCGTCTATCGCCATCCGATCGTGATGTTCGGCATCATTCCAGCATACCTGTTCCTGCTGCACCACCGCCTTCCCTTTGGTCTCATTCGGGCCGGCGGACAGCCCTGGGCCAGCACCATGGGAACGAACGCGTCCATCGCGGCCGTCGTCCTGTTGATGGTGTGCCTAGTCGGGGTCGGGCCATTTCTCCTGGTGCAAGGCCCGGTGGTGCTGATCGCCGCCTCGATCGCGGTGTGGTTCTTCTACGTGCAGCATCAGTTCGAGGACACGCGATGGGCGCACGAAGAAGACTGGGACTTCCATGAAGCCGCCCTGCATGGGAGTTCGCACTATGAGTTGCCCCGTGCCCTCGCCTGGTTCACAGGGAACATCGGCGTGCATCATGTGCATCATCTGTGCAGCCGGATCCCGTTCTACCGTCTGCGCCAGGTCCTGAATGATCACCCCGAACTGGCGGGCGTCGGGCGGCTGACGTTCGTTCAGAGCTTTCGATGCGCGACGCTTGCCCTTTGGGACGAAAGACAGGGACGGCTGATATCGTTTCGCGAACTGCGGATGCGGCGTTCGAATGCGCGCTCCGCCGTTCCAAGACCCGCTGGCAACTGAAACACCGACGCCGAGATCAGCTCGGTCGCCGTGTTCGTAAGGCAGGGCCGTGAGCACCTGCAGCGCTAGAGGCACTCCGGCAGAAGACTGTGAATCGGCACGGGGTCTCGGTGCCGATCGGCGCCGAGACCCCGCGCCGATTCACAGAGATGGGTCGACAGGTGCCAAAGCCCGCCTTTGCTTTGAAGGACCGCTTCTCTATCGCGGCGTAGGTCAAGTGGGCGCGAGCTGTCGACAGCTGCAGAGTTGCAGCAGGCCGGGTCGGAGGAGGTTTTCGCGCAGCGTGGGTTAGGGTGCAGGAGGAGTTTTGCCCGGCATGAGGCCGAGCCACACGGGGTTCGTGCTTCTCTTCGGGGTCGGCACATTGGCCGCCCCATGATGGGATGAGAAGGCGGGGGTGGATCAATCTTTGGGGCGCCCTTGCCATCGCTCGGACGGCAGAGGCTGCGGACATTGCGATCTCACCCCACCCATCGTCCCCGTGGGGACCTCTTGCTGCCAAGGCAGAACTGGTTGGTGCTGGTTCTGAGCTGGCAGAGGTCAGCCGGCCTGGGCGCCGGCGGACACATCCATGCGGCTCCAGCGGAAGTCGGTGCCATCGATCCACATCCGATGGAGGATCACCGCGAGCCGCCGGGCGACCGCAACGATGGCACGCCGCATCCCGCGCCGTTGCGCCACCCGCAGGCCCCAGGCCTTGAGCCAGGACCAGGACCGACTCTGCGTCAGCATGGTCTGAGCGGCCTCGTACAGCATCGTCCGCAGCATGGCGTCGCCGCACTTCGAGATGCTGCCGTCATAGTCGGCTTCGCCGGACTGGTGGCGTTTAGGCACCAGTCCAACATGGGCGCCGACGGACTTGGAGTGGAGGAAGCGCTGGGGCTGGTCGACGGTCGCCTGGTAGGTCAGCGCGACGACTGCACCGACGCCGGGGGCCGTCATCAGCCGCCGGCAGGGGATCGTGCCGCACGAGCTCGAGTAGCATCTTGTGCAGCCTGGCGAACTCCTGGCGCATGATCCGCCGGACGACGAGCAGGGGTTCGACGATCGCCGACAGCCGCGGGAAGCCATCGACCAGCTCGCGGATCCGGGCCTCGAACCCGCCCCGAGCCACCGCACCCACCTTGAGGCCGAAGTTCCGCAGCGTGCCGCGCAGATCGCACTCGATGTCCAGGAGCTTGCGCTGGAGGAGCTTGCGGCTGGTCAGCAGCATCCGCTTCTCCTGGCTCGCCAGCGTCTTCACATGGACCGGCTTGAACAAGCCGACGCGCATGATCTGCGCAATCCCGCGCGCGTCATGGCGGTCCGACTTGTTGACCTGCTGCGCCTTCAGCAGCGACTTCATGTGCCGGGTCTCGACGCAGATCACCGGCAGGCCCGCCTCGGCCAGGCCGTTGACCAGCCACTGTGAGAGCGGTCCGGCTTCCAGGCCCACGCGGCTATACTCAACTCCGAGCGCCGTCAACAGCCCGACGATCTCGTCTGGCTCTGTCGCCACCCGATGCTCGGACACCACCTGGCCGGCGTCGTCGACGACGCATACCGACGTCTCCTTCACCGACACATCAAGGCCAACGAAATGTAGCATCATCGCGCTCCTTCCCCGATGTCTGAGGTCGAACCGACCTCCTCTGCATCGAATGTGAAGGGGCTGCGCGCTTCCGACATCAGTCGAGCCGCAGCCGCCGCGATACACCATCTTCGGGGGGCAAAGCGCCGTGGAGACAGCCGAAAGCGAATGGGCGCATTTGGGTCGATGCCATGTTGGCACTCTCCCATTGACTCTGCTAGTTCGCACCCTAAATCGAACTTGAGCGGCGGTGGGCAGGGGCTCCACCAGGCTGCCCCCGCCACGCTTCGGCAACCGTTTCATATTCATGGGGTGCAGCTGTGAGTATGACATCCAACGATCCCTTCGACGCGCTCTTCCGATTCCAGAGGGCCCTTGAAGCACGTCTCGCGAGCGATTGGCTCCGAGACGCGACCACCAGCACGGGGCCCTTTCCACCAATCAACGTCTTCCGACAGGGCGATGATTTCGTCGCTATCATCGAATTGCCGGGCGTCAGTAAGAGCGACCTTGAGATCCAAGCTAAGGAGAATGCGCTTCGCATCGCAGGCAGGAAATCAGTCAGTTATGTCGAGGGCGCGAGTATTCACCGTCGTGAGCGAGTTGGAGGCGAGTTCGATCGGACACTCTCGCTTCCCGTGGGAATCGATCCGGACGGCATAACGGCCGAGTATCGCGACGGTGTGCTCGCTCTGTTTATTCCGATAGCTGAGCGCGCAAAACCGCGGACCGTCCAGATCACGTAACCATGCATCGCCCTTGAAGATCGCCAACCCCAACTCGGGAGCGCAACCATGGTTTCCAAGCAAGAGCTTCAGGTCCAGCAGAAGCGAGAGGTCGAGAAGAGAGAGGAGGTCACCGTCCCCTCCCGAGTGTTCTTGCCGACCACCGACATCTATGAAACTCAGGACGCTTTGAACGTCGTTATGGACATGCCCGGGGTGCAGAAAAAAAATATTGACGTGGCCATTGAGGATGGCGTCCTGAGAGTGAGCGGCCGAATCGATTTCGACAAATATGAAGAGCTTCAGCCGATCTATACTGAGTACAACATCGGCCACTATTCGAGAAGCTTCCGTCTTTCGAGCAAAATCGATCAGACCAAGATCAGCGCGGAATTGAAAGATGGCGTGCTTTCATTGGTCCTGCCGAAGGTGGAGGAAGCAAAGCCGCGCGCTATTTCGGTCGCCTGACTATAAGGCAGCTGTCTGACACGCGAGCGAGCCGGCAAAGTGCTCGCCCGCGGCCGGTCGCCTGTCATGTCGTAGTCGCGGAGTTGCACACCGCGCCGAGCCTGAGCCTCTTGAACGCCCTGCGCGCCGTCCTTCGCTCTATGTGACGAGAGATAGGCCGATTACACCGCAGCAGATAGTCCGCCCGTCGACCGTGCGCGGTAGGCAGTGAAATGCTGATCTCCAACACGTTAGCAATCCCGCAAATGCCTGGCAGACCCGCCATAGGTCAGCGAAGGGGCTTGCGAACCCGGCGTTGCCGTCAGGCCCTCTAGGAGGGCCCCCATTTCCGATCACGACTGGCGTCCGGCCGGGAGCCCGGCCCCACCGGCCACGCTGGCGAACACTCGATCGTGGATGGCCATGCCGGCGAGCATCGCAACGACGAACACCGTCTTCGTCGGCAGGTCGAAGCTCTGCTCCAGGATGGGCCGGGAGCGGCGGCGCAGGATCAGGGTCCCGACCGCGGACACCGCCACCGCGCCACCGAGCACGAAGGCGAGGCTCGGATCCTAGCCACCCGCGACATCAAGGAATCCGCGGACCCGGGCCGGGTCCATCATGCCGGACATCGCGAGTCCGAGCCCGAAGATCAGGCCGGCGACCGGAGCGACCCCGATCCCCCCGATCATGGCAGACCTCCCCAGCGCATGAGGGTGGCGGTCGCGATGCCGGTGGCGAGGGAGGTCGCCACGGCCACGATCGACCGCGGCGAGAGTCGCGCGAGACCCGCAACCCCGTGACCGCTGGTGCAGCCGGAGCCCATCCGTGTCCCGAACCCGACCAGAAGTCCGGGCGCCACGAGGAGAAGCAGCGAGCCATGATCACCACTGTCCGCGAGGCTGCCTATTCCAAGCGGTTCTGTGCAGATGAGGCATTACTCTTGGGCGACTACGCCACTCGCTCCTATCGGGAATGCGCGAGCCCAAGGCAGCGTGCTTCTCGCTGTCAGGCAGTCGTGCATCCTGCAGCTCGACTCGATCTTCACATCCTCGCAAAGCTCAAGGCGGTGCCTGCGGCTCGTTTCTGCAATGTTGAATCCCTTCCTTCGCCCGAACTCCGAATCATGATGTCGTTGGTCGGGTGCGCCGGCGGCGGGGGAACATGGCTCGGACAACGACATTGGCGCTTCTGGGCGACCTCATGCTCGGCCGCGGCGTGAGCCGGGCATTGCGCCACCGGCCCCCCGAATGGTTCTGGGGCGATGTCCTGCCCATCCTCCGCCGGGCCGATGCGGTGCTAGCCAATCTCGAAAGTCCGATCACAACCGCCAGCCGGCGCCGAAGCTGGAAGATGTTCCACTTCCGGGCCGATCCGGAGGCCGTCCGGATCCTGGACTGCGCCGCCGTCCGCTTCGTGTGTCTGGCGAACAACCACATGCTGGACTTCGATGAGCGCGGGTTGCTCGACACCATGGCCGCGCTCGACACCGCGGGCATTCGATATGCGGGCGCGGGGCGAAACGCTGCCGAGGCGGCGGCCCCGGTCATGCTCGATCTGCCGGAGTTGAAGCTCGGACTGCTCGCGGCGACCGACAACATGCGCGCCTTCGGCGCCGGCCCCGATCGCCCGGGGACGAACGTCATCGAATTCAGGGAGGACTCCGCCGGCCTCGATTGGGTCGCCCGCTCGGTCGACACGCTGCGGTGCGCCGGCGCGGCTGTCGTGCTGCTGTCGCTGCATTGGGGTCCGAATATGCGCCTGTCGCCGAGCCGACGTTTCCGGCGGTTCGCGCATGCCGCGATCGAGCGCGGCGTCGACATCATCCACGGCCATTCCGCGCATGTGGTCCAAGCAGTCGAGCGGCATCGGGGCGGCATCATCCTCTACGACACCGGGAACTTCATCGACGACTACTGGAAGTTCCCGTTCCGCCGGACGTTCTGGTCGTTCGTCTTCCTCCTGGACATCGAGGGTGATCGGCTCGGGCGGCTCCGGCTGGTGCCGGTCCACATCCATTCCTCGCCGCTCGGCCTGGCGAAGGGCGAGACGGACTGGGCTATCAGGACGCGGATGCAGTCCCTTTGCGCCGCCTTCGGCACCCCCGTCCTCGATACTGCGGAAGGGCTGGAGATTCCGATCTCCCGATGATGTCGGCGACGTTTCCGCAGGCGCTGACATTGTCGAACCGACCTTGAATTGCAGGGTCGAGTGACGGCATCGGCAACGACAACAGATGGAATAATCGGCCGGTAGGCAATTGATCCTGGTGGTTTACACTGCCAGACGGTCTCGTACATTCTGCGGCAGCACTGCGCGCAACTGCGGCTTGCTCTTTTGCCTGTCGGGCGACCGCAGGAACCGACCACGAAAGTCTGGACACCATGAACCGCAGCCTTGAGCGGCTTCCACAGGAACCGGTGGACCGGTTTACCAAGCCGTTCACGCGGTTCCTTCGCATCGAGGCTACGGCCGGTGCCGTCTTGCTGCTCTGCGCCCTCTTGGCCCTGGTTCTCTCCAACTCCTCCTGGTCGACGTCGTTTCTCGCTGTGTGGGACATGCAGGCCGGTTTCCGGCTGCGCGGCTTCGAGTTCTCCCGCTCGCTGAAGCACTGGATCAACGATGGGCTGATGACGCTGTTCTTCTTCGTCGTCGCCCTCGAACTGAAGCGCGAGATGGTCCTGGGAGAATTGCGCAACCCGCGCATGGCGGCTCTGTCCATCGCCGCGGCTCTTGGCGGAATGGTCGTGCCGGCGGGCCTCTTCCTGTTGCTGGAAGGCGGCGGCAAGGGCGCCCACGGCTGGGGCATCGTCACGGCGACCGATACCGCCTTCGTGATTGGCTGCCTCGCAGTCCTTGGATCCCGCATTCCGCAGAGCTTGCGGCTGTTTCTCCTGTCGCTGGCGATCTTCGACGACATCGGCGCCATTGTGGTGATTGCGATCGGCTATGGCGGCGCTTTGGATTGGGCCGCTCTCGGAGTGGCAGGGCTGGGACTTGCGGTCGTCGCGGGGATCGCGCGCCTCGGCGTCCGGAGCTTCCAGATCTATTTCGCGATCGGCGGTACGATCTGGCTGGCCCTTGACGCATCGGGCATCCACCCGACGCTCGCGGGCCTTGTCCTGGGCCTGATGACCCCGGCGCACAGCTGGGTGAGCGACAACCGCTTGCGCGCGATCCTGAGTCGCGTGGTCGCCTATCCTCCGGGGAACCGCTGGAGCGGCGATACGACGGACCGGCGGGATCTCCGCCGCGCGAGCATCGCTTCCCGTGAAGCCTTGTCTCCCATCGAGCGTCTCGAGATCATCCTTCACCCTTGGGTGGCATTCACGATCATGCCGCTCTTCGCGCTGGCGAATGCCGGTCTGGCGATCTCCCCCGAAGACATGGGCGGAACCCTCGGGGTCGCGATGTTTGCGGGTTTCGTGTTCGGCAAACCCATCGGTGTGGTGGCTTTCAGCTGTCTGGCCGTGAGCCTCCGATTTGCGGTGCGCCCGCCCGAACTGCCTTGGAGCGTGCTGGCGGCAGGCGCTCTCCTGACCGGCATCGGTTTCACGATGGCGCTGTTCATCGGCGAATTGGCCTTCGATTCCAGCCTGCTCAACGCGGCCAAATTGGGCATTCTGGGCGCCTCTGCCGCCTCCGCGGCATGCGGATTGCTGGCGTTGGCATGGCTGACGTCTCCCGCCTGGCGGTGACCCGGATCAGACCGATCCTTCAGCCCACACCCTTGAAGTCCCCCGCCGAATTGCTGAACTCGCGACATCATCTCCATTGCAGCTCCCGCGCGCTGATCGCGAACCACCTGGAAGCCGGAAGACATGTGTTAGGATCCGTTTTGAAGGGCTGCGCACCCGCACTTGAACGATGATGGCGGGATACACAGGCAGGTGTCCGAAGGCTCCCCGGCCCGGAGGCTTTATGTGGATCCTGGAGGATCGCGGGCTGGCTGGTGATCGTGGGTCCGGCCAGGCGCTGAATGACGAGTTCGACTGCGAAGGTTTGCTGTGCGGCCGGATTCTTTGGCTGCAGATCCCCAGGATCAGGCGGTGCGTGACAAGAACAATCCGGAGCCGGCGCTGCGGCAGCGGCAACTCTGCGGCCTGACGATCATTTCGAGGATGCGGCCGACGGGCCCTGATCGCTGGGAAGGTGGTTCATTCTACAACTCGCATGATGGGAAAACATACGGTGTCTCAACGGAACTCAAATCCACCGATGTGCTCATTGCGCGAATCTATGCGGGGATCCCGGCTCTCGGCGAGACCAAGAGCCTTCAACGGATTCCACACGGCACATTGGAAGGTTGGTGATGAGATATTCGGCAGAATCCAAGAATTGATGCCGCCACGATTGCATTTGCATCGTGTCTTGGAGGAAGGGCGCGCCTGCTTCCTTCTGTCGACCTCACGCCGACGAGTCAGTTCGCAAGACCTCCGCACTGAGATTCGAGCTCGCGGAACGCACTAGAGAATGCGCCGAGCTGGTACTCCTGAGTCGCCCCGTCATGCCGCTCCAACTTGAAAGGCCTGCCGATCTTCGCGGAGTCGAACAGTTTCTTGGAATGCTTAGGCGATAGGATAATGGAATTGGAGCCATCTTCGGCCATAAGAGCGACGCTTTCGCGATTTTGATTGATTGTAAGATATCCAATGGGCGCCGATATAGCGCCACGGCTGCTATCAGCGCGACCAAATTTGAAAAATACGGTCATCGACAGATCAGGGGCTTTGCAGACGAAATTGACAGAGTCCTCCTCGTCGCGATGCTCTCTTATTGCCAGCGTTACGAAATTTCCTCCCAGGTCTTTCGTGATCTGACCAACATATTCAACCGTCTCATAAGACTGAGAGTTCCCGGCAACTGGACTCAGGACAGCAATGCCGATGCATGCAAAACACGTCCACTTCATCTCTGCCTCACTGAGGCCGTATCAGCCGCACTATCACTGACCCCATCGTCTTCTCCATTGAGCACACAATCACGTCTGGGAGACGCATCGCTCAAACCCAAGATTTAGTCTTCGCATCATGGCCACAACATGGGGTAGCTTCTGCTGTCATCGCACCACTAGGCTAGGCGCGGCACGAACTTCGCACGGCCCTCGCTGAGGCGGGCGATCTGGCGAATCTCCGAAAGGCCGAGGAGATAGGACACCACGGACTCGCCGCCCCGGTTCTCGTTCAGGCGGTCGGGATGCAGGCCATCACGGCAACTGCCGGTTTCCGGATCGACCAGAGACAGCGACAGGTCGTTGCCGCCGAGGAACCAGGCGAAGGCTCGTGCCGCGCCGGCTTTCCATTCGGCGTCGTCATCCGCCCGCCACGCCGCCAAGCACGCCGAGATCGCCGCCGCGGCCTCCAGGGGCTGCTGATCGAAGGGCTGCGGCGCCGTTCGCTTGTCGCCGAAGCTGTCCGACCCGACCGGGCGGAACACGCCTGCCGGCGTCGTCTGCAGCGCCATCAGCCAGTGCAGGGTTCGCAGGCCGGCATCGACAAAGCTCAGCGATCCGGTGGCCATTCCGGTGACGATCAGAGCCTGGGACAGGCGCGCATTGTCATAGGCCAGCCCCTCCTCGAACCACACCCAGTCCCGGGTCTCGACCGCCGCCAGGATCGCCATCAGCCGCTCGGCCAGATCATGCCGGACCCGCTCGGCCAGAGTGTCCTCAGGCACCACCGCGCAATATCCGTCCAACCCGAGCAGGGCGAAGGCCCAGGCGCGCGGCGATCTGAAGCCCTCGACCGTCGGCAGCGCTTCGGCAAACAAGGCCGTCGCCCAGCGCCGGCGCGACGGGCTGGCGTCGCCACGGGCGCATTCGCCCAGAGCCCAGAGGGTCCGCCCGTGGCTGTCCTCGGAGCCGCTGTCCTCGAGCCAGCGGCGGTCGAAGCTCATGAAGTTGCGGAACCGCTTGGTGTCGGGGTTCCACGCATGCTGGACGAAGGCGGCCAGACGGGCCGTCAAGGGCTCGGGCAGGCGCGGGTCGTGGGGGGTGTTGAGCGCACATGCCACCAGCAGCGCGCGGGCATTGTCGTCGATGCAATAGCCGTGGGAGCGATCGGGCACCGAATGGACCGCGTGCTGGAACAGCCCGGTGTCGTCGCACATCGACAGGAAATGGCCGAGCTCCAGCTCCGGCGCGGCGAGGCCGTCTCCCGACGGCTCGAATCGGTCCGGCTGCGCAATCACCCTGAAGCGACGCACTCGCTGGGCACGCGCGAAGACGGCCAGGTAGCGTTCCGCGGTTCGCGGCCAGGTCATCGACCGGCTGGTGGCATAGGCGCGCCTGCGCATCGCCTGCCGCCGGACGTCGTCGGTCAGCAACCCCGTGATCTCGCGGCCGATGGCCTCGGCATCGCCGAACGGAACCAGGATGCCGCGTCCTTCGGCCAGCAGTTCCCGTGCGTGCCAATAGCGTGTCGAGACGACCGCCTTGCCCAGCCCGAAGCTGTAGGCCAGGGTGCCCGAGGTCATCTGCGCTTCGTTGAGGTAGGGCGTGACGTAGACGTCGCACATGGCGATGAAGTCGAGCAGCGTCGCCCGGTCGACGAACTGGTCGAGCAGGACGACATTGTCCTCGACGCCACGGTCGCGCACCCGGTCCAGCAGACTTTCGCGATACGCCTCGCCCTGGTCGCGGACGAGATTGGGATGCGTCGCGCCGAGCACGACATAGACCGCATCGGCACGGCTTTTCAGGATCGAGGGCATGGCATCGATCATGACCTCGATGCCCTTGCTGGGGGAGAGCAGGCCGAAGGTGAGGATGACAGGCCGGCCGGCAAATCCGAGCTTGGACTTCGCCTTGTCGGGTTCGACGAAGGCGACATCGGGGATCCCGTGCGCGATGACCTCGACCTTGTCCGCCGGCACCGCATAGACCCTCCGCAGCAGCTCCCGGCCTTGCTCGGCCATGACGACCACCCTCGACGACAGCTCGATGACCCGGTTCAGGACGACGCGCTGCATCGGTGTCGGCTCGGACAGAACCGTGTGGAGCGTCGTGACGATCGGCATGGTCAGCCGCGACAGCAGCGCGATGATGTGGCCGCCGGCTTCACCGCCGAAAATGCCGAACTCATGCTGGAGCGAGACGACGTCGAATTGGCCGGCATTCAGACAATCGGCCGCATGGACGTAGTCCTCTATCCGGTCATCCTTGACCTGCAGGCGAACAGCGGCCGGGTAGTCATAGGCATGACCGTGGTCGGTCATCGCCACGATGCAGGTGTCCGCCGCCGCGATCGCCTGCTGCAGGTCGGTCGTGAAGGTGGCGATCCCGCAGCGGCGGGGCAGCGAGTTTCCGATGAATGCCAGACGGCTCGGCTGGGCCATGATCGTACCTCCTTCGGTCGGTCGGCGAATCCACCCCTGTTCCGTGACGGCCGTGCGGGGCGATCCGGACCTTCAGAGGACAGGTGCGGCACCGAGCGCGCGTTGAATGGCGCGGGCCAGGTCGGCCTCCCGAAACGGCTTCTGCATCACCACCGCGTCCGGCCTGAGCGCTTGGACAATCGACGAATCGCCGCTGACGAACACGTGCGGAACGGGCCCGGTCCGGAGTATTTCCTCGACGGCCGCGACGCCGCTGCCGGTGCCCAATCGCGCATCGACGATCATCAGGTCCGGCCTGCACCGCGCGGCCGCGGCCACCGCATCCGCCTCGGTGGCCTCGATCGCGCAAACCTCATAGCCCATCCCGCCGAGCACTTCGGCCAACAGCACGGCGATGACGGCTTCGTCTTCCACGAGCAGGACGCGGAGCGCTGCCATTTGGTTCATGTCGCCTCCGGCACTGTCTCGGTTCGTCCAGACTCATAACCATAGCCGGCGCGAGATCGCCGAGGGCAGGCTCGGAAACTACGCAGACCCACTCTGTCGCCGCGCTCTTGGCCGCCGCCACTCCCATCAGCAGGTCGCTGCCGCAATGCGGTTGTGATAGCATCGGGATGTTCCTCCTATTGGGAGGCAACCCCGTGAGGCCCATGCACCATGCCGGCAAGCCGTCCGCAGCGGGCCGGAGCGGTCCGGCCGCGACCGAGCCGGCGTGCCTCGCAGCCGCTATCCGGGGATTTCCCGGTCGTCGGAATCGGTGCCTCGGCGGGTGGCCTCGATGCCTGCAGGAAGCTGCTGGATGGCCTGCCCACTAAGACCGGCATGGCCTTCATCCTGGTCCAGCATCTCGATCCGACCCATGAAAGCATGATGGTGGGGCTGCTGGCCGGCCACACGACGATGACCGTGCGGCAGGCCATGGACGGAATGCCGATCGAGCGCGAGCACCTCTATGTCATCCCCCCCGGGACCTACCTGTCGGTGGGCGATGGGGCCCTGCACCTCTCACAACCCCAGGCGCGTCACGGCGCGCGACTGCCGTTCGACTTTCTGCTGCACTCGATGGCGGAAGCCTACGGTCCGCGGGCGATCTGCGTGATCCTGTCAGGAACCGGGGCCGACGGCAGCCTCGGGCTGAAGTCGGTGAAGGAGACGTCCGGGCTCGTCATCGCGCAGGACCCCGACGAGGCCGGCTATGACGGCATGCCGCGGAGCGCGATCGCGACGGGGGCGGTCGATCTTGTGCTTCCCCTGGCCAGGATTCCCGATGCGCTCGCGAAGCACGACCGGAGGATGAAGGGCATTCCTGGGCCCGACGGTTCGGCACCGCAGGATGCCGCGCAGATCCAGCTGCCCCGGATCATCGATCTTCTGCGGACCAGGACCGCCCATGATTTCACGCTGTACAAGCCGGGGACGCTGCAGCGCCGGATCGAGCGGCGCATGGCGATGGCGTCGATCGGGACCGCCGACATGGGCCGGTATCTCGAGATCCTGCAAAGCGATCCCCGCGAGCTCGACCTCCTGGCCAGGGACCTGCTGATCAACGTCACCAGCTTCTTCCGGGACCCGAAGGTGTTCGATCTCCTGGCCAAGGAGATCGTTCCCGACCTGGTCCGCAACCACTCACCCGACCACCCGTTGCGCATCTGGATCGCCGGGTGCAGCACCGGCGAGGAGACCTATTCCCTCGCCATGCTGTTCCGCGAAGAGATCACGGCGACGAGGCCCGGCCTCAAGCTGCAGGTCTTCGCCTCCGATGTCGATCCGGATGCCATCGCCGGGGCTCGCGAGGGGTTGTACCCGGAGACGATCGGGTCGGAGGTGCCGCCGGCCCGTCTCGCCCGCTTCTTCTCGAAGGAGGACCACGGCTATCGGGTGTCGCCCGAACTGCGCGCGGCAGTCGTTTTCACGGTTCAGGATGTGCTGGCCGACCCGCCCTTCTCGCGCATCGACCTGGTGTCCTGCCGGAACCTGCTGATCTATCTGCGCCCCGAGGCCCAGGAGAAGGTGGTCTCGCTGTTCCATTTCGCGCTGCGCGAGGGCGGCATCCTGTTGCTCGGCTCTTCGGAGACGATCGGGAGCCCCGACGGCCGCTTTGACGTGATCTCCAAGCCGGAGCGGCTGTATCGGCACATCGGCCGCAGCCGGCCGGGCAACCTCGGATTTTCGGCGGGTGCCGGCGACGGCGTCCGGGTCCCGGCGCGCCCGGGACAAGGCCCGGCGCCCTCACGCCAGGCCGTTCTGGCCGAGCTGTGCCGGCGGCTGGTGATGGAATCGTATGCGCCGGCGGCGGTCCTGATCAACCGCAAGCATGAGTGCCTGTATTCCCTGGGGCCGACGGACCGCTATCTGCGCATGGCGCCGGGGCACCCGACGCACGATCTGCTGGCGATGGCGCGGGAGGGCATGCGCACCAAGCTCCGCGCGGCGATCCAACGGGCCGGTCACGAGAATGCGCGCATCGTCGTCGGCGGCGGCCGGACCGATCACGACGGTCATCCAGCCGCGTTCAGCATCGCCGTGCAGCCCGTCCAGAGCGAGGGCGAGGAGCTGCTGCTGATCTGCTTCATCGACGAGCCGAAGCCGGAGCGCGAAGCAGGACGCCCGGCCTCCCCAGGACGCGGTCCGCGGTTCGCCGAGCTCGAGCAGGAGCTCGAGGCCACGAGGGCGGAGCTGCAGGGCGCCATCCGCAACCTCGAGATTTCGACCGAGGAGCAGAAGGCGATCAACGAAGAAGCCCTGTCCGTGAACGAGGAATACCAGTCGACGAACGAGGAGCTGATCACCTCGAAGGAGGAGCTGCAGTCGCTGAACGAGGAGCTGACCGCCCTGAACAGCCAGCTCCAGGAAACGCTGGAACGACAACGCACGACCTCCAACGACCTGCAGAACGTGCTGTACAGCACCGATGTCGCGACGCTCTTCCTCGACACCAGCCTCAACATCCGCTTCTTCACGCCCGCCACCAGATCGCTGTTCAACGTCATCCCCGGCGATGTCGGCCGACCGCTCGCGGATCTCCATTCGCTGGCGGCCGACGGCGCCCTTCTGTCCGACGCCAGGGCGGTGCTGCAGACCCTCGCGCCGATCGAACGGGAGATCGAAGCGCAGAGCGGCGCCTGGTATGTCCGCCGCATCCTGCCCTATCGCACCCAGGACAGCGGGGTCGAGGGCGTCGTCATCACCTTCGCCGACATCACCGAGCGCCGGCACACGGCGGACGCGCTGGAGGCGGCCAGGCGGCAGGCGGAGCTGGCGACCGCGGCGAAGTCGCGCTTTCTCGCCGCCGCCAGCCACGACCTCCGCCAGCCGCTGCAGACGCTGGCCCTGCTGCAGGGGCTGCTGGCGAAGAGCGTCGACGGGGAGAGGGGGCGGAAGCTGGTCGCGCGGCTCGACGAGACGCTGGGTGCCATGACCGGCATGCTGAACGCGCTGCTCGACATCAACCAGATCGAGGCCGGGACCGTCTGCGCGGAGAAGGTCCATTTCCCGGTCAACGATCTGCTGGAGCGGCTGAAGGACGAGTTCACCTACCATGCGCAGGCCCAGAGGCTCGCCTTGCAGGTGGTCCCGTGCGGCCTTTCGATCCACAGCGATCCACGTCTGCTGGAGCAGATGCTCCGCAACCTGCTGTCGAATGCGCTGAAATACACCAAGCAGGGTAAGGTGCTGCTCGGCTGCCGGCGGCGCGAGGGGATGTTGAGCGTCGAGATCTGGGACACCGGGGTCGGGATCCCGGTCGGGGAGTTGCAGACGATCTTCGAGGAGTACCATCAGCTCGACAATGCCGCGCGCGAACGGAGCCGCGGCCTCGGCCTCGGACTTTCCATCGTGCAGCGCCTGGGGAACCTGCTGGGTCATCGGGTGCGTGTCCGCTCCCAGCTGGGCAAGGGCTCGGTCTTCGCCGTCGAGATCATGCTGCCGCAAAGCGAGGCGGGGCCGTCGCGCGAGCCGCAGCGGCACGGCAGCGACGACCGGATCGCGGAAAGTGTCCACCGCACCGGCGCGATCCTGGTGGTCGAGGACGATCCCGAGGTGCGCGAGCTCCTCGAACTTCTCCTGAAGGACGAGGGCCACCGCGCCGCGGCGGCACCAGACGGCACCGCCGCGCTGGAGCTGGTGGCGCGGGGCACGATCCGGCCCGACCTCATCCTCGCGGACTACAGCCTGCCGGGCGGCATGGATGGGCTCCAGGTCACCGCGAAGCTGCGGGACAGGCTTCGCCGCCAGGTTCCGGTCGTCATCCTGACCGGTGACATCTCGACCGCCACCTTGCGCGACATCGCCCGGCAGGACTGTGTGCAGTTCAACAAGCCGGTGAAGCTGAAGGAGTTGGCGCAGGCGATCCAGCGCATGCTGGCGACGGCGCCGTCCTCGGCGCATCCGCACACCGCAAGCCCCGCCGAAGGGGCCGGCGACCCGGGCGAACCGGTCGTCTTCATCGTCGATGACGACAGCCATGTGCGGGACGGGATTCGCAGCGTGCTCGAGGAGAACGGCCGGATCGTCGAGGACTATGCGTCTTGCGAGGCCTTCCTCGAGGCCTATCACCCGGGCCGTGCAGGCTGCCTTCTGGTCGATGCCTACCTGCCCGGGATGAACGGGCTCGAACTGCTGCAGTGGCTGAGGGATGCCGGCCATCGGCTGCCGGCCATCATGATCACCGGCAACAGCGACGTACGCATGGCGGTCCAGGCGATGAAGGCCGGTGCGTCGGACTTCATCGAGAAGCCGGTCGGGCGGAGCGAACTGCTCGCCGGCGTCGAGCGGGCCGTCGAACAATCGCGCGATGCGAACAAGCTGGCCGCCTGGCGGGAGGCCGCGGCCAACCACGTCGCGGGGCTGAGCGCGCGCCAGCGCCAGATCATGGAGCTGGTCCTCGCCGGCCAGCCCAGCAAGAACATCGCCGCGGATCTCGGCATCAGCCAGCGCACGGTCGAGAACCATCGCGCCGCGATCATGAAGAAGACAGGATCGAGGTCCCTTCCGGCGCTGGCCCGACTGGCGCTGGCCGCTGCCTGGACCGGCGCCGACGAACCGCTCACCTGACCTGGTTTTCCAGCCTCAGCCGCGCGGCGACAAGTCGACAGGGTTTGTTGCATTCGCAGAGCGAGTGACGAACAGCCGACAGATCTTCGGAAAATACTCAGCCGGCCACAATCGCTTTGCAAATCGACTTGTGTCGTCCCCACCTGAATTGTGCCGCCGGGCGAATCCAGCGCCGGCGGGGCACAGGTCATCCGGCCAATTCGGGTGCGGCGTCGAACTCCGGCATGCGCATGACAGCATCCTCTCCCTCGGACGGGCGGCCCGTTCAGGCGGGCGGCATCAGCCCGCAAGTGCGGCAGCTGGCCGAACAGCTGCTCGCCACCGGTTTCGACAAGCTTTCGGAGCGGGAGTGCCGGGTGATCGCCGGTGTCGCCCAGCGCGCCCAGGTCAGCCGGAACGTCAATCACGCCTTCGAGGAGAGGCGCACCTTCGGCGACCGGCTCGCCGATCGTGTCGCGACCTTCGGCGGCTCATGGGTGTTCATCACGCTGTTTCTCACAACGCTGGCCGGCTGGGCTCTGTTCAACAGCGCGATTCTGGCCGGGCTTGTCGAGGCCTTCGATCCCTATCCCTACATCTTCCTCAACCTCCTGCTCTCGATGCTGGCCGCGCTGCAGGCGCCGATCATCATGATGTCGCAGAACCGCCAGGCGGCGCGAGACCGCGTCGCCGCAGGTCTCGATTATGAGATCAACCTGAAGGCCGAGGTCGAAATCATGGAGCTTCACGAGAAGCTGGATCGGATCCGCTCGCAGCATCTCGAGGAGCTGCTGCGCGCCCAGCAAGAGCAGCTCCGGCTGCTGACGCGCCTGGTCGACGGAGGCGGCGCGGTGTGAGTACATTCCGAGCCTGCCGACGCCGCGGCCTTCCCGCTACGCTCGGAAATGTCGAAGGCGTGGAATTTCGAAGCCTCGCGACGGATGGCTACAGCCCCGCTTGGAGAACGCTGTCATGGACAAGGATCGGATCGCCGGATCGGCGAAGGAGATCAAGGGCTCGGTCAAGGAAACCGTTGGCGCGGCGACAGGCGATGCCAAGCTGCAGGCCGGCGGCAGGGTAGACAAGGCTGAGGGCAAGATCCAGAACGCCGTCGGACGCGTCAAGGACGCGATCAGGCATGCGCTGAGGATGTAGCGGCGCTCCCGACTCTCGCACGGCGATCATCGTCTGATGGGGCAATGGCAATGGGCACAATTCTGATCGTCATCCTGCTGATCCTGCTGTTCGGCGGTGGCGGCTACTACGCTCACGGCCGCTATGGTGGTGCAGGACTCGGCGGCGTCCTCGGGTTGGTTGTTCTCGTTGTCGTGGTGCTCTGGCTTCTCGGCGGCCTGGGCGGCAGGATCTAGTCGACCGTCACTGATCTGAGGCAAGACTCCGATGCCTCTCGGGCGGGTCTGAGTAGTTTCCGAGCCTGGCGCCACCATTTCGCTGCCGATTACGCTGCGCTTGGTTGTTCGAAATCTCTGGACCATCGGTACCCGGCCCCTCGGTCAAGTGCGCCGGATGCCGATGCGATGCGGGCGCAAACCGGACATCACCGACAGCATGCCGATCAACGTCGGCGACATGAATCCGGAACGAGGGCGGCCGAGCCAGGCGGCTTGCGCCGCCCTCCTCGAGAGGTATGCCAGAGCCTCGGCACCGTCGTGCCGATCATCCTGGTGGCGGCCACGACTGAAGGATGCTTCTCAATGTCCACCATCACTGCCGCGACAGAGCGGCAATTTCTCGCGACCGTGGTCCCCTGCATCCGGGATCTTCGCCGCCTCGCGAACTTCCTGACGCGAAACCCCGCCGACGCTGACGATCTCGTTCAGGACACGCTGTTCCGTGCAGCCCGCAAGCTCCACCTATGGCAGCCGGGCACCAAAATGATGGCCTGGCTCGTCGTGATGATGCGCCGACTCTACCTCTCGCATTTCATCGACAGCAAGCACAACCGAGCCAAGACGATTCCGATCGACGACTGGGATGCCAGCACGCCGGCGACGCAAATGCAGACGGTCGAAGTGATGGAGGTTGCGGCGCGCTGGCAGAATCTCTCGAAGGACCATCGAGAGGTTCTCGACGTGGTGGCGGTCTGGGGTGCCTCCTACGAGGAAGCTGCGGAGCATTTCCACATCCCGACGGGGACGATACGGTCCCGGTTGGCCCGGGCCCGAATCCGCCTGCGAGACGACACGGGAGCGGCACGCCGCGCGGCCTTCAGACCAGACGTCCAATTGCGATCGCCTGGTCCGAGGCGTCCACCAGATCCATCAATCGGGACGGGTTGAAGTCGGGGTCGTCGTCGTCGAGCAGGGCAACGGCCAGCGTGCAGACGATCGCGCTCTTCTCGTTGTCGGACATCGGGACCTCCGAATGCATGATCAGCTGCCGCAGCCATGTCGCCAGCTCCACTGGCGACATTCTCTCCTCGCGGACCTGATCGAGCATCGCCCGGGTCATACGGGCGGCGCATTCGAACCTTGCTCGGTCACTGAGCGGTGTGATTTTGGGCGTCGGCGAATGTTTCATCGGTTGGTGGGTAACGGAGCAAAGCCCTGTTCCAATCTTTGTGCCCTCCGGCGGTTTTATTTTTCGGGTCGCGCGAATGTGACGGCCTCACTGACCGATCCATGGATTTCGGAAGAATTCGTCCGGGATGCCGAGTTACGTGGGCATTCGCTTCGGCCACCCCGGAGTCCGGCTCATGAAGGGACGGATGAGATGATGTACCTTTCCCCCCGGCCCTCGCAGCGCGTCCTGGTTCTCGGCCGATCGCCGGCGGTCAACCAGAGTGTGGTGGGGCCGCTTCTCGCGCTCGGCATCCCAGTCCAGGGGTCGACCGATCCTGAGGAAGCCGCCCGACAATTCGACGCTGCCGATTTCGACCTGATCGTCTTCGGGCGTGGCGTCGTCGGGCCGTTGAGCGAGCGGTTGACGCGTGACTTTACCCTGCAGAATCGCGACATCCGATGGATCGCCGCCGTCGCCCCGGCGGCGGTCAGGCAGATCCTCTCGGCGCTCGATCACGATCCGCGGCTGCCCCGACACGCCATGAACTTCCGGGTGATGGAGGACGGCCCGGACTGCCTGGTGCGGGCCACGGTCCTGACGCCCTGCACCGTGACCATCGAGATTTACCATCACCCCGGCGCGGGCGCCCCCGCCGCCGGGCTTGTCGACCGATCCGAGACTGAGCCCGGCCCCTTCGAGCGTCGGGTCGCGGGCCGTCATCTCGAACAGGCGCACACGCTCCTGATGACGCTGGGTGGGAACGAGTACTTCCTGCACCCGATCAGTTCGCCTCCGACACAGACGGCTTCGGAAGAACAACCTCCATCTTCGCCACGGAAGATCAACTGAAAGCAAGAGACGGGGTTTGATCCTCAGTGGGTTGCTCACGTCTTCGTCATCAATGCAAGAAAAAGGAATTCGAGATGCTTGCCCTCATTCGAAAAGTCGCCATCGTGACCGGGGCCAGTTCCGGAATTGGCCGCGCGACCGCGTTGTGGCGGATCGGCCGCCGCTTGTCGTTTGTAAATCGGCATGGGGTCCAAACGCCGATCGGGGCGGCAAGGGCCAATTTCACTCGATACTGAGGGGTCCCGACCTTGCGCCTACTCACACTTGGGGACCAAATTGCTCGGCGCCTCCGACTTACGCTCTGGAGGGCCATTTCCGTGCGGGGTAGAAGCTATAACCCAAATGATCCATAAAATATTATGTAATCCGCTTGACTCTCCCGAGCTCGCTCAGGCTTTATATCCCCATCCACCATGCAGTCGTGGATCATAGTGGATAGGTTATGGTTCGAAATCGTTAAGGCTGGTGCGGATTGCTCCGCAGCAGGCGACGCAACGCTAGAATTTCTATTACTCGAAATACTTCAAATCCACTTGCCCGGCCTGTCGATCCCCAGCTAGGCAAATCTGTTGCGTCGACTTTTTGCAGGAGAGATTCGTGATAGCCTATAGAGCTGTAAGGCTGGCCGCGATCAGCACCGTCGATCATGAAGATGACACGGCGCCTCCTCAGTCGATTCTTCGGCCCGATGTCCACACCACAGACCGTGTCGCTGTCGCCGCGCCACCGCCGATGCCGTCCAAAGGAGATGTGCCGCTGATCTCGATCATCGATCCCCGCACCCTCAACCGGGACAGCTTGGCGCGGGCGCTCGAGGTGACGGAGAGCCGGTTCCGCAGCCACACATTTGCCTGCCTCGGCGACTGGCTGCAGAATGAGCAGATCCGTGAGGAGACGGTGGCAGTGCTGCTGGGCATCGGCGCGACGGATGCGGACGATCCGGGTCTGGCGGAAGACATTCAGCTCCTAGCGCGGGAGTTCGGCCACATCCCGGCGATCGTGATGGGAGACGTCGAGGACCCGTTCCATGTGCTCAAGATCCTGGGACACGGCGCCCGGGGATACATTCCGACCAGCGTCAGCCTGCCCGTTGCCGTCGAGGCCATCTCGCTTGCCCGGGCCGGCGGCCTGTTCGTGCCGGCCAGCAGCCTGATGCAATCCCAGCGGACGCCATCTGAACGATCCCAGGCCCCTTCCTCCGTGGTCCAACTGCTCACCGAGCGGCAAGCGGCCGTCGCCGAGGCGATTTCCATGGGCAAGGCCAACAAGATCATCGCTCTTGAGCTGAACCTCTGCGAGAGCACGGTGAAGGTCCATGTCCGCAGCATCATGAGGAAGCTTCAGGCCCGCAATCGCACCGAGATTGCCTTCAAGCTCCACAATTTGGCGCCGCGCCGGGCCGGCCCCGCCAAGGCCTGGTCACCGGCCATGGCCGCCTGAGCCGACAGGCGGAGTATGTGCCAGCAGTAGATGGCGCTCCGTCCAACCAGCCGGACCCCAAGCGCGGCGGCGCGGCGTGCGGTAGTCTGCGCACCGAGACCTGCTGGTTGGCTGGCACATCCAATTGATCACCGCCTCGCGAGATCGATGGCGGACATTGATGGCGGCTCAAGCCAACTGTCAAGCACTTCGGGGTTCAGGGGCGGAATTCGTCCTGGCTGGGTCTTGATAGATGCCAATTGATAGCGGCCAGCCGCGCAATCGTGTTAAATTCAAATAGATATTGCGCGCCCCGTGTTTGGGTGGCGTCGTCAAAAGGCCTTGCGCCGATGAATAAGCCTGCGCCGATCGTCCTGCGACGTCTCGCCGCCATCTTCAGCGCCGATGTGGCCGGCTACACCCGCCTGATGAACATCGATGAGGCCGGCACACTCCGTCTGCTCGGCTCCCATCGCGAGGTGATGGATCGCCTGATCGCGCAGTATGGTGGGCGCGTCGCCAACACCGCGGGCGATGGCCTGCTTGCTGAATTTCCGAGCGCCGTCGATGCGCTCCAATGCGCACTCGGCATCCAGGAAAGAATTGCCGCGGTGAATGAGGAGGTGCCAGAGGAGCGCCAAGTCACCTTTCGCATGGGTATTCACGTCGGCGAGGCGATGGTCAGGAGCGGCGACCTCTTTGGCGACGTAGTGAATGTCGCTGCGCGAATGCAGGGCTTGGCACAGCCAGGATCGGTGTGCGTGTCGGGCGCGACGTTTGACTATGTGCACACGGGGCTATCGTTGGACTTCGACGACCTCGGCGCGCGGCACGTCAAAAACCTTGAAGCGCCCGTCCGCGCGTACTTGGCGCGTCCGTCCGGGCGCCCGCTATCACGAGCTCTTCCGCCTGTTCATCGCCGCGCGGAAGCACATCTGGCGCGGCGCTTCCATGAGCTCTGCCATGCTGCGGCATTGAAGGTCACGCACACAGACGATCTCCAGCCGAGGGAATTCGGAGTCATCGCATCGGTGCATGACGCTCCCGGGATCGACCAGGAGCGGCTGGCCGAGCGGATGGGCCTCAATCTGGCGACCGCCCGACGGATTGTTAAGCGCCTTGAGGGCCGGGGCGTCATTGAGCGTTCGCGGCAGGTGACCGGCGGGCGCTCCCGAGTGCTTGGTGTCACGCCGGTGGGCGCAGAAATTCTTCAGCGCATGCGCCCAGCCATCCGCGCCGCCCACGACCGTATCATGGCTCCGCTTTCGGAACGCGAGCGAGAAATACTCACCGAACTTCTGGCAAGGGTCATTAAGACCAGGGACATCAAGGCCAGCAACGGTTGATAAAGGACATCCGCAAAGCTTCCTTGTTGACCTGATTTAAGGCCTAATGGACGTGTGGCTCCGGCCTGATACACTCGGGTTGCTCCAGGCCGAGGAAATGAATGTGCTCGGGCTGTCACCCGACACACGGCCTTGCGGCTATAGTATTTCTACCCGTACTGACAGGCTCGGGAAGGAACGCACGGAGCGTAAGGGTCACCCGAGAGGGTGGCCCTTCACGATCGGCGATCCTCTGGCGCGCAGCGTCACGCACTTCGCTCAGAACATGCCGAGCTGGGTACTGACAACCCGCGCACGTCGGCACCCGATGGCCTCCGCACCTATGCCAACCCGCTGGGAATCGCCGACCGCATCGATCGTGGCGTCGTCGTCGACCGCGTCACCAACGTCTTCGAGTAGCCCGGTACCTGCCGGATGCCGGATGCCGTGTAGAGCTGACGGGACCTGGATGGGCCGCCGCCATGGCCTGGTGGCGTCGCCGCAAAGCCCACGGGGACGGCAGCCGGCCGTTTGACGCGGGCTGCGACGGTGTGCAAAGCGGTGATTGCCGGAAGATCCGACCTTCGGTACGAGAGACTGCTTAGGGTCACGTGCGATCAGGTCCGCTTCGAAGAGCCGAATGCGTTGGCCGGTTTTGGGCATCCTACTCGGGCCGACTTGATCGGGAAGGGGCCGGATCCAGCCAATTCGGTCTATGTCCGCTGTCGGAACGCCGGCGCTGTGGCCGCATATGGCGCTCTCCAGAAGCGCGATCGCCGAGCCGACGACGGCAGGAGCATCCGGGTCACGACCGGCAAGATCGTTGGAATAATCTGTCTGTTTCATGAAGGCCCGCTCGGGATTACCTCAGCTCACGCGAGCGGAGCGGCACGAGGCCTGAGCCCATCCGCAATCACCCAATGTCCCGAATTCGTCATCCCCATGACGACTGCGAGCCGGACGGCGCGAGCACTCTGGTCCTAGGGTCGACACCTTCTGCAATCTCCGCGACCTAGGAGACCCGCCTTGCTCTCGACGGCCGCATGACCGGCGCGCTGAAACTCCTGACTCTCGCCGGCTATGTAGCGCTCCTGCTGTGGGGCGTGCACATGGTCTCGACCGGGGTGATGCGGGCCTTCGGCTCGGATCTGCGCCGGGTGCTGGGCCGGAGCCTGCGCTATCGCCTCAACGCCTTCCTGGTTGGGCTCGGGGTGACCGCCGCGCTCCAGAGCAGCACCGCCACCGCGCTGATGGCGACGTCGTTCGTCGCCTCCGGCGTGATCGGCCTGGCTCCGGCGCTTGGGGTGATGCTCGGCGCCAATGTGGGCACCACCCTGATCGTGCAGGTGCTGTCATTCAAGATCGCCCTGGTCGCGCCGATTCTGATCCTGGTTGGCGTCATCGCCTTCAAGCACGGCGGCCGCACCCGCACCCGCTATCTCGGCCGGGTCTGGATCGGTCTTGGGCTGATCCTCCTGGCGCTGCACCTGCTGGTGGTGGCCATCGAACCGGCGGCCGAGGTGCCGTCGGTGCGGGCGGTGTTCGGCGTCGTTGCCTCGGCCCCGGCGCTCGGCGTGCTGATTGCGGCCGGCCTGGCGTGGGCCGCCCATTCCTCCGTCGCGGTCGTGCTGCTGGTGATGTCGCTCGCCGGGGCCGGGGTGATCGAGCCGGCGGCGGTGGTCGCGCTGGTGCTGGGCGCCAATCTCGGCAGCGCGATCAACCCGGTGCTGGAGGGCGCCGGCAGTGGCAACCCTGCCGTCCGCCGGCTGCCGGTCGGCAACCTTCTGATCCGCGTCGTAGGTCTCGTCGTCGCGCTGCCGCTGGCCACCCTGGTCGCCGACCTGCTGCTCTGGCTGAATCCTGACCCGGCGCGCCTGGCCGCCAATGTCCACACCGCCTTCAATCTCGTGCTCGCCATTCCCTTCGTCATCGCCCTGCCGGCGGCGGCAAGGCTGCTGGAATGGCTGCTGCCCGACCGGCCGGAGAACCTTCAGGACCCGGGCGCGCCGCTCCATCTCGACGAGGGCGCCCTCTCCGACCCGCACCTTGCCTTGGCCAACGCCGCCCGCGAGACTCTGCGCATGGCCGACATCGTCGAGGGCATGCTGCGCGGGGTGGTCGATGCCTTTCAGGCCGACGACCGCAGGCGCGTCGCCGAGATCAGCCGCATGGACGACGGCGTCGACGGCCTGCACCGCGCGATCAAGCTGTATCTGACGAGGATCAGCCGCGACGGCTTCGATGACGAGGCCGGCCGCCGCTATTCCGACGTGCTCAGCTTCGCCATCAACCTCGAGCACATCGGCGACATCATCGACAAGAACCTGATGGAGCTGGCGGCCAAGAGGGTGCGGTTCCGCCTGGCCTTCTCGGCCGAGGGCACTGAGGAGATCCGCGCCATGTGCGAGAGGCTGCTGGCTAACCTGAAGCTCGCCGTCGCCGTATTCATGACCGGCGATGCCCACGCGGCAGCCAGGCTGATCGCCGAGAAGGAGGTGTTCCGCGAGCTCGAACGCCACGCAACCGAGACGCACTTCCTCCGGCTGCGCGAGGGCCGTCTCGAAAGCATCGAGACCAGCTCGTTGCATCTCGACATCCTGCGCGACACGAGGCGCATCAACTCCCACATCTCCGCCGTCGGTTACCCGGCGCTCGATGCCGCCAACGGTGCCCGCCCGATGTCGGTGCAGGAGCGGTCATCTGGCTGGGCCGAGGCGGCGTTCGACGGCGGCGGCTAGCGCAAGCGCCGGGGCTGAAGAGGCCGCTCGGAGCATAGTGCCATGACGGTGTCGGGTTTCGTGCCCCGGCACCATGCCGGCGTACCGAAGAACGATGTGCAGACAGACACTTACGGCGCCGCCTCGCAGAGGTGGTGTCAGTCTTTCATCTTGCTTTCGCGCGGCCCCTCCCGCCCCGAGCCCGCCCACCTGCGATCCCTCAAATCCAATCTATCGGTCTCCAGACCCTCGAAACCAGAGAGCGGCCGGCCGTTTCGACCGCTCTCCGAGCCTCGATCCGGCCTCTCAATCGCCGTTTCGGAACGCGTTTTCGGCGCTGGGAAGGTCATCGAATTCGCGCATGACGAGCATCATCTGAAGCCTGCGGGAGCGGTCGACGATGCAGGTCGCGACCCGATATCGGCCGCGGAAGATGCTCAGGATGCGCACCCGATCCGAGCCGTCGAACTCGTCGTCATCGAAGCTCTCATGAGGTCCGAGATCGCGTTCGGCGATGCGTCCGTCCCAGATGAATTCGCCCAGTTCAGCAGCGACGAACCGCTCGACCACGGCGTCAAGTCCGTCGCGTCCGAACTCGATCTCGAGATCACGGACGAGCTGCGGGAAGCGGTCGAACGAAGCGTGCGGATGATCGAAAACGTGCATCGGTTCCTCCGTCATTGAGCCGTCCTCCTCGTCGAGGACATCTTCCGGGAGCAGCCGGCGGAGGCTCCGTCAGGGACGCCGAAGGCGCCGCGAAGCGGGGCGTGGGGGAGCCGAATTGCGATAGCAATTCGGGGGGACCGCGCATCCTTGACGGAGCCTCTGCCTCCGGCTGGTAGGATGGGGAGGCCGAGACGAAGCCCCTGTCACGGCGGTGCCGATGGGCCGCGGCTCTGTCGGCCGGAGCTGCGATTCCTGGCGAGAAAGCCGCCCCCGCGAGGTGCGAGGGCGGCGGGCCCGAGGCTCAATCGATCGGGTTCCAGATCAGGGCGAAGACGTCCGGGTCGTCCTGTCCGGCGGCGCGGCCGAGATTGGCGTAGAGCTTGCGGGGGCCGAACTCGGGGGCGGCGAGCGACAGGCTGACATAGGGCTTGCCGGAGGCCTCGCCGGTGCGGATCCAGCCGGCGCCGATCTCGACGCCTTGGGTGAGGACGCGGAAGTCGGGCTGGGTGTCGCCGGACTTCGAGCTGTTGGGGACGATGTCGATCTCGGCGCGGATGGAGAGGGTTTTGACCTGGCCCTTGTAGCCGCCGGTGGCGAGCTTGGTGACGTGTCCGATCGCAGACATGGTGTGTCTCCTTCTGAGTGTCGCGGGGGCCTGTCCCGCCGCGATGGCGGACCGTCGCGGGCGAGACCGGGCGGCCCGAACCCGTGAGGGCCGGAGCGGCAGCGAAGGACCCGGACGGACCGGTTTTGTGGAGCGAAGCGGGCGCGAGGAGCCGCCGGAGGCGGCGGGGAGAAAACCGGTCCGGGAGGGTTTTGGGACGGCCGGCGCCGCCCGCAGGTCACACGCCCGAGCGCGGCGGACCAGGCCCCGGCACAGAGCCGGGAGGCACCATGCCGGGCGGGCAACGCCAGCCTTCGCGGCCGGCAGCAGGGCGCAGAAAAAGGCCGCTCCCGCGCTGGACGGGAGCGGCTCCGGGAAGGGCAGGGACGGCGATCCGTCCTGCCGCTGCGCCTCAGGCAAGGGCGCCGCGATCGGTGTAGGAGCGGGCCGAGAAGGCCATCCAGGCGGGCGTCCAGCCGTCGACCTTCTCCCGCCCGTTGGCACCCTCAAGGCAGTCGCGGACGATGCTCTTGCGGACCTTGAGCGTGGCCGAGAGGTTCGCATCCGCCACGGCCCGGCCGGCAACCTCGGCCAGCATCGCGTCCACCGCCTCGCGGTCGCGGACCAGATCGAAGAAGGCCTGGTCGGCCTGCCAGGCCTCGGCCATGCGGACGCCGAGCTTGGTGCCGGCGGCATCGACAGCGGTGCTGCCGGCCATCAGCGTGTCGCCCATGGCAATGGCGAGGAGGCGCATCACCTCCTCGTCGGAGAGCGCCATCAGCGCCTCGAACACAGCGGCGGTGGCGTCCTCCCCGGCATAGCGGCCGACCGTAAGGGCCTCGTCCTCGCTGCGGTCGAGCCGCTCCAGGACGGCATGGCGCTCGGTCGCGAATGTCGCCTCCGACGTGCTGCTGGCGAGGCTCGCGGCGACGGCCTCGTTCGGCGCCTGCTGGCCTTCGCGCTCCACCTGCCAATGGCCCGAAGGCGCGATGACATGCGCCAGCAGCAGCCGCAGCGCGATGCCCGGATGGCCGGGCAGCGCCGCCCGCACGGCAGCATGCCGGTGCAGATCGAGATAGCGCCGGAGCGCCCTGCTGACCTCCGGCCGCGCCGCCGGCTCCCGCTTCTCCGCGTCTGTCTTCGGCCGCAGGCGGCGGGCTTCCTTGCGGGTGAGCCAGCCCTCGTGCAGCTCGACCTCGCCCTGATGCGAGACGGTGACGAAGACCTTGCCGCCCTTCGCCTTCGGCACCCGCTCATGCTCCCATTCCGCGAAGTGGCGGCCCGTCTCCAGCACCTCGACGGCGGCCCAGCCCTGGCCGAGGAAGGCATCGCGGCGGGCGGCGATCGCCGCGTTCTGGAGCGGCCAGAAGACCTCAGGATCGGCGAAGTAGCGCTCCTCCCGGAACAGGTCGGAGACGATCCGGCCGGGATAGTCGTCGAGCGGGAACAGCGCCGCCGAGACCGGGATCGCCTGCCCGCCGAACAGCCAGCGCTTGGCCTGGAGCCCGGTCGGTGTCCACTGCTTCGGATCGTCGAACAGCGCCAGCCATTCGCGTTGCTTGCCCTTCGGCGCCATCGTCAGGTGACGGATGGTCTCCGCGTCGACCTCCTGCCGGCGGTAGAGGTCGCGGAGTCGGGGCAGCAGGTTGCCGAGGGCGAGGCGCTGCTTCACCATCGTCTCGGTGAGGCCGAAGGTGGCGGCGATCTGGGCGATGCTGCGGCCGGCCCGGATGAGCCGGGCGAAGGCCTCGTGCTGGGTCATCGTGCGCCAGGATGGTGGTGTGGGAGCCACCTGGCTGTTTGCATCCCTGCGGGGTGGAAGACCCCGAACCGAGTGCGCCGCAGTGCGCGAGGAGAAGCAGATGGGTGAGGTGAACCGGGTGCCTCCGGGGAGCCATACATCAGCAGAACCCGTCAAAGCCGGCCGCGGGAGGACTTCCGCCCTCCTGAGCGGGCCGGCCAGCGAGTCCGTCACGGCGAGGGCAACCGAACCGATGCTTGAAGCCCCGGAAGAGCACGAATGCCACCAACGCGGAAGTGGGTGGACCGGCCGCAAGGCCGGTGGAGAGCTGGGCCGCACTGATGACGTTGCGGTCCGGAGGCCGGCGCGTAGCGTCGGTCAGTCTCTGGTCCAGCCTGCGGTGACCAGAGATCGGATTCCACACGGGGTAAAGTCGGCGCCTACAGCGGACGAGGGGAAGCAAACGGAACCTGGGAACCCTGCCACCGTCTCCCCAGCCTCCGGGCGAGGGATGATCGAGGCGACCGGTGATCGCGGCGGCGGGGGGCGGAGTCCTCGTAGTAGTCAGAGGGCGGGAAAGCCGCTCACACGGCGAAGGGGGACAGTGGGGTCAGCTGGCCAGCAGGAGGAGGGCGCATGCCCGGCTCGGTGAATGCCGAGTTCATCCTCGACATGCAGCGCAAGCTGTACCGGTGGAGTCACGCGGACCCCGACAAGGGGTTTGCCGACTTGTTCAACGTGATCTGCGATCGTCGAACGCTCACCTTTGCCTGGAAGAAGCTGACTCGCAGCGCGGGCAGCAACACACCGGGAGTGGACGGGCTGACGCGACGCAAAGTCGAAGGGCGACCTGGCGGTGCCGAGGCGTACCTCGAGGGTATCCGAGAGGAACTCCGCACTGGAACCTACCGGCCCGAACCTGTCCGGCAGAGGCTGATCCCGAAGCCGGGCAAGCCGGGAAAGTTCCGACCGCTGGGCATTCCCACGCTCAAGGATCGTCTGGTGCAGATGGTCCTCATGCACGTCCTGGAGCCCATCTTCGAGGCGGACTTCTATCCGACCTCGTACGGGTTCCGACGCGGGCGGAGCACCCATGATGCGGTAGCCTCGATTCGAGGCCAACTCCAGCCGACGCGGGCGGGGCGCACACGCGTGCGCTACGTCATCGAAGGCGACATCAAGGGATGCTTCGATGCCATCGACCATCACCTGCTGATGGAGCGGATCCGACGAAGGATCGGGGACCGCAAGGTCCTGCGCCTGATCGGGGCGTTCCTGAAAGCCGGTGTCCTGGCCGAAGGCATGGTCCGGCACCCGGTGACGGGGACGCCGCAGGGAGGCGTGATCTCGCCCCTCCTGGCGAACGTCTACCTGACGGCGCTCGACGAGCGTTACCGGCGCTGGACGCCTGCTCCGCGTGACGATCCCGGACGGGCGGTCCGGCAGCGCAACCGAGACTGGAAGCGCGGCCAGCCGACCTTCTATCTGGTTCGATACGCGGACGACTTCGTGATCCTGGTCGCGGGGTCGCAGGACGATGCGGAGGCCGAACGGGAGCGGCTGGCGAGGTTCCTCGAGGAGGAGCTTCGCATGGAGCTCTCCCTGGAGAAGACCCTGGTCACGGCGGTCGAGGAAGGCTTCACCTTCCTCGGCTACCGAGTGGTTCTGGAGCGATCGGCGCTCGCTGACCGGCCGGTCGGAAAGGGCAAGATCCCTGTCGACAAGGCACAGGCGATCCGTCGACGCATCAAGGCCATGACCACGCGGGCGACGACCAGCCGGTCGCTGTCCGACCTTCTTCGGGAACTCAACCCGATCGTCACGGGATGGCGGACCTACTACCGCTATGCTGTTGGAGCCCGCGGCGAGTTCGCCAAACTCGACCACTGGCTCTGGCGGCGCCTCTTCATCTGGCTCAAGAAGAAGCACCCCAGAACATCGTCCCATGTGCTGCGGCGGCGGTTCCGCGGAACCGTCCCGGCCACGCGGGGACGTTGGGGTGATCAGGGAGTCTGGATGCGGAGGTTCCAAGACGGCGGGACAGCCCGCTACCCGTTGCGCGGCAGCAGGATCTCGAACGGCTGGAACATGGATCAGATCGGGTTCGCGCTCCGTGGCGCGGACGACTTCTGGCCATCGTTCAACACGTTGAGCACCGCCCTTGCGGGCACCGCGGCAATAGCCGCCCATGGAGAGCCGGATGCAGGGAAACTCGCACGTCCGGTTCGGCGAGGGGGATAGCGAGACCGATCGGCGCAAGCCGGCACGGCGCGTTATCCCTACTCGACTCGTCCATCGCTTAGGTCAGGTGGCAAGTGTCCTGCGTGGTGCTGTCCGGCGGATATCCGCCGCCTTTCCCGGCTCAGTCCCGCGTCGCTGTCTTCCGTGCGGTGGCGGTGATCGGCACTGCGCGGAGCGCGGCATCGCGTTCGGCGACGAGCCGGGCGTGCAGCCGTCGGTAGCGCTCCGCTTCGGCCTCGGCTGAGCGGGCGCGCTGCAACAGCAGCGCGTTCTCGCTGATCATGCGCCGTTCGTCCTGCTTCATCGTCTTGATCGTCGCGCGCAGCTCGTCGAGCTTGTCCTGCCAGCTGATCGGCGGTTTCGGAGCGACCGCCGCAGCCTGGAGCCTGTCGAGCATCTCGCGGTGGTTGGTGTAAATCGCGTTGCGACCGACGCCCGCCTCGCGCGCGAGGACGGCGACGGTGAGCCGGTAGCCATCTTGGTGCCGCGGATGGATCGGGCGTCCTTGGACGAGCCGATCGAGCGCGTCGCGCAACCGGGCGCGGCTTGCCTCGAGCCGCCTCTCATAGGGACTGATCCTGGTCGGCATGGCGGTCCTCCCTGCCGTGGTCGAGCTGCTCCAGGATGCGATCGCATTCGGCGATTCGCGCCACGGCCAGCGCGCGGCTGCCAGCGTCGAGCGCCGGCTGGTCGAGCAGCTTCAGATTGCGCGCACGCCGCACCTCCCAGACGGGTCGATGCCTGGCCGTAACCGCGAAGTTGGCGCAGGTCGAGCACGTGGTCTCGGTGCGCAGCGCCGGATTGGGGCCGGCCTCGCCGCCGAAGCAGGCGGAGGTCTCGGGACGATAGACGCAGTAGCCCCAGTCGCACACGCCGAGCCGGAGGTCGGTCTCTGCCATCAGGAAGTCGACATAGGCCTGGACGTCGCCGTCGCGCGTGCGACCGCGGAACCGCGAGCGCGCGGCGATCCTGCGCCCAGCCTTCCCGCCGAGCGCGGCGGCGGTCAGCATCTCTTCCAGCGCCGCGCGCGTCTCCTCCTGCGCATGGGCGTCGATCAACTCGTCGAGATGGAAGTCGGTGCCCACATAGCCGCGGTCGGTCATGGCCCGGGTCACGTGGCCGAGATGGAGCTGTAGGGCGTGGAGCCCGGTGCGGTCGCGCTTGCCGACGAAGCGCGCGAAGGTCTTGCGACCCTGATGGGTGTTGAGGTGCCAGGGCTCGCCCTCGTGCAGTGGCAGGCCGATGAACGGTGCGAACAGGTGGTTCAGCCGGCGGATGATCGTGTTGAGGATCGGCAGGTCAATCTCGACCGCTGGCCCTATGAGGCCCGTGCTCGACGTCACCAGCCACAGATCGCTGCGGCCCGATCGACGGCGCAATGGCTCGGAGAGCTGCTCCATCACCGTGATCGCGCGTACGACCGGTTCGGGCGCCACCCAGCGATGCGCATCGCCATGATGTCCGTGCGCGGTCTTATAGATCCGACCAGCAAGATAGGCGAACCGCTCGTCCCCGGCGGCGGAATCGTGACGCTCGACGCACCCAACCTGTAGCCCGAGGATCTCGGAGACCCGCGCGCCCACCAGATAGGCGATCACCACGAAGCAGGCGTCGTAGAGGCGGTCGACGAGCTGGCGCACCCGCTTGGTGCTGGTGACCGGCGCCGCCTGCCAGGGCACATCCTCGCCGGGCAGCGTGGCGAAGCGGAAGGCCGCGATCGCGTCGACCACCCTGAAGCCGGCCTTGGTCGGGCTGAGGCCCGAAGCGAGCGCCGCGTCATAGGCGTCCTGGGCCTGCCGGTGGAGCGCAATCACATCGTCGGCCGCCGGCCCGATCAGCCGCAGCGCCGACGAGACCAGCGGCACCGCGATCGCATCGGGCGTGTAGGGCAGCCATCCCCGCTCACGCTTCCGGAACATGCCGGTGACGCCTGGGAACGGATCGCCGATCGCCACGGCCGGATAACGCCCGCCCTGCAGGTAGAGGAGGACGAGCAGCCGGCGATAATGGTCGAGCGTCGACGGTGCGATCGGGTCGCCCTTGGGGTTGCGTCGATCGGCCATCGCGGCCAGGAACCGTTCGCCCGCACCGCGATCGAGGTCCGCGAACCGGCGGTAGCCCTGGTCGGCCATCCAGCGGATCAGGAGCCTCAACCCCTTGAACAGGCCGACGAGCGTGCCGTCGTGCAGATGCCTGCGCCCCGGCGGTGGGTCGACCTTCACGCTCCACAGGAAGGTCTTGGCCGCCTCACGCCAGCCCGAGAAGCCGGGATCGGTGAACCGCCCGACGGCGACCGTAAAGTCCCAGTCGAGCGAGAAGTCGCTGCGGTTGCCTCCGGGACGGAGGCCATCCAGGTGCCAGATGCCGTCGCCGAAGCGCGAGCGCGACGAGACGGCGACGTCAGGCGCGAACGCCGCATGAGGCGATGCGGCGATCATTCGAGCACCGGGAGCGCTGGCAGGGTCGCCAGGATCGACCGCGCGTCCTCGTGCAGATGGCCCGGGAAGTCGGGCAGGATGTCGTCGACCAGGATGCGATGGCTCGGGCTGTAGATCAGCGCCCAGCGCGCCGGTTCGAGCGTCAGCCGCGCCGCTTCCAGAACCTCGATCGCCTGCAGGATGCGCGCGAGATGATCGGCGTCGAGCGGGATCACCAGGCCAGGGCATCTGAGGCAGGCGCCGAGCCGCGAGCAGGGCCGGCCCGGCCTGTCGCCGGCCAGCGGGTTGAGGCAGTCGTGGCTGAACGGCACCGTCACGCGCATAGGCTCAGGCGCGGCGTCGGCCTGGTCGTTGGCTTCTCCCGTGATCCACCCGATCATCAGCGCCTGCGCCCGCGCAATGGTCTCAGTCTGCAGGCGCCGGGCTTCGGGGCCGCGCACATAGCGCTCCGTGGTGTCGATGCGGACATGGTTGAGCAGCGCCTGGGCCGCGATCAGGTCACCCTGGCTCGCCGTGTACACCTGGGTCGCTGCACTGCCGCGCAGGAACGCGGCGGCGAAGTCGGGCAGCGGCTCACGGCGCCGTTCGGGCGCGGCGCGGTTCCAGATCGCGATCCGGGCATTGGCGCGGACGATGAACCGCTTGATGCCGTTGCCCAATGTTCCCATCGGCACAAGGCCGACCCCATGTGTCTTCTCGCTCTTGGTCAGGAACAGCAACTCGCGGTCCTGCGGCCGCGCCTGGGCCGCCAGCGGGGCGGTCATCGCGAGCAGCCGATCGATCAGATTGGGGGCGGCATAGGGCCGTCGGCGATCGAACGAGCGTCGCTGCGCCCGCTTCACCTTCATGCCGGCGCGCGGCTTCCCCCAGTCGATCATCACCCGGTGCTCGTCGAGCGGGTGCGGGCTCTGGCAGTCGCGCCGCAGCCGACGTAGCGCGTCCGGATTCCCGGCGGTCTGGATCGCGACGGCGAGGAAGAACGCCGGCAGATGGTCGAGCGTCAGGTGCAGATAGCCCGCGAGCGCGCGCAGGCCACCCCGCCGGTTGAAGGTCGATCCTCCGATGCCCGTGTCTTTCGCCGCAGGCACGACGCCATTGCCGGCCTTCGCGATCGTCCGAACGAACCGCCAGAGCTCGGCGTCGGCGCCCTCCGCCGCGGCGCGCGTGGCGAGGATCCGGCGCCCGATCTCGAACCGTTCCCAGGCCTCGTCGATCTCTTCATAGGCCGCCTGCAGGATGCTCTTCAGCACCGGCTCGTCGAGCTTGCGACGCGGCTCGGGATTGCGCAGAGGATAGGGATTGTAGGGGAAGTCGATCCGGCTCGGCAGCCGCTCGGGCGCATGCCGCTTGGTCCAGTCAACGAGCTGCCGCAGCGCCGAGAGCAGATTGGCCCGGGCCGGCGCCGACCAGCCGCGGCCCTGCTGTCCGGGCTGCCGGTCGAGCCATGCCATGTAGCGCCCAACCATCGCCGAACTCAGGTCTGCCGCGCTCGCAATCTTGCCGTCCTCGTGCGCGAACGCTGCGAAGACCCTGAGCGCGCGCCAGCAGCCACGCTGCGTGTCGTGGCTGGAGCCGGCATGATGCCCCCTGAACGCCGCCCCGAGCAGCATCGTGACGTCAGCCGGCAGGCCGAGTTCGTCGAGCTCAAACCGCCTGGCGACGTCGCCCCAGGCATTGCGGAAGACGACGATGGAGATGTCCTCCGGCACGGCCAGCCGCCGATCGATCCGTGCGCGGCTAGCGGCCATCGCCGACCAGCGCGCCATAGAGATAATCGACGCTCTCCTCCAGCTCGGTGCTGTGCAGTTCCACGCAGCGCAGATAGATGGCGGTGCTGCTGATCGAGCTGTGGCCGAGCAGCGTCTGCACCACCTTCAACGGGTTGATGTCCGGGGTCGTGCGAGCCTGATGCTGGAGCCGCGCCAGCATCGTCATCGCGAAGGTGTGGCGCAGCCAGTGTCCCGTGCCGACCACGCCTGCAGCCGCGAACGCGGCGCTCATGGCGGCGGTGAAGCGGGCCCGGCTGACGGCCATACCGTGGTGGTTGAGGAACAGCGCCGAGGGCGGGCGGTACGCCCGATCGATGCGCCGCAACCTGCGGATCAAAGGCCCACGCACCTCATCGATGTAGCGATGCGTGGCGTCGAGCAGCCGGATCGGCGGATAGACGGTGCGTGGTCGATCGCCCTTGGTGATCGTCAGTCCGACCCCGACCAGCGGATGATCGTCGGCATCGAGATGGGCGGTCTCCGGGACTTGGTAGACGTCGAGCGCGCACAGCTCCTTCCGGCGCATGCCGGTCACCAGCGCCCAGCTCGCCATCAGGTCATAGGGCGGCGCGAGCACGGCGAAGAGGTGGCATAACTGATCCGCCCGCAAGGCGCGCGGCAGGCGCTCATGCTCGGAGACGGTCAGCACATTGGCGGCGACGACGCCAGGGCGAAGCTCGAGATGACCCAGCATGGACCGGCGGTGCCGACCGATCCGCACTTCGACGAAGTGGAACGGCAGGGCATCGATCCACCCGCGATCATGGGCCCAGCTGTAGAAGCGACAGACGGTGCGCACCCGGTCGTTGATGGTCGAGCGCGCATAGGGCCGCTTGGTGTGGGAGCTTGGGCGCGCCAGCATCCGGTTGCGCCAGGCCGCGATCTCCGGTTCGCCGACGTCCCACCACCCGACACCAGATTGTTCGAGGCTGTCGAACCAATCGTGGAGATGCTCGCCATAGGTCCGGATCGTCTCGGTGGCGTGCGACCGTCCCGGGACGGTCGCCAGCTCGAACAGGAAGGCGAAGGCAGGCTCGACAATCGCCAGCCCCTCGTCGACGATGATCGGAAGGCCGGCCGGGATCTCGCCATATCCCGGCAGGGCTCTCACGATGCGGGCCATCTGTCCTCCATGGCGCGCTCCCTGCGCGGTGATCCAGGGCAGACAGTCCCCTTGGCAGCACAGCCCCTCGGCCAAAGAGGACGGTTTCGCTCTCGTGACTTCGGGTGGAAACGGGCCTACGGGTTCCCCCCGCCCCGGACCCCACCCCCCGGGCTTGCCCAGGTGGGCAAACAGGCACCTCCCACGCGCGCCGCTCCGTCGCTCGTGGGGGCACTGCGCGTCGCGCGCGGGTCCCTCCTGTTCGCTACCTGGACAAGCCCAGTATGGCCGGCGTCAGGCACGAGCTTCACCACCGGCACGGGATCGTGCCTGGGGCCGGCCTTAAAGTTGGCGACCAGCCGCTCGCGCAGGGGATCGGGGATCAGGAGCATGGCGCCGCCTCCAGGATCAGGTCGGCGGCGCGGCTGGCGTGGCTGGCGGCGCGGAAGATGGCGCGCACGTCCTCGTGCAGAAGCGCGAGCCAGGCGCCGAGATAATCGGCGTGGCGGACGCTCGGGACGATGCCGAGCGAGGCGCAGACGAAGGCGCTGGCCATCTCGGCGACGAGTTCCTCGCGGCCATAGGCGACCGAGCCGTAGACGCCGGAGAAGTCGCGGTCGAGTCGCGAGGCATGGCCGGTCCAGTGGCCGAGCTCATGAAAGCAGGTGCGATACCAGTTGATCGGCACGAAGAAGGACGCGCGCGGCGGCACCTGCAAAAAGTCCTGGCTCGGCACGTAGAAGGCGCGGTCGCCGCCGATGCGGATATCGGCCCCGGTCGCCTCGATCAATGCATCGGCCTCGGGCACGATCGCATCGTCGGCGACCATCGGGACCGCGCCGCCAACCCGCTCGGGCAGGCCGTCGCACTGGGCGGCATTGAAGACGGTGAAGCGCTTGAGGAACGGCACGCCCGCGGGTTCGTCGTCCTCCCGGTCGGCGCGCTCGCGCTCGGCCCGGGGCACGAAGCGGTCGGCATAGACGACCGTCGTTCCACGCTCGCCCTTGCGGACATGGCCGCCCAAATCCAGCGCCTGCCGGAAGGTGAGCCAGTCCTGTGAGGGGAAGCCGCGGTCCACGGCGGCGTCCCACAGGATCAGGATGTTGATGCCGGAATAGCGCCGCCCCGAGACGGCGTTGCGGGGCAGGCCGAGCGGGCAGGGGCTGTTGCCCCAGGGCTGGACCCAGGGCACCCGGCCCTCTTCCAGTTGGCTCACGATACGGCCAGTGACGTCGGCGTAGAGGGACGGCCGGTCGGGTTCAGGGCGGCGATCGACAGCGGGCATGGGACCTCTCCCTTGGCTCTCCAACCCGCCCGGCCCCGGACAGCGGGGTGGGCGGCGAAGAGCGACCGGGAGGTCCGCCGGCAAGGGCCGGGCGCACCTGCCGGGGCCCCATCGCGCCTGCGCGATGGGGTGGCCATGGCCGGAACGAAGTGGAGGACCCGCAGCGAAGCGGAGGGTTGCGCCCGGCCCGGGCGGGCCTACAAGGGCGCGACGCCCACCCCGCGGCCGGGGAACGGTCAGCTCACGAACGACATCGACGCGGCGCCGACAGGCTCGCCCGAGGCATGGCGGAGGGGCTCGCGAAGGCGACGGACGGCCGCCGCTCGGGGGCGAAGATCCTTCGGAGACACGGCCTTCGCCGACAGCGGCCTGGCGATCGGTCTAGGGATCGATGTAGTTGGACAGTCCGCGTTCCACGACAGCCTGGACGACATGGGGAAAGGCATACGGACGAACCCGGTTCCCGCGCCTTTCCAGATCCTGGATCATCTTCCGGAGAGGCCGTCCGTAAGACCCCAGCATCGTGTTCAGCGATTGGGCCAGGGACTTGAGGCGGCTGTCGCCCGGCCGAGCCTCGATTTCCCTGATCACGCTCGACAGGGCCGCGCGGGGCTCGGTGGGCAGCCAGCAGACGAACAGGCGCGTTGCCTGGAACAGCTCCCGGTTGAGAGCAGTGCGCTGCGGCACCGGACCGTTTCGGGCGCCCCGATCTCCGGGGTCGCCTGGCGCCCTGCCGAGATCGTCGTCTGATGGGCCGTCCAGGAGGGGATTGAAGCAGGGCAGCGGGGCGGCCGGGATCGCGCCGAGGAAGCCTCTTGCCGCGGTTTTGCCCGCGTAGAAGATTTCAATGATCCTGGTCTCTCGATGCTGCGCCTCGAACATGTAGTACGAGGTTTCGACCGGTCGTCCTCCCGCACAGCTCCGCTTCGTCTCGCCGACCAGTGTCCGGAGGTGAAGCACCGGGGTGACGACGTACTCCCGGCAAATCCTGTCCTTGTTCGCTGGGCCGGTGCACGTCCCGATCGGCACGAGAGCCTCCGAAGGCGATGGGTCCGATGGGAAAGATTTCCACTGATCGCGTGCGAGTCAATCGGGGAGCGTCCGGTCCTCGGTGTAATCGCGCCGGAACGAGTGTTCTCGATCGGCGTTCGGTCCGACCACCAGCCAGCCGGTGCGGACCGATTCGGCCGCCCTTGGAGCCTGGACACGTGCGGTCCGCACATCGACTGCGAAGATTTTGATATTTTCTGCGGGAATTTTGTCGGGTATACCCGACTGACAGGTACCGGGTCGCAACCTCTTCTGCCCGCATGGAAAGCATGCGGCAGATCGTGGCCCGGAACCTCCGGCGCATTCGCGGGGAGAGGTCACTGACGCAGGAGGAGTTGGGGTTCCGGGCCGAGGTCAATCGCAGCTACATCAGCGACCTCGAGCGGGGGAAGTACAGCGCTTCGGTCGAGATGCTCGAAAAGCTGGCCCGCGCGCTGAATGTCGATCCCGCCGCCTTCCTGGAACCGCCGCAGAAGCGGGCCGGGAGCAGCTGAGGCCCGCCACGGGCCCCGCCCCCCGGACATGTGACGCGTTCCGCCCGCGCCGTTCCTTCGGAATCGCGAGGGCATGAGCCATGCCGCGAGGGCGGACAGAGAGAAAGCCGGATCCGGTCGACGTCGCCGTCGGCTGGAACATCCGCCAACGGCGGCAGCAGGCCGGCGTCAGCCTCGAGCGGGTCGCAGGCCGGCTTGAGCTATCGTTCCAGCAGCTCCAGAAATACGAGACCGGGGCGAGCCGGATCTCGGCCGCGATGCTGGTCCGGATCGCGCAGGTGCTGGAGGTGCCGGCCGCGCAACTGCTTGCCGGCGTCGCGGACGGCGCGAATGGCGGGATCTCTCCGGATGAAGTGGAAGAGCGCCAGGCAGCGCTCGCGCTCGCCCGCGATCTCCTGGCGATCCCCGATCCGACCGTGCGCCGCAGCCTGCAGTTGCACCTCCGGGCGCTCGCCCGCGCCGGACGGGAGACGCCGTCCGGAGCGTGAGCACCCGGCACCGGTCAGGCCCGCGGCGCGAAGGGGTTCGGGGTGTCGATGAAGCTGTCGCCCGGATGCTTGGCGATCCGCATCCGCAGAAGGCTCTTGACCCGCCATGGCTGGCCGAAGAGCGCGATCCGCTCTTCCTCCAGCGTCCCGGCGTCGAGCTCGCCCGCGAGGCCGGCGAGAACCTCCTCGATCGCGGCCGCGGCCCGACGCCAGCTCTCGCCCGGTGCCATCGCGCCGTGCCGGGAGAGCAGCGCGACCAGTTCGCGGACAAGGCTTTCGAGCACGGCGTGGGAGACCATCTCGCGGAGCGCGTCGCGACCGGCGACGACCATTTCCCGGGTCGCCTCCGGCATCGGGTCGGACGGATCGATCGTGTCCGCCAGCACCCGCGCCCCGAAGTCCCGGGCGACGATGCGGGCGATGCGATGGCGCTCGTCGACGATGACGAGCGTGTTCTGCTGATGGGCCTCGAGCGCGATGCCGTGGAGAAGCGAGAGGCGGAGGAAGGCGCCGAGGGCGATGCGGCAATAGCCGCCGAAGAACGTGGCGATGCCTCGTCCGGCGGCTGTGGCGAGCTCGAGGAACAGCGGCTGCCCGGTGACGGGCGACGGCACGAAGAGCGCCGCGGCCGGGATCGCAGTCTCGCCCGGCTGGAGGATCTCCGCCACGGACTGGCGGAGCAGGGCGGAGAGCATGCCCGGGCGCTCATCCCCGGGACCGGCAGGACGCATGTGAAGACCGAGCGGCTCGCCCAGGATCGCAAGGTTCCTGGCGAGGCGTCCGTCCCGCTCCAGGAGGGCCGCGAGCCGCCGGGTCATCCAGGGGCCGGCCGCGACGACGCCGGGTCCGAGCTCGCGCCTTGAGCTCGTCACCTGGATCGAGAGCGGGAGCTTGAGGTAGGGGGCGGAGGCGGGTTCGAGGGGCGCGAGGGTGCGCACGGACAGCATCGCCAGGCACCCGGTCTCGACCCCCTCCGGCGTCAGGATGTCGCCGCGGGCGATCTCCTCGGCGAAGTGCCGAGGCACGATCGCCTGCCATTGCCAGGGATGGACGGGAAGCGGGAGATAGGCCTCCGGATCGGTACCGGACGCCGCGACGGCCGAGCGCCAGCGGTCGATCGCGGCCGGAAAGTGCCGGGCGAGGAAGGCTTGCGCATCGAGGCCGGGCGAGATGGTCTCCACCGCGAGCCTGTCCCGGCGCACGGCGAGCCAGGGAACCCTGACAGGCCGTGCGAACTCGGGCGCGTAGCGCCGGCTGTCCTCCGCGGTGAAGCCGATCCGCGTCTTGGCGCAAGGGTGATGCGGATGGCCGACGGCGCCCCATTGCTCGATGAAGGATGTCCGCTCGGCCGCAGGGAGCGAGCAGCGGACCCAGTCGAGGAGGGTCGGGCAGCCGTGGTCCCGGGCGGCCGCGGCGATGGCGTGGTCGCGTGCCGATCGCGCCTGGATCGACAGCGTCTCGTTCCGGAGGCTGTCCTCGATCTCGTCCCGCAACTGGCGCCACCGGCCATCCGGATGCAGCGACCGCAGAAACGAGATGAGGTCGAAGGGATCCTCGATCGGCCGGGGATCCGACCCGTGGGTGCACAGGATGAGGCCGTCGACCTCGGCATGGCGCCAGCCGACAAAGGGCGGGCGGCACCGGAGCCGGAGCGTCCCGGCCGCGGTGTCGACCGATATCCGGACTCCCCCTCGGGGGCTCTCCGTGGCGGGACGCTTGCCGCCGAGGAGGCCCTCCGCCAGCGCGCATCTCAGGAGGCGCTCCAACGTCCGCCGCCGCGCCAGGACGGCCGCCTCCTCGATCGAGATCGGGCGGAAGGCGGTCATCGACGCCCCCGCCCGGGGCCGGCCCTGCTTGCGGAGAGGGGGCGGCGGAGGAAGGCTTCGACGCGGCGGCCGAGGTCGGTCGGCAGCGGGACAGCGGCGCGGCGGATCGCCCGGAGGTCCTCGATGTCCTTCGGCCGTCCGGAGGACTGCGCGGTCCCGAGCTTCTCGGCGACCGCGTCCTCGACCGGGACGGCATAGCCGAAGTCGGGATGCCGGCGCGGCCGCGCCCGGTCCGGATGCGCGATGACGACCCAGTTGAGGACGACGGAGCCGGTGTCGTGCCGGAACCGCGCCCAGCGCTCGGTCTCCTGCCAGGCGCTGCCGTCGATCGCGAAGCCATGCTCCAGCAGCACCGAGAGATCCATCCGGATCGCCGCCCGGGCGGCCCTAGCGTCGGGATGATGGATGTCGAGGTCGCCCGGATGCCGCGCGAGATAGGGGTGGAGGACGGTGCTGCCGGCGATCCAGCTGCGCGGGGAGCGGCGGCCTCTGAGGAGAGCCAGTGCGAGGCTCTGTGGCGGGGCGAGGCTCATGCCGCGCGCCCCTTCGCGGCCGCGAGCTCCGTCGCGAGCCTCCGTCGCCAGGCCCCTGCCGCGTGGAGCCCGGCCCGAAGGATGAGCGCATCCCAGGGCGCGACGGGGCGGCGGGTGATGAAGTCGTCCAGCGGGCCGGTGTTTCCCTCGAGATAGGCCTCGACCAGCCCGGCCGCGGCCGGCGTGGCGGCTGCGAGCCGGCCGAGCGCGCGAACCGAGCGCCGCGCGGTCTCGACGGCGTCGCCCGAGCGTGGCAGGACGAGGAGGCGATGCAGGTCGACGCCGCACTCCGGTGCGAGGAGGCGCACCAGCGTCGGGAGGGCGGAATGACGTGTCCAGCCCCAGGGACGCCGGAGAGCGGCGCGGCCGGGAAGGCGTCCCGCCGGCAAGGGAGCGAGGATCCGTCCCTCGCGCACCATCGCCTCCTCGTTGTCGCTGACATGGATCAGGTTCGCGACGGGGTTGTCGCACCAGAACCGGCCACGGATGGTGTCGGGGGCGCTCTCGGCCGGCTGGGTCCAGCCCTTCGCCCGCTGCAGCCGGGTCAGCGCCTGGTCGCCCGCCCACCAGGTGATCCGCACGGGGGCGCCGGCATAGAGCGCCTCGACCAGCGGCCAATGCGCGCCCGCGGTGCCGCCCGAGACGGCATAGAAGGCCCGGATCGAGGCCGCGTCATGCACCCGGACCACCGCGGCCTGCAGCGCGAGCCCTGTGTGTTCGGCGATGTGGCGGTCGAGCATGCGGCAGAGGCCGGAGGCCAGCGCGTCCGGCGCCTGGACGCAAAGCGCGAGCCAGGGTCGGCCGGGAGCGAGGGCATCGGTCCCGGTCATGACGCCGCCTGCCGCGCTGGCCGGATCAGGGTGCCGCGGCACGGCCGCCGCTCGATCCAGTCGACGACCCGCTCGGGGTGGCGCCCGTTGAGGACGGCGGACTCGATCCCCTTTGCTGCGATGAAGGCGGCGGCGCAGGCGTCGACCGAGGTGTGGCCCATGGCGGCAAGGTCGTCGGCGGCGATCTCGGGCAGGAGATGCTCGGACTCGCCGACGCGGCCTGCGGCATAGACGCCGTCGACATCGGTCAGGACGGCGTAGCGCCCGGCCCCGAGGAGCCAGGCCACCCAGGCGCCGATGGCGTCGGAGGTCACATCCCAGCTGGGCTCGACCGGTTCGGCCGCGAAGATCAGCCGGGAGGGGAGGAGGATCGGAAGGCTCCCTTCGGCGAGCGCGGCGAGGCACTGGCCGACCGTGGCGCAGGCCGCCGTGCCGCTGGCGATCCCGGGATCGGCGAGGATGAGCCCGGTCTGGTCCTGCGCGAGCGCGCAGGCGCGGTGGGCGGTCTCGGAGGCGAGCGGCCGTTCCCGGTCGATCGCCTCGATCGCCTTGTCCGGCCGACCGCCGCCGGGGACGACCAGGATCCTGTGGCCCGCGCCGACGAGGGCGACGAGCGCACCGACCAGCCGGGAGGCTTCGGCCAAGTCGCGGGTCAGGCTGCCGCCGATCTTGACGACGCAGCCGAGGTCGGCCTGGACGAAGCCTGGGGGAGAGCGCCGCATGTCAGCCGTGCCCCGTCGATGCCGTGCCTGTGCCTTCCGCGGCCATCCGGATCTCCGGTGCGAGCTCGGGCAGGGCCGTCCAGACCTTCTCGAAGGCGGCGACATAGGCGCGCATGACATCGGCTCCGTTCGGCGGCGCGATCTCGACGATGTCGAACAGGCCGGCGAGCAGCTTCTCGGTGTTGGGAAGCGGCGGCCGCTCGGCCTGTTCGGGCCAGAAGGGGAGATAGGCCCAGGCCGGCCGGCGCAGCCAGATCCAGACAGGGACCCCTTCCTGCACCAGGAGGTCGACGATGAAGTCGCGGGTGGCCGCGACGGCCGGCAGCCCGAGCTCGCCGGCCTCGAGCAGGAGCGCGAAGTTCAGGAAGGAGTTCCGGGCTTCGGTGAAGCGGTGAAGGAGGCGCAGGCCCGGAAGGCCGGAGAGGCCGATGCGCAGGATGGCGGCATTCTCGGCCCGGGCCGCGAGCTGCTCGTCGAGGCTCGGCACGCGGCTCAGGGCGATGGCCGCGGACAGCACGTTCGGGCGGTAGTTGAGGCCGTAGCTCATCGGAGCGAAGACCCGCCCGCCGTCCCTGGCCGAGCTCGAGAGCGACACCCGGTCGACATGCTCGATCAGCCCGGGCTCGGTGGCGCAGAGAAAGCCGAGCTCGCCGGCGCCGAGATGCTTGGCGCCGTTGCCGGAGAGGGTGAAGGCATCGCTGACGAGCCGGCCGGCGCCCGGCTCCGGCCTGAGCGCCCCGATCGCCTGGGCGCAGTCGTCGACGATTGCGATGTCGAGCGTGCGTGCCGTCTGCCGGAGGCGCGGGACGTCGGAGACGTTGCCGAAGAGATGCGAGAGGAGGAGGACGCCGACCTCGGGCGAGAGCCTGGCGAGCGCGTCGTTCTCGTCGATGCAGGCGTCCTCGAGCGAGACGTCGGCGAAGACGGGCTCCAGCCCCGCGAAGTGGATGGGCCCGAGGGCGCCCGGCCAGTTGAGGGCCGGCGTGAGGATCTTCGGCCCGCGCTCCCGGAGATGGTCGAGCGCGATGTGGATCGCGGCGGTGCCCGAGCCGACCGCACGCACCCGGAGGCCATCGCTCCACTGCGCCAGCGCGTCCTCAAGCCGCGAGACGATCGGATGGTTGACGCGGTGGTAGCGTCCGCTGCGGGCGGCCTCGATCAGGGCCGAGACATGGTCGAGCGACGGAGCCGGCCAGCGGGCAAGCCGCCGCTGGTCGAGGACGGGGCGGCCGCCATAGGCGGCGAGCGCCGCCTTGGGGCTCGGGATGCGGGGCTTCGTTGCGCGCAGCGCAGCATGCCTGGTCACGGTGAGACCTCCCTGCCGGTGCCGCTATATTGGCGGCCGAGCGTCGGTATTGGAGTGGAGGTCTCAACTGTTCCCGGATGTCATAGAAGAGTCAAAAAGCTTCTCCGAATGTATTTGACGATGCATTCCAGAAAGTATTGCATTCGACTTTGTGGATTGCCGATTTTTATTCCGGCCCTGCCGCCTCCCGGTCGAGGAGCACGGTGGCGTCCGGATGGAGCCGGAGCGCCGAGGCGGGGCAGGCGGGAGAGACAGGGCCGAAGCACAAGGCTTCGGCGGCGGGCCGCTTCGCAGCACCGGTCGCGAGCAGCAGGAGGCGCCGGGCCTCGAGGATCGTGCCCACCCCCATGGTGATGCCGGTCCGCGGCGGCTGCATCCCCGCCGGCAGGGCGCTCCGGCCGTCCTCGCGGGTCGATCGCGCCAGGCGCACGACCCGTGTGCGGGAGACGAAGGGCGACCCCGGCTCGTTGAAGGCGATGTGCCCGTTCCGGCCGAGCCCGAGGAGCTGCAGGTCGATGCCTCCGGCAGCGCGGATCCGGGCCTCATGGCGCCGCGCCTCCTCGGCCGGATCGATGCTGATGCCGTCCGGCACATGGAGCCGCTCGGACGGGATCCCGAGCGGGACCGTGACATGCCGCTCGAGATAGCTGCGGAAGGCGGCCGGATGGCCGGGAGCGAGCCCGACATATTCGTCGAGCCCGAAGAGCTCGACCCCGCCGAACGCCGCCCCCTCGGCCGCGGCCCGGGCCAGCCGGGCATAGACCGGCTCCATGGTGCGGCCGGTGGCGACGCCGAGGACGAGGCCGGGGCGGGCGGCGACCGCCGCGAGGATCTCGGCGGCCGCGGCGGCTGCGACCGCCTCGCGGTCGGGAAGGATCCGGATCTTCATGGTCTTCGGTTCCGGGAACGATGCCGTCGAGGGATGCATGCCGTCACCGGGCGGCCGGGCCCCAGGGCCCGTAGAGCGCCTCGATCTCGCAGCGGAGGCGCTGGACGAAGTCAGGCCCGATCTCGACGTCGTGGGCGATCGAGTGCCAGAGCCCAGCGTCCCGGACGAAGCGGCGGAGCCCGGAGAGCGCGCGGGCGACGTCATCCCAGGTGACGCCCATGGCCTCGGGCCGGATGTCGAGGCCGACATGATGGAAGGCGCGGAGCATCTCGTCGGCCCGGCTCTCGTGCAGGAGGGATCCGATCGCGATCCCGAGGCAGACGGGCGGGCCGTGGATGAACTTGCGGCCTGTGCCGAATTCGAGCGCGTAGAAGAAGAAGTGATCGATCCCCTCGATCGGCCGCGGATTCCAGCCGTTCGTGTGATAGCTCGTCCCGCGGGCGAGCCCCTCGACCAGGACCTGGATGCCGGTGTCGGTGAGGTCGCGGATGTCGTCGAGATGGGTGAGGACGCGGTCGACCGCGGCTTCGGCGTCCGCGGCGAGTCCTGGGTCGAACGGCCATTTCGGCTCGCCGCGGCCGCGGCTTGCGGCGTATTTCCAGTCGAGGACGCCGGTGTGGGCGCACAGGATGTCGCCGATGCCGGAGAGGTTCAGCGCCCGCGGGGCGGCGCGGATCACGTCGAGGTCGATATAGACCGCCTCGGGCACGGCCCAACCGACATAGCGGACGACGCCGCCGGAGCGCACGCCGGCGCGGTGGCCCCAGGCGGCGTTCATGCTGAGCGCGGTCTGGACCTGGAAGAGCGGGCGCCGCCGCCGCCACGCGAAGTATTTGGCTGCGTCGATCGCCATGCCGCCGCCGAGCCCGACCACGGCGGCAAAGTCCGGCAGGATGCTGAGGTCCCGGAGCAGTTCCTCCTCGTCGACCGAGCGCACGAAATACGGCTCGCACTCGGCACCGTCGAAGGCTTCGACGAAGAGCGGCCACAGATCCTCCATGGTGACGACGAGGAAAGGGCGGTGGACGAAGTTCTTCAGCTCGCCGACGAGGTTGCGGCCGAGGATGGTCTGGAAGCCGTGGGCTTGGGGCATGGTGGTCTCCGAGGAAGGCGTGAATCCGGCCGGTC
>NZ_VCCH02000066.1 GCF_005938675.2 Mycobacterium sp. KBS0706
CTAGAAAGGAACAACGGGTATCTGATACGGTCTTCCTGAGGATTAACCCTTGCGTTATCAAGGCCACAGGCGTCCTAGTGACTAGTGAAGTCTCCAACAAGAGCGGCGCGATTAGAGAACCGCCTTCGACAATGCTCGACAAGATCGATCTCGACGTTATTTACACCCGTACCGACTGGAAAAATAGCGAAGTGAAGGCACGTCTGAATTCCGCCAAACTATACGAGATACTGGTGCCGAAGATTGTCCCGATTAATATGATTTTGAATATTCCAAATGGCTGAACGACCAGTTTTTGTGCCGCTCAAAAGTGGAAGGCGCTTGGTCTCAGAGGTATCAATTGCGTTTCGCTGGCAACCCGGAATGGCGCCATCCCAAAAACGCAAAAATATTTCTGCCTTACATCAGGCAGCGTCCGATCGTGGCTTGCAGTATATTCTAGAAATTTCCAGCAAATCTGAAAGAGAAATCGGTCGGAGACTTAGCGCCTTTCATCAAAAAATTGAAGTTTCTGGATACCTTGTTTCACTAGAATCCGCATTTCAAGGTAGCAAGGTGTTTGAAAAAGGAGGACCATTTACTGATATATTTCATTTGGACCCGCGCAGCGCCAAGCGCGATTTACGACTTCGTGAATCTGGAAAACTTCTGCACTTCTCCTTTGAAGAGGAAATATTTCCACTCACACCGCCAACCATATTTTACGATTGGCTTTATATTAATGCGATATATCCGGAGCGTAATTGGCTAAGGCGACTATCCAAAATCGACGGATTTACAGATATAGAATTCAATCCGGAGAAATCTGTAAATTGTCAGGCCAGATCTTGCGCCTTATTTGTTTCTCTGGAATCTAGAGGACTACTTGACGAAGCAATTACCTCATTCGAATCCTTCAAAGATATCCTGACGGCATCGGATCTGTAACTCTTCAGAATTCTCAATTGTAAGATTCATCACGAGCCCCCCATTTGCAATCACTCGGTCGTCTGTGGATCACGTTTGACACAGTCCTAAGAATACTGCGACAGAGGCACATGGATTAAGCGGGACACCGCACCATCGCTCCGAGGTGAGTGAAAGCGGGAGCGTACCAAAACTGCTCTGTTAGCCTAATTCGCATTAGGTTGAGCGTCGCCTAGATTAACGGCCCGCGTGTCCCCGTGGCTTTCCGACGCGCATCCATATCCCGTTCCTCGCATACTTCGCGCCAAAGCTCGTAGGTCACGTTGACCATCGATTCCATTTGATCGAGAGAGAAAAGCTCAAGTCCGTCATCGGTATGAAGGATGGGATCACGCTGACCGCCGTTCACGTCCCCAAACTGAAAGATCGCAAAACGAACGGTTTCATAGTCAGGATCCGCAGCGCGGATGCGTTCGTGCATCATCGAGAAAGCAAAACGCCGCGCCTCCCGAGTTAGGCCGCGTGATCGGCGCGGATCAATGAATGGCACGGTAGGGCGACCGTCAAGGGACAGAACCATCGGGAGCCAGTAGACGACCTTCCGTCCTGTGCCCATGGCGAGAGAGAAGAACTCCTGGGCACGCCCAAGTAGCTTCGATGCCGTCGCAAACTCATATAGGCCTCTGGCGACACAAAGGTTCGCCTGCAATTCCTCTTCCGACGTGCATTTCCGTCCTAACAGCGCCTCGATCACAGACCACTCAGTGGCTGCGACCCGGCCAAACATTTCAGGTTGCACGTTGAAGATATCATGGAAGCAGCTGCGCAACGGCCCGTACGAGAACGGCGGCCGCCCGTATCGAATCTGCTCAAGCTGCTTTCGCTGCATCACTTCGGGCAGAGGGGCGATGCGGGCAAGGTCGATGTCAGGTAAAGGGCGTATCTTCACTCGGTTCTCCAGCGACTGGGACGGCTCCGATAGACACCTTATGGTACTTGAAGCGGTCGAGGATAACAGTATCTGGTATCCGAAGCCCGAGCGCAACAGATGTTCGCCCTTTGTCCACTATGAAGTCCCAGGGTGAGTTTTTTGCGTGCGAAATATCGACGAGTCTGCCTGGAGACAGCTTGCCATATGAGTTTAGAACCTGCTGGACGAGTCGCCTCACGGCCGGGCTGTCGGGCTCCAAAATGGGCTTTGATTCGCCCGTCAGCACATCCTGGCTTCGTGCGCGAAATAGAATTGCCTCACTGCCTGCCAACCGATATGCCTTGTAGGCGGCAGGGTGAACCGGACCATATTGCCATGCTTCAAAGTAACCGCTGACCAGAGGCTTCTTTGTTTCATTTAAAAAGATACCGTGAGCGAAGTAGAGAAGCTTCTGAAGAGCAAGGTTAGTAACGCTGATCCCCACACGATCCGCTTCGTCAAGCATGAGATTACCGATACTTCTTGAATCGTGCGGCGCTTCGCTCATGGTGAAACTGATGCTTTCCCGGATCTGGCCCTTCGTGATCACACGAAGCTTTCTAGTAGCACCATGAATGGATTCGCACCACAGACCAACACCCAATGCCCCCCTCCATCCCCGATCGGCCTCAGCGCATAAGCCGTTACCACCGCCTTGGTGTGGCTGTTCACACGCAGCTTGGGGGACGCCGACTGGGGCATATAGTTACCGACAGGTCGAGGGCACCTTTGATCGCCTTACCCGAGGTGCCGGCGGCCAGCCGGGTTAAGCAGTCCAGCTGCGCTGGCCATCCTACAGGCTGCGCTTCACTGTCCTGGGTTCCCTCCCCCTCCATCCTGCGTTAAATCGGCATCGGCCCTCGGCCGCTCCGGACTTCCTCTGCATCGGACCCCGCCATGCCCGACTGGTTATCGCTCGCCGAGCTCACCGCCCTCGTCCAGGTCGTGATCATCGACGTGGCGCTGGCGGGCGACAACGCCATCGTCGTCGGCATGGCCGCGGCCGGGCTGGCCGCCGAGGAGCGGCGCCGCGCCATCCTGTGGGGCATCGTCGCCGCCACCGGCCTGCGCATCGTCTTCGCCCTGTTCACCACCCAGCTGCTGCAGATCGTCGGCCTGCTGTTCGCCGGCGGCATCCTGCTGCTGTGGGTGTGCTGGAAGCTGTGGCGCGAGATCCGCGCCGACCACGCCGCCGAGGCCGCGGCGCTGGCGCAGAACAGCGACACCGAGCCCGGCCTGCCCCCGGCCAAGACCTTCCGCCAGGCCGTCACCCAGATCGTGCTGGCCGACGTGTCGATGTCGCTCGACAACGTGCTGGCCGTGGCCGGCACCGCGCGCGACCACCTCGAGGTGCTGATCGTCGGCCTCGCCCTCTCCGTCGCGCTGATGGGCCTGGCCGCCAACTTCGTCGCCCGGCTGCTGCACCGCCACCGCTGGATCGCCTATGTCGGGCTGCTGATCATCCTGTATGTCGCCGTCGTCATGATGTGGGATGGCGCGCACGAGATCTGGGCTGCGGCCCGGCCCGCTTCATAATTCACCTGGCGTGGCCGCCTGACGGCGGCGTCTCCGCTTCCGGTGCTCACGGACCAACGTCCGCTGCGCGCCGGGTCTCGACGCCACCGCCATCCGACTCACGCCAGCGAATTCCAGCCGTTCTGATCGTCTGACGGCGGGACCGCCCCTCACCCTCCCGTCGCCAACGCGACGGGCCCCTCCCTCTCCCCGAGGAGAGGGGAACAACTGCCGGTGCATTCCAGCCGCTCTGGTCGTCTGACGGCGGGGCCGCCCCCTCACCCTCCCGTCGCCAACGCGACGGGCCCCTCCCTCTCCCCGAGGAGAGGGAACAAGGGGCCGCGCTTCCTGCACCTCTCCTTGGGGAGAGGTCGAAATCGCGCTGCGATTTCGGGTGAGGGGGTGGCGCCGGCTCACTCGTCGGGTGCGGGCGATGCCGGCGGGGCGGAGGCGGGTCTACGGGGCCCGGGCCAGGAAGGCGTAGGTGGCGGTGTAGGGCACGCCGACCAGCGTGTCCGGCCGCACCGGCAGGGCGGCGGGGGCGGCGCCGCCATGGGTGGCGAGGCGCTGCACATAGGTCACCCGCGCCAGCAGGCCCGGCGCCGGGTCGTCCGTCACCGCCACCAGCAGCCAGGGAATGTCGGCCGGATCGGGCGCCGGCGCCGAGACCACCGGCACCGCCGGGTCGTGCGCCACCTTGCTGCCGTCCGCCGCCTCCCAGGACGGGCCGGCATAGTGGAAGATCGCGATCCGGCCGCCGTCGCCGGTCAACCGGGCCAGCGGCGCCTGCAGCACCCAATGCGGCGCGCCGCCGGGCTCGGCGACGCTCTTGTAGATCTGTACGCCCGAGGCCTCGGCGGTGAACAGCAGCCGCGCGCCCGGCGGCTGCAGCGCCGGCGGCGCCTCGGCCGCGACCGCCGGGGGCACGACAGCCGGCACCGCGCCCAGCAGCAGCCAGGCGGCCAGGACCCATCTCCGCATCGGGTTCTCCTTCACCCTCCCGGTTCTCCTGTCCCCGGTTCGCCGCGGCCCCGCCCCTCGTTGCGGTCCGCCCGCTCGCCGCGACCGCCCTCGCGCCCCTACTCGTCGCGGTAGGTGCGGACGATGCCGGCGGGGCGGAGATGGGCGTCGTCGGGGTCCTGGCCGAATTCGCGGCGGGCGCGGCGCTGGCGCAGCAGGTCCCAGGCGCGGTCGAGCTCGACCTGGATCTCCTTCAGCCGCCTCAGCTCGGGGTCGCTCGGACGGCCGCCGGACCACAGCCGCTCCTCCTCCGCCACCAGCTTCTCGATCCGGTTCAGCACGGATTGGTCGGTCGTCATTCCAGGCACACTCCCCTCGGTCGCTCCCGAACCGAGAGTAGCGCAAAGCACGGGCCGCGCCAGGGGAGCGCGACCGGTCGCCGCTGCGCGCCTTCGCGCACCGCCCCGTACCTCTCCGCTTGACTCCGGGCGGCTGCGGCATGAACATCTGTTCATCGGTTGAGCAGAATCACAAACTGTCCGATCGACCGTCAGGCGCCCGCCGCAAAATCGGCGTAGGCTTCCCGCCGGAAGAGAGCGAGACCGCGACAGACGCGGCTTTGGAGGAACAACCCGAGGAGGCCCCCATGCCCTGGAAGATGTGCAAGGCCCTGGCCGGAGCCGGCGCGCTGGCGCTGCTGCTCGCGTCCGGTTCGGCGATGGCGCAGCAGAAGCTGACCATCGCCACGGTCAACAACGCCGACATGATCATCATGCAGCGCCTGTCGAAGGACTTCGAGAAGGAGAGCGGCATCGCGCTGAACTGGGTGGTGCTGGAGGAGAACGTGCTGCGCCAGCGCGTCACCACCGACATCGCCACCAATGGCGGCCAGTTCGACGTGCTGACCATCGGCACCTATGAGGTGCCGATCTGGGGCGGCCAGGACTGGCTGCTGCCGATCGACAACCTGCCGGCCGACTACGCGCTCGACGACGTGCTGAAGCCGGTGCGCGACGGGCTTTCGCATGAGGGCAAGCTGTACGCCCTGCCCTTCTATGCCGAAAGCTCGATGACCTTCTACCGCAAGGACCTGTTCGAGAAGGCCGGGCTGAAGATGCCGGACCAGCCGACCTATGAGCAGATCAAGGAGTTCGCGGCCAAGCTGCACGACCCCTCGCACGAGATCTACGGCATCTGCCTGCGCGGCAAGCCGGGCTGGGGCGAGAACATGGCCTTCGTCGACCCGCTGGTGAACACCTTCGGCGGCGCCTGGTTCGACATGAACTGGAACCCGACCATCGACACCCCGGCGTGGAAGGAAGCCATCACCTTCTATGTCGACCTGCTGAAGAACTACGGCCCCCCGGGCGCGCCGTCGAACGGCCACAACGAGAACCGGGCGCTGTTCGCCAGCGGCAAATGCGCGATGTGGATCGACGCCACCTCGGCCGCCGGCTACCTGTACAACCCGAAGGACTCGACGGTGGCCGACAAGGTCGCCTTCGCCCAGGCGCCGATCGCCAAGTCGCCGAAGGGCAACCACTGGCTGTGGTCCTGGGCCCTGGCCGTGCCGAAATCGACCAAGTCGCCGGACGCCGCCAAGAAGTTCATCACCTGGGCCACGTCGAAGCCCTATATCGAGGCGGTGGCGAAGAGCGACGGCTGGACCGTGGTCCCGCCGGGCACGCGCAGCTCGACCTACGCCAACCCCGAGTACCAGAAGGCCGCGCCCTTCGCGTCCTTCGTGCTGAAGGCGATCGAGACCGCGGACCCGAACGACGCCACGGTCGAGAAGGTGCCGTACACCGGGGTGCAGTTCGTTGGCATCCCGGAGTTCCAGGCCATCGGCACCGAGGTCGGCCAGCAGATCGCCGCCGCCCTCGCCGGCTCGGTCACGGTCGACGCGGCGCTGAAGGCCTCGCAGGAAGCCGCCGACCGGGCGGTGACCCAGGGCGGGTATAAGTAGGGGCCTCAGACTTGTCGCCCGGAGATCCTGCGGGGTCTCCGGGCTTCCCTTCCCCCCACCGTCATTCCCGCGAAAGCGGGACTCTCCCGCCGGTTCCTCCGTGACGAGATCCCCGCTTTCGTGGGGATGACGGGGGAGGATTGGGTCTAGACTCCCCACCCCCGCGCCTGTTGCGCATCGTCAAGAGAAAGGACGCACGCCATGGCCGCCATCGCCTCGACCCGGCGCAAGGCGCAGCTGCTCCTCGCCCCATCGGTCACGGTCCTGCTGTTGTGGACCTTCGTGCCGCTGGCGGCGACGATCTACTTCTCGACCCTGCGCTACAACCTGATGAATCCCGCGCGGCGCGGATTCGCGGGGCTGAACAACTACATCTACCTGGTCGGCGACCCGGCGTTCTGGGACGCGATCCAGAACACGCTGATCCTGGTCGGCGCCGTGCTGGCGATCACCGTGGTGCTGGGCACCCTGATCGCGCTCTTGCTGGACCAGCCCTTCCCCGGCCGTGGCATCGTCCGCGTCCTGGTGATCGCGCCGTTCTTCGTCATGCCGACGGTCAGCGCCCTGGTCTGGAAGAACATGATGCTGCATCCGGTCTCCGGCGTGCTGACCTGGGTGGCGCGCTCGGTCGGGCTCGAGCCGATCGACTGGCTGAGCCAGGCGCCGCTAGCCGCGATCATCATCATCGTCGCCTGGCAATGGCTGCCCTTCGCCATCCTGATCCTGCTGACCGCGCTGCAGTCGCTGGACCATGAGCAGCGCGAGGCGGCGCGGATCGACGGCGCCGGGCCGATCGCGATGTTCTTCTTCATCGTGCTGCCGCATCTGATGCACGCCATCGGCGTCGTCATCATGGTGATGACCATCTTCCTGCTGTCGATCTTCGCCGAGATCCTGGTCACCACCAATGGCGGGCCAGGCACCGCCAGCACCACCCTGACCTATCTCGTCTACCGGAACGGGCTGCAGCAGTTCAATGTCGGCGGCGCCTCGGCCGGCGGCGTGATCGCCGTGATCCTGGCCAACATCGTCGCCTTCTTCCTGGTGCGCGCCTTGGCCCGCACCCTGCGCAAGGGGGGCTGAGCCATGGCCATTCAACGCAGCGCGCGGCAGGCGGTCGGCGTCACCATCCTGGGCTGGGCAGTCGGGCTGATCCTGTTCTTCCCGATCGGCTGGATGGTGCTGACCAGCTTCAAGACCGAGATCGACGCCTTCACCACCCCGCCGTCGATCTTCTTCACCCCGACCTTGGAGAACTACGCCGCCGTCAATTCGCGCATCGACTATTTCAGCTATGCCCTGAACTCGGTGTACATCTCCTTCGGCTCGACCCTGCTGTGCCTGGTGATCGGCGGCATGGCGGCCTATTCGATGGCCTTCTTCCCGACCAAGCGGACCGAAGGCACGCTGTTGTGGATGCTGTCGACCAAGATGATGCCCGCGGTCGGCGTGCTGGTGCCGATGTATATGGGCTTCCGCGACCTCGGCCTCTTGAACTCGGTCGTCGGCATGGTCCTGCTGATGACCCTGGTCAACCTGCCGATCGTGGTGTGGATGCTGTACACCTATTTCCGCGACTATCCGCGCGAGATCCTGGAGGCGGCGCGGGTGGATGGCGCCACCTCGTGGCAGGAGATGCTGTACATCCTCTTGCCCACCACCCTGCCCGGCATCGTCTCGACCTCGCTCCTGACCATCATCCTGGCCTGGAACGAGGCGTTCTGGAGCATCAACCTGACCGGGCCGGATTCCGGGCCGCTGACCGCCTTCATCGCCTCGTTCTCCAGCCCGGAGGGGCTGTTCTGGGCCAAGCTCTCCGCCGCCTCGACGCTGGCCATCGCGCCAATCCTGGTGCTGGGCTGGCTGTCGCAGCGGCAGCTGGTGCGCGGCCTGACCTTCGGGGCGGTGAAGTGAATCCAGGCTACGACTTCATCGTCGTCGGCGGCGGCAGCGCGGGCTGCGTCGTCGCCAGCCGGCTGGTGACCGAGCGGCGGGCCCGGGTGCTGCTGCTGGAGGCCGGGGGGCGGCGCGGCAGCCGCCTGCTCGACATGCCCGCCGGCTACATGAAGTTCCTGAACCAGGACACCTATCTGACCCTGAACCAGACCGTGCCGCAGGAGCAGCTGGGCGGCCGCGCGCCGATCATCCCGACCGGCAAGCTCCTGGGCGGCGGCAGCGCGGTCAACGCCATGGTCTATATGCGCGGCCGGCCGCAGGACTATGACGGCTGGGACGCCGAGCTCGGCGGCGGCTCCGGCTGGGGCTGGGCCGACCTGCTGCCGTACTTCGTCAAGCAGGAGGGCAACGACCATCTCGGCGCGCCGTTCCACGGTACCGAGGGGCCGCTGAAGGTCTCGCATCTCGGCCAGCATTGCGCGATGAGCCGCGCCTTCGTCCAGGCGCTGCAGGGCATGGGCGTGCCCTACCGGCCGGACTTCAACGGCGGCGAGCAGGCCGGCGTCGGCTTCATGCAGCACACCATCGACGCCGCCACCCGCACCCGCTGCAGCGCCGTCGCCGCCTTCCTGGCCCCGGTGCTGCGCGACCCGAAGCTGACGGTCGAGACCGGCGCCGTCGTCACCCGCATCCTGGTCGAGGGCGGCCGGGCCACCGGCGTCGACTACATCCAGGACGGCCAGACCCGCCGCGCGACGGGGGCCGAGGTGATCCTGGCCGCCGGCGCCTATGCCTCGCCCAAGCTCTTGATGCTCAGCGGCATCGGCCCGGCCGCGTCGCTGGCCCGGCACGGCATCCAGGTCAAGGCCGACCTGCCCGGCGTCGGTGCCAACCTGCAGGACCATCACGAGGTGCCGGTGGTGGCCGCCACCAACGGCGCCTATGGCTATTTCGGCCAGGACCGCGGCCTGCCGATGGTCCTGGCCGGGCTGCAATATCTGCTGTTCAAGACCGGGCCGGTGACCACGACGGGCGTCGAGGCCTGCGCCTTCATCGACCCGGATGGCGACGACCAGAGCGATCCGAAGCTGCAGCTGTACTGCGTGCCGACCGTCTATCTCGACCGCGACGTCACCGGCGTGGCGCCGACCGACGGGGTGACGCTGAACGCCTGCCTGATGCGGCCGAAGGCGCGCGGATCGGTGGCGCTGCGCTCGGCCGACCCGACCGACCCGCCGCTGATCGACTGCGCCTTCTTCGGCGACCCGGAGGATCTGCGCCTGTCGGTCGCTGGGCTGCGCTTCGCCCGCCGGGTGCTGGCGGCCGACCCGGTGGGGCGGATGGTGACCGGCGAGATTTTTCCGGGCGACGCCACTGTGAGCGACGAGGACCTGGCGGCGCATTGCCGGCGCACGGTCAAGACCAACTACCACCCGGTCGGCACCTGCCGCATGGGGCCGGAGGGCGACCCGATGGCGGTGGTCGACCGCGTGCTCAACGTCCGCGGGGTCGAGCGGCTGCGCGTCATCGACGCCTCGATCCTGCCGCGGGTGACCAGCGGCAACACCAACGCCCCGGTGCTGGCGGTCGCCGACCGGGCGGTCGATCTGATTCCGAATTAGCTTTTTCGATGTGATGGAGAGGACCATGTACCGCGAGAAATTCGACCTTTCCGGACGCGTGGCGGTGGTGACCGGCGGCGGCCGCGGCATCGGCCGGGCCACCTGCGAGGCGCTGGCCGAGGCCGGCGCCAAGGTGGTGGTGGCCGAGATCCTGGCGGATATCGGCGCCGACACCGCCAAGGCCGTGGGCGGCGAGTTCATCAAGCTGGACGTCACCGACCCCGACGCCGTGACCAAGGCGGCCGACGACGTCCAGGCCCGGCTCGGCCGGGTCGACGTGCTGGTCAACAACGCCGGCATGGCCCGCAACAGCGACGCGCTGGCGACCAGCGACGAGGAATGGCGCAAGGTCATGGACCTGAACGTCAACGCCGTCTTCTGGTGCGCCCGCGCCTTCGGCAAGCACATGGTGGCGGCGAAGCGCGGCAGCGTGGTCAATATCGGCTCGATGTCCGGCATCATCGTCAACAAGCCGCAGGGCCAGGCGCATTACAACGCCAGCAAGGCGGCGGTGCACCTGCTGACCAAGTCGCTGGCCTGCGAATGGGCGCCGCACGGGGTGCGGGTCAACGCCATCGCCCCCGGCTACATCGCCACCGACATGACCCTGGCCGGCCGCACCAAGAAGGAATGGTACGACCAGTGGATCGAGATGACGCCGATGGCCCGCTGCGGCGAGCCCTGGGAGATCGCCGCCACCGCCTTGTTCCTGGCCGCCGACGCCTCCGGCTTCTTCACCGGCGCGATCCTGGGGCCGGATGGCGGGTATACGGCGTGGTGAGCTGATACGGCTGCCCCCAAGCCGTCATGGCGAGGAGCGAAGCGACGTGGCCATCCAGAGGCCTGTGCCGCTGGGATGGCCACGCCCCCGCGGGGCTCGCCATGACGGTTTTGGATTGAGAGACCCTGTCCATCCCGTGATTCGACTCGCTCTGGTTCCCGATTTGTTCTAACTTACTGGCATGGTCGAACCCATGCCTGCCACCGCCCGGCTGATCCGGATCGATGCTGCCCTGGCCGCCGCCTTCGGGCCGCCGCCGCGCTGGCTGTATCCGGACCCGGTCGAGGTGCTGGTGCTGGCCCTCTTGTCCGCCCGCACCCGGGACGAGGTGGCGCTGGCCGCCCATCGGGTGCTGCGCATCCGCTTCCCCCGCTGGCAGGACTTGCTCGACGCCGACCCGGCGGTGGTCGAGCGGCTGATCGGCCGCACCACCTGGCCCGACCGCAAGGCGCAGACCCTGCAGGAGGCGTTGCGGGCGCTGCAGGCCGCGCGCGGCGGGCTGGAGCTGGACTTCCTGGCCGGGCTCGGCGTCGAGGACGCGACCACCTGGCTGCGGACGCTGCCGGGCGTCGGGCCGAAGACGGCCGCGTGCGTGCTGCTGTTCAGCCGGCTGCGGCTGCGTGCCCTGCCGGTGTCGACCGGCCATCACCGCATCGCCAAGCGGCTCGGCCTGATCTCGCGCCGCGCCAGCGCCGAGGCGGCACATGAGCCGCTGCTGGCGATGCTGCCGCCGGACTGGGACAATGACCGGATCGAACGGCATCACTGGCTGGTCAAGCGCCTGGGCCACGACCATTGCACCGACCGGCGGCCGCGCTGCGGCAGCTGCCCGGTGCGGGCGCTGTGCCCGGGCCGCGGCCGCATCCGCCCCACGCCGGAGCACCGCATCCGCCAGCTTCCCCTGCCCTTCCCCGGCATCGATGTCCAGGTGCAGCCAGGCTTCACGTCCGGGGTCGCAATGGAATCTTCGCCCGCTCTTCGTCACAAGCGAACGAAACCTTCTTTTTCGATCGGAACCTCCACCCCGGATGTCCGATCCCGCGGCGATCTGATAACTTTCCCAAAAAGGGAGAGATTGGAGGTTCGCCCGTCTGCGAGGACGTGAACCCGATTCCCATTCCGGAGGGTTCAAATGCCGCTCATCACCAATGTCGCCTATGCGCCAGACCCGACCGACGGCCAGGATCTGGGCCTCGACGTCGCCCTGAACGGGGCGACGAGGCTCGTGGTCAACTGGGGCGACGGCTCGCCGCTGCAGCTCTACCAGGTCGAGCCGGGAAGCAGCTCGATCCACCTGTCGCACGCCTATGCCGACCCCACGCTGGGCACCATCGTGCTGCGTGCCGGCGGCCCCGGCGTGCCGGACGACCGCACCACCCTGAACCTGGTGGTCGGCGCGGATGAATCCTACAGCCGCGTCTCCGGCGATCCGGCCGACCCGGCGATCGAGCGGGAAGGCCCGCTGATCTCCAGCGACGGCCAATGGGTGGTCTGGGCCGATGCCTATAACGGCATCTACAGCGCCGACGGCATCACGCTGAAGAACCTGGCCGACGGCACCAGCGTCAGCGTCGGCAGCACCCATGGCGACGCCTATGAGTTCGACGGCGGTCCGGTCATGCTGGCGAACGGCGCGGCCGCCTGGTTCTCCGAAGTGTATTACGGCGCCGAGGGCTACACCTTCCACCCGGTGGTGCTGTACCGGACCGAGGCCGGCGACCGCACCGTGCTGCAGGACGCCTACGACGTCACCCTGACCGACGATGCGAAATACGCCGTGTGGCGGCAGGACAGCACCGACGGCATGGGCGACGGCTGGTATCTGCGCGACCTCGACGGCGGCACTAACACCTTCCTCGGCGGCGATTCCGAATATGACGGCCCGCGCTACCATGTGCATGCCGTCGACGGCCAGCTGACGGTCGACGATGACACCACCGGGCAGCATTCGGTCAGCGGCGCGCTGGCCACCGACACCACGGCCGATGGCAGCGTCACCGTCATCGCCACCGACGACGCCCTGGCGGCGAGCGACACCAACAACGGCTCCGACGTCTACCTGCAGGAGAACGGCGCCCCGATCCATGACGGCACCGCCGCGCCAGACGTGCTGCTGCTGGGCGCGGCGAACGACATCGCCGATGGCGGCGCCGGCAAGGACTACCTGGCCGGCGGCCTCGGCGACGATTCCTTGAGCGGCGGCGCCGGCGACGACCTGCTGGAGGGTGGTGCCGGGGCGGACAGCCTGAACGGCGGCGACGGCATCGACGCGGCGGGCTACGCCACCAGCCTTGCCGGGGTGCAGGCCAGCCTCGACCGGCCGGCCGGCAACACCGGCGCCGCGGCCGGGGACAGCTATGCCGGCATCGAGAACCTGCTGGGCAGCGCCTTCGCCGACCGGCTCGAAGGCGATGCCGGCGCCAACGCCCTGCGCGGCGGCGCCGGCAACGACCGGCTCGGCGGGCTGGCCGGCGACGACCGGCTGGTCGGCGGCGACGGCGCCGACATCATCTCCGGCGGCAGCGGCGACGACCGGATCTATGGCGGTGCCGGGGGCGATCGCATCACCGGCGGCGACGGCGCGGATACCTTTGTGATCCAGCCCGGCTTCGGCCGCGACGTGATCACCGATTTCGACCATGCGGGCGGCGACGTGGTCCTGTTCGACCGCGATGTGTTCGCCAGCTTCGCCGAGGTCATGGCCCATGCCGCCGATTACGGCACGGACGGCACCGTGATCACGCTCGACGCCGACGACAAGCTGATCCTGCTCGGCGTCGACCGCGCCTCGCTGGTGGCCAGCGACTTCGCGTTCGTCTAGCCGCTACGCCGCCAGGCTGGGCTGCGGGCCGACATAGCGGCTGTCGGGCCGCAGCAGCCGGCCGGTCTGCTCCTGCTCCAGGATATGGGCGGTCCAGCCGGCGACGCGGCCGATGGCGAAGGCCGGGGTGAACAGCGACCGGTCGAGCCCGACGGCGTCGAGCACCAAAGCGGTGTAGAACTCGACATTGATGTCGAGCGGCCGGTCCGGCTTGTGCTTGTGCAGCGCCGCCAGCGCCGCCTTCTCGACCGCCTCGGCCAAAGCGATGCGCGGGCTGGACAGGCGCGCCACCACCGATTTCAGCACGTCGGCGCGCGGGTCGCGGGTGCGGTAGATGCGGTGGCCGAAGCCCATCAGCCGGCGGCCGGCCGTGAGCTCCGCATCGATCCAGCCGGGCGCGGCCTTGGCAGTACCGATGGCGTCTAGCATGTCCAGCACCGGCCCTGGCGCGCCGCCATGCAGCGGGCCCTTGAGGGCGCAGAGCGCGGCGGTGACCGAGGCCACGGTGCCGGCCAGGGTCGAGGCCACGACGCGGGCGGCGAAGGTCGAGGCGTTCAGGCCGTGGTCGGACACGGTGACGAGATAGGCGTCGAGCGCCCGCGCCAGATCCGGGGCGGCCGGCTTGCCCGCCAGCATGCGCAGCAGGTCGGCGGCATGGCCGGCCTTCGGGTCGGGGGCGACCGGGGCCTTGCCCTGGGCCTGACGCACCAGCGCCGCCAGGAACACCGGCATGGCGGCGACCAGGCCGAGCGGGGTGCCGTCTTCGTCGTCGGCCAGGCCGGCGATCATCGCCCGCAGACCGTCGATCGGCGGCAGCCCGGCCGCCGCCGGCAGCAGTCGCGGCACATGGCGGAAGGCGGCGGCGCGGGCCGCGCCGAGCCGGGCCTTGAGGTCGGCGGTGTCGGCGAAGCCGTCCCACAGCAGCGCCAGCACGCCCTCGAAATCGAGCGTCCGCGCCGCCTCCTCGACCGGGAGGCCGCGGATCACCAGCACGCCGCGTTGCCCGTCCACCAGGCTCATCACCGTCTCGGCGGCGATGATTCCGTCCAGTCCTGTCGTCATCTCGACCTCCTTCTTCGCAGGTGCACAAAAGGTCGAACCGAGGCGATGGGTTGTCAATCTTGATAGATGCGATCAATATATAGACTTTGGAGCGAGAGGGAACATGAGCGGTCGGGTCGATTTGGAGAGAACCCCCTCCCCCTACCCCCCTCCCGCAAGGGGAGGGGGGACTCGTTGGGGCCGCCCCGCCCTGCCCCGCCCATGATCCAGGAACCCACTCTGTCGGCGAGCGAGGCGGCGGCGGAGCTGGGGGTCAGCCTGGCGACGCTGTACGCCTATGTCAGCCGCGGCATGATCCGCTCGATCGCCGAGCCCGGCCGCCGCCAGCGCCGCTATGCCGCCGCCGACATCCGCCGCCTGGCCCGCAAATCCGAGCCCGAAACCGCACCGCCACCGCTCTACTGGGGCGAGCCGGTGCTGGAATCGGCGATCACCCTGGTGGCCGGCGGGCGGCTCTACTATCGCGGCCGGGACGCGGTGCGGCTGGCCGAGAGCGCGACGCTGGAAAGCGTCGCCGGGCTGCTGTGGTCGGTCGCCGCCGACGACCCCTTCGCCGCGCCCGTGGCGCCCCTGCCGCCCGTCGCCGCGCGCATCACCGAGCAGGCGGCGGGGCTGCCGCCGCTGGAGCGGGCCATGGCGGTGCTGCCGGCGCTCGGTGTCGAGGACGATCGCGCCCTCGCCCGCTCCACCGCCGGGCTGCAGCGCACCGGGGTGCGGCTGCTGCGCTGGCTGACCGCGGTGATGCTGCGGCGCCCAGCCTCGGCCGCGCCGGCGCATGAGGATCTGGCCGAGGCCTGGGGGGCTGGGTCCAAAGGAGCCATTGGCGGCGCCGACCTGCTGCGCCGGGCCCTGGTGCTGTGCGCCGACCACGAGTTGACCGCCTCGACCTTCGCCGCCCGCATCGCCGCCTCGACCGGCGCCTCGCCGCATGCCGCGGTCGCCGCCGGCCTGGCGGCGCTGAACGGCCCGCTGCACGGCGGCCTGAGCGCCCGCACCGGCACCTTCCTGGAGCTGGTGCTGAGCGCCGCCGACGCCCGCCGCCTGGTGGTGGAGCGGCTGCAGCACGGCGAGGACCTGCCCGGCTTCGGCCACCCCCTCTATCCCGACGGCGATCCGCGCGGCCAGCACCTGCTGGACCGCATCGTCGCCACCCTGCCGGACGGGCCGGAGCTGGCGGTCGCCGCGACCTTGGTCGAGACCGTGTTCGACCTGACCGGCGAGCGCCCGACCATGGATTTCGCCCTGGTGCTGGCAGCCCGGCTGATCGGCCTGCCGCCGGAGGCGCCGCTGGCGGTCTTCGCCCTCGGCCGCAGCGTCGGCTGGATGGCGCATGTGATGGAGCAGTACGCCGCCGCCCGGCTGATCCGCCCGCGCGCCCGCTATGTCGGCCCTCAGCCCTGAGGGTCCGTCTCCTCGCGCAGACCGACCAGGCTGTAGATCGGCACCGGTTCGCGGGCGCCGCGCGGCACCTCGTTGCCGACGAAGCGGAACTCGAACCCCTCGCCCGCTTGCTGCCGCACCGCCTCGCTGACCAGGATGGTGGTGCCGTGGATCTTGCCCAGCGCCTCGAGCCGCGCCGCCACGTTCACGGTGTGGCCGAGCGCGGTGTAGTTCATCCGGTCGACCGAGCCGACATTGCCGACCACCGCCTCGCCGGTGTGCAGGCCGAAGCGGGTCGGCATCGGCACGCCGCCCTCGGCCTCGAACTCGGCGTTCAGCCGGTCGACCCGCGCCGCCGCCCTGAGCGCTCCGAGACAGGCCAGGCGGACATGGTCGGGCTGTTCCTCGGGCGCGTTCCAGAACGCCATGACGCTGTCGCCGATATATTTGTCGATGGTGGCGCCGCCGGCGATCAGCTCCTCCCCCAGCGCGCTGAAATAGCGCGAGGTGCGCTCCATCAGCTCCTCCGGCGGCAGGCCTTCGGCCAGCGCGGTGAAGCCGGCGACATCGGAGAACAGCACGGTGACCGGCTGGCGCCGCCCGCCCAGCGCGGGCACCAGCGTCTGGCCGAGGATGCCGCGGACGATCTGGCCCGGGACGTAGGCGGCGAAGGTCCGCAGTGTGAGGCCGAGCACGTCGATCGCCGAGGACAGTGACCGGATCTCCTCGATCCGCGATTGGGCCTGGGCGCCGCCATGGAAATCGAACCGCATGATCCGGCCCAGATCCCCCGTCACCCGGCGCAGCGGTCGCGCCAGGGCCCGCGCCGCGGCCAGGACGATGCCGAGCGCCAGGATGGTGGCGCCGACGCCGATCAGGAGCGAGATGTAGCGGATGCGATCGGCCGGCCCGACCACCAGGTCGTAGGGATAGGCAATGCCGAGCACCACGTCGGGCATGTTGGAGGCGATCAGCTCGAAGCGTTCGAGATAGGATTCGTCGCCGAGCTGGCCGGTGAAGTTCCGGCCGGTGCCGATGGACTTGAAGCTGCTGTAGAGTTCGGCCAGCAGCGGCGATCCCAGCTGGGTCAGCAGCGGCAGATGTTCCGCCCGCGCCTCCCGGAATTCGGTGCGGAAGCGGACGCCATCGGGATGGGCGATCAGCTCTCCAGTCCGGCTGAACACCACCAGATCGAGGCCGTGCTCCCGGCGCAGATCATCCAGGGTGTGGTCGACGCTGGCCAGGCCGATGTCGATCCCGAACACCACGTCGCCGGTCAGCCGGGACTTCCGCGCCAGGGTGAGACCCACCTGGTTCATGTTGGCGAAGCGATAGGGCTCGGTGACGATCGCCCCGGTGGTGGCGGAGGCCTGTCTGTACCAGGGCCGGGTGCGGGGGTCGAAATCGGTCGACGCCGTGGCGGGCGCACCCATCGGTCCGCCCCGGGCATCGGTCACGACCCGGCGCACGACCGCGCCGGCCGGGCGGCGGTCGACGAATTCGAGCACATAGGTCGCCCCGGGCAGCCCGGCAGCCTCCACCTCCGGCAACCGCGCCGTTGCCATCGACTGCGCCATGACGAAGCGGCCGTCGTTCCAGGCGACGAAGAAGGAGGAGGCGGCCGGCAGCACCTTCTCCAGGTCGCGCAGGGTGCCGACCATAACCGCGCCCAGATGGTCTTCCGGCACGTCGGTCTCGACCGTCAGGGTGGAGGTGTCCAGCACCACCTCGGCCAGTTGCAGCCCCTTCTTGAACTCGTCCCGCACCCGGTCGACCACCCGGTCGAAGCGCGTGCTGGCATCGGCGCGGACGAGCCTCCTCACCTCGCCGTTGTTGTACCAGATCAGGCCGCCGGCGATCGCCAGGACGATGACGGCGAACACCGCCGCCACCACGACCTGCAGCTTCCACGGCCCGAATCCGGTTGCAACCGCCCCCCGCATGCCCTCTCCCAGGGTTGTGCCCCGCCACCCTAGCCCGATGGCGCGCCGGCCGGAACCTCCCCGATCGGGCCATGCCGGACACATCGGGGCTGCCCTTCGATCACGCCGTTTGACAGGCCTCGCCGGGCCGCGCTTGCCTGCAAGAAACGCCCCGCGCCGCCTGGATCATGCCCGCACTCTACCTGCCCGTCGCCGCCATCATCCTCGGCATCTCCGTCCTGCAGATCGCCAACGGCATCCTGGTCACCATCCTGCCGATCTCGCTGACCCAGGCCGGCTATTCGATCCAGGCCTTCAGCGCGGTGGCGACAGCGCATTCGCTGAGCTTCCTGCTGGGCTGCGTGCTGTCGACCCGGATCATCGGCGCGGTCGGGCACATCCGCGCCTTCGCCGCCTATGCCGCCGCGACCTCGGTGACGGCGCTGAGCTTCACCATCGCCGCCGACCCGGCCTGGTGGATGGCGCTGCGCCTGGTCACCGGCTTCTGCTCCGCCGGGCTGTTCACCGTGGCCGAGAGCTGGCTGAACGAGATGACGCCGAACGCCCATCGCGGCCGGGTGTTCTCGGTCTACACCATCGTCCAGAAGGTGGCGCTGGTCGGCGGCCAGTTCGTGCTGCTGATGACCGGCGGGCCGGTGGTGCTGGGGCTGTTCATGATCGCCTCGGCCTTCTACTCGATGTCGCTGATCCCGGTGGCGATGACCCGGGCGCCGACGCCGTCGATCGCCGCCATCCGCACCCTGCCGCTGCGCCAGCTGTACCGGATCGCGCCGGCCGCGGTGATCGGCTGCGTCTCCAGCGGGCTGATCAACAGCGCCGTTGCCTCGATCGGCCCGATCTGGGGGCTGCAGGTCGGGCTCGGCGTCGGCCTGGCCGGCGCCATCCCGGCCATGTCCCAGGTCGGCAACCTGCTGGCGCAATGGCCGCTGGGCCGGCTGTCGGACCGGATCGACCGGCGCAGCGTCATGCTGGGCGCCAGCGTCGTCACCATCCTGGTGTCGCTGGCGCTGGCCCTGGCGCGGCCGGAGTCCGACTGGCTGCTGGCCGTGCTGTTCGGCCTGTGGGGCGCGGCCTCGATCTCGACCTACGGCATCTGCGTCGCCCACGCCAACGACCTGGCGCCGCGCGGCACCGCCGTGGCGCTGTCGAGCAGCCTGCTGCTGTGCTGGGGCGTCGGCGCCTGCGCCGGGCCGCTGGTGGCGTCGACCGTGATGGGCTGGGTCGGGCCGCAGGGGCTGTTCCTGCATGGCGCCGCCATCGCCACCGTCACCGCGATCTTCACCGCCTGGCGCATGACCCGCCGCCAGGCCCTGCCGGCGGAGGCGCGCGAGCCCTTCGTCAACCGCCCGGCGACCAGCCCGATCGTCGGCGAGATGACCGCGCGGCCGGAGACGAAGACGACGGGCTGAAACGGCGCGGCTGAAACGGAACGGGCGGCCCGGAGGCCGCCCGCTTCACCGCAACAAGAACGACTCCGCGACGGCCGCTACGCCAACCGCCGCGACGCGGGCTGCACGGCGAGACGAGGGGCCGTCATTTTCGCCGGCGCCGCGGCGGTTCCGCGTCCGCGCCGCTCGCCTGCGAAGTCGCCTCGTCTCGCCAATCCTCGCCCCGCGCCGAGCAGCCTCGACAGCTCGCGCCGGGCCCGGGACAGTCGGCTCTTCACCGTGCCGACGGCGCAGTTGCAGATCTCCGCCGCTTCCTCGTAGCTGAAGCCCGAGGCGCCGACCATCAGCAGGATCTCGCGCTGGTCGGGCGTCAGCAGCATCAGCGCCCGGCGGAAGTCCTGGAACTCCAGCTTGGAGTCCTGCGACGGCGGCACCCAGAGAAGGTCGAGATCGACCCCGTCCTTCGGCTCGGCCACGAATTTCCGGCGCCGCAGCTGGTTGACATACTGGTTGCGCAGGATCGTGAAGATCCAGGCCCGGAAGTTGGTGCCCGGCGTGAACTGGGTCTCGGCCCGGAGCGCGCGAAGGATCGCGTCCTGGACCAGATCATCGGCGCGATCCGCATCACCGCTGAGCGAACGCGCGAAGGCCCGCAGATGCGGGATCGCCCGGGTCAGCTCAGCGTGAAAGTCGAATGGCACATTCCCCTCCTTGTTGACGCCGGCGGCTGGGTTGACGCCGATGGCTGGGCCGCCCGCACGGGATCGATGGCGGTACGGCCGGAACTGTCGGCACTGAATAAGGCAGAAATTCGGCCTTTCCGCCATCCGCCCGGCCTGATTGGATCAGCGATCCTCGTCCTCCTTCGGTTTGTCGGGGTGCTTGGCGCCGTCCTCGAGCATCCGCATCAGATCGTCCGGCAGCGGCTCCTCCAGCACCGGGTCGTACAGCGACCGCAGCTGCTGCGAAAGCCAATTGTCGAATTGCGGCGGCCGCTTCAGGCGGTCCGGTGCCGGCCGGCCGGGATCGGCTGTCCGCGGCCCCGCTTCCCGCCTCCGCGTCTTCTCGCCGCGCCGTCGATTCATCAACGCTCGATCCCGCTCTGCTTCGGCCAGTGGTGGCACGCTACATTACCAATCCCCGACCAAGATGGAAGTTCCTGTGCCACCTCTTGCCCGCAGGCCGGTTCTGCGGCAATGGAACGGATTGCGATCCGGGGCGGCGGCCGCTAAGCATAGCGCTGGACGGGCAAGCCCTTCCGTATTCGAAGGTGGACGCAATGACCGGCACTTCGCAAGAGATCCTGAAGCACCTGCCCTACCTGCGGCGCTATGCCCGGGCCCTGGTCGGGTCGCAGGAGCGGGGCGACCAGTACATGCGGATCTTCCTGGAGGCGATCCTGGAAGACCCCCAGCGCGTCCCGGCGGACGGCAACCTGCGGGTCCAGCTGTTTGCCGTGTTCCATGACGTCTGCACCCTGCTGCACGCCACCGACGGAGACGACGCGGCGCCGCTGGAGGGGCTTGTGCCGGTCGAGACCCGGCTGTCGCAGCTGACCTCGACGCAGCGCCAGGTGCTGCTGCTGGTCTCGCTCGAGGGCTTCTCGTTCGAGGATGTCGGCTTCATCCTGCACCTGCCCGAGTCGGAGGTGCGCGACCAGCTGGACGCCGCCCGCAAGGAGATGCAGCGCCAGCACCCGGCCCGCATCCTGATCGTCGAGGACGAGCCGCTGATCGCCATGGACATCGCCCGCATCGTCGAGGAGATGGGCCACACCGTCTGCGGCACCGCGGCCGACCATGCCGAGGCGGTGGCCGTGGCGAAGCGCGCATCGCCGCACATCGTGCTGGCCGACATCCAGCTCAAGGGCGGCGACAGCGGCATCGCGGCGGTGCAGGACATCCTCAACGGCATCTCGGTGCCGGTGGTCTTCGTCACCGGCTTCCCCGAGCGGCTGCTGACCGGCGAGCGGCTGGAGCCGACCTTCGTCGTCACCAAGCCGTTCAAGCCCGAGGCGCTGGTCTCGGTGATCGGCCAGGCCCTGGCGATGCATCCGCCGTTCGCGCCGGCCTGACGCCGGGATGGCGACCGGATCGAGCGGCGGCGGCTCCTCCATGACCACCGCCCTGATCACCGCCATCGACACCCGCGAGGAGCGCGACGTGATCGCGGCCCGGCAGCGTGTCCGGCTGGTGGCGACCGAGCTGGGCTTCGACGGCCGCGACCGGGTGCGGATCGTCGCCGCCGCCTCGGCCATGACCCGCAGCTTCCTGGCCCGCTTCGAGCAGGCCAACCTGTCGCTGCTGGTCACCGCCGGCCCGCCGATGGCGCTGGAGATCGTGCTGGCTGCGCCGCGCCGGCCGGCGGTCCAGGGGCAGCCGCAACGGCCCCGCATGGATACCGCGGCGGTGCGGACCCTGATGGACTGGGTCGAGCTGCGCCACGCCCGCGGCGTGGTCCGCCTGGTGATGCGCAAGGAGCTGCCCGCCAACGCCGGCAGCGACCCGACGGCGCTGGCCCACCGGACCATGGCGGCGCTGGCGGACGAGACCGGCGTCGATCCCTTCGAGGAGGTGCACCGGCAGACCGTGGAGCAGATCGCCAGCCTGACCGAGCTGCGCCAGCGCGAGGAGCAGTTGATCGCCGCCAACGCCCAGCTGCGCGAGGTCGAGCGGGCGCTGCGCGCCAGCCTGGAGGAGAAGGACGTGCTGATGCGGGAGGTGCATCACCGCGTCAACAACAACCTGCAGATCATCTCCAGCCTGCTCAACCTGCAGGCCTCGCGCGCCACCGAGCCGGCGGTGCGGGAGGAGCTGGCGGTGGTCGGCCACCGCATCCAGTCGCTGAGCCTGGTGCATCAGAAGCTGTACCATTCGGACGACCTGTCCCATATCGACGCCGGCGGCTATGTCCAGGACCTGTGCGCCCATCTGCAATCCGCCTTCGCCGCCGGCACCGGCCCGGTGGCGCTGACGGTCGAGGCGCCGCGGCAGCAGATCCCGCTCGACAACGCCATCCATCTCGGCCTGATCGTCAACGAGCTGGTGACCAACAGCCTGAAGCACGGCTTCCGCGACGGCCGCGGCGGCCGCATCGCCGTGTCGCTGCAGCGCACGAACGACGACAGCCTGACCCTGACCATCGTCGATGACGGCCGGCCCGACGACGGCAGCCGGCGCGGCTTCGGCATGACCCTGGTCGAGGCCATGGTCCGCCGGCTGGACGGCACCCTGACCATCGTCCGGAACGGCGGCACCCGCACCACCCTGACCGTGCCGGCGCCGAAATCCGCCCCGCAAATTCGTTCCGAATCAGGATCTTAGGAAGAAAACCCGTCGCACAACTTCAACTTCGGCATCTATAGTATTGATCACGAAATACAAGCTGAATTGTACGGCGATTTTCTTTGCCTGATCAATGACCTTGCGCCGGTCCTTTAGAAAAACACTCCACACTTGCTGAATCTATGGTATAGTCCTTCGTGCAGTACCTTCTGCACCCTTCCGCTTCCTAACGACCTCAACCAAGCCGCGGTCCCCCGCGGCTTGTTTTTATGTGGATGGCGGGCGGATTCAGGGGACAACGAAGGTGAGCGGGATCTCGGTCGTCGACTTGATTTCCTCCATGGCGAACATCGAGGTGACGTCCGCCAGCTCGATGCGCGCGATGATCTTCCGGTAGAGCGCGTCGTAGCTGCCGATATCCGCGACATAGGCCTTGAGCAGGTAGTCGATCTCGCCGCTCATGCGGTAGACGTCGACGACCTCCGGCAGGTCGCGCACGGCGCTGCTGAAGCGCTCGAGCCACTCGACCGTGTGCTGGTTCGTGCGGACGGCGATGAACACCGTCACGCCGACATTGAGGGCCGCCTTGTCGAGCAGCGCCACGCGCTTGCGGACGATGCCCGCCTGCTCCAGCTTCTGCACGCGGCGCCAGCACGGCGTGGCGGAGATGCCGGCCTTGGCCGCGAGGTCGGCCAGCGCGATCGTCGCATCCGCCTGCAGCGCCTTCAGGATCCTGAGGTCGATCTCGTCGAGCTTGAGCGATGTCGGCGGGGCCATGGCATGGGCTCCTGTCTGTGGCGGCAGCGATCTCCGCCTTGAGTAGAGGACGCCGCTCGGGAAGCCAATGATAGAAGCAGAATCCGTCAAACCGGCCGACCGCGAAAGCCATTTCCCTCTGCCGGCCCTGTTTCCGCCAACAACGCAAACCCGTTCCGGCCGATCGGCCCTATCCTGTCCCTCATACGTCGAGAGGCAGGTCGGTCATGAATCACACGGCAATGTCAGATGCCTTCCGGCCCGCCGCGCGGTGGCGGATGCCGGCGACCCTGCCGGATTTCGGCGGATCGCCGCAGGCGATGCTGGAGCATTTCGCGGCCCATCCCGAGCTGATCTGCGATCTCGACCTGCAGCGCAATCCCGGCAGCTATGCCCGCACCCTGCTGTGGAGCGATGCCGAGACCAGCATCTGGGCCATCGTGTGGGACAGCGGCGCCCGGACGGCGATCCACGACCATCACTGCTCCTGCGCCTTCGGCATCGTCAGCGGCCGCCTGACCGAGTTCCGCTTCCGGGCGCTGGACAAGGTGCGGGTGGCAAGGTCCTGGGAAACCGCGCACCGGCCGGGCGACATCGCCTGCCTGGCGACGACCCAGCCCAACATCCATCAGATGGTCAATGACAGCGGCGCGATCGCGATCTCGCTGCACATCTACGGCTTCGATCCCCGCGTGCACGACTCCTCGGTCGACCGGGAATACGTGGCCGCGCGGATCTGAGGGTCCTTCCCGTCCGGGATCAGCCCCCTGCGCTCGCCTGCAGCACCGGGGCGCCGTGGGTGTGCGGGATCTTGTCGGCGAACACCTTGACGAAATCGTCCACCGCATGGTCCGGCGCGGGCGGCCGCAGCGCCTCGTCCGTGTAGGCCGCAGCCGCCGGGTCGGCCTGCACCCGCTTCATGATCACGCGGTAGCGCCGGAGCAGGGTGAGCCACTGCGCGGCCACCTTGACGAACTCGGCGGCGCGGCGGGGATAGAAGATCAGCGGGTTCTCGATCGGCAGGCCGTGCCGCCGCTGGGTCCGCAGCTTGCGGCGGGCATAGCCGAACTGGAGCGGATGCACGCCCTCGATCCGCGACGCGCCGGAGAACACGGTGAGGATGTCGGCGATCTTCTTGAGGCTGAGGCCGCTGACCGCGGCGCGCCGCAGCACCGTCTCGACATGGTCGTCGGTGTAGTAGCGGGCCCAGGCATCGCGATAGACGCCGTCCCACTCCTCCTTCGACATCATCGCATGCCCGGTGCAGACATGCTCGAGGTCGTATTTGTTCATGTCCGGGTCCATCGGCACCTGCTTGAGATACAGGTTCTTGTGGTCCTCCGAGCCGGGCAGCGGCGTCAGGCAGAAGAATTCGAGAATGTCGATCGGCAGCTCGCGCTTGATGATCTCGATGTCGCGGGCGATGCTCTGCGGCGTGTCGGTCGGGAAGCCGAGGATGTAGCCGGCCCAGGTCATCACCTTCTGATGGCGCCAGGCCTGCAGCATCTCCCGATATTCCCAGATCTTGTTCTGGCGCTTCTTGGTGTTGAGCAGCGATTCCGGGTTGATGTTCTCAAGCCCGATGAAGACGGCGTTGCAGCCGGCGCGCGCCGCCTTCTCGATGAAGCCCGGGATGCGGTGGCACAGCGTATCGACCTGCAGCACCAGACGGATCCGGAAGCGGTGCTGCTCGCGCAGCTCGATCAGCCGGTCGAGGATCGGCTCCCAGTTGCGGTTGCGGGCGAAGTTGTCGTCGGTGACGAAGAAGCGGGTCACGCCTTGCGCCTGGTTGGCACGCACGATCGCCTCGACGTCGTCCGCGGTGCGGTAGCGCGACTTCCGACCCTGCACATTGATGATGGTGCAGAACGAGCATTGGAACGGGCAGCCGCGCCCGGCATCGAAGCTGGTGTAGTGGCCGGCGATCCGCCGCACCACGTCGCGCGGCAGGATCGGCAGCGTCGCCGCCTCCATCTCGGGCATGTCGGCGAGATAGTTGTAGATCGGCTTGAGCTGCCCGGCAGCGATGTCGCGCAGCAGGGCGCCGAGGCGGCCCTCGCCCTCGCCGGCATACAGGCTGATGCCGAGATCGAGCGCCTGCTGCAGGTCGGCCGGCAGCTCCGGCAGCATCGAGATGCAGCCGCTGACATGGAAGCCGCCGATCACCACCGGCAGGCCGGCGGCGCGGAACTGGCGTCCGAGATCGAGCGCGCGGGGATACTGGTTCGACTGCACGCCGACCAGCGCCACGAAGCCGGCCCCCGCCTCGCGGATGCGGCGCGTGACGGCGCCGACATCGACGACGGTGTTGCACTCGTCATAGGCCTCGATGGCGATGTCGACATCCGGCCCGAGCACCCGCTCCGCGGCGCATTCCGTCAGCAGGCCGTGGACGCTGGCGAGGCTGTTGGACGGGATGGTCGACCGCCGCCATTGGATGACATAGCCGTCGTCGTCGTAATGCGACGGCTTGACCAGAACGATCCGAAACGCCCTTGCCCCCATGGCGTTCACTCTCCACACGTTGGTGGTCGCAATGGAACTCCGGCATCCGGGCCGATACGGCCCCCCGATCACACCCGAACGCCGCCCAATTGACTCATCGCAATTTTTGTAATTGATGCACGATCATTGTGAGTCTGTCACCGCAATTCCGTTCGCGGCGTAATAGCCTATGTCAGGACTTTTGCCGGTATTTGAAGGAATCATTGATTCGTCCGACGATATAGTCGCCGGCGTCGACCGGCGGATAGTGCGCCTCCTCCCCTGCCCCGAGGTTCAGGTCGCGCGGATCGACCGCGGCGGTATAGGTCGGATCGTAGAAGGTGGCGATCGACAGGCGCTTGCGGCCGCTGCGGTTCACCACCCGATGCGGGGTCGAGGCGAAGCGGTCGTTCGACCAGCGCGCCAGCAGGTCGCCGACATTGATCACGAAGGTGCCGTCGACCGGCACGGCGTCGATCCACTGGCCGTCCTTGCGCTGGACCTCCAGCCCGCCGGTCTGGTCCTGCCACAGCAGGGTGATGCAGCCATAGTCGGTGTGCGGCGCCACGCCGAACTGCTCGGCGCCGAGATCGGGCGGCTGCGGCGGGTAGAACACCGCCTGGGTGCGCTGCATGCGCTTCGTATAGCGTTCGGCGAAGAAGTCCGGCGCGATGCCGAGGCTAAGCGCCACGGCCCGCAGCAGGTGGGCGCCGCAGACGCCGATCGCCTCGTAGTAGCGGTAGAAGTCGCGCTGCACCTCCGGCATGAAGGCCGGCCAGTTGTTCGGCCCGCGCAGCGCCTGGCCGGCCAGCACGTCGGGGTCGTCCTCCGGCAGCTCCAGCCCGGTCGAGAAGAACTCCTTGTAGTCGGGCTTCTTGGCCCCGTACATCAGCGCCCCGCCGATCTCGTGGAAGCCGCGGTGGCGCTGGTTGACCTTGACCTGGCGCTTGGTCTCGACCGGCAGGTCGAAGAAGCGCCGCATGGTGGCGACCGCCGCCTCGATCACATCCTGCTTCACGCCGTGGTTGCGGATGTAGAAGAAGCCGACCTGGGTGCAGGCCGCATGGATCTGTGCCGCCGCCACCGCCGTGCCCGCCGGGTCGCCGGCGACCACGGGCGCGAAATCGATGATCGGAAGGGTCTCGGTCATCTCATCCTCCCACTGCTTCGGCCGGCGCGTCCTGCCAGAAGGCGTTGCGCCGGCGGTAATTGTCCAGGAACTGGCGGATCCGCGCATGCCCGTCCTCGAGGAAGATCTGCCGCGGCGGCCCCTTGGCCAGGATCCGGCCCTCGTCGACGAACACCACTGAGGTCGCGACCTGGGCGGCGAAGCCCATCTCATGCGTCACCACCACCATGGTCATGCCGTCGCGGGCCAAAGCTCGCATCACCTCCAGCACCTCTCCGACCAGCTCGGGGTCGAGCGATGAGGTCGGCTCGTCGAACAGCATGATCTCCGGCTCCATCGCCAGCGCCCGGGCGATCGCCACGCGCTGTTGCTGGCCGCCGGAGAGCTGCGAGGGGTAGGACCCGCCCTTGCCGGCCAGCCCGACCCGGTCGAGCGCGGCCTGGGCCTTCTGCGCGGCCTCGGCGCGGGGCAGCCGGCGGACCCGGATCAGCGCCTCGGCGACATTGCCCAGCGCGGTCATGTGCGGCCACAGGTTGAACTGCTGGAACACCATGCCGACATTGCGCCGCGCCTTGCGGATCCCGGCCTCGCCCATGCGTTGGCGCTTGCCGTTCTTCGTGACGAAGCCGATCGGCTCGCCGTCGATGCGGATCTCGCCGGCATCGTGCTCCTCGAGGAAGACCATGCAGCGCAGCAGCGTGCTCTTGCCCGAGCCGGAGGGGCCGACGATGCAGACCACCTCGGACTGGTCGATCTCAAGATCGACACCCTTGAGCACCCGAGTCGCCCCGAACTGCTTGGTGACGCCGGTCAGCTGGATCAGGGCCCGCCGGGTCATGACGCCGGCACCAGGAAGCGGCCGACCCGGCGCTCGGCCCAGCGGCCGAAGCCGGCGGCGACCTCGACCAGGCCCCAATAGATCAGCGCCAGGGCCAAAGTCGTCTCGACGAAGGCGAAGGTCTCGGCGCCGATGCCGCGGATGACGAAGGTCAGCTCGGGAATGGTGACGATCGACAGAATGGCAGTCTCCTTGCTGAGGAGGATGACCATGTTGACCAGCGCCGGCAGGATCACCACCAGCATCTGCGGCAGCACGATCCGCATCAGGATAGTGGCGCGGCCCATGCCGAGGCAGGCGGCGGCCTCGATCTGGCCCTTCGGCACGGATTCGAAGCCGGCGCGGAAGATCTCGGCGAAATAGGCGCCGGCATAGAGGCCGAGTCCCAGCAGCCCGGCCTCGATCGGGTCGAGCACCAGGCCGAAGCCGGGGCCGCCGTAATAGAGGATGAAGAGCTGCACCAGGAAGGGCGTGCCGCGGACGACCTCGATCACCACCCGCACCGCGGCGCGGACCACCCGGCCGAGGCCGCGCTGCATCAGCGCCAGGACGAAGCCGAGGACGAGGCCGATGACGACGCCGGCGATCCAGGTGCCGAGAGTGACGCCGAGGCCGGACAGCACTTCGTCCCAGCGGTCGAGGATGATGGCGGGATCGAAGCTCATCGCCCGGCCCCCAGCCGCCGCTGCAGCCACAGGCCGAGGCCGGACAGAACGAGGTTCAGCACCAGGTACAGCACGCCGCCGGCGAGGTAGATCTCGAGCGGCCGGTAGCTGGTGGCGACGATGTTCTGGCTGACCCGGGTCAGCTCCGCCACCCCGACCACCGAGATCAGCGACGACGCCTTCAGGATCATGGTGCACTCATTGACCAGCGCCGGCATGGTCAGGCGCAGCGCCAGCGGCACCCGGATGCGCCAGAGCACCTGGGACGGCCGGAAGCCGAGCAGCCGCGCCGCCTCCAGCTGTCCGCTGGCAACGCCGAGGAAGCCGCCGCGCAGGATCTCCGCCATATAGGCCGCGGTGCACAGCGCCAGCGCCGCGATCGCCGCGACCAGCGGCGGCACGTCGATGCCGATGAAGGGCAGCAGGTAGAACACCAGCAGCAGCTGCACCAGCAGCGGCACGCCGCGGAAGAAGCTGACATAGAGCGTGCCGGCCCGGCGCGGCCCGGGCCGGTGCGACAGCCGCAGCAGGCAGATGCCGACCGCGAGCAGGAAGCCGATGCCGAGCGACACGGCCGAGACCCAGAGGGTCGTGACCGCGCCCTTCAGCAGCAGCGGCAGGCTCTTCAGGATGACGGCCGTGCTGAACACCGGACCCTCTCAGGCAACCGGTCTCAGACGTTCGGGTCGGTCACCGTGGCGGGCACGTCCATCTCGACCCCGAACCACTTCTTCTGGATCGCGGCGAGACGGCCGTCGGCCTTCATCTTGGCCAGGGCGGCGTCGATCGCGTCGAGCAGCGGCGCGCTGTCCGCATCCTTGCGGCCGAGATAGCCGAAATAGACCTTCTTGCCGAAGGGCGGCATCACGACCTCGAAGGTCTCCGACCGCTGCTGCGCGACATAGGCGATGTTCGGCAGCGAGTTGCCGACGGCGACGATGCGGCCGGCCGCGAGATCGGCATAGGCCTGATTGTTGTCGACATATTCGCGCACCTCGGTCTTGCCCGGCAGGGTCGCGACATAGGCCTTGAGCTGCTCCAGCTGCGACGAGGCCTTGCCGGCGCCGACCACCTTGCCGGCGATGTCCTCGGGCTTCGCCACGGAGGTGTCGCCGGCCCGCTTGAGCAGGGCGACCGAGGCGTCGGCGATCGGCGAGGTGAAGCGGTAGCGCTCCATCCGCGCCTTGGTGATCGTCACCGGCCCGGCGACGATCTGGAACTTGCCGGCTTCGAGCCCCGGCAGGACGCTGTCCCAGGGCAGGTCGACGAAGCTGATCTTGACCCCGAGCTCCTTGCCGATCGCATCGAAGACCTCGACGTTCAGCCCCTTGTGCTCGCCATCCTCGGAGAAGTCGAACGGCGCGAACTGCATCTCGGTGCCGATCACCAGCTCGCCGGACGACTTCACCTGGCTCAGCAGATCGGCCGCATGCCCCTGCGGCGCCGCGGCCAGGCTTCCCACGGCCATCAGGCCGGCAACGAACGCTCCCAGAACCCGCATCAAATGCCTCCACCATCCCTGTTCTTTGTCGACCGCACGGCGTCGAGCGCCGCGCGGCTCCTGCGGTCTTAGACTTTGCCCTCCCCGGAGACAACCGCGCGGTCCGTGCCGCCGCGGTTTCGGCAACGGTGTCCGGACCTGTCCATGCCTGTCAAGCGGCAGCTTTCCCCCGGTTTTCCCTGTGGCTGCGACCGGCTTTCCCCTTATCCTCTGTGAAAGGCGGCGCCCGCAGCGACAGAGGGCGCCGTGACAGACAGGGAGGACGCGATGCTCGGGCGGATGCAGCACGAACCCTTGCTGATCGGCGAGTTGCTGGAGCATGCGGCCCGCTTCCATCGGAGCGCGCGGGTCGTCACCCAGCGCCGTGATGGCAGCATCGTCACCCATTCCTACCCCGAGATCGCCGCCCGCACCGCCCGGCTGGCCCATGCCCTGGCCGGGCGCGGCGTGGCGCAGGGCGAGCGGCTGGCGACGCTGGCCTGGAACGACCACCGGCATCTCGAGCTGTATTACGGCGTCAGCGGCATCGGCGCGGTGTGCCACACGGTCAATCCGCGGCTGTTCCCGGACCAGATCGCCTACATCCTGGCCGATGCCGGCGACACCCATCTGTTCCTCGACCCGATGTTCCTGCCCATCCTGGCCGGAATCGGCGACCGGCTGCCGCCGGCCCTGAAGACCCTGGTGCTGCTGGAGCCGCCGGCCGAGCCGCCAGCGCCCGCCCTGGCCGCCCGCGTCGAGATCCTGGACTATGAGGATCTCCTCGCCGGCCATCCCGACGCCTTCGACTGGCCGGTGCTGGACGAGAACACGGCCGCCTTCCTCTGCTATTCCTCCGGCACCACCGGCGAACCGAAAGGCGTGCTGTCCTCGCATCGCTCGACCCGGCTGCACGCCTATGCGGCCAACCAGCCGGACGCCTTCGGGCTGCGCGCCACCGACACCGCCATGCCGGTGGTGTCGATGTTCCACGTCAACGCCTGGGGCATCCCCTTCAAGGCGCCGCTCGCCGGCGCATCCCTGGTGCTGCCAGGGCCGCGGCTGGACGGCGCCTCGCTGTTCCGGCTGATCGAGGCGACCGGCGTCACCGCGTCCGCCGGCGTGCCGACGATCTGGCTCGGCCTGCTGGCCCATCTGCGCGAAAGCGGCCAGCGCTTCACCCGCCCGCCGCGGCTGGTGATCGGCGGCTCGGCCTGCCCGCTGCCGCTGATCGAGGCGTTCGAGCGCGACTACGGCGTCGAGATCGGCCATGCCTGGGGCATGACCGAGACCAGCCCGATCGGCGTCTTCAACGCGCCGAAGCCGGAGACGGCCGGCTGGAGCGAAGCCGAGCAGCGCGCGCTGAAGCGCAAGCAGGGTCGGCCGATCCCCGGCATCCGGCTGCGCATCGCCGATGCCGAGGGAAGCGACGTGCCGGCGGACGGCGTCGCCTTCGGCGAGATCCTGGTGCGCGGCCCCTGGGTTGCCGCCGCCTATTTCGGCCGCGACGACGACCCCGCCTTCACCCCGGACGGCTGGTTCCGCACCGGCGACGTCGCCACCATCGACGGCAGCGGCTATGTCGAGATCGTCGACCGGGCCAAGGATGTGATCAAGTCGGGCGGCGAATGGATCAGCTCGATCGCGCTGGAGAACATCGCCGTCGGCCACCCGAAGCTGCGCGAGGCCGCGGTGATCGGCGCCAGCCACCCGAAATGGGACGAGCGGCCGGTGCTGATCGCGGTGCCGGCCGAGGGCGCGGCCCCGACCCGGGACGAGATCCTGGCCTGGTTCGACGGCAAGGTCGCGAAATGGTGGCGGCCGGACGACGTGGTGTTCGTCGACGAACTGCCCCACACCGCCACCGGCAAGCTGCTGAAGAGCGAGCTGCGCAAGCGGTATCGGGACCATCTGGCGAAGGACGCGTAGGCCGGCCGGCCCTACCCCAGCACCAGATCGTCGCGATGGATCATCTCGTCGCGGCCGCGATAGCCGAGGATGGCTTCGATCTCGCGGCTCTTGTGGCCGCGGATGCGGTCGGCGTCGTCGGAATCATAAGCCGAGAGGCCGCGGGCCAGCACCCGGCCCTCGCCGTCCTTGACCGCGATCGGGTCGCCGCGGCGGAAGCTGCCCTCGACCGCGGTGACGCCGGCCGGCAGCAAGCTGCGGCCATCCGCCAGGGCCTTTGCCGCGCCGGCGTCGATCACCACCGACCCGACCGGCTTCAGCGACCCGGCGATCCAGCGCTTGCGGGCGGTGCGCGGCTCCGCCCCCGGCACGAACCAGGTGCAGGGCGCGCCGGATTCGATGCGCTTGAGCGGCGCCGCCTCCTTGCCCATGGCGATGACCATACGGCAGCCGGCGCCCATGGCGATGCGGGCGGCCACCAGCTTGGTGACCATGCCGCCGGAGGAATAGCCGGGCAGCGCCTCGCCGGCCATCGCCTCGATCTCCGGCGTCAGCTCGCCCACCTCAGGAATCAGTGTCGCCGACGGGTCGCGCTTCGGGTCGGCGGTGTAGAGCCCGTCGATGTCGGACAGCAGCACCAGCGTGTCGGCCGAGATCATCTGCGACACCCGCGCCGCCAGCCGGTCATTGTCGCCGAAGCGGATCTCGGCCGTGGCCACCGTGTCGTTCTCGTTGATCACCGGCACCGCGCCGAGCCGCAGCAGCGTCTCGATCGTGGCCCGACCGTTCAGGTGGCGGCGGCGGTCCTCGGTGTCCTGCAGGGTCAAGAGGATCTGGGCCACAGTGATGTCGTGCCGGGCCAGCGTCTCCTGATAGGCGTGCGCCAGCCGGATCTGGCCGGTGGCCGCGGCCGCCTGCTTCTCCTCCAGCCTGAGCGCCCGGCCCTTGAGGCCGAGATGCTCGCGCCCCGCCGCGATCGAGCCGGAGGAAACGATCACCACCTCCTGCCCGCGCGCGCGGCAGCGGGCGACGTCATCGGCCAGCGCGTCGAGCCAGGTGCGGCGCAGCTGCCCTGTGCGCGGGTCGACCAGCAGGGCGGAACCGACCTTGACGACGATGCGGCGGGCCTGAGCGAGGGAAGCGGTCATGACGGCATTCAAGAGAAGGGCGGGCGACGGTCGAAAGAGAGGCTTCTTCCTAGCCCTTCGGCCCGCCGCGGGCAAAGCCGTTCCGCGACCCGCCCTCCCCTCGCCGCGGCACGGCCGCTATGATCCGGCGCGACACCCGATTCAGAGGAAGACCATGACCGCGGACGCCTTGCTGTTCTCCTACGGCACGCTGCAGCAGGAGAATGTCCAGCTGTCCTCCTTCGGCCGCCGGCTGGAGGGGACGCCCGACGCCATGCCGGGCTGGCGGCGCGGCGAGATCGAGATCACCGACCCCGAGGTGATCCGCACCAGCGGCAAGCGCTTCCACCCGATCGTCGAGCCCGGCGACGCGGCGGACGAGGTGGCGGGCACGGTGTTCCGCATCACCGCGGCCGAGCTCGCCGCCGCCGACGCCTATGAGGTGTCGGACTACAAGCGGATCGAGGTCCGGCTGCGCTCCGGCCTGGAGGCCTGGGTCTATGTCCGGGCCTGACGGTCAGGCCCGGCCGAGCGCCCGGCGAATCGCGGTCTCGACCGGGGAATAGGCCCCGTCCGGCCGCTCCAGCCGGTAGGGCTCGGCCAGGCCGAGCGACGGCTGCGCCAGGAAGCGCGGCTCCGTCCCGCAGTGCTTCTGCGCCGCATGAATCATGAAGGGATGGCACAGATAGACGGTGCCGGCCTGGCCCGTCGCCAGGACCTCCGGCCGGCTGGCGCCGACCCGGTCGACCCGCGGGCTGGCCAGCCCCGCCTCCCCCGCCGGCTCGAGGAACCGCGCCATGTCGAGATGGGAACCGACCCGGAGCCGCGTCGGCGCGTCGTCCGGGCCGATGTCGGAGAACAGGAACAGCATCACCAGCGCCCGGCCCCGCGAGCCGACATTCACCCGCCAGGACGAGTAGTCGCTCCGCTCGTTCGGGTCGCTGCTGTCGCCGGGGAAGCTGACATCGACATGCCAGCCATCGTCATTGGGCGCCGCCCGCGCCGGGAAGCGCACCGGGAAGGTGCCGAGATCCGCGCGCGGCTGCCAGCGCCCCTTTCCGACCAGCCGGTCGATGGCGGCGCGCAGGACCGGCGTGTTCGCCGCCTGCCGGAACGGCTCCTGCCCGTACCAGCCGAGCCGGACGACCGGCTGCGTCCAGGTCTTGCGGTCCAGCGGGTCGCAGGGCAGGTCTCGCCACAGGATGGCGCGCCCCTGCTCGGCCAGGTCGCGGGAAAAGGCGCGGTCGATGCGGACGAATCCGTCCGCGATGAAGCGTTCCACTGCTGCGTCGTCGAGCATGGGCGAAGAAGCTTCGAAGGCCATGGGGTTCTCCCGTTATGGCCCGGCCGGACGATCAGTCGGAGTCGGTCGACGCCCAGGGCGTGATGTCGGCCGGCGCCGCCTCCTCCTCGACGCGGGCCGGGCGGCTCTCGGCGATGCGGGCCCAGAGCAGGCGCAGCACATCCTGCACCCCGCCGCCGGTGGCGCCGGACAGGGTCACGACCTTGGCCTTGCGGCCGGCCGCCGTCTTCAGCGCCTTCAGCCGGGCCGTGACCGTCTCCTTGTCCAGCGCGTCTGTCTTGTTCAGCCCGACGATCTCGGGCTTTCCGGCGAGGCCGCCGCCATAGGCCTCGAGCTCGCCGCGGACCACGTGGTAGGCCTCGGCCACATCCTCGCTCGTGCCGTCGACCAGATGCAGCAGCACGTTGCAGCGCTCGACATGGCCAAGGAAGCGGTCGCCCAGCCCGGCGCCCTCATGCGCGCCCTCGATCAGGCCGGGGATGTCGGCCAGCACGAATTCGTGGTCGTCGCTGCGGACGACGCCGAGATTCGGATGCAGCGTGGTGAAGGGATAGTCGGCGATCTTCGGCTTGGCCGCGGTGGTGGCCGCCAGGAAGGTCGATTTGCCGGCATTGGGCAGGCCCACCAGCCCGGCATCGGCAATCAGCTTCAGCCGCAGCCAGACCCAGCGCTCCTCCCCCGGCCAGCCGGGATCGAAACGGCGCGGGGCGCGGTTGGTCGAGGTCTTGAAATGGGCGTTGCCGAAGCCGCCGTCGCCGCCCTTGAGCAGCCGGAGACGCTGGCCGACCTCGGTCAGGTCGGCCAGCACCTCCTCCTTCTCCTCGTCCAGCACCTGGGTGCCGACCGGGACGCGCAGCACCGCATCGCCCCCGGCGGCGCCGAACCGGTCCGAGCCCATGCCGTGATGGCCGCGATCGGCCTTGAAATGCTGCTGGTAGCGGTAGTCGATCAGGGTGTTGAGCCCGTCCACCGCCTCGATCCAGACGTCGCCGCCGCGGCCGCCGTCGCCGCCGCTGGGGCCGCCGAACTCGATGAACTTCTCACGCCGGAAGGCGACACAGCCATTCCCGCCGTCGCCGCTCTTCAGGAAGATCTTGGCTTCGTCGAGGAACTTCATGGCCGAATCGCCCCGTGCCGCCGGCCCCGGGGCCGGCTCTTTCTTGTCGCATCAAATAGCAAACGGGGGAATGGTCGCCCATTCCCCCGCTTCACCAGTCTCGGTGCCTGCAAGCCCCAACCTTGTCAGGTCGGGACGAGGCGTTACTCGGCGGCGTCCGCCTGGGCGATCGTCACCGTGGTGCGGCCGCCGGCCGACTTGAACTGGACGCTGCCGGGAACCAGCGCGAACAGCGTGTGGTCCTTGCCCATGCCGACATTGACGCCGGGATGGAACTTGGTGCCGCGCTGACGCACGATGATGTTGCCCGGAACGACGGCCTGGCCGCCGAAAATCTTGACGCCGAGGCGCTGACCCGCCGAATCGCGGCCGTTGCGCGACGAACCACCGGCCTTCTTATGTGCCATCTGTCGATCTCCTCTTTACGCGCCGGCGATGGCGGTGATCTTGAGCACCGTCAGGTCCTGACGGTGGCCCTTCTTCCGCCGGTAGTTCTGGCGGCGCTTCTTCTTGAAGATGATGATCTTCGGGCCGCGGGTCTGCTCGACCACCTCGGCGGTGACCGAGGCGCCGACCAGCACCGGGGTGCCGATCTGGACGGCACCGTCGCCGCCGAGCATCAGCACCTGGTCCAGGGTGACGGACGCGCCCGGCTCGACGTCGAGACGCTCGACGGTGACAAGCTGGTCCTGGGCGACCCGGTACTGTTTCCCACCGGTGCGGATGACTGCGAACATGGTCAAGCTGCCGTCGACTAGGAGGATGGCCCGTAACCGGCCGGTCCTCAGGTGATCAAAAACGAGCACGGGTGCCAGCCGGAACCAGCACCCGTGTCCGTGAACGCGGCACTATAGTCAGGCGCGCCGGCGTGTCAACGGCGGAATGCGGCGCCCGGGTTTCCACCCCCGCAAACGACGCTTGCATGGCCGAACGCTCTCCACTATGGTCCGCGCCGGCCACGCGGAGGGGGTCTTCGAGACCGCCCGCCATGCCTCTGCGGAGAGGTGCTAGAGTGGTTGAATAGGACGGTCTCGAAAACCGTTGTGTCCGCAAGGGCACCGAGGGTTCGAATCCCTCCCTCTCCGCCAATCCCGCCGATATCCCTCTATGATCCGATATCGCCGCCGATCACCGCCCATACCATGCGGCATAGCGAACCGCCGTTTCCACGCTATTGCCCGATACTTGCCTGCCTGGGCCGGCAATGCGGTTTTTTTCGACAGAGCCAGCTATTCGCAGGGAAAATCGGGATCCCAAACGCGGCCATGCGTAAACTTGCCGCTTGCGGTGTAGCCCGGCCGCGCGCCGGCCCAATATGGCGAAGCGCCTGGACCACGGTCGCGGCCAAGCTGCCCGGAGCAATCAAATGCTTATCCGTCCGTGTGGTCGTTGCCACCGTGCGCGGCGATGAACATGGCGACGGCCGACCGGCAATAGGATTCGATTTCGTTGTCGTCCTCTGCTCTCGCCTCATCGAAGCGTGCGATAATCAGGAGATCGGATCCTTTGAAAAGCGCGGCAAACAAGCGGGCGGACCGAAGAGGATCGGGCACGTTCAGAACCGCCTTCGCGTGCAACTGACGCAAGAAGGCTTCGATTTGGGCGATGACATGGGCGGGGCCGGCTTCGTAATGGAGCTTGCTTAACGACTTTTGATTGGTCTTGTCGGCCATGATCATGGCTTCAACACTGCGGACGTCCGGGCTTATCAGCGTGCGAAGCAGGGATGATCCCACCGCCATGAGTTGAACTTCGGCCGAACCGTCGAGGCCTTCAAAAAGGGCCTGTGGTGCAAATTGATGACAGCGGGCCACGATGGCCGCGCTGAACAGCGCCTCCTTGTTCTCGAAGTGCCGATAGATGCTGAGCTTGGATATCTTTGCCCGCTGGGCGACCTTGTCCAATGTCGTCGCTTGAAAACCCAATTCCACAAAGAGTTCGCACGCGGCGTCGATTATCGTTTGGCCAAGCGCCTCGTTGGCGGGCCGGCCGCGGCGGCCCTGGCTGTTCCCGGTCACGACAGTTCCAGTACTTGACAGTATCATAATTTCTGGAATACGATACCGCATAGTATCTGAATAGGCAAGCCAATAGGCGGGTGTCGACCATGTCCTCCAAGTCAAATTTCCCGGGCCGCCCGGCGCTATCGACTTGGGCATCGTCCGGTCGGTCAACACAGTGATGGGCGACTTTCTCGTCGATGACGAAGCCCCGCTCGATGCCCGTCTCGAGCGCGTATCGCCGGACGCTATTTCGCGCCAAGCCCAGCCCACCCCCCTCCAACCACAACACGGAGCCCATCACTATGGATGACGTCATCATCATCGGCGGCAGCTTTGCAGGCCTCGCCGCCGCCCTGCAGCTCGGCCGTGCCCGCCGCAAGGTCACCGTTCTCGATACCGGCCTGCCGCGCAATCGCTTCGCCGGCCACTCGCATGGTCTGCTCGGCCACGATCACAAGCCACCGCCGGACATCCTGGCCGAGGCCCGGCAGCAACTGGCGCGTTATCCCACGGTCAGGCTGGTCAATGCTCGGGCCGACAGCATCTCCGGCGCCATCGATGATTTCTCCGTCCTCACTGGCGATGGCGAAAGATTTGGGGCGCGCCGCCTGATCCTGAGCTATGGCGTCACCGACCAGATGCCCGATGTTCCGGGCTATGCCGAAAGCTGGGGCACGGCCATCGTGCCTTGCCCCTATTGCGATGGCTTTGAAGTCGCCGGCCAGCATTGGGGCCTCGTATGGTCCGGCCCGCCGTCGCACAATTATGTCAGGCTGTACCACGATTGGACCGACACGTTGACGGTCTTCGCAGATGGTCACGACATTGCACGTGATATCCGGGCGGATCTGACGCGCCGCAACATACCTATCGTTGATGGTCGGATCACGGAAATCGCCCATCACGGTGGCCATGATGCCACCGTCAAGCTCGATACCGCCCCCAATGTCGCGGTCGACATCCTGTTCGCGCATCCGCGCAACAAACCGTCCGCAAGCCTGCATGACTCACTAGGCCTCGCCACGGTCAATTCGCCCTTCGGCATCGTCCTCAAGGTCGACGAGCGCCGCGAAACCAGCACACCCGGCATCTACGCTGCCGGCGACCTCGCAAACCCCCTCATGGCCTCGGTCACCACGGCAATATCGCACGGCGCGACGGCGGGTATCTCCGCCCAGCAGTCGATGCTGGTTTGAGAGCACAGGTTCCCTTCTCCGGTTGCCGCAGGCACGGCTGTCCTTCGAAGTCCGGCGCTAGGCGGCACCGATCTCGATGCATGAGACGATCACACGCAGGTCTGGCGCCTAATCGCTGGCGGAGGCGGATTCGCTGGAGACGATGCCCGCTTTGGCATCGGTCAGCTTAGAACGAATCAGAACAAGGACATGTCATGGCACAGCACAATGCCGATCAGGTCGCCGACTGGAATGGCCAAAGCGGGGAGCGCTGGGTCGCTTACCAAGCCCGGCTCGATGCCATGATGGCAGAGTTCGGCCAGGCCGCGATCGAAGCCGCCGCGCCCACCGCGGGCGAGCGCGTGCTGGACGTCGGCTGCGGCGCGGGGGCGTCCAGTCTGGATCTGGCCGCCCGCGTCGGCGCGGGGGGCCATGTGCTAGGCGTGGACATATCCGAACCGCTGATCGGCAGGGCGCGCGCGCTAGCGCCGCAGGATACGCCGGCCCTATTCGAGGTTGCCGACGCCAGCAGCGCCGAGCTGCCCGAGGGGGCGTTCGACATCCTGTTCTCGCGCTTCGGAGTGATGTTCTTTGACGATCCTACCGTGGCGTTCGCTCATATGCGCCGTGCGCTCAAGCCGGGCGGACGGGTCGCTTTCGTCTGCTGGCGCGGCATGGCCGAGAACGATTGGGTGCGCCTGCCGATGGGCGCGATCAAGGGTATCGTCCCGCCGACCACGCCGCCCGATCCCGAAGCGCCCGGCCCATTCTCGTTCGGCGACCAGGGACGGGTGGCGCGTATCCTAACGGCGGCTGGCTTCACCGATATCGCTATCGCGCCCTTCGATGCTTCCATCCCGTTTGGCGAGGGCGCGACGCGGGACGCGGCGATCGACGACGCGGTGGAGATGACGTTCGAGGTCGGCCCGCTGTCGCGCGCGCTCGCTGATCAGCCCGACGACATCCGCGCCCGCGCCTACGCCGCGGTTCGTGCCGTCTTCGCGGGCCGCCCCGGCGAGCGGTCGGTGATGATCGACGGCGCGACGTGGATCGTCACCGCGCGCAATCCGGCAAGCTGACAGGGATTGGCAGCGGAGACGCCCCGCTCGGTGGATGGGGCGTCTTTGGCCGGTCAGCGGGACAGATGAGGGCGTATTTGCCTCGTGGTAATCAGCGGCACGGAAATGTCTCGTCAAATGTCCGTATTTGCTGCCGTTAGCTACTCGAATGCCGCCGAAGCCCGCCGATAGCCGTCTAATACGGAGTATCTCTATATTCACCAAAAGGTTATAACGATCTCATAGTTCTCATCTTCGTCGGGCACTGACCGCCATTGCCTCAAAGCGATTATCCCGCAATACAGCGAAATCAGCCGCTTACGGCACAGTCAGCTCGGCAGCGCTGCACCGTTTGTCGCACGCGGCGGCAGCAAGCGGGGCCCAGCGTGATCTTGCTTCGGCGGTTCATGGCGACAACACGCTCAACGCCGTCGCGACCGGCAGATACAGCGTGCCGGGGCGCCGGACCAAGGGCGTGAAGCCGAAGGCCGCATAGAACGCCGCCGCGCAGTCGTCGATAGCGTCGGCAAAGATGGCGTGGGCGCCGATCGGCGCGGTGGCAACGGTCTTGATCGCATCGAACAGCAAGGCTTCTCCGCGCCCTTGCCCGGCGAAATCGCTGTGTCGCCCGAGCCAGCCGATCAGCACCGCCGGGACGGTCGGGTAGCGCGGCAGCTTCTTCGCGATCGGCTCGGGAACCTCGGTCAATGGCACGTTGCTGGAGGAAAGGGTGTAGAAGCCCGCCACCCGGTCCGTCGCGATCTCCCTTGCGACGAAACAGGTGGCGTATCTGCGCTTCACATCCTGCCAGACGGTCTCGCGGAAATAGCTGTCGATCCGGTCGTTACCGCAGGTGAAGTCCGCCCGCCTGTGCGCCTTCGCCAGCGGCCCAATGGCGAAGCGGACGCTCACCGGCGCTCGATCAGCTCGGCATGGCGCTTCGCCGCACGGGCCAACCGCGCGTTCGGCTTGGGCGGATCGATCAGCGCCTCGGCGAAGCGGATTTGATCCTCGCGCGCGAGGCGCATGATGTCGGCTTCCTCGACGACGCGCCTTGCGTCCTCGCCAGCGGTGGCGATGAGATAACCGGTCAGGGTCATGCCGCGCAGCCGGGCGGCGCGCTGCATCTGGTCGTAGACTTGGACCGGGATGCGCGCTTCCAATCGGGCGGTCCCGGCTTCACCTTCGAGCTTGGGCATGGGCGCCTCCTTTGAGCCAATCATATACGGCAAATTGCCGTATCCTCAAGGCGCTTCGCAACCGGAGCCCGATCAGCCGCCAAGGCTGAAGCCCAATTGATGCCTGCTGGCGACCCGCCCCTCAGGCCATCGCGCCGCGGGCGGTCACTGGCCATAGGCATTCAACCCGGCCTGCCCTGACCCCGACATACCAGTCGTAGCGGTCGACCGTCGGGTCGCAATGGCCCGGCACCAGGCGCAGGCGCTCGCCGAGCTTCGGCCGGTCGGCGCCGGGTTCGAGCACCAGCCGGCCATGCTCGTCCGACGGGCCCTCGTAGCGGATGCCGTCGCGGCGCCAGACCAGCGGCATGCCGCTGTCGGTCGGCAGCGCCTTGTGGCCGGCATCGACCACGGCGGCGCCGTCGCGCGGCACGCTCATCACCGTCGCCAGCACGAACAGCGCCTGGCGGAAGGGGGGCGGCGGGTCGTTGCGGGCATAGTCCGCATCCATGAAGGCGTAAGAGCCGACCTGCAGCTCGGTGAACACGCCGCTCGCCGCCTCCAGCGCGAAGGTGCCGGTGCCGGCGCCGCCGACGATCGGGCAGTCGAGGCCGGCCCGGCGCAGCGCGTCGACCGTCCGCCCCGCCGCCCCAGCCGCCTCGGCGATGGCGGCGGCGCGCTCCTCCGGCGACCGACGGTGCTGGGCGCGGCCGTGATAGGCCTGCAGCCCGCCGAAGACGAGGTGCCGGCTGGCGGCGATGCGGCGGGCCAGCGCCACCGCCGCCTCCCCCGGCGCCACGCCGCAGCGGCCGGTGCCGACATCGATCTCGACCAGCACGGCCAGCCGCGTGCCGGCCGCCTCAGCCGCGGCCTCGACCGCCGCCACGCCGTCGGGATGGTCGGCGCAGACCGCGACCCGCGCGATCCGGGTCAGCGCCGCCAGCCGGGCCAGCTTGCGGGGGCCGACCACCTCGTTGCTGACCAGGATGTCCGGCACGCCGCCCCAGGCCAGGATCTCGGCCTCCGCCACCTTCTGGGTGCATTGGCCGACCGCGCCGCGCGCCAGCTGCCGATAGGCGATCACCGGCGATTTATGGGTCTTGGCGTGCGGCCGCAGCTTGACCCCGGCCGCCGCGGCCAGCCCGGCCATGTGGTCGAGATTGGCCTCGAAGGCGTCGAGGTCGAGGATCAGGGCCGGGGTGTCGACCTCCTCCTCGCGCATGCCGGGCTCGGCCGGCGGCGGCTGCAGCATCGATCGGACTCCCTCGGGCCTAGGCCGCCATCGGCCGGGTCGCACCCTTCAGCTCGCGGAAATTGTCGCGGATATGGGTCGCCGCCCGCAAGGCCAGGGCCGAGATCGTTGGCGTCGGGTTGACCACGCCGCCGGTGGCCAGGACGCTGCCGTCGACGATGAACAGGTTCGGCACGTCCCAGCTCTGCTGCCATTTGTTCACCACAGAATTCTCTGGGTCGCTGCCCATGCGGCAGGTGCCGATCATGTGCCAGGCCGGGGTGCGGTACACGCCGTCCTTGTCCCGGTAATCCTGCAGCTTCACCTCGAAGGCGCCGGCCGCGGTGCCGATATCGACCAGCCGGTCGAGCATGTAGTTCATCATCCGGCGGTCGTTCTCGCCCGGCGCGTAATGCATGGTCGCGACCGGGATGTCGTCGGCGTCGCGCTTGACCGGGTCGAGGGCGACGCGGTTCTCCGGGTTCGGCAGGTCGTCGCCGATGGCATAGACGCCGATGCCATGGCCGAAATGGCGCTCGAACCAGCGATGGTGGTCGCGGCCCCAGGGCGCCTTGGTCTCGGTGATCCAGCCGGCGGCGACCTCGGCGGCGGCCGAGGTGCTGGTCAGGCAGTTGAAGTTGAAGCCGTTGACGAAGCCGCGGCCGACATCGGTCTCGGCGAATTGCCGGCTGATCAGCGAGGCGACATAGCCCATATGGCCGTCGATCGGCTCATCGACCCAGATCTCGGCCCCGACCAGCGTGTGGTGCAGCAGGTTGCGGCCGACCTGGTCGGACTGGTTGGCGAGGTTGTCCGACGCCAGCAGCAGCCGCGGCGTGCCGACGCCGTTGGCGGCGACGACCACGATCTCGGCCGGCTGGAACTCGGTGCGGCCGGTCTCGCGGTCGATGTAGTGGGCGCCGGTGGCGCGCCCGTCCCTGCCCTTCTCGATCCGCAGCACCCGGGCGTGGATGCGCAGCTCGGTGCCGGCCGCCAGCGCCTTCGGCCAGATCGACAGCGAATACTTGCTCATCGACCCGCGCGGGCAGCCGTTGCAGATGCCGCAGCCATTGCAGCCCGGCCGGCCGTCGTAATCCTCGGAGATCACCCCAGCCTCCGCCGGCCACCAGTGCCAGCCGAGATGGTCGAAGGCCTGGGACAGGCGGCGCGCCGCCTTGGTGAAGGGCAGCGGCCCGGTCGGGCAGGTGTCGCGCGGCGGCATCGCCGGGTCGCCGGCCAGGCCGCTGACGCCGATCATCCGGTCCGCCGCCTCGTAGAACGGGGCGATGTCCTCATAGGCGATCGGCCAGTTCGGCTGCAGCCCGTGCTCGTCGCCCTTGCGGAAGTCGGATGGACGATAGCGCGGCCAGATCGCACCATAGACATTGGTCGACCCGCCGACGCCGTTCCACATCAGCACCTGCGAGCTGTCGGTGACCACCGGGTAGTCGTCCGGATGGTGGCGGCGGTTGATATCGGCATTCCACCGGGTGCGGCGCTGCCACGACCAGTCGGAGCTGTAATGCGGATGGTCGCCGGCCTCGACCCAGGAGCCCTGCTCGAGGCAGACCACGTTCAGCCCGGCCTGGGCCAGCACCACGGCGGCCAGCGAGCCGGTGGCGCCGGCGCCGATGATCAGGATGTCGCAGGATGGCTTGGTCATCGCTTCAGGCCCCAGGCTTGCGTGCGGTCGCTGTCGAGATCGAGGGCGGAGATGTCGACCGGGCGCACGTCCCCGGTCGGCAGCCAGCGGCCGCGGCCGTGCGTCGGCGCGTCGCGCGCCGGGTCGAAGCGCTGCAGCGGATAGCCCTTCACATGCGGCCGCAGCCGGTAGGGATGGCCCTGGGCGTTGATCACCGCAACCACATAGGGGCTCTCGTAATAGGCGTAGTAGGCGGCGTCGCGGACCCAGCCGAACAGTTCGGGCTCCGCCGCCTCCAGGGCCTGCACGATGGCGATCCGCCGCTCCTCCGGCTGCCCGGCGAAGGGGTCGCCGGCCTGCAGGATCGCCTGGGCCAGCCGCGTGAGGTCGGCCTCGCCGCGCTCCTCGACCAGGTGGATCGCCAGCGTCGACTGGACGCCGATGGTGGCGCCGGAGGGCCAGTCGCCCTCGCCCGGCAGCAGCAGGTCGACGAGATCGGCCAGCAGCCGCGCCGCGACGGCGGAAGTAGGTGTGGTTGTGGTCATCTAAGGGTCCGGGTGATCGAGATCATCTTGAGTTCGGTCATCGCCTCGAGCGTGTGGCGGCCGCCGAGCCGGCCGATGCCGCTCCTGGTGCCGGAGCCGCCGCCGAAGGGCAGGTGCAGCTCCCAATACGTGCTGCCGGCGTTGACGTTGACGATGCCGGCCGGGATCGCCTCGCCGAAGCGCAGCGCCCGGTCCATGTCGGCGGTGAACAGGCCGACGCTGAGGCCGTGCTCGGTGTCCAGCGCCAGGTCCAGCGCCTCGTCGTCGTCGTCGAAGGCCAACACCGGCACCACCGGGCCGAACGTCTCCTCCCGGTTGACCCGCATGTCGCGGGTGACGCCGGTGATCACGGTCGGCTCGAAGAACAGGTCGCTGCCCAGATCCGGCCGCGGCCGGCCGCCGGCCAGCACCGTGGCGCCGCGGGCGACGGCGTCCTCGACATGCTCGCGCACCTTGGCCGCGACCTTCGGGTTGTTCAGCGGCCCCATGGTCGTGCCCTGCTGCAGCGGGTCGCCCAGCGTGTGCGACCGGGCGATCTCGACCAGTCGCTGCGCCAGCTTCTCGACAATGCTGCGATGGGCCAGCACCCGGCCGGTGGCGGCGCAGACCTGGCCGGCGTTGAAGAAGGCGCCGCCGGCTGCTGCCGCCGCCGCACGGTCGAGGTCGGCGTCCTCGAACACCAGCACCGGCCCGTTGCCGCCCAGCTCCAGCAGCATCGGCTTGCCGGCGCCGCGCTCGGCGATGCGCTGGCCGGTGGCCGGGCTGCCGGTGAAGCCGATGCCGTTGGTGCCGGGATGGGCGACGATCTCGTCGCCGACCACCGCCCCCTCCCCGATCACCAGATTGACCACGCCGGGCGGCAGCCCCGCCTCCTCGATCGCCCGCATCAGCTCGACCGCGGCCATCGAGGTGGTCGGCGCCGGCACCCAGACGATGGCGTTGCCGGTGGCGATGCCGGGCGCGAGGTATTCGACCGGGATGTTGACCGGGAAGTTCCAGGGCGTGATCACGGCGTAGATACCGCGCGGCTGGCGCAGGGTCAGCACCAGCTTGCTCGGGTCCTCGGCCGGCAGCGTCTCGCCGCCCAGCTGCTTGACCAGCTCGGCCGCCAGGCGGAAGCCGTCCGCCGCCTTGCCGACCTCGCCATGGGCCTCCTTGAACGGCTTGCCCTGCTCCAGGCTCAGGGTGCGGGCGATGCGGTCGCGGGCGGCGTCGATCTGGGCGGCGATGGCGAGGCAGGCCTTCGCCCGCTGCCACACCGGCGTCGCGGCCCAGCCGGGCTGCGCCGTGCGGGCGGCGGCGATGGCGCGCCGGGCCGTCTC
>NZ_VCCH02000067.1 GCF_005938675.2 Mycobacterium sp. KBS0706
TTCTCCCTGACGACAGGGGTCCAGTTCCGGATGTCGCTTGATACGCAACGGGTCGCGTCCGGTCATGTCCGCTGTCCGGTGTCGAACGTGGTGACCGCTTTCGGACGCCCTCGATCCAGCTTGGTCGGCCGAGAAGGGCGGAAAGCGGAAGTCCGCGGTCCGCGCTATGGCTTGTGCGGCTGCCGCGGCGCGTTCAATATTCGGCGCAGACTCATTTTGTAGGTCTTGATATGGCAAAACGCCCTTTAATGACGCCCTCAGAGGAAATGCTTTCATTCTACGCGGCAATCGGATTAGCCACTACGCAATGGTCGCATGTAGAAAACGGTCTATTCCTCGTATCGCTCAGAGCATTTGGGAAGAATAAAGTCAATGCTCTGGCCTCAAGCTTCTTCTCAATCGAAAATTTCAGATCAAAAGCTAAATTTACAGATAAGGCAATCCAAACGGTACAGCGTTACACAGAGTTTGCCCAGGAATGGGAAACCCTTCAGAAACATGTCCTGCAGCTATCCACGAAGAGAAACACAATCGCGCACGGACGAGTTGTCATTTTTCCCAGTAATCCCTCAGGACGGCGTTATGCGATTGTCCCTATGGACGCAAAGCAAAAGCCGAAGAACGGGTCCCCGCCGTCCGGCTCTCTATGCGTCAGAGACATCGATCTGGCCGCGAGGGCCTTTGCGATGGCATCGAACAAGCTTCTGCGTCTTGATGCGCAGATAGGTCATGAGAGCGACCCGTTCTGTGGAGATGATCTACGTGAACCAGAACTCTCGGATTTAGATGTCATAACGAAGAACCTCTGGTCATTATATCGACCGTCTCCTTGACTATGCCGGGTTTGCGCTCCAGCGGCATCATCCATCAAGTGGCTTTTCTGGCAACATGTGCGAGCGGCATATGGTTGGGGAGCCTGGCAAGACACGGCAGGCAATTTGCGGCACCTGACGGTCCGCAAAGGGTCGCGTGCGGTCATGTCCGCTCTCCGGCGTCGGGCGCGACGGCCGCTTTCGGACGGCCTAGATTGGGCCTGGCCGGCCGAGAAGGGCGGAAAACGGACTCGAGTTGAGGGTTGCGTTGGCGCCATGCTCGACGAATGGTTGTCACTGCCCGCTGAGGTCGACACTGCCGTTATATTAGCGTACGCATTTACCAAGAATATTGAGAGGAAATTGCCATGACCTACAAAGCGTGTTGGTTGCTTTTTGTGTCGTTAGCGGTTGCATCCTGCGTTTCGACGTCCAGCAATTGGGAAAGCGTGCCATCTGAATGGAAATCGGCAGCAGTATGGCAGTGCGATTCTGTCGAATACGATGACAAAGATCCTGCCGCTTCGAGTCCGGATTTTTCTCAACGGGCATTAATCAGCGTCAAAGATATGAAAATATGCAATCAATCAGTCGGCATAAGTGCGACAATACTGATCGAAGATATAAGTCGGATTTCGTACAATTCGACGCTACGCATTATTTCTGTGAGCACAAAATCATATAAAAATTATCAAGGAAGTCAGTGGGATATTGACTTTAATACTGAGATTGCGGTTATGCGGATCCGGTCAAAAAGAAAGATTATCAACTACTATAGGTGTCAGCCGCATGCGAATCTGGCTGGTACGGACGAAGGAAATTGCTTCAGTCCGGCTGAGGGGCAAGGCCTTCCTCTGTCTATACTCAGGTCTCAAACTGTCCCTTAGAAAGCGAAACGGACCGGAGAAGGGGCACGGTGAAGATGTCGCGCCGGATGTCGTCTTTGGGTCGAATCCCGTCATGTCCGCTTTGGAGGGCTGATCCCGGATGGCCGCATATCGCGCAGACAAGCCGAAAGTTATTCGTCAGCACGCCGTTTTCACCCGAAGCTTAGCCGGTCGAAATGCAACTTCCCGTGACGCAAGAATTCGGAATGCTGTCGACATACTCGCACTAAAAATGCGTTCCCGCCTCTCGCCCTACAGCACAAAATCCTCCGCGGTCAGGCCGTGATCCGCATAGACCTCGATGATCGAATCCACCGTGGTGTCGCCGTTCACCTCCAGATACACCCCCTGGCGGCCGCCGCCATAGTTGACCACCCGCACCTCGCCGGGGTGGCCGGTGAAGGCGCCGGTGCCGAAGACGAAGGCGGTGTTGCCGCCGCCGGCCGTGGCGTCGGGATCGATTGCCGACAGGTCGATCCTGTCCCCCACCGCGAAATCGGCGATGATGTCGCGGCCGGCCGCCCCCACAGTGCTGTCGCCGATCGCAGCATAGACGAAGCGGTCCGTGCCCGCCCCGCCCTTCAGGACATCGGCCCCGGCGCCGCCGCTGAGCACATCGTGGCCGCCGCCGCCCGACAAGGCGTTCGCCCCGGCGTCGCTGATCAGCGTGTCACCGGCGCCGGAGCTGGCGAGGTTCTCGATGCCGGCCAGGATGTCGCCCGCCGCGTCGCCGCCCTCGCCGGTATTGCCAGCCAGGGACACCATCACCCCGGCCAAAGAGCCGGCATAGCTGGCGACATCGGCGCCGGCGCCGCCGGTCAGCGTGTCGGCCCCGGCCCCACCCTCCAGCGTGTCGTCGCCGGTATCGCCGTGGAGGGTGTCGTTGCCGGCTTCGCCGGAGAGGGCATCGTTGCCGCTCAGCTCGTCATTACAGGCCGACCCGATCGCGCCGTCGATGCTCACCAGGGAATTGCGGTGATAGTGTACTTTTAGCGAGCATTCGCCCTCGCTCGGCGGGAGCGGAGGACGCAGATGCTCTGGCATTCCAGCCGATCCAGGGGTCCTTCATATCGCGTCCGAAGGCGCCCAATTCGTGCACTCTCACCGCACTCCCAAACCCCTCAATAGAGCTTCGCGATCAGGCGGTCGTCCGGGCGGTGGTTGCTGGCATACTCATAGAGGTCGTCGTTATAGCGGGTGAAGATCTCGTACACCTTGTCGACCAGGGCGATCGCCTTCCGGTGCTGCTCGGTCGACGGCTGGTACAGGTCGATCTCGTCCTGCAGCCGCGCCACCGTTTCGCCGGTGGCGTGGCCGGTCTCCATCGCCAGGTGATGCGGCCCGAAGAAGACATACTCCTTGCCGGTCCGGGCGCTCAGCTCCTCGGCCGCCTGGCAGGTGGCCGAGAACAGCACATGGCCGTGGCCTTCCAGCGCCTCCAGCACCACGTAGCGCTCGAAGGGCGTGGCGTAGCGCAGCAGCGCGGAAAAATCGTAGATCGCCCGGCGGACGCCGATGGTCTCGCGCCCCCACAGGAAGCACATCGCCTCGGTGAAGGTCAGCGCCTGGTTGAAATCGAGCTTCTTGCAGTCGGAGATGAACCAGGCGGAATGCCGCTCGTCCTCCAGCGTATGCTCGTTGACGATGGCCTGGAACATGTCGCCGTCGTCGACCTCGCGATAGACATACCGGTTCAGGTCGCTGAACCCCATCGCGAAAAACGCCATGCAGGGCGCGATGAGAAGCCGTTGCTGCGGGTCGATCGCCGGGTCCCGCAGGAAGTCGATCAGGGGATGATCCGCGAATTTCTGGTTGTTTTCGGCGATGTATCGATTGATCTGCTCCACGGAACTCTCCTTGGCCGGCCAGGGTGTTTCGGTGTGAGGATTTCGTCTGCGATCTATAGAGCCGGCCCCGGCCGGATTCGCATGCGGAGTGCGGATGGGCCCATTCCAAAGGCGGATGGTCGCGGTCCGCCGGGCGCGCCCGGGGCCTGAACCGTCGCCGCGATCCACCCCGCTGGAATCTCGATGACAGTGCACAAATTGGCACATCTCCGGTGAGCGAAGCAGATCCGCAGGCAGCTTGCAGGCCACCCTTTCTCGATCGGATCGGACACGAGACCGCACTCGCTCCCTCAGACGGGCACCTGATAGCGCACCGTCTCCGCAGCAGCCCCCGCCCTACAGCACAAAATCCTCCGCCGTCAGCCCATGGGCTGCATAGACCTCGATGATCGCATCCACCGTGGTGTCGCCGTTCACCTCCAGATACACGCCCTGGCGGCCGCCGCCATAGTTGACCACCCGCACCTCGCCGGGGTGGCCGGTGAAGGCGCCGGTGCCGAAGACGAATTCGGTGTTGCCGCCGCCGGCAGCGCCGTCGGCATCGATCGCCGACAGGTCGATCCGGTCCCCCACCGCGAAATCGGCGATGATGTCCCGGCCGGCCGCCCCCACCGTGCTGTCGCCGATCGCGGCATAGACGAAGCGGTCCGTGCCCGCCCCACCCTTCAGGACATCGGCCCCGGTGCCGCCGCTGAGCACGTCGTTGCCGCCGCCGCCCGACAGGCCGTTCGCCCCGGCGTCGCCGATCAGCGTGTCGCCGGCGCCGGAGCCGACGAGGCTTTCGATGCCCAGCAGGGCGTCGCCCGCCGCATCGCCGCCCTCGCCGGTGTTGCCAGCCAGGGACACCATCACCCCGGCCAAAGAGCCGGCATAGCTGGCGACATCGGCACCGGCGCCGCCGGTCAGCGTGTCGGCCCCCGCCCCACCCTCCAGCGTATCGTCGCCGGCATCGCCGTGGAGGGTGTCATTGCCGGCCTCGCCGGAGAGGGCATCGTTGCCGCCATTCCCCGCCAGCAGGTCATCGTCGGCCCGGCCGGCGAAGACGTTGCGGAGGTCGTCGCCGATCAGATGGTCGGAATTGGCGGAGCCGGCCAGGTTCTCGATGCTGACCAGGGTGTCGCCCTGGGCATCGCCGCCGGATCCCGAATGGGTCAGCAGGTCGACCGTGACCGCGGCCAGGGAGCCCTGATAGTCGGCGAAATCCAGCCCGGCCCCGCCGTTCAGCGCATCGGCCCCGGCTCCGCCGTTCAGCACATCGTCACCGGCGCGGCCGAAGAGCTTGTCGTTACCGGCACCGCCTTGGAAACGTTCGGCGACGGCGCCGCCGCTCAATTCGTCATTATAGGCCGACCCGATCACGCCCTCGATGCTGACCAGGGTGTCGAACTCGGCATCGCCGTAGAGCGCATCGCCGGTCGACAGGTCGATGGCCACGTTGTGCCAGGACGCGGCATAGGACACGGTGTCGAAGCCGCCGCCGCCATGCATCAGGTCGCCGCCCTGGCTGCCATAGAGCGTGTCGTCGCCGCTGCTGCCATAGAGGCGGTCGTACCCGCCCCCGCCGATCAGCCGGTCATCGCCGGCATTGCCGTAGAGGTAGTCGTCGCCGTTGCCGCCATCCAGCAGGCTGCCGGCCGCGGCGGCGCCCAGCTGGTCCTTGTAGTTCGACCCCCTGAGATTCTCGATGCCGGCCAGCTGGTCGCCGGTGGCGTCGCCGGAGCAGACCCCGGTGGCGAGGTCGACATTCACGCCGATCCGCGAAACGTCATAGGCCGCCGTGTCGATGCCGGCGCCGCCGTCCAGCCGGTCGGCGCCGGGGCCGCCCAAAAGGGTGTCATCCCCGGCGAGGCCGAAGATCTGGTCGTTGCCGGCAAGCCCTTCGAGAAAATCGTCCTCGGGGGTGCCGGTCAGCACATCGTCGCCGGGGGTGGGGTCGCCCATGAAAATCTCCTTGTCCGGGTCGCTACCGGCGATCCCGTCTATGGCTCAGGAAAAGCAATGATCGCAGCCCGCTTGAAATGACGGAGGCCGTCGGATGGAAGAATGCCCTTGCGGGTGCGCCGGAATGGCCGGCGCAGTCTCGAAATCGGTGATCATTCCATGCCCCCCTCACCCGCTGCGGTTGTTCCCGCGGCCGGGCTCCCGCGAACAGTTAAGACTGAATCCCTGCTCCCCGCAAGACGCCGGCTCGCTTCGCCCGGAGCGCTTAACGCAATGTTCATTGCTTTGCGTCCAAATCTTGTTCATGATACGTTCCATGAACAAACCGCACTCCGACTCCAACCCGCAGCCCGCCGCACCGGCCTCCGCCGATGCCGAGCAGGCGGCACGCGTGCTCGACCGGCTGGCCGAGATGGCGATGGAGCGCGCCGAGGCTTTGCATGCCGCCTCCCTCGCCGCGATCAAGGCCGGCGACGCCGCCGCAGTCAAGGACCTGGAGATCTCCCTCGACCGCGTCGCCCGCGGTGTCCGCCGCACCCTGGCGCTGAAGCTCCATTTCGCCCAGAAGCGCCAGGAGATGGCGCAGAAGGCGGCCGCTCATGCCCGCGACCGGGCCGAGGAGAAGACCCAGCGCCGCCGCCAGGTGGCCCGCGCCGTCTCCTGCTCCATCAGCTGCGACGACTCGGTCGGCGCCGAGAAGGGCGAGGCGCTGCTGGCCGATCTGTGGGAGCGGCTGATCGAGGATGAGGAGATCGACGCCGCCCTCTCCCTCGCCGGGCATCCGCTCGAGGAAATCGTCATCCATCTCTGCCGCGACATGGGCATCCACCCGGACCCGGCCTGGCTGAACCCCGATTATTCCGGCGCCAAATGGTCCTACGGCCGCGAAGCGGAGGACGACGAACCCGGATCGGAATCGGAAGCGGAATCGAAATTGTGGCCCGAGACCGGCCCTGAGCAGGGACGGTACTTCTACTTCAAGGGCAACCAGAAAATCCCTCCCTGCTGGATCGACCTCTTCACCGAGAAGCGGCTCGACCGCCCGCCCTGGGAGCTGAAACGGCGCGGCCGCTGAGGGCCGCCGCGCGCCCACCATCCTTTGCCGTCACCAGCCGGCCCAGCCTTCCACTCTCCCCCTCCCCTTGCGGAAGGGGGCAAGGGGGAGGGCTCTGCGCGCGTCCGCGCGCCTGCCTCCCAACAACCCCGTCCCCGCAAAAACGGGGATCTCGTCACGCCGTCCGGGTAGAGATTCCCGCTTTCGCGGGAATGACGATGAAGAGGACGGTGATTGACCACCCCGCCCTTCTCTCTCCTCGGGCGGGCTCAGACCTGCCGGTAGCGCCACACCCCATCCGCGCCGGTCTCCCGCGCCAGCTCGCCGGCGGCAACCAGGCGGTTCAGATGGGCCGTGGCCTCGCCCACCGCGAACATCATCTGCTGCCGGTCCAGCGCGCGGTGGAACATCGCCGCCATCAGCTCCGCCACCGTCGCCGGGGTGCGGCAGACCTCGCGGGTCAGGGCCAGCCGCTCGGCGTGATGCGCGGCCAGCCAGTCGATCCGCTCGACGAGGCCGCGGAAGGGCAGGCCGTGCGAGGGCAGCACCAGCGTCTCCGCCGGCAGTTGCCGCAGCACGGAAAGGCTGCGCAGGAAATCCGCCAGCGGGTCGGCCTCCGGCTCCGACGGCCAGACCGAGACGTTCGGGCTGATCTTCGGCAGCACCTGGTCGGCCGAGATCAGGATCCCGCGCCCGGCATCGTACAGGCAGGCCATCTCGCCGGCATGGCCCTCGCCGACGATCACCCGCCACGGCCGGCCGCCGATCGCGAGCGTGTCGCCGTCGCGGATGCGGCGGGCGGCCACCGGGATCGGCGAGACGCCGCGGCGATAGACATTGCCGCGCGCCTCCACGGTCTCCGCCGCCTCGGCCGGCAGGCCGGCGGCGCGGTAGAAGGCGGCATGCGCGGCCGCCACCTCGGGCCGGTCGTCCGACCAGGTGGCGCGGGCGGTGGCGTATTCCGACAGCGTCATGAGGAGCGGCGCCCGGAACCGCTCGCACAGCCAGCCGGCCAGGCCGATATGGTCCGGGTGCATGTGGGTGACCAGCACCCGGCGGATCGGCTTGTCCTGCAGCGGCCCGGCCAGCAGGGTTTCCCAGATCTCGCGCGAGGCGGCGTTGCCGATGCCGGTGTCGACCAGCAGCCAGCCGTCACCGTCCTGGATCAGCCAGAGGTTGACGTGGTTCAGTGCCATCGGCAGCGGGAAGCGCAGCCACAAGAGGCCGGGCGCCACCTCCACCGGCACGCCGGGCTCGGGCGCCGTGTGGTGAGGATAGGTCAGGGTCGGTGCATCCATGGCGCGCATCCTCGCCATGTCGGGCGGCGCCGCCAAGCGATTGTTGCGCAGGGCCCCTCCGCTGTCGCTGGCGGAACAGCGGGCGGCGTTCGGCTGGCGGCAGGCCGCGCCGCCCTGCCCTACCTCTCGCATCACGACGAAGCGAGCCCCCGATCATGAGCCACATGCCCGCGGCCGACACGGCCGTCCTGACCCTCGACGGCGACAGCCTCGGCATCGCCGCCCTGGCCCGCTTCGCCGCCGGCGCCACCCGGCTGACCCTGTCCGACGCCGCCTGGGACCGGATCGCCGAGGCGCGCGCCGCCGTCGACCGCATCGTCGAGGCCGGCGTGCCGGCCTATGGCATCACCACCGGCTTCGGCTCGCAGAAGGACTTCGCCGTCGACCCGCGCCGCGACGCCGCCTTCAACCTCGCGGTGCTGACTGGCCACGCCACCCGCGCCCCCGGCCGCCGGGCGCCCGCCGCGGTGATCCGCGCGGCGCTGGCGGTGCAGCTGAACGGCTGGGCCCGCGGCTGGTCCGGCGTCCGCCCGGCCCTGTGTGCGGCGCAGCTGGCCCGCGCCAATGCCGGGGTGGCGCCCGATGTCCGCACCGGCAGCTCGGTCGGCGCCTCCGACATCGTCGCCCTGTCGCAGCTGGCCCTGCCGCTGGTCGGCCGCGCCTCCGACGGCCCCGTGCTCGAAGGCCTGGCCTCGGCCCTGCCGCCGCTCGACGGGCTGGCGGCGAAGGAGGCGATGTCGCTGCTCAACAGCAACGCCCTCACCCTCGCCGCCGGCGCCCTGGCCCTGGCCGAGGCGAAGCGGCTGCTCGACGCGCTCGATCTCGCCGCCGCGCTGGCGCTGGAGGGCTTTCGCGGCCATCCCGGCGCCTGGTCGGAGACGGTGGAGCGCGCCCATCCGCAGGCCGGCCATGCCGCCTCCGGCCGCGCCCTGCGCCGCCTGCTCGAGGACAGCGCGCTGTGGCAGCCCGGCGCCCCGCGCCTCCTGCAGGATCCGCTGAGCTTCCGTTGCGCGCCGCAGATCCACGGCGCCGCCCGCACCGCGCTGGCCTGGGCGTGGGAGGCTTGGGAGGCGGCGCTGAACGCCGTCGCCGACAACCCGCTGATCGACCGCGCCACCGGCGCCGCGATCTCGCATGGCAGCATGGAGACGACGCTGCTGGCGGTCGCGCTCGACGCGCTGCGCCTCGCCGTCGCCAAGGCGGTCGAGGCCTCGGGCGAGCGCGTGCACAAGCTGCAATGGCCGGCCTTCAGCGGCCTGCCCGCCGGGCTGGCGGCCGAGTCCGGGGCGGCCGGCGGGGTGCAGTTCCTCAATCTCGGCCACATCGCCGCGGCCAAGGTCGCCGCCGCCCGCATTGCCGCCCAGCCGGTGGCGCTGCAGTATCGCGGCCAGGTCTGCGACGGGGTCGAGGATGTCGGCGGCATGGCGCCCTTCGCGGTCGAGGAGACCGAGCGCCAGCTCGACGCCGCCTGGACCGCAGTGACGGTGGAGGCTGCGGTCGCCGCCTGGGCGATCGACCGCCGCTTCCTGCCGGTGGACGGGCTGGGCCGCGGCCTGCGCGATCCCTGGCGGGCGATCCGCCCGCTGCTGCCGATCGGCCGCGAGGGCGAGGTCCCGTTCGACCTCGCCCCGATCGAAGCCTGGCTCAGGGCCTGGGAGATGCCGCGCTAGAGCACGAAGTCCGTGCCCAGCATGCCGATCGCGCCAGACAGGCTGATGTGGAAGTCCGAAACCCCGTCGCCGTTGACGTCGCCGGCGATGGTGGTGACGCCGGGGCTTGTCACGGCGAAGCGCAGCTGCCCGGCGACGCCGGTATACAGGCCGCCGCCGATGAAGCTGAAGGCCTGGTTGCCGGCCAGCACGGTGTTGGCGTCGATCGCCGACAGGTCGATCTTGATCACGATCCGGCCCACAAATCGATAGAATGTCTTTATCTAAAAATCGGATGAGCGGCCTTGCCGGCTGTATCCCTAAGGTGGGGCGAGGCACATCCCTCAAATGGGAGGGCTCGGCCGGCGCTTCGGCAGACACCGCTTGACCGCCCCGGCCGTGGCAGGCGATTGTCCGGCCATGACCTCCGGCCGCACCCTCTTCGCGAAAGCCAAAAAAGCCCCGCTCGCGGGGACCGGAGATCACTGCCCGCGGTAAGCCGCCGCGCGCTTCAGGATCAACCAGACCCCGCCGGTTCGGACGGGGTCTTGTCGTCTCTGCGCCATCCCCGTCTCCGGCCTCACCCAGGAGACGACCCATGGCCCTTCCCGCCCCGACCGGCCTCTGGCTGCCGCTGATCACCCCGTTCCGCGACGGCGTGCTCGACGAGGCCTCGCTGCGCCGGCTGGTCCGGCACTACGCCGCCGGACCGGTCGACGGCCTGATCCTCGCCGCCACCACCGGCGAAGGCATGACGCTCGATGCCGGGGAGACCGAGCGTGTGGTCGCGATCGCGGCCGAGGCATGCCCGCTGCCGCTGTATCTTGGCCTGTCCGGCAGCGACACGCGCAAGCTGGTCAAGGACCTCGCCCGCACCGCCGTCTGGCCGGTCGCGGGCACCCTGATCGCCTGCCCCTATTATGTCCGCCCGTCGCAGCAGGGGCTCGAGCGCCACTTCTCCGCCCTGGCCGACGCGACGGACCGGCCGATCCTGATCTACAACATCCCCTACCGGACCGGCGTCAACCTGGGCAATGAGGCCATGCTGCGCCTGGCCGAGCGGCCCGACATCGTCGGGGTCAAGGATTGCTGCGCCGACGCCCGGCAATCCTTCGAGCTGCTGCGTGATCGCCCCGCCGGCTTCTCGGTGCTGACCGGCGAGGATTCGCTGTTCTACACCGCCCTGACCCAGGGCGCCGACGGCGGCATCCTGGCCTCGGCCCATGTCGAGACCGCTTCCTTCGCCGCGATCCGCGCCCGGCTGCTGACCGGCGACCAGCCGGGCGCCCTCGCTGCCTGGCGGGCCCTGTCGGAGCTGCCGCGGCTGCTGTTCGCCGAGCCGAGCCCGGCGCCGATCAAGCACTGGCTGTGGCGCAGCGGCCTGATCGACAGCCCGGAGGTCCGGCTGCCAATGACGGGTGTCAGCGATGCCCTCGCCGCCCGGCTCGACCGCGAGGTCGAGCGGCGTCAGCCGGCCGAGGCCCGGCTTGTGAACCGCCCGCCGATGCGGTAGCGCGAGCCCGGGAACAGCAGCCGGGCGACGCTGACCAGCCGCCCCGCCGCCCAGGTGCGGCGATGCACCAGCAGGCAGGGCTCGTGCCGGCCGATCTTCAGGTGCTCGCGCTCCCACGGCTCGGCCAGCACCGCCTCGACCACATGCTCGCCATCCGGCATCGGCGCCGCCTGCATCAGATAGTCGTGCGGCGTGATCCGGGTGAAGTCCTGCGCCAGGTAATGCGGCGCCGCGTCGAGCCGGACCAGCCGGTCCTCCAGCAGGATCGGCACGCGGTCCTCGTGATGGATCAGAACCGAATGGGCGATGGCGGTGCCTTCCGGCACCTCGAGCCGCGCCGCCGTCTCCGCCGCGGCCTCCTCCGGCTGCAGCAGCACCACGGTGGCGCTGTGCGCATGGCCGCGGGCGCGCACGTCGTCGGCGATGCTGCGGATCTCCATCAGCGGCGCCTCGGGCTTGGCGCCGGCGACGAAGGTGCCGACCCCCTGCACCCGCACCAGCACCCCGGCCTCGGTCAGTTCGCGCAGCGCCCGGTGGATCGTCATCCGGCTGATGCCGAGCGATTTCACCAGCTCGTTCTCCGACGGCACCCGCCCGTTCTCGGCCCAGTCCCCGCTTTCGATCGAACGCAGGATCATCGCCTTCACGCGGCGGTACAACGGCTGCGGCTCGTCCAGCAGCGTCAGGGGCTGGGGCTCCATCACGATTTTGCCAGCATCCTTTCTGGCTCTTGTCGAGCCGTCACAGCTTGTATATACAACCCTATACCAATTCGACGCCAGCACCAATTCAGAGGGAGGCCTTGCCGTGACGACCGCCACCAACCGCCGCGTCATCCGGGCGCCGCACGGGCCGGAGCTGAGCTGCCGCACCTGGCAGACCGAAGCCGCCATGCGCATGCTGATGAACAACCTCGACCCCGACGTGGCCGAGAATCCGGACGAGCTGGTGGTCTATGGCGGCATCGGCAAGGCGGCCCGCGACTGGCAGTCCTTCGACACCATCGTCCGCACCCTGAAGGACCTGGCGCCGGACGAGACGCTGCTGGTCCAGTCCGGCAAGCCGGTCGGCGTGTTCCGCACCCACACCGACGCGCCCCGGGTGCTGATCGCCAATTCCAACCTGGTGCCGCACTGGGCGACCTGGGAGCATTTCCGCGAGCTCGAGGCCAAGGGCCTGATGATGTACGGCCAGATGACGGCCGGCTCCTGGATCTATATCGGCAGCCAGGGCATCGTGCAGGGCACCTACGAGACCTTCGCCGAGGTCGGCCGCCAGCATTATGGCGGCGACCTGAAGGGCCGCTGGATCCTGACCGGCGGCCTCGGCGGCATGGGCGGCGCGCAGACGCTGGCCGCGACCATGGCCGGCGCCTCGATGATCGCGGTCGAGTGCCAGGCCAGCCGGATCGAGCGCCGCCTGGCCACCCGCTATGTCGACCGCAAGGCCGAGACGCTGGACGAGGCGATGGCGATCGTGAACGAGGCGAAGGCCCAGGGCCGCGCCGTCTCGGTCGGCCTGCTCGGCAACGCCGCCGAGATCTTCCCGGAGATCGTGCGCCGTGCCAAATCCGACCCGTCCTGGCGGCCGGACGCCGTGACCGACCAGACCTCGGCGCATGACCCACTGAACGGCTACCTGCCGGCGGGCTGGAGCTGGGCCGAGGCCGAATCCCGCCGCCAGACCGATCCCGAGGGGGTGGTCCGAGCCGCGAAGGAGAGCATGGCCGCCCATGTCCGGGCGATGCTCGACTTCCACGCCATGGGCATCCCGACGCTCGACTACGGCAACAACATCCGCCAGATGGCGCAGGATGTCGGCGTCGAGAACGCCTTCGATTTCCCCGGCTTCGTCCCGGCCTATATCCGCCCGCTGTTCTGCCGCGGCATCGGCCCGTTCCGTTGGGCCGCGCTGTCCGGCGACCCGGAGGACATCTACAAGACCGACCAGCGGGTGAAGGACCTGATCCCGGACGACGCCCACCTGCACAACTGGCTGGACATGGCGCGCGAGCGCATCGCCTTCCAGGGCCTGCCGGCCCGGATCTGCTGGGTCGGGCTCGGCCAGCGCCATCGCCTGGGCCTCGCCTTCAACGAGATGGTGGCCAAGGGTGAGCTGAAGGCGCCGATCGTGATCGGCCGCGACCATCTCGACAGCGGCTCGGTCGCCAGCCCGAACCGCGAGACCGAGGCGATGCAGGACGGGTCGGACGCCGTGTCCGACTGGCCGCTGCTGAACGCCTTGCTGAACACCGCGTCGGGCGCCACCTGGGTCAGCCTGCATCATGGCGGCGGCGTCGGCATGGGCTACAGCCAGCATGCCGGCATGGTGATCGTCGCCGACGGCACGGCCGAGGCGGCGCGGCGGCTGGAGCGGGTGTTGACCAACGACCCCGGAACCGGCGTCATGCGGCATGCCGATGCGGGCTACGACATCGCCCGCGATTGTGCCCGCGAACAGGGCATGAAGCTGCCGATGCTGGAGGATACGAATGGGTGAGGCTGCCGGGCGTCACGATCAAAGCATCCAGGACCAGGACTCGCTGCGCGACCTCTATCCCGAGCCGCGAGCGATGATCCGGGACAAGATCCTGGACCGGATCGATCCGCACGCCCGCGCCTTCATCGGCCTGTCGCCCTTCCTGGTGATCGCCACCGCCGGGGCGGACGGCAGCGCCGATGCCTCCCCGCGCGGCGACGCCCCCGGCTTCGTCACGGTCGCGGACGGCAACACCCTGCTGATCCCCGACCGGCGCGGCAACAACCTGTGCGACAGCCTTTCCAACGTGCTGGAGAACCCCAGGGTCGGGCTGGTCTTCTTCGTGCCCGGCATCAACGAGACGCTGCGGGTCAATGGCGGCGCCGCGATCACCACCGATCCGGCGCTGCTCGAACCCATGGCCGTCGAAGGCAAGGTCCCGGCCTCCGCCCTCCGGGTGACGGTCGAGGAGCTGTACTTCCACTGCGGCAAGGCGCTGATCCGGTCCCGCCTCTGGGACCCGGCGGCGCAGATCGAGCGCAGCAGCTTCCCGACCCTGGGCAAGATCCTGGCCGACCAGATCAAGGGGCTCGATTCGGACGAGGTCCAATCCGGGCTCGAAACCGCCTACAGAGACAGGCTCTACTGACATGGCCGACATCATCTTCACCGCCGGCCGCCTGGCGCTGCCGCAGCTCCGGTCCATCGCCCGCACCGACGGCGCCGTGCGCCTCGACCCGGCCTGCCGGCCGGAGATCGAGGCCGGGGCCGCCACCGTCGCCGCGATCGTCGACGAGAACCGCACCGCCTACGGCGTCAACACCGGCTTCGGCAAGCTGGCCCAGACCCGGATCCCGACCGACCGGCTGCAGCAGCTGCAGACCAACCTGGTGCTGTCGCACGCGGTCGGCACCGGCCCGCTGCTGGACGACGCCATCGTCCGGCTGATCCTGGCGCTCAAGCTCAACGGCCTGGCCCGCGGCCGGTCCGGCGTGCGCTGGGTGGTAATCGAGGCGCTGCAGGCGCTGCTCGATGCCCGCGCCTATCCCTGCATCCCCGCCAAGGGCTCGGTCGGGGCCTCGGGCGACCTCGCCCCACTCGCCCATCTCTCGGCGGCGCTGCTCGGCGAAGGCGAGATCCGGCTCAAGGGCAAGCGCTGGCCGGCCGCCGACGCGCTGCGCCAGATCGGCCTCAAGCCGCTGACCCTGGCGCCGAAGGAGGGCCTGGCCCTGCTGAACGGCACCCAGGTCTCCACTGCCCTGGCCCTGTTCGGCCTGTTCGCGGCGGAGGAGGTGTTCGCCGCGGGCCTCGTCGCCGGCGCCATGTCGGTCGACGCCGCCCGCGCCTCCGACGCGCCCTTCGACGCCCGCATCCATGAATGGCGCGGCCAGCAGGGCCAGATCGAGGTGGCGGCGACGCTGCGCGGCCTGCTCGAGCACAGCGCCATCCGCGCCTCGCATGTCGAGAATGACGACCGGGTGCAGGACCCCTACTCGCTGCGCTGCCAGCCGCAGGTGATGGGCGCCTGCCTCGACCAGATCCGCCATGCGGCACGGGTCCTGGAGATCGAGGCCAATGCCGTCTCCGACAACCCGCTGGTGTTTCCGGAGACCGGCGACGTCATCTCCGGCGGCAACTTCCATGCCGAGCCGGTGGCCTTCGCCGCCGACAATTTGGCCCTGGTGATCGCCGAGATCGGCGCGATGTCGGAGCGGCGCATCGCGCTGCTGACCGACAGCAACCTGTCCGGCCTGCCGCCCTTCCTGGTGTCCGATCCGGGCGTCAATTCCGGCTTCATGATCGCCCATGTCACCGCGGCCGCCCTGGCCAGCGAGAACAAGAGCCTGGCGCATCCGAGCTCGGTCGACAGCCTGCCGACCTCGGCCAACCAGGAGGACCACGTGTCGATGGCGACCCATGCGGGGCGCCGCCTGGCCGACATGGCCGAGAACACCGCGGTGATCGTCGGGGTCGAGCTGCTGGCCGCGGCGCAGGGCATCGACTTCCACCGCCCGCTGCACAGTGCCGAGCGGATCGAGGCGGCGATGGCCGTCCTGCGGGCCAAGGTGCGGAAGTGGGATGAGGACCGCTTCTTTGCCCCCGACATCCAGGCCGCGAAGGGCTTGGTCCAGGCCGGCATCTTCCTGGCCTATGCCGCCGGCCTGCTGCCGAGCATTAAGGAGGCCGCGTGATGGACGCTTTCCGCCTGCACCGGGGCACCGCGCCCCTGCTGCTGAGCATCCCGCATGTCGGCACCGGCGTGCCGGAGGCGATCCGGGCCAGGCTCACACCGGAAGGTCAGCTGCTGCGCGACACCGACTGGCATCTCGACCGGCTCTACGACTTCGCCGAGGGGCTGGGCGTCAGCATCATCCAGGCGGTGCAGTCGCGCTATGTCGTCGACCTGAACCGTCCGGCCGACGACCAGAGCCTGTATCCCGGCCAGGCCACCACCGGCCTGTGCTCGACCATAGACTTCGACGGCCGGCCGCTGTACCGGCCGGGCGAGGAGCCGGACGCGGCGGAGATCGCCGGCCGGGTGGAGACGGTGTGGAAGCCCTATCACGGCGCGCTGGCGGCGGAGCTGGAGCGGATCAAGGCGCAGCACGGCTACGCCCTGCTCTATGACGCGCATTCGATCCGCTCGGTGGTGCCGCGGCTGTTCGACGGGCTGTTGCCCGACCTCAACCTCGGCAGCAATGGCGGCGCCACCGCGGCACCGGCCTTGAAGGAGCGGATCGCGGAGATCTGCCGCACGGCCGAGGGCTTCACCCATGTGATCGACGGCCGGTTCAAGGGCGGCATCATCACCCGCCATTACGGCCAGCCGGATCACAATGTGCACGCGCTGCAGATGGAGCTGGCGCAGCGCCACTACATGGACGAGGATCCGCCCTTCACCTATCAGGCGGAGCGGGCTCGGCCGCTGCAGGCGGTGCTGCGCAGGGTGCTGAAATCGATGCTGGACTGGAGGCCGTGAGCAACGCCTTGTCGCCGGTCGAGCTGTGGCTCGACCGCTGGGAGCTGGAGCCCGATGGCGAGGCGATCGAGCGCAACGGCGCCCATGTCGCCTTCGTCCGCCGCGGCGACCGGCGGTCGGTGCTGAAGGTGCTGAAGCCGAACAGCGACGAGATGCTGGGCCCCGCCATGCTGGCGCATTATCAGGGCCGCAGCGCCGTTCGCGTCTTGGGGCACGAGCAGAACGCCGTGCTGCTGGAGCGAGCGCTGCCGGGGACGGAGCTGACCGAGACCGTGCTGGCCGGCCGGGACGACGAGGCCGTCCGTATCCTGTGCAGCGTGATGGCGGACCTGCACCAGGACGACCCGCCGCCCGGCCCCTGGCCGACGGTGGAGCATTGGGGCCGCGCCTTCGCCCGCTACCGCTCGGGCCCGCCGCATGACGAGGTTCCGCCGGCGCTGCTCGATCGCGCCGAGGCCGAGTTCATGGATCTCTGCGCCACCCAGGGCCGGCGCTTCCTGCTGCATGGCGACCTGCACCACGAGAACGTGCTGGACGGCGGCGATCGCGGCTGGCTGGTGATCGACCCCAAGGGCGTGATCGGCGAGCTGGCCTATGAGACCGGCGCCGGCCTGCGCAACCCGGGCGGCGCCGAGGATCTCTACAACGATCCCCGCCACATCGCCCGGCGAGTGTGGATCATTGCCGAGGCGCTGGGCTTGCCGGAAGAGCGCATCCTGCGCTGGTCCTTCGCCCAGGCCGTGCTTTCCGCCCTGTGGCATGTCGAGGACGGGGACGGCGACGAGGCTGTCGCCGCGGCGATCGTGACCGCCGCGGCGATGCGGAGCCTGCTGCCGGTCTGACCCGGCGGCTGCCAGTGGATCAGGCCGGGCGGAGCAGCACTTTCCCGCGGGTATGACCGGAGGCGACGTGGTCGAGCGCCACGGCCAGACCTCCGAGCGCAAGCTCGCGGTCCATCACCACCGTCAATGATCCCGCATCGCACAGCCCGGCGACAAGGCCGAGGCGGGTGGCGTCGGTCTGGTGGAACACGAAGGTGGCCGAGACGCCATGCGCCTGTGCCAGCGCCTCATCCGGCGGCGACACGATGCTGGCCAGCACCCCGCCCGGCCGCAGGACGGCGAAGGAACGTTGCTGGGTTTCGCCGCCGACGGTGTCCAGCACGACGTCGACATCGCGGACCGCCGCGGCGAAATCCTCGGTCCGATAGTCGATGACCTGGCCGGCGCCGAGCCGGCGCAGCAGGTCGGCGTTGGCGCCGGACGCAGTGGCGGCGACCCTGGCGCCGGCGATCCGCGCCAGCTGTACCGCGGCGCTGCCGACGCCGCCGGCCCCGGCATGGATCAGCACGGTCTGAGCCGCCCTGAGATGGGCGGTTTCGAACAGCGCCTGCCAGGCCGTCCCCGCCGCGGTGGGCAGGCCGGCCGCCGCGGCCGGCGGCAGGGTCGCCGGGGCCGCCGCGATCCGGGCCGCAGGCACGACGGCGAATTCGGCGAAGGCGCCGCCGCGCACCGGATCCGCCCGAGCGATCACCCGATCGCCCGGGCGCCAGCGCGCCGCCAGCGGCCCGGCCCGCTCGACGGTGCCGGCAAGGTCGGTGCCCAGCGCATAGGGGAAGGCCAGCGGGAAATAGGTGTCGAGCCCGCCGCCGATCAGCTTGACGTCCAGCGGATTGACGCTGGCCGCCGCCACCCGGATCAGCACCTCGTCCGGCCCGACCTCCGGCACCGGCACCTCCTCGACCGCGGCATTGCCGAGATCGCCATAGGCGTGGATGCGGGCCGCCTTCATCGCACCGACTCCGCCGCGGCCGGGCTCGGCGGCCAGGCACCGACCTGCTGCAGCATCCCGAACCAGTCCTCGAGATGCCAGGTGTGGCTGATCCGGCCGTTCCTGAGATGGTGGAATTCGTGCAGCGCCAGCCGCACGGGCCGGCCGGTCGGCGCGATGCCGAACCATTCGCCGCTATGCGTGCCGGTGATCAGCGCCCGCACGCCGACCCGCCCGTCATGACCGAAGATATCCTCGATCGTAACGTCGAGATCGGGAAAGGCCTGCAGGAAGGCCCGGACCATCGGCTTCAACCCCTCCGGGCCCGGCCCCTGGCCCGGCGCCGGCGGAATATCCAGCCAGTCCGGGGTGACGGCCTGGTCGAGCAAATTGGGGTCATGATCGGCGAAGGCGCGATAGAGGGTCTCGACCGCGTGCCGCTCCGCCGCCGTCAGCCCGGCCGCCGGGCCACTCTGGGGTTGGTTCATCTTCATCCATTCTCGCTCTGGGGTGGCCGGACGATCCCGACGAGCAAGACTTGGGAGACACGAAACCATATTTGAAATCGATAATCGGAATATGAGATCATCCATGCCATGGATCTTCACGGCATCGACCTGAACCTGCTGGTCGCCTTCGACGCCCTGATGGCGGAGCGCAGCGTTACCCGCGCCGGCGCCCGGATCGGCCGGACCCAGCCGGCGATGAGCGCCGCGCTGGCCAGGCTGCGCGCCCTGCTGCGGGATGAGCTGTTCGTGCGCGGGCCCCAGGGCCTGCAGCCGACGCCCCGCGCGCTCGACCTGGCCGAGCCCCTGTCGGGTGCCCTCGCGCAGATCCAGCGCACGCTGGACTTCACCCGGACCTTCGACCCGGCCTCGTCGGCCGCGACCTTCACCCTCGGCCTGTCGGATCACCCCGCCTTCCTGCTGCTGCCCAAGCTGGTGACGGCGCTGCAGGCGGCCGCGCCCGGCGCCGTGCTGCGGGTGCGCGGCTTCACGGCGCGGGACGATGCCGTCCGAGTGTTGGATGCCGGCGAGGCCGATGCAACGATCGGTGTGCCGGTGACGCCGGCCGGCCGCATCCTGTCCCGCCCGCTGTTCGAGGAGCGCTTCGTCTGCGTGCTGCGCCGCGGCCACCCCGCGGCGGGCCGGCCGCTCGATCTCGACCGATTTCTGGCGCTGCCGCACCTGCTGGTGTCGCCCGAACACGAGCAGTTCGGCTTGGTCGATGCCGCGCTGGCGAAGCAGGGCCTCAAGCGCAGGCTCGGCCTGACGCTGCCACAAACCTATGCGGCGCCGGCCGTCGTGGCGCAGTCCGACCTGATCGCGACGCTGATGCACGGCGTGGTCGCGGCCTCCGGCCATGCCGGCGCCCTTTGCCTGCTGCCTCCGCCGCTCGACCTGCCGCCGGTGCCCTTCGTGCTGTCCTGGCACCGCCGCAACGACGCCCACCCCGCCCAGCGCTGGTTCCGCGATCTCGTGGCGGCACAGGCGGGGACCTGACGACCCGGACTGATCCCGCCTATTCCGGCAGGATCGCCACCGCCCGGGTCCAGCCGGCGGAGGCGGCGCGGATCTTCACCGGGAAGCAGCTGACGGTGAAGCCGGTGGAGGGCAGCGCCTCCAGGTTGTGCAGCTTTTCCAGGTGGCAGTAGCCGATGTCGCGGCCGGCCTTGTGGCCCTCCCAGATCAGCGAGGCGTCGCCGGTCTCCTTGAAGCGCCGCGCCGTATGGCTGAACGGCGCGTCCCAGCTCCAGCCGTCGGTGCCGGCCAGGCGCACGCCCTGCTGCAGCAGGTGCAACGTGGCGTCGCGGCCCATGCCGCAGCCGCTGTCGACATAGTCGGCCTGGCCGTAGCGGGCGCCGGCGCTGGTGTTGACCAGCACGATCTCCAGCGGCTTCAGCGTGTGGCCGATCCGCTCCAGTTCGGCGTCGATCTCGGCCGGGGTGACGAGATGGCCATCCGGCAGGTGCCGGAAATCCAGCTTCACGCCCGGCTGGAAGCACCATTCCAGCGGCACCTCGTCAATGGTGATGGCGCGCTTCCCGCCGTCCATCGTCGGGTGGTAGTGCCACGGCGCGTCGAGATGGGTGCCGTTGTGGGTCGAGATCGCCACCCGCTCCTCGGCCCAGCCCTTGCCCTCCGGCAGCTGGTCCGGCTGCAGGCCCGGGAACACGAAGGCGATCTCGCGCGCGGTCTCGTCATGGCCGCGATAGGTGATCGAGACCTTCTGGAACGGCGGGTCGGCCGGGACGTCGTTCTCGAGCGGGATCGAGATGTCGATGAGCTTGGGCATGGATGCGCCTCGATTCGGGTATGGCGCCGGGACTGTGCCGCGCCGCCGATCCCGCCGCCACCGTCAGAAGGCCGCAGCCCGTTGCGACCCGCTCGCAACGAACCCATCTGAGGATCATTCGATCGAAGAGGACATCATGCCGAGCTCCGAAGCCCGCATTCCCACCGAGCACGCCAGCAAGTACCTGCAGCAACTATGCAAGCATTTCGGCCATAAGATCCCGGCGACCTTCGACGCCGCAAAGGGCCACCTGACTTTCGAGATGGGCACCACGACCCTGGCGGCCGAGCCGGCGCTGCTGGTGCTGCGCAACGAGGCGCCGGACGCTGCCGGGCTGACCCGGCTGGAGGGCGTCATCGCCTCGCACCTTGTCCGCTTCGCCTTCCGCGAGGAGCTGAAGATCGACTGGACGCCGGTCTAGCCGGTCATTTCCTCCGGCAATCCTCGAGATCGGTGCCGGCGGCGCACAGGCCCGAGCCCTTGTCCGGCTCGTCGCACTCGCCGTCGCCGGTGAAGGGACAGGCGGCCGGGGCCGCGGTGTCGCCTTCGCCCGCGGCTGAGCAGTCGGTGTCGTCGGTCCCGGCGGTGCAGAGGCCGGTGCCACGGTCCGGATCGTCGCACTCGCCGTCATGAGCGAACTGGCAGCTGTCGTCGCCCCCCGACGATGGCGCGGCCGGCGCCGCGGGGGCAGCGCCCTGCCCGGCCTTGCAGTCGGTGGTGTCCGTCCCGGCGGCGCAGGCGCCGGAGCCGGTGACCGGCTCGTCACATTCGCCGTCGCGGGCGAAGGGGCAGCTGTCCGGCCCGGCCGTCGCCGGAGGCGTCGCAGGCGTGGCCGGAGCCGGCACCGTGGTCTTGGCCTTGCAGTCGCTGGCATCGGTGCCGGCGGCACAGGCGCCCGAGCCGATCCCGGGCTCGTCGCACTCATTGTCCCGCGCGAAGGGGCAACTGTCGTCGGCCGGCCGCTGCGACGGCACGGTCTGGGCCGGCGCGCTCGGGGCTTGCGGCGGCGCGACCGCGGCGCAGTCGGCCGTGTCGCTGCCGGCGGTGCAAAGGCCGGTGCCCTTGCCCGGCTCGTCGCAGCGCTGGTCGAAGGCGAAGCGGCAGGAATTCGCCGGATCGGTCGCGGCCGACGGCCGGCAGTCGGCGCTGTCAGTGCCGGCGGCGCAAGTGCCGTTGGCCTCGTCGCATTCGCCGTCATGGGCGAAGATGCAGGAGTTGTTGGTGCCGCCCGCCGGCGCGTCCTGCGCCGTGGCGGGGAACGGAAACGCCAGCGCCGCCGCCGCCAGCACCCAGGCCCATCTCGACGCCATGCGATGTCCCCTCCCCATCCACGCGCACAGCTTCTAGATACATGCAGCAGCGTGGCATGAAAAAGGCGGCCCGATCCGAGTCATGGCCCGTTGCCTGCACGGAACGATCGGCGTATCAGTCACGCCCTTCGCAGGAGATCGGTTCGATGAGCACACCCGTTCATGTCATCGGCGCCGGCCTCGCCGGCAGCGAGGCGGCCTGGCAGCTGGTCGCGGCCGGGGTGCCGGTGGTGCTGCACGAGATGCGCCCGGTGCGCGGCACCGAGGCGCACCACACCGACGGCTTCGCCGAGCTGGTCTGCTCCAACTCCTTCCGCTCCGACGACGCCATGTACAACGCCGTCGGCCTGCTGCATGAGGAGATGCGGCGCTGCGGATCGCTGATCCTGCGCCATGCCGACGCTCATAAGGTGCCGGCCGGCGGCGCGCTGGCGGTCGATCGCGACGGCTTCTCCGCCGGGGTCACCGCCGAGCTGGCGAACCATCCGCTGGTGACGGTGGAACGCGGCGAGGTCGCCGGCCTGCCGCCCGAGGCCTGGGACAGCGTCATCGTCGCCACCGGTCCCCTCACCTCCCCGGCCCTGGCCGAGGCGGTGCGCGGCCTGACCGGCGAGGCCGAGCTGGCCTTCTTCGACGCCATCGCCCCGATCATCCATCGCGAGTCGATCGACTTCGGCACCGCCTGGTTCCAGTCGCGCTACGACAAGCCCGGTCCCGGCGGCACCGGCAAGGACTATATCAACTCCCCGATGTCGAAGGAGGAGTACGAGACCTTCATCGCCGAGCTGCTGGCCGCGCCGAAGACCGAGTTCAAGGACTGGGAGAAGGACACCCCCTATTTCGATGGCTGCCTGCCGATCGAGGTGATGGCCGAGCGCGGGCCGGACACACTGCGCTGGGGCCCGATGAAGCCGGTCGGCCTGACCAACCCGCACAGCGACCGCCGGCCCTGGGCCGTGGTCCAGCTGCGCCAGGACAACGCGCTGGGCACGCTGTTCAACATGGTCGGCTTCCAGACCAAGATGAAATACGCCGAGCAGGTGCGGGTGTTCCGCATGATCCCCGGCCTGCAGGACGCCGAATTCGCGCGGCTGGGCGGGCTGCACCGCAACACCTTCATCAACAGCCCGCGGGTGCTCGACCCGGCGCTGCGGCTGAAGGCGATGCCGCGGCTGCGCTTCGCCGGCCAGGTCACCGGCGTCGAGGGCTATGTCGAGAGCGCCGCGATCGGCCTGCTGGCCGGGCGGATGGCGGCGGCGGAGCGGCTGGGCCAAGCCATCATCCCGCCGCCCGTGACCACGGCGCTGGGTGCCCTGCTGAGCCACATCACCGGCGGCGGCGCGGCCGAGACCTTCCAGCCGATGAACGTCAATTTCGGCCTGTTCCCGCCGCCGGAGATTCCGGAGCGCCAGCCGGGCCAGAAGAAGGTCAAGGGCCGCGACCGCAAGAGCCTATACAGCGAGCGGGCCCTGGCCGATCTCGACCTGTGGCTCGGACGGCGCGCGGCCGCCTGAGCCGCCCTCAGGCCGCACTCTCCGGCTCGCCCTGGACGATCAGCTCCAGCACCTCCTTCTCGCTGGTCGATTTGATCAGCCGCTCGCCGACATTGCGGCCGCGCTTCAGCACCATGATACGGTCGCCGATCTCGAAGATGTCGGTCAGGCGATGGCTGATGATGATCTGCGCCACGCCGTGCCGCCGCAGCTCGTCCATGGTCTCGAGCAGGCGTTCGGTGGCCGGCACAGACAGGTTGGCGGTCGGCTCGTCGAGGATCAGCACCTTCGGGTCGAAGCTGATCGCGCGGGCGATCGCGACCGATTGCTGGCGGCCGCCCGACAGGCTCTCGACCCGCTGGCGGACATGGTTGATGTCGACCTTCAGGCGCCGCATCACGTCGCCCGCCTCGGCCTCCATCCGCCGGCGGTCGACGAACCACCCCTTGGTCGGCCAGCGGCCGAGGAAGACGTTGGCGGCGACGTCCATGTTCCCGCACAGCGCGAAGTCCTGGTAGATCATCTCGATGCCGCGGTCGCGTGAGTCGTGCGGACCGCGGAAATGCACCTCCTCGCCCGCCACCAGGATGTCGCCGGAATCACGCTGATAGGCGCCGGTCAGGATCTTCATCAGCGTCGATTTGCCGGCCGAGTTGTCACCGACCAGGCCCAGGATCTGCCCCGGCATCAGCCGCAGATGCACATCCGTCAGCGCGCGGATGGCGCCGAAGCTCTTCTCGATGCGCCGCATCTCGACGATCGGGGTGCCCGCCTCGGTCATGCGCTTCGCTCCCTTCGCGGTCGCAGCCGCCTGAACAGGCGCTGCAGCAGGCCTTCCTGGCGCAGCCAGATGTCGCCGAGCACGGCCACGATCAGGATCAGCCCGATGAAGACGTTGATCCAGTGCTGCGGCATCACCATCGACTCCCCGCCGGGCAGGAAGATCTGCAGCGACAGCAGCGCCCGGATCAGGGTGATGACGGCGGCGCCCGCCAGCGCGCCCAGGATGGTGCCGAAGCCGCCGAAGATGCTGCCGCCGCCGATGATCACCGCGGCGATGACGTCGAGCTCGCGCAACTGCCCGGCCGACGGGTTGAAGCTGCGGAAATAGGCGATGTAGACGATGCCGGCCAGCGACGCGCACATGGCGCTGAACACCAGGCTGCCGAAGCGCACCCGGTCGGTGTTGATGCCGGCATAGTCGGCGGCCCGGCGGTTGCCGCCGGTGGCCAGCACCTTGTAGCCGATCACGGTCTTCGACAGCACGATGCCGGCGATGACGGCCAGGATGATCAGGACGATCGACTGGGTGCTGACGGCGCTGGCCACGGCCGACCACAGGCTGCCCGGCGCCGGCTCGAGCCCGGCATAGCGCAGCACCTCGATCAGCTTGCGGCCGATCAGGTTGTAGCTCTCCGGGAACTGGCTGAGCTGGCGGCCGGCGACGAACCAGGCGGCCAGTCCGCGGGCGATGTAGAACATGCCGAGCGTGGCGACGAAGGCCGGCAGCCGCGCCTTGGTGGTCAACAGGCCGTTGATCACGCCGGCGAGGGTCCCGGCACAGAAGGCGGTCAGGGCTGCCAGCGCCGGGTCCACCCCCAGGAACTTCATCAGGAAGGCCGCGGTCGCGCCCGACAGCGCCAGCACCGCGCCGACCGACAGGTCGATGTCGCCATTGGCGATGACATAGGTCATGCCGACCGCCATGATCCCGATCTCGGTGAAGGCCAGCAGCAGGTTGAAGCTGTTGTCGAGGCTGCCCCAGAAGTCCGGCCGCAGATACATGCCGAGCGCCCAGAGCACGACCATGAAGATCACCGCCGCCGCCTCGCGCTGGGTCAGGAACCACATCAGCCCGCGGGCGTGGATCTCCTGCGCCGCCAGGGCCGAGCCATGCGTCTGCACGGTCTCGACCGCGACCGTCTCCACCTCCGGCACGGGCAGGGGCCGGCGGCGCAGTCGGGCCCACAGCCGGGGAATCACCTTGCGGCGGAAGATCCATGGCTCGATCAGCACGGCGGCGAGCAGGATCAGGCCGAGGAAGACCGGCACCGCGCCCGGCGGCATCGAGGCCATCGCCTGGACCACCATTTCGCTCTTGCCGACCTTGACGACGCGCTCGATCGGGAATCCCTCGCGCAGCACCTTGTCGATCAGCACGATCAGCAGGACGCCCATGCAGGAGCCGAGGATCCGGCCGCGGCCGCCGATGATGCTGGCGCCGCCGACGACCACGGCCGAGATCACGATCAGCTCGTGGCCGACGCCGTAGCCGCTGTTGACGCCCTTGTCCTGGAACACGGCCATCAGCCCGGCCAGCGTCGCGCACAGGCTCGACAGCACGAAGCCGCGGATCCGCACCCGCCGGCTGCTGATGCCGGCATAATCCGCGGCCATCGCATTGCCGCCCACGGCATAGGTCTCGTAGCCCCAGCGGGTGAAGGCGAGCAGGACGCCGCCGAGCACAGCCACGACCAGGAAGATCAGGATCTGGTTGTTGAAGCCCAGTGCGTTGCTCTCGCCCAGGGCGAAGATCCCGAAATCGCGCGACTTGACCTGATAGGCGATGTTCTGGCCGCCGGTCAGCCCGAGCACGAAGCCGCGCCCGATGAACAGCATGGTGAGCGTGGCGATGAAGGCGGGCACCCGGAGCACGGTGACCAGTGCGCCGTTCAACAGCCCGATCAGCAGCCCGAGGGCGATGCTGGCGCCGATGGCGACGCCGATGCCGAGATCGTAATGGGTCGGCGCGAACAGGATCGAGAACAGCACGGCGACGATCGCCGTGGTCGAGCCGACGGAGAGGTCGAGGTCCTTGTTGACGATGACGAAGGTCATGCCCACGGCCATCACGCCGAAGCGGGAGGCGTCGCGCAGCACGCTGTGCAGCGCCGTCAGGTCGCCGAAGAAGCGCGGATTGGCCTGAGTCCCGGCGAGGTAGAGCGCCGCCATGACGAGAAGGAGCCCGACCTCCCAGCTATAGGCGAAACCGCCGAAACGGGTCGGCCGTGCCTCCGCCGGCGCGGTCGTGGCTGCCATGGCTTCTCAACAGATCCTGATCGGTGGCGACCCTCGCCCGCGGCACGGGGCGAGGGTCGCGCGAACGACGATTGCTTCAGTTCTCGAAGCGTTTGCCGATGAGGCCGACGTTGGCCTTGGTCACCAGCTGGGCCTTGGTGTCGAGATCGGCGGCGGAGACGCCCCGGTCGATCTGGAGGTACAACTGCATCACCGGCCAGAAGCCCTGCAGGAACGGCTGCTGGCCGAGCGAGCCGACGAGGTCGCCATTCTTGATCTGCTCGAGTTGCTTGGGCCCGAGGTCGAAGCCGTAACTGCAGATCTTGCCGCCCATCTTGAGCTGGCCCACGGCGTCGCCGATCGCCGGGGTGACGAAGCCGTTGTTGCCCATGATGCCGACAACATCGCCGCGGCTTTCGATCAAGCTGACGATCGAACCCGTCGTGTTGTTCGGGTCGACATCGACGCCGATGTTGGTCGGCCCGGCGTCCACCTTGAAATCCTTCAGGCGCCCGGCGGCCTCCAGCGTCTTCACCGTCGCCTCGAAGGCCGCGGTGACGCGGTTGTTGACCTCGACATTGCCGAGCGTGGTCGTGCTCGGGAACAGGATGCTGCCGCTCTTGGCGCCTGAGTCGATGACACATTTCGCCATCGCCTCGCCGCCGATGCCGGCCGCCGACGCATCCTGGCCGGTATGGCTGATCGAGTTGCGATCATAGAGCGTGGCGTCGAAGCTGTTGGTGGTGGCGACCGGGATGCCCTTGGATTCGAGCGTCTTCACCAGGTCGTCATAAGCGCCGGCCTGCGGCGTGGTCATGATGACGCCGTCGATGGTCGGGTCCTGGACGATCTGGTTGAGGATCTCGAGCTCGCGCGGGATATCGTCCACCGGCGCCTCGGAGCCGAGCATCAGCAGCTTGGCGCCGATCATGTCGGCCGCGACCTTGGCGCCGACATAGGTCGGGTCGAAGAAGCCATTGCCGGCGGTGTGGGTGACGATGGCAAAGGTCAGCTTGCCATCCTTGTTGTTGAAGTTCTTGGTGTCAGGGCCTTCCTTCGCCGCCTGGTCGAAGGTGTAGCCGCCCACGGCCTTGTCCAGCATGCCGGTCTGGGCCGCCGCAGTTCCGCCGAAGGCGCCGAAAAGCGCGAGCGCGCTCACGCCCGCCAGAAGCGTCCGCATCGTAATGATCCTCCCCAATGTTGTTTCCGGCTTGTCCAGTCTCAGGTGCCGGTAATATTTTCACCCTCAGATATACTATTTGTTGGGCAAACTGACCAGCCCGGAGGCGGCATCGGGACACTGTCTAACCGGATGAGCTTGCCGCCTGGCACTCGCCGCGCCGGCGGCGGCGCCGAGGCCCTCGACATTCCGCGCAATCTCTCCTGCACAGAACCGTCATGACGAGCCCCGCGGGGGCGTGGCCATTCAGCATGGTTAAGTCTGCTCCGGCCGCAAGGCTGGATGGCCACGCTTCGCTTGCCATAACGTATGCGCTGCAGATCAAGCCGCCGTGCGCGACGGCTGGCGCCTGGGTGAGCCTAGCGCCGCGAGGCGATCTTCACATCGCCGAACATCACGTTGTGGGTCAGTGGCCGGGCCAGGAACTCATGCGGGAAGCCGAGCTCGACGGCGCTCGCCGCCTCCAGCCGCGCCTGCTGGGCGTCAGACAGCATAACGTCGAGGGCACCGAGATTGTCCTCGAGTTGAGCCGCCGTCCGCGCGCCGATGATCGGCGCGGTCACGGCCGGGTTCAGCAGCGTCCAGGCCAGGGCCACCTGCGCCGGGGTCTTGCCGATCTCGGCCGCCACCGCCTTGACCTCCTCGGCGATCGCCAGGGTCCGCTCGGTCAGAGCGCCGTTGCCGGCGGCGACGTTCTTGCGCGTGCCCGAGGCCGCCGCCGTGCCGCCGCCGATGTCGAGATCGGCCCGGCTGTACTTGCCGGTCAGCACGCCGCTGGCCAGCGGCGACCAGGGTATGACGCCGAGGCCGAGCTCCCGCGCCATCGGGATCAGGTCGCGCTCCACCGTCCGCTCGATCAGGCTGTATTCGATTTGCAGCGCGATCAGCGGCGACCAGCCGCGCAGGTCGGCGATCGTCTGCATCCGCGCCACCTGCCAGGCCGGGGCGTCGGAGATCGCGACATACAGCACCTTGCCGGCGCGGACCACGTCGTCCATGGCGCGCAGGATCTCCTCGACCGGGGTCGTGAAGTCCCAGGCGTGCAGGTACAGCAGGTCGATATAGTCCGTCTGCAGCCGCTGCAGGCTGCTTTCGACCGACCGGACCAGGCTCTTGCGGTGGTTGCCACCCGCATTCGGGTCGCCCTGCCGCAGCGGCAGCGTGTATTTGGTGGCGAGCACCAGCCGGTCGCGCCGACCGGCTGCGAACTTGCCGACCAGCCGTTCGGAGCTGCCGTCGGTGTATTGGTTGGCGGTGTCGATGAAGTTGCCGCCGCGGTCGACATAGGTGTCGACGATGCGGCCGACCTCGCGCTCGTCGGCGCCCCAGCCCCAATCGGTGCCGAAGGTCATGGCGCCGAGCGCGAGCGGCGAGACCCGGAGGCCGGACCGGCCCAGCAGGCGGTAGTGATCGAGGGACAGCGTGTCGCTCATGGTCGTCTCCAGCGGTGATGGCCGGAAGATGGCGCACTGACATTCGTTCATAAAGACGGCATTATCCGCATAGGCCGTTAAGGGAATGATGCACAATGCGCGGCAGCGACTATGCCGAGCTGCGGGCCTTCGCCGCGATCGTCGAGCATGGCAGCTTCGCCCGTGCCGCCGCGCAGCTGGGCCTGTCGCGATCGGCGCTGAGCCAGACCATCCGCGGGCTGGAGGAGCGGCTGGGCCTGCGGCTGCTGAACCGCACGACCCGCAGCATGGCGCCAACCGACGCCGGGGCGAGGCTCCTCTCCGGCCTGCTGCCGGCCCTGGCCGATCTCGACGCCGCGGTCGCCAACGTCCGGGCGCTGCGCGACACGCCGGCGGGGCTGCTGCGGATCAACGCCTCGCGTATCGCCGCGATCCATCGCCTGGCGCCGCTGATCGGCCCGTTCCAGGCCGCCTATCCGGACATCGCCCTCGACATCGTGGTCGAGGATCGGCTGGTCGACATCGTCGCCGAACGATTCGACGCCGGCCTCCGGCTCGGCGAGATGGTCGAGCGCGACATGGTCGCGGTAAAACTGGGCGGCGAGCTCGAGCTGATGGTCGTGGCCGCCCCCGCCTATCTCGAGCGCCACGGCATACCGGAGACGCCGCGCGACCTGCGGCACCATCGCTGCATCAATTTCCGCTGGCCGACCGATCTCAGCCTCTATCGCTGGGAGTTCGAGCGCGGCGCGGAGAAGCTGGAGGTGGCGGTGGAGGGTCCCCTCACCGTCACCGAGCCCGAGGTCGCGATCCGGGCGGTGCTGGACGGCGTCGGCATCGGCTATCTGTTCGACCTGCAGATCCGGCCGCTGGTCGAGGCCGGCCGGATGGTGCGGATGCTCGAGGATTGGACGCCGCCCTTCCCCGGCTTCACCCTCTATTATCCCAGCCGCCGGCAGATGCCGCCGCCGCTGCGCGCCTTCCTCGACTTCGTGCAGCGGCGGCAGGGTGCGCCTTAGCGAGGGCCGAACAGCCGCTGGCCGACGGAGTCGAAGAAGCTGAACAGGGCGTCGCCGGCGATCACTCCGGCGGCGACCACCTCCATCTCGCTGCGCCCCTCCTCGCCGCGCCAGCGGCTCCACAGGATGCGGATGACGATGCCGGCCAGCACCGCCCAGCCGGCCAGCGGAGCGTTGAGCAGCAGGCCGGTGGCGAACAGGATGCCCATCTGCCGCTTCGATCCGCCGAGCCACTGGACCAGGGCCCCGGGAATCGCCCAGAGCGCGAGCGACCGCGCCACCTCCGGCGCCACTCCCGCCCCGATCGTGGCCGCGTAGACCCGGTCGACCGGCGGCAGCAGGTCCTGCGCGAAAAAGGATTCCCAGGACAGGAAGACGACGACGATGGCAACCAGGAAGGCGACCATGGCGGCGTACAGCTGCTGCCGCCGGCCGTCGCGCTCGAACTCCGGGTCGGCGCCGTGGCCGCGCAGGATGTAACCGGCCTTCAGGTCGTAGCCCATATCGGCGAAGGCCGGGCCGGTGGCGGCGGAGAAGGCGACCAGCGCCGCCAGCGCCGTCGGCGGGAAGCCGACCAGCATGCCGATGATCAGGGTGATCAAAGCGACCGCGAAGGCCGGGAACCAGCCGGAATGCATCGCCGCCAGGCCGACGATCAGCTCATGCACGAAGGCGGCGAAGGCGGCGTAGACCACGAAGGCGACCAGCATGCCCCAGGACAGCTCGGCCCAAAGCCCGCCGGCCGCGGCGATCAGCATGGCCAGGGCGATGTAGCCGGCGGTGCCGAGGCCGAGCGCCCGCCGCAGCGCGCCGTCGGACTGGGTGCGGGCAGCCTCATCAGTGTCGCGGCGCAGCAGGGTCGAGGCGACCTGCAGCAGCGCCACCAAGCCGGCGCCGATCATCACGCCGTGCGGGATATAGGCCTTCATCATGTCGCCGCCGGGGATGATCCCAGCGAAGGCCTCGCCGCCGAACAGCGGCCCGGAATAGCCGCGCAGCAGCAGGCCGACGCCGAACATGGCCAGCGCCCAGATGTTGCCGATGAAGGCGATGCCGAAGGCCGACATCGGGATCTTGAAGAAGGAGCCGACGGCGCCGATCGCCACGCCGACACCAAGCAGCACCGCCTTGCGACCGCCCTCGTCGCCGGCCTTGATCGCCTCCGCCGCCGCGACGCCGGGCGGCCAGGCGCCGGTCGCGGGGAACACCTTGGTGTCGAACATCCGGTACAGCAGATAGGCGTCCAGCAGCATCGCCAGGGCGACGCCGGCGAACATCGGCAGCACCAGGTCCGGCCGGCCCAGCGCATAGGGGATGCCGATCGGCAGCAGCAGGCTGTTGGCGGCGCCGAAGGTGGCGCCGGAGATGGCGCTCTGCGCCAGGTTCTGGACATGGATCGAGCGGTAGCGGGCGAACAGGCCCAGCGGGATGCGCGCCAGCACCATGGCGGCCAGGGCGCCGATCAGCGAGGTGTTCGCCGAGACGCCGAGGCTGACCAGAATCTGCATGCCGATGATGGCGCCGAACACGCAGAGCAGGATGATCAAAGCGAGGGTCGCCGGCTCGAACACGCTGGGGTGTCGGCGGCCGGTCACGCTATTGGCCGAAGGCGCCGCGGTCGGGTCCGCGGTCAGGTCGTGCTGCATGAAACCTCCTGGAAGGGACCGCTTGGCCGCGGCCTTGATCTCGTGATGCGGGCTCTTGGGCGTACCCCTGACGAAAAGGGCCGCGCCCCCTTGGATGCGCGGCCCCGAGGCTCATGCGGCCTTGGCGGGATCGGCCGGCGCCGAGACCCGCCCGTCGCCGACATCGCGGTCCAGCACGGCCCGCGGCCGCTCCGCCGGGTCGCCGTAACCGGCGCCGCCGGCCAGCACGATCTCGACGATCTCACCGGGCCGGGCCAGCTGCACCAGCTCGCCGGTGCCGCAATCGCGCAGCACCTGTCCCTGCGCGTCGCGCACCACGCCGCGCGCGGCCCCGCCCGGCGCGCCGCCGAACAGGCCCGGGTTGCTCGACTTCACCCCCTCTGGATAGACGGCGACGAAGGTGGCCAGCCCGTCATCGGCCAGCTTGCGCAGCGCCACGCGCTGCCCGAGCCCGCCGCGATGGCGGCCCGGACCGCCGGAGTCCTGGACATAGGTCTTCTCCAGCACCAGCACCGGCACGCGGGTCTCGAACAGCTCGACCGATGTGTTGGCGGCCGAGGTCGGCCACAGCAGGCCCGATTTGCCGTCGCCATGCGACGAGGCCCCTTGCCCGCCGCCCATGAACAGCATGTCGGAATAGGTCGCCCCTTCCGCGTCGCGGCCATAGATGGTCGCGGCCACCGGCAGGCCGGTGAAGGCCTGCACCTTGTCCGGCGCCGCCTCGGCCAGCGCGCGGAAGATGTTCGGCGCGATGTACCAGCCGGTGCGGGTGCGCAGGTTCACCGCCATTGGCTTGCTGGCGTTCAGGATCGACCCTTCCGGCGCCTTCACCTCGAACGGCCGGTAGCAGCCGGCATTGCCGCGGACATTCGGCGTCAGCATGCATTTCAGCGGATAGGTCGCGTGCGCCGAGGTGTAGTTCAGCGTGCAGTTCAGCCCGCCCTGCGGCAGCTGCGCCGGCGCGCCGTCGAAGTCGAGGGTGATCCGGTCGCCGACGATGGTCAGCGCCAGCGGATAGCGCAGCGTCTGGCCCAGCGGGTTGTTCTCGATCTCCGACCGGTAGACGCCGTCCGGCAGGGCCGCGATCGCCTCGCGCATCGCCTTCTCGGACCGACCTTGCACCACTGCGGCCAGGGCCCGCAGGTCCTGCATGCCGTATTCGCGCATGAAAGCGACCAGCCGGTCGGCGCCGATCGCGTTGGCGGCGACGAAGGAGTGGATGTCGCCGGTCACCTGGCCCGGGTTGCGGACATTCTCGGCCAGCAGGCGGAACAGCGTCGCATTCGGCCGCCCCTCCTCCACCAGCTTCATCGGCGGGATCTGGAAGCCTTCCTCGTAGATCTCGCGGGCCCGCAGGCTGTCCTTGGTGCCGCCGATGTCGGAGACATGGCCGACCGTGCCCATCAGCCCGACCAGCCTGCCGTCATGGAACACCGGCGTGACCACGGCGATGTCGAACAGGTGCCCGGCGCAGAGCCAGGGGTCGTTGGTGACCAGCACGTCGCCCGGCCGCAGCGTCTCGGCCGGGTATTCGGCCAAGAGCGCCTTCACCGCGCGTGGCAGGGTCAGGTTGAACACCGGCATCGCCCGCGGCGAATGGGCCAGTGTCTCGCCCTCGGGGTCCAGGAGCTCGCAGGCGAAATCCTGGGCCTCGGAGATCACCAGCGAGAAAGCGGTGCGGCACACGGTCAGCCACATCTCCTCGACCACGGTGACCAGGCGGCTCCACATGATCTCCAGCGCGATCGGGTCGGCCTCGATCCGGGCGATCGCCTCGGGCAGCGGCATCTCGGCGGTGACCAGCGCCTGGACCGGCGCAGCGACGCCGACGGCGATGCGCAGGTTGAGCGTGTCGTCGACCCGGACGATGTCGCCCGGCGGCACGATGGTGGTGGATTCCCGCTCCTCGATGATTGCCGGTCCCTCGATCCGGTCGCCCGGCACCAGGGCGTAGCGGTCATAGACCACGGCGTCGACGACGCCGTCCGCGAAGCGCGCCGGCCGCGTGCCCTTACGCTTGCCCGCGGCATCGCCGCCCCCGGTGGCACCGGCCAGCGACAGTGTCGGCGTCGGGCCCAGGCAGCGAACGCGGAAGTTGATCGCCTCGATCTCGGCCCCGCCGTAGAGCGAAGTGTAGCGGGCGGTGTAGACCTCGGCGAAGGCGGTGCGGATCGCCTCCAGGCAGCCGGCGTCGATCGCGCCGGACGGCAGCGGCACGGCGATCTCGTGCATCTGACCGGTCAGCCGCATGTCGGCGCTGCGCTCGACTGTGACCGACGCTTCATCGACGCCCGCCTCGGCCAGCCGCCGCCGGCCCTCGGCCTCCAGCTCCGCCAGCACGCCGTTGACGGCGCCGGCGTCGAACGCGCCGGAAAAGCGCACCGGGTGCGAGCGCACCAGCTCGAAGGACAGCGGGGCGGCCAGGAAGCCCAGCGCCGAGGCCGCGCCGGAGGCCGGCGGGATGATCACCTCGGCCACGCCCAGCACGCGCGCCACCCCGGCGGCATGGGCCGGCCCGGCACCGCCGAAGCCGACCATGGCGTAGCGGCGCGGGTCCTTGCCCTTCTCGACCAGATGGACGCGGGCGGCGGCGGCCATGCTCTCGGTCACCACCTTGTGGATGCCCCAAGCTGCATCCTCGACCGACAGGCCGAGTGGTTCCGCGACGCGCGCCACCGCGGCCTCGGCGGCCGCCTTGTCCAGGGCCATGCGGCCGCCCAGGAAGAAGCCGGGGTCATAGTAGCCCAGCACCAGGTTGGCGTCGGTCACCGTCGGCTCGACCCCGCCCTTGCCGTAGCAGGCCGGGCCGGGGTCGGAGCCGGCGGAATGCGGCCCGACGCGCAGCAGCCCGACCTCGTCGATCGAGGCGATCGACCCGCCGCCGGCGCCGATCTCGATCATGTCGATCACCGGCGCCTTGATCGGCAGGCCGGAGCCCTTCTTGAAGCGGTGCACCCGCCCCGCCTCCATCATCGGCGCGATCTCGGCGCGGCCGTCCTCGATCAGGCAGGCCTTGGCGGTGGTGCCGCCCATGTCGAAGGAGATGACGTCGGCTTTGCCGGCCAGGGCGCCGAACAGCGCCGTGGCCAGGCCGCCGCCGGCCGGGCCGGATTCGAGCAGCCGGATCGGGAAGGCGCGCGCCGTCTCCGGCGCGACCAGCCCGCCGGCGGAATGCATCAGCCGCAGCGTGCCGGCGAAGCCGCGCGCCGCCAGCTCCCGCTCCAGCCGCCGCAGGTAGCGGTCCATCAGCGGCTGCACATAGGCGTTGGCGCAGGTGGTGACGCAGCGCTGGTACTCCCACAGCTCGGCCACCACCTCGGAGGACAACGACACGGCCAGCTGCGGGAACTCGGCCCGGGCGATCTCACCGACGATCCGCTCATGCTCCGGGTTGCGGTAGGAATGCAGGAAGCAGACGGCGACCGCCTCGACGCCCTCCGCCACCAGCCGCCGCAACGCGGCACGGACGGCGTCTCGGTCCAGCGGCTCGACCACGGTACCGTCGCGGTCCACCCGCTCCGGCACCTCCAGCCGCAGCCGGCGGGCCACCAGCGGCTCCGGGAACTGCAGGAACAGGTCGTAGATGTCGTAGCGCTGCTCCGTGCCCATCTCCAGCACGTCGCGGAACCCTTGGGTGGTGATCAGCCCCAGCTTCGCGCCCTTGCGCTCGATCACCGCGTTGGTGACCAGGGTGGTGCCGTGCACCATCTCGCCGACATCCGCCAGCCGGATGCCGGCCATCGCCACCAGCTCCTCGATCCCGACCAGCGCCGCCTCGGACGGGTCATGCGGCGTGGTCAGCCGCTTGTGCAGCTTCACCGTCCGCCCCTCGCCGTCATAGAGGATGAAATCGGTGAAGGTACCGCCGATGTCGAAGCCGATGCGCCAGCGCGTGGCCTGCATGATCTGGTCCTTGATTACGCTGCGGAGGCCGAGAGCCCGGCCTGGTTCGTCCATTGAGGGTCGCCGGCCAGGGCCGCGACCTCCCGTGCCCCGGCCAGCAGCCGGGCGATGATGTCCTCCCGCTCCTCCTCCGTGACGGTGGAGAGCGGATAGGCGATGCAGAGGCTGACCGCCTCTCCGGTCTCGGGCGACCCGACGGCGGCGGCCAGGGCGCCGACGCCGCGATTGGCCTCGTCATGGGATTCCGCGAAGCCCAGGCGGCGGACCTTGTCCAGCCGCTGCAGCAGCTCGTCGATGGTCTGCGGCGCCGTCGGCGAGACCGGCGGCCAGGGTTCCCGGAACAGATCCCGCACCTGATCGTCCGACATCCGGGCCAGCAGCGACCGGCCGGTGGCGCTGGAATGCGCCGCCAGCGGCCGGCCGACCGGAGTGGCGACGCGCAGCGCATTGGTACCGGGGTGATAGGTCAGGCCGGTCACCTCGCCGCCGTCGCGGATCGAGACATAGCCGGTGTGGCCGACCGCGGCGACGATCCGGGCCACCACCGCATCCGCCCGGCCGACCAGCGACGAGGTCGAGCTGTACAGATGCGCGACGCCGAGGATCAGCGGCCCGGGCCGGTAGCGCTTGCTGTCGCCGATGGTCTCCAGCAGCCCGGCATCGCGCATGGCCCGCAGCAGGCGGGAGATGTTGCTCTTCGGCAGCGACAGCAGCGACGACGCCTCAGTTACCGTGATCTCGGTGCGACTGGTGGAGAAGCAGCGCAGGACAGCGGCGGCGCTTTCGAGCGTGGTCATGAAGCCATCCAAGAAGTTCCATTTTATGGAACCTAATTTCTAACTATTGGAACTCTAGCAACAGCCACAAGAGCTCGGCAACCCTCGCCCCGCGGGGCGAGATCTTGAGAAGCATATTTCCGCGGCAGGTCACCCTGGCGCGAACATGATTCTCAACCAGAACATATGATGAACAAAAACCAGGAGGGACCGCAATGAACATCGTGTTCACCGCCGGACCGCCAGGCTCCGATGCCGCTACGGCCGATCAGAACCGCCCCAGCATGGCCCCGAGCACCAGGTCCGCCTGACGCAGCGGCGGAGGGTCCTGGACCAGCCCGTCGAAGACCTCGTGCTTCGCTCGGCGCAGCCGGCGGAGATATCCATCGGCCAGCCGGGCCGACAGCAGGGCCGACACCGCCATCCGCGGCACGTCCCGGCGCAGCCGCCGCGCCTCCGCCAGATGCCCGGCAGCAGCGTCCGCCACGCGCGCGACCGCCCGGCACAGGCCGTCATGCGGCCTCATCTCGAACAGCAGGCCGCGATCGGCGCCCTCGGCCGTCATGATCTCCTGCGGCAGGTACAGCCGCTTCTGCCGGGCGTGGAACGGCACGGCGCGCATCAGCCCGACCAGCGCCCAGGCGGTGCCGACCGCCGTCGCCGCCCGGTGCGCCGCATCGTCGCGAACGCCCAGCACCTCGAGATGCAGGCGCAGCAGCGGCCCGGCGGTGTCCGCCGCGTAGCGCTCGAGATCGGCGAGGGTCGCCGGCGGCTCGTCCTCCAGGTCGCGCTCGCGGGCGTCGATGACGGTGTCGAAGAGGATCCGGCTGAGGTCATGGGCCCAGACCGCCGAGGCCAGGGGATCGAGCACCTCGTGGCGCCGCGGCCGGCCGTCATAGATCTCGCCGATGGCGTCGCGCCACCATTGCAGCCGGATCTGGCCGAGCAGCGGCTGGCTGACCACCTCGCGCGTCTTCGCCACCTCGATGTTGAAGGCGTAGAGTGCGAACAGCGCCGCCCGGCGCGGCGCCGGGGCGAACAGGCAGGTGAGATAGCGGTCATGGTCGAGGCGGCGAACCTGTTCGCCGTTCTGACCCAGGGGATCGGTGGTCGGCATGGCGGCCCCTATATGCCCGCTTGCGGGACCGATCGCCACCGGAGCTTGCCAGTTCGGGCTTAAGGCTGAAGACTTGGGTCCTGACGCATCGAGGGAGGCGACCGATGAAGGCGATCATCGTCGGTGGCGGCATCGGCGGGCTGACCGCGGCGCTGATGCTGCAGGCGCGCGGCATCGGCTGCGCGGTGTTCGAGCAGGCGACCGAGCCGCGGGAGGTCGGCGTCGGCATCAACACCCTGCCGCATGCGATCCAGGAGCTCGCCGGGCTCGGCCTGCTCGACCGGCTCGACGGCGTCGCCATCCGCACCCGGGAGCTGCTCTACACCAACCGCTTCGGCCAGATCGTCTGGCGCGAGCCGCGCGGGCTGGACGCCGGCTTCCCGGTGCCGCAGTTCTCGATCCATCGCGGCCGGCTGCACGGCGTGCTGCACATGGCGGCGCGGGAGCGGCTTGGCGGTGAGATCCATCATGGGCGCCGTCTGGCCAGTTTCGAGCAGAGCGAAAGCGAGGTGATCGCGCATTTCGTCGACCGCCACGGCGCGCCGGCCGGCACCGCGCGGGGCGACCTGCTGATCGCCGCCGACGGCATCCATTCGATCGTGCGGGACACGCTGTATCCCGACCAGGGGCCGCCCTCCTGGAATGGCATGATGATCTGGCGCGGCGCGGTCGACCGGCCGGCCTTCATGGACGGCAGGACGATGATCGTCGCCGGCGGCATGCAGGCGAAGGTGGTGCTGTACCCGATCGCGCCGGGCACCGCGCCGGACCGACGGCTGACCAACTGGGCGGTCTGCGCCCGCATCGGCGACGGCAGCACGCCCCCGCCCCGGCGCGAGGACTGGTCGCGGCCCGGCCGGCTGGACGAGGTGCTGCCGCACGCCCGCCGCTTCGCTCTGCCGGAGGCCGACATCGGCGAGATCGTCGCGGCGACGCCGGAGTTCTGGGAGTACCCGATGTGCGACCGCGATCCGCTGCCGCGCTGGCGCCACGGCCGGGTGACGCTGCTGGGCGACGCGGCGCATCCGATGTACCCGGTCGGGTCGAACGGCGCGTCGCAGGCGATCCTCGACGCCCGGGCCCTGGCCGACGCCCTGGCGGACGCATCGGATGCCGTCGCCGCGCTGGAGCGCTACGAGGCCGACCGGCGGCCGAAGACCGCGGAGATCGTCCGGCTGAACCGCAGCGGCGGGCCGGAGGGCGTGATCGACGTGATCGAGCAGCTGGCGCCGGACGGCTTCGAGGATATCGAGGCCGTCCTGCCGCATGCGGAGCGCCAGGCGATCGTCCGCGGCTATGCGTCCGTCGCCGGCTTCACCCCGGCCCAGTTGCGCCGACCCCGCTGACTAGGCGGGCGGCGGCAGGAAGTCGACGTCGTGCTTAGCCGCCAGCGCCACCACCGCCTCCGGCGTCTGCTGCGGCAGGTCGTGGATGGCCTGGAACAGCTCAACCAGCCGGCCGGTCGGCGCCACCCAGAACAGCGACTTTGCGATCGCGCCGCTGTTGTTGAAGATGCCGTGCGGGATGCCCTTGGGCAGGCGCACCAGGTCGCCGACCGTGGCGCTGGCATTGGCGCCGTCGAGCATGAAGTCGAGCCTGCCCTCGAGGATGTAGAGGAACTCGTCCTGCAACGGGTGGATGTGCGGCGGCACGAAGGTGCCGATGCCGAAAGTGGCGTGCCAGGCGAAGCTGTCCGCCGAGATCTGCTTCGGCACATAGGTCTGGCCCAGGATCGACCAGGAAAGGCCGTCGATCCCCTCCGCGGCCCCGGTGATGCCGGCCGTCATCGCCTTCATGTCGCGCCTCCCTGCTGCTGTCTGCGGCTCTCTTCGAGTTTAAACAAGCAGCCGGGGTAAAGCGATGTCAGACCGGGATCAGCGCCGCAGCGGCGCGCCGGCCTTCCGAGATCAGAACGTTGTAGGTGCGGCAGGCGGCGCCGGTGTCCATCGCGTCCATGCCGATGCCGGCCTCGCGGATCTGGCGCCGCAGCGCCGAGGGCAGCAGCGCCATGCGCGGGCCACAGCCGATCAGCAGCACCTCGACCGGCGGGTCGATCCGTCGCACTGGGTCGAGATCGGCCACGGCCAGATCCTCGATCCGGCTCAGCGACCAGGGCACCTCGCCCTCCGGCCAGATCAGCATCGGCCCCTGGTACAGCGTGCCGGCGACGCGGAAGCCGCCCGGCGGATAGCCGTCGATCATCCGCCGGCCGGGCGGGATGACGGAGGTGATCTCCATGACGATCCCGCCCCGTTCAGCTCACTTCCGCGACAGGAAGCGGCCCAGCCCCTTCGGCTTCTCCGCCTCGGCCGGCGCATTGGCCGCGGCCGGCGGCACGGCATCCTCGTCCTTGTCGCCGTTGCTCGACCCGCCGCCCTTGGCCGGCTCGGTGCGAGCCAGGACGGTGGTGACGGTGCTGCGGATCACCTTGACCCGGACATTCTCGGCGATCTCGATCGTCAGCTCGTCATCGGCCACCTTCTGCACGGTGCCGACGATGCCGCCGCCGGTGACGACGCGGTCGCCGCGGCGCAGCGCGCCCAGCATGTCGCGATGCTCCTTCGCCCGCTTCTGCTGCGGCCGGATGAGCAGGAAGTAGAACACCACGAAGATCAGGATCAGCGGCGCGAACTGCATCAGCAGGCCAGCACCGCCGGCCGCACCGGCATCAGCCGTCTGGGCATAAGCCTCGGAAATCAGCATCTTTCGCTCCACCTTTGCAGTCGCGCGCGACTATAGCGGCCGGGGCCGCCGTTGCAATGGAATCCGGTCCGGCCGCGCCCGGCACGATTGCCTCGGCAATCCTGCCGGACCTGGACGTTTGCAGGATGGCCGGACCCGGCCATCCTGCCGGGGCAAGGGAGCCTTGCGAGGCTTGATCTCGACACCCGCACGGCACGATCGTTAGCGTCGGCGGGCCGAAAGCGAAGGAGACCGTCCGGTGGCCGACCTGGATCCGACACGACTGCAGCTGCTGACCCGCATCGCCGATGCGCTGGAGCGGCTGGCGCCGCCGACGCCGGCGCCGACCGACCTGGCCAGCGCCGACGCCTTCACCTGGGACGCCGAGCACGGGCGGCTGCTGCCGGTTGCCGCGGTCAGCCGGGTCGATCTCGTGCTGCTGCAGGGCATCCAGCTGCAGCGCGACCTGCTGCTGGAGAACACCCGCCGCTTCGCCAAGGGGTTGCCGGCCAACAACGCCCTGCTCTGGGGCTCCCGCGGCATGGGCAAGAGCTCGCTGGTCAAGTCGGTGCATGCGGCAGTGAACGGCGAGGCCGGCGGCATCCTGGCGCTGGTCGAGATCCATCGCGAGGACATCGGCTCCCTGCCCCGGCTGCTGCACCTGCTGCGCGTCTCGACCCGGCGCTTCATCCTGTTCTGCGACGACCTGTCCTTCGACGGCCAGGACGCCAGCTACAAGTCGCTGAAGGCGATCCTGGAAGGCGGCATCGAGGGCCGGCCGGAGAACGTCGTGTTCTACGCCACCTCGAACCGCCGCCACATCCTGGCGCGGGAGATGATCGAGAACGAGCGATCGACCGCGATCATCGCCGGCGAGGCGGTGGAGGAGAAGGTGTCGCTGTCCGACCGCTTCGGCCTGTGGCTCGGCTTCCACGGCTGCAACCAGGACACCTATCTCGAGATGGTCGAGGGCTACGCCGCCGCTTACGGCCTGGAGATCGCGCCGGAGACGCTGCGGGCCGAGGCGCTGGAATGGACCATCACCCGCGGCTCGCGCTCCGGCCGCGTCGCCTGGCAGTACATCCAGGACCTGGCCGGCCGCCTGGGCAAGCAGCTGGAGACTCCCACGTAGCGGACGGCGCGCCGCCGCCCCGGCGCTACTGCAGGTACTGCTTCGGATCCACCGGCGAGCTGTTCTTGCGGACCTCGAAATGCAGCTGCGGCGCGTCCACGGCGCCGGTCTGGCCGACCGTGCCGATGGTCTGGCCGGCGGTGACCTGATCGCCCTTCTTCACCGACAGCGACGCGGCATGGGCATAGGCGGTGACCAGCCCGTCGCCATGCTGGATCAGCACCAGGTTGCCATAGCCGCGCAGCTCGTTGCCGGCATAGGCGACGGTGCCGGGGCCGGCCGCCTTGATCGGGGTCCCAGCCGGGGCCGAGATGTTGATGCCCTGGTTCGGCTTGCCGCCGAGCGGGGCGTTGTACCCAGCGATCACCGAGCCGGTCACCGGCCAGGCGAAATGGCCGCCCCGGGCCGCGGTCTGCGGCACGGCGGCGGGCGGCGGCACGGTGGCGCTGGCGACCGGCGGCACCGTCGCGGGCGGAGCCTTCGGCACGATCGAGGTCGGGGCGCCGGTCGTCGGCGACAGCGGGGCCTGGCCCGGCACGGCGCCGACGGGCGGGACTGCGCCCGGCACGGAACCGGGGACCACCGGCGCCGTGGCGCCGCCCGGCGGCGGCAGGCGTTGCACCGCCAGCCCGCTGCCGGTCGACGGCACGGTGTTGAGCGGCGTGCCGCCCATCGGCACGGTCGCGCCCGGCGTCGTCGCCACCGCGCCCGGCAGCGTGATGGTCGGGGCCGGCCCGGGGGCCGATGCCGGCGCGCCCGGCAGACGCAGCGTCTGGCCGGCCTGCAGCGCATAGGGCGGCTGCAGCCCGTTCAGCGCGATCAGCCCCGGCATCGAGACGTCGTAGCGGCGGACGATGGACAGCACGTCGTCGCCCGGCTGGACCTGGACGGTCGCCGGCCGCTGGGCCAGCTCGTCAGCCCCCGGCGGGACGTTGCAGGCTGCGAGGCTCGCGGCGGCGAGCGTCGTCAGTAGGATGGGCCGCCATCCTCCCCGTCGGGAAGGTCCGGCAGCAAAGGCACGAAGCGAACTGGCCACAGATCCTCCCGCTCCAATCCGGTCTCGGTGCGCGTGAAGCGGACCACGCGCTGGTTCCGCTTCTCGTCCCCCATGGGAATCACGATTATACCACCGATCGCGAGCTGGTCCGTCAGCGCCGGGGGCGGCAGGTCGCCGCGATGGGCGGCGGTGACGATGACGCGGTCGAACGGCGCCTGTTCCGGCCAGCCCTTCATGCCGTCGCCCCAGCGCGCGGTGATGTTGCTGATGCGCATGCCGGAGATCCGCTCCAGCGCCAGGTCGAGCAGCGGCTTGTGCCGCTCGATGGTGTAGAGCCGGCGGCAGATCTTCGCCAGCACCGCCGCCTGGTAGCCGGAGCCGGTGCCGATCTCCAGCACCTTGTGGCGGTCGCCGACCTCCAGCGCCTGGGTCATCAGCCCAACCACCATGGGCTGGCTGATGGTCTGGCCGTGGCCGATCGGCAGGGCGATGTCCTCATAGGCCTGGTCGAGGAAGGCGTCGGGCACGAAGGCCTCGCGCGGCACCCGCTCGATCGCGCCGAGGACGCGATGATCCGTGATCCCCGACCGGCGGAGATGCATCAGGAGCCGGATCAGCCGCGGCTCGGCGATCATGGGCGGACACCGATCACGACAGGCCCTACTCGGCGAAGGTCCGCCGCAGGGACTGTATCGCGGCGGCGTGGTTCAGGTCGAGATGCAGCGGCGTCACCGTTATCCGGCCAGCGGCGATGGCGGACACGTCGGTCTCCGTGCCCTGCAGCGCCTGCTCGGTCCGGCTGGTGCCGATCCAGAAATAGCTGCGGCCGCGGGGGTCCGTCCGTTCCTCCAGCACGTCGCCGATCTTGCGCAGGCCGTGCGGCACCACGGCGATGCCGGTCACGGCGTCCGGATCGACCGCCGGGAAGTTGACGTTGACCAGTACCTGGTCCGGCCAGTCGGTGGCGATCGCCTTGCGCGCCACCTCGGCGCCCCAGCGCGCCGCCGTTTCCCAGTCCGGCCTGCGGCCATCGGCGAATTGCTGGCTGAAGGCGATGGCGCGGATGCCGAGCAGCGTCGCCTCCATCGCCGCGGCGATGGTGCCGGAATAGGTCACGTCCTCGGCGATGTTGCGGCCGTGGTTGACGCCGGACATCACCAGGTCGGGGCGCTTGTCCTTCATCATGTGGTTGACGGCCAGCAGCACGCAGTCGGTCGGCGTGCCGTCGACGGCGAAGCGCTTCTCCTCAATCTTCCTGAGGCGCAGCGGCCGGTGGATGGTCAGGGAATGGCTGGCGGCCGACTGCTCGGTCTCGGGCGCGCAGACCCAGACGTCGTCCGACAGCTCGCGGGCGATGCGCTCGAGCACCGAGAAGCCGGTGGAGTTGATGCCGTCGTCATTGGCCAGGAGGATGCGCATGGTCAGCCCTTCGCTTCCAGGATCTCGAGCCCGCCCATATAGGGCCGCAGCACCTCCGGCACCTCGATCGAGCCGTCCTGCCGCTGATAGGTCTCCATCACCGCGATCAGGGCGCGGCCGACGGCGACGCCGGAGCCGTTCAAGGTGTGGACGAACCGGGTGCCCTTCTCGCCCGCCGGCCGGAACCGGCCCTGCATGCGCCGAGCCTGGAACTCGCCGGTGTTGGAGCAGGAGGAGATCTCCCGATACCGCCCCTGCCCCGGCAGCCAGACCTCGATGTCGTAGGTCTTGCGGGCGGTGAAGCCCATGTCGCCGGTGCACAGCACGATGGTGCGGAAGGCGAGGCCCAGCCGCTTCAGCACGGTCTCGGCGCATTGCGTCATGCGCTCGTGCTCGGCGGCCGACTGCTCCGGCGTGGTGACGCTGACCAGCTCGACCTTGCTGAACTGGTGCTGGCGGATCATGCCGCGGGTGTCGCGTCCGGCGGCACCGGCCTCGGAGCGGAAGCTCGGGGTCAGCGCGGTGAAGCGCAGCGGCAGCCCCTCCGCCTCCAGGATCTCGCCGGCGACCAGGTTGGTCAGCGGCACCTCGGCGGTCGGGATCAGCCAATGCCCGGTGTTGGTGCGGAACATGTCCTCGGCCGCCTTCGGCAGCTGGCCGGTGCCGAACACCGCCTCGTCGCGCACCATGAAGGGCGGCGCGATCTCGGTGTAGCCGTGCTCGGTGACGTGCAGGTCCAGCATGAACTGGCCGATGGCGCGCTCCAGCCGGGCCAGCGCCCCGCGCAGGACCACGAAGCGCGCGCCGGACAGCTTGGAGGCCGCGGCGAAATCCATCAGCCCGAGGCCCTCGCCGAGATCGACATGATCGCGGGCGGAGTTCAGCCGCCGCGGCTCGCCGGTGCGGCGGATCTCGACATTGGCGCTCTCGTCCCGGCCGTCCGGCACGTCCTCGTCGGGGATGTTCGGCAGCTCGGCCAGCCGGGCCGTCAGCGCCGCCTCGGCGTCGCGGTCGGCCTGCTCCAGCTCGCCCATCTTCGCCTTGATCGACGCGACCTCGTCCATCAGCGCCTGGGCGTCGCCGCCCTTGGACTTGACGGCGCCGATCTCCTTCGAGGCGGCGTTGCGGCGGGTCTGCAGCCCCTGCAGCTCGGTGGTGATCTGGCGCCGGCGCTCGTCCAGCGACAGCAGCTCGGCCGCGACCGGCGACAGACCCCGCCGAGCCATCCCCCTGTCGAAGGCCTCGGGATGCTCTCGGATGAATCGAATGTCGTGCATCGCGCGCTCGATGACTGCCGGTTCGGGGAATCGTGCGGTGGTTATAGGAGGTGGGCCGGCCGGACGCAAACGGGCCGGGGGGTTGGGATAAGGTTTGTGCACCTCTCCCATGGGCAAACAATCACCCTCCCTCCCCTCGCGGGAGGGGGCCAGGGGGAGGGGGTTGGTGCAGCCAGGACCGGGGTGCGCCTGATCCGGCCTCAACCAGCCAATCGCGCGCGGACGCGCGCAGGCCCCTCCCCCTGCCCCCTCGCGCTGGGGGAGGGGGAGAATGGAAGGCCGGGCAGCTGGTGACGGGAAGGCACAACAGGTGATGCGACGTTCAGCTGCTGTCCGGTTTCGGCGGCTCCGGCTTGGGCCGGCCGGCGGCGGAATCGTCCGGTGCCCGCGGCCAAGCCTCTGCAGGCTCGCGATCGGCGCGGGCGGTTTCCGCCGGCTCGG
>NZ_VCCH02000068.1 GCF_005938675.2 Mycobacterium sp. KBS0706
CAGATCCGGGTTGGTGGCGTAGGCCGAGGCCAGCGCCTCGGTCATCGACTGGGCCGAGGCCGAAGCGGTGCCCAGCATCAGAACGGCGGACAACACCGCGATGGAGAGCCCGAGCAATTCGTGTCGCATCATCGTCAACGCCGCCGCATCCTTGGTCGACATCACCAGCCGAAGCGGCAATGCCGTCCAGAGTGAAGGAGGCTTCGCTCGCACCTCCGGGAGGTGATAGTTCCCTGAACTCGGCATGGCTTCAACTTCTCCAAAAGGAATATGACTGCTTATGTGATGCATTATCAATTTGAAGGTCTGCCATATCTTGAAAATCATTTGTCCACAGAAAACTAGCATATCATCTCATATTCAAATATGTGCCGGTTCATTGCTTCGGAATCCACAGTTCGGGTGTCATCTTGTGCGCGGGCGGAGCGGGTCGATTTGCCTGCGGCCCACGAATGAATGTGACGTGGGCACGGCTTCGAAATTTCTCCTTCTCAAAAAGATCTGTTCAATCTAAAATTTTTTGTTTCCTGCATCGTTCTGAATGCCCCACCTGCCCCGCTCGGGAATCGGATCTGCCTCGCCACAATCGAGGCCCCATCGGCAACGATTCAGTCATTGGGAGACAAGTCATTATTCGCCTCCGCCGTGGGTGGAAACGAGGATCGCCCGGAAAAGCAGATCTCCTGACAGCGCGCCAGGCCAGACAGTTTTTCCTTGTGTTTCAGCCGATCGTCGCCGTCTCTGACGGTGACTTGTGGGGCTTTGAGGCGCTGATGCGATGGCGCCATCCGATCCACGGCGAAATAGCTCCCAGTATATTCATCCCGGTGGCCGAAGTGTCCGGCCTCATCACTCACTTCGGCGAATGGGCGCTCCAGGACGCCTGCCGGCAGGCGGCCTCCTGGCCATGGGCCGCGCAAGTCTCGGTCAATATTTCCGCAGCGCACATCCGATCGGCTGCGTTCCCCTCGATGGTGGCCACGGTGCTTGCGGCCGCCGGGCTCGCTCCGGCTCGCCTGGAGCTTGAAATCACCGAATCGGTTCGGCTCGAAGCATCAGAGGAGGTCGCCGGGGTGCTCGAGCAGTTGAAAGATCTGGGCGTTTGGCTGGTGCTCGACGATTTCGGCACCGGTTGGTCTTCCCTCGACGCGCTTCGTCGCTTTCCATTTGACGGGCTGAAGATCGACCAGTCTCTCGTGGCAGACCTGCCATCCAATCCGCGTGCCGTCGCGATCGTCCGCGCCATCATGCAACTCGCCAGGGAACTTGGCGTCTATGTGACGGCCGAGGGCGTGGAAGACGCAACCCAGTTGCGGATCCTGCAGGATCTCGGCTGCGAACGACTGCAGGGATTTCTGGTCGCGGTGCCGGAGCAGAGGGCGGTGGCGCCAAGCCGGGATCTCTGGCGTGTGCCAGTGCATTGACCGATGGACAGGGCGAGCGTCCTGCCGCTGAATGGATGCTCCGCAGGCGCCTCGTCGGGCGCCCGAGCCCGGGGGGCAGAATGGTCGCGATCGGTCAGGGAAGAAGCGTCTCGGCGGCGACAGCCATTGAACAGTGTCGGGCGATGCTAGGGGGCATGGTCCCGCGCTTGTTGCTGGTCTTTTGCGGCGGCAAGCACGAAGGGTCCGATATCCTCAGGGCTCTGAGGGCCACGTTCGGCGACGCGGTTCCGATCGTCGGCGGATCAGCGGCCGGCATCATCTGGCGAGACGGCCTCGGCTACAGTGGATTGGAGGTCGGGCTCGTCGCCTTCGGAGAGGACGACTTCCTGCCGCAGATTGTGGTCAACCGCGATCTGCTGCAGGGCGAGCACGCCGCCGGCTTCTCGCTCGGCCAGATGCTGGCCGAAACCGCCGAGCAGGATTCTGTCGTGCTGATGTTCTACGACAGTGTCGCCAGCTCATCACCGCTGCGGCTGCATCCGGCGAGCGACCTGGTCGAGGGTTTGCAATCAGGGCTTGGCGGCCACAGAATCCGGCTGATCGGCGGGGGAACCCTGACCGACATGAATCTATCCGATGCCTGGGTGCTCGATGGCATATCGGCGATCAAGCACGCGGCCGTAGCGCTCGTCTTTCCACTGGGACTCAAGGACGAGACCGTCATCCTGCACGGTTGCCGACCGGTCAGCACCTTCATGGAAATCACGCGCATAGACGGGGCAGAGGTCTTCGAGCTCGACGGCAGGCCGGCGCTCGAGGTGATCGAGCAGATGCTGGGCGTGACGCTCGGCAGCACCTCGTCGCACGATCTGTCGTTGATCGCGACGCTGGGAGAGAAGCAGGGGGATCCCTATGCCGCCTATGACGAGAACAGCTATGTCAACCGACTGATCCTGCGGGCCAATCGGGCCACCGGCTCGATCACCCTGTTCGAGAAGGACTTCCGCCTCGGCACGCGGGTTCAGATCATGTCCCGCGACAACGCGTTGATGCTCGACAGCGTTCGCAACGGGATCAGCGCGATCAACCGGACGCAGCAGGGCGGACAGCCCTTCCTGGCAATCTATATCGACTGTGCGGGCCGCGCCAGCGCCCGCAGCGGCGCCGCAATCGAGGAGGCCCGGCTGGTGGCGGACGGCCTCGACTCCTCTATCCCCTTTCTCGGCTTCTATTCCGGCGTCGAGATCGCACCTTTCGACGGCTATAGCCGGCCCTTGGATTGGACCGGCCTCCTGACCGTACTGTCGGCGCGATGAACAGCGGCTCGCGAAGGACTGTCGGTGTGCCGCCCGGCCAGCTGGAGCGCGAGCTCGCGTATTACCAGCGCGAGTGCAATGATCTCGGCGCGCGCCTGCTGCGGCTGCAGGAGGAACAGAGCCAGGCATTCCGGGAGGCGCGGCGCAGCCGAACCCTGGCCAAATTGATCCGTGAGGCCCACCGTCTCGCCGACACGGTGATCGGCCCGGAGGATCTCGGCGACCGGATCTTGGAGATCGTCATCGACAATGCAATGTGCGACCGCGCGGCGCTTCTGGTTGAAGAAATTCCCGGAAACCGGAGCTTTCGTGTGACGCACGCCATCGGGCTGCGTGAGAAGATGGCCACGCCGATCACACTGCCGAGTGTCCCGGAATTCTTCTTCACCACCGCCCAGTCCAGGATCGAGCCGCCGGCCTACGAGCTCACGGGCATCCTGCAACTGCCCTATGTCCTCTGGGCGTATGACCGTATGACGGGCCATGCCTTGATGATCGGCAACCGGTCCGAGGCGAATGTGAGTCGGGCGTTCGAAGCCGGTGACCAGGAACTCATCGAGGGCGGCCTCTCCGTCTATATCGACGTGCTCGCCCGCAAGCAGGCGGAGCAGGAGCTTCGGCGAGCAATGCGCGCGGCGGAGCAGGCCGACGAGGCGAAAGCCGCCTTCCTCGCGACGCTGAGCCACGAGCTGCGGACGCCGTTGAACGCCATCATCGGTCTGGCCGACATTCTGTCCTCGAAGCGAGCCCCCGCCCTGACAGTCGAACGATCCGTCGCCTATGCAGGCGAGATCGCCGGCTCAGGCCGCCACCTGCTGCGCCTGATCAACGATATTCTGGACTACTCGGGGATCGCCCGGGGCCACCTGGCCATTCAGCCCGAATGGATCCGCCTGGAGCATGCGGTGGGCGCCGCCGTCCGGGCTGCGGACGGCATGGCAGTGGAGCGGGGCGTCGCGCTGTCGATGTCGCCGATCGATCCCGCCTTCGGCCTCCTTGTCGACTCGGTTCGCCTTCGCCAGATCCTCGACAACCTGATTGGCAATGCGATCAAGTTCACGCCGCAGGGGGGAGAGGTGGCCGTCGATGTCGAGATCGGAACGGACAAGTCGATCCAACTCCTGGTCACGGACACCGGGATCGGAATGCGGCCGGAGGAGATCGCGATCGCGATGGAGCCGTTCCGTCAGCTCGAAAACGCGTTGACCCGCACGACAGCCGGCACCGGATTGGGGTTGCCGATCACCAAGGGGCTTGTCGAAGCCCATGGCGGCTCGCTCGCGATCACGAGCGAGCCTGGGGGCGGGACCATCGTCCGCATCATCTTCCCGGCGGCGCTGGGCAGCTCAGAGCGGGCCGATCGCCCGAAAGCCAAGCGCTGATCCCGGCCCGCTAGTGGGGCCATGTCGGTACGACTCCCTTGGGCGTGGCCGACAGCGTCGCGAGATTCTCGTCGATGGCACGAAACAACCCCCAGGTCTCGCCGTAGTTCAGCGGAAAGCCAGGACATCCGGCATCCGCATCCTTCTGTCGGGCGTGAATGTAGTCTGTCCACTGCTTGGTCGACGGACGGCGGTGGTGGAAATCGTGGCATGGCGCGTCCCCGACCAGGACGATGACGCGGACCAGGAGCTGGATCGTCAGCATGTTCAGCCACCAGACGCACCAGGCGGCGAGGCCCGGGGGTGACCAGGCCGACCCCCGGGGCAAGGGGGCGCCCGGAAACACGCCGGCAGTCGCCAGGCAGACGAACTCCTTGTCCCGCGCGGCGATTAACGCCGGCTCGGGAAAGCGGTGCTCGCAGAGGATCCGGCCGATCGTCGCCCATTGCAGGAACAAGGTCAGCGGCAGGAACCAGATGATGAGAAAGGCGAGGGCATGGCCCGTAAGGGCTGATGCCAGCGCCGGAATCGCCAAGGCGGCCATCGTCACGATGTTGTGCCGCGGATCGTGCGAGCGCATCGCGGCGCGCATGCGGCGCAGCAGGAACCGGACATGGAAGTCCGGGGAGAAGACCACGTTGACCAGCACGCGTCGCCACAATTCGCGCTTCGGCACGTCTGGTTCGAGACGGCACATGCCGAGGACGAAATCGGCGAACTCATCCTCCTCGGTCAGCAGCTTGCGGGCGCTGTGGTGGTGCATGTGCTCTTTTCGATAGTGGTCGAAATGCTTGAACAGGAAGATGGCGGAGATCAGCCGGCCCACGGCCCGGTTGCGCTCCCAGGTGCGGAAGACGGTGCCATGGGCGCAATGATGAAATACGACGACTTGGAACACACCGAGACCGGAGGTCGTGAGAATCAGGGAAATGAAGAGCAGGAAGGCGCCCGGGACCGTCGGAAGGAAGGTCCACAATACGCCGAGGGACAGGCCGGCCGCGACCAGGAGGCATCCCTGATGAACGAAATACATCGGCGTGCGCGGGGCCTCCGCCTCCTCCGGCGCCGGCCGAGCGGTCAGCCACGACAAGAAGGGCTGGAAGACAGCCGGCAGCCTTGCGGCCATTTCGACGCGGGGGGGCCGGCGCATGGCCGGCGCAACTTCGCTCGAGCCGACCTGTTCGATTTCGGCAACAAAGATGGACATCAAACGCTCCTTGCCGCATCGGCACGACGGCAATTCTTCATGCCTTCGGAACGGACGATAGCCCTTCCAAAGGATGGGAATTACCTAAAAAGCTTGCCTTATGCTCGCGAGATGTGAAAGCAACAGCGTCGCCCGTCAATAGATGGGGCGCTCCAGGCGCTGGCTACAATGTATTCCTCGGACCAAGATCGCGTCCACGTCGAGGTCAGGCGAGGAACGGTCAAGCGGCCAGGCAGATGGGTGCTGGCGACGCAGTATGCCCGATGCGGGTCAACAGCTGACGGCGGTCCGGTCGTCCGGGCCTTCCAGGGCCACGACCTCGACCCGGTTCCGTCCCCGTGCCTTGGCGAGGTACAGCGCGCGGTCGGCTGCCCGCATCAGTTTGTCCATGCTGATGTCGCAAGCCTGGGCCACCGCGGCGCCGATGCTGACCGTCAATGGAAACGCACTCTCAGGCGCCGGAGCAAATTCCTCCGCCGCCAGCTTGGCACGGATCCTCTCCGCAGTGGCGGCGACTTCATTGAGGCCGGCGCCGATCATGACGACGGCGAATTCCTCGCCTCCCAGCCGGGCTATAAGATCCACGGCCCGGGCCTCGAGGCGAAGCCTCTCCCCCAGCAGCTCAAGCGCCGCGTCGCCGGCTTGATGGCCGAACCGGTCGTTGACGATCTTGAAGCTGTCGACGTCGATCATCAGCAGGGCGACGTTCGCCAACTGCCTGGCCGACAGTACGCCTTCGAGGTGCCGCATGAAGTAGCGACGATTGTAGAGGCCGGTCAGCGGATCGGTCAGCGCCATCTTGAGAGCGCCGTCGAGCGCGCTTCGCAGCCGGTCCTGATAGAGTTTTCGCCGGATCTGATTGCGGGCCCGGACTCTGAGCTCGTTCGGGTTGAGTGGCCGTGAGATCCAATCGTTCACGCCTAGGTCGAAGCCGCGCAGGACAAGGTCTCGATGATCGGGCTCGGCAATCAGGAGAAGAGGGATGTCGCGGCTGGCCACATTGGCCCGGAGCCGGGAGGCGAGGCGCAAGGGCTCGAATCCCCTCATCGAGAGATTGATGACGATCAGGCTCAACGGGTGGCTGGCGCCGATCGCGATCGCCTCCTCCTCGTTGGCGGCCCGCACGGTCTGAACGCCATCCTCAGCCAGCGCCTTTTCGACGCTTGCTGCGCCGAGGTCCCAATCGTCGACGATCAGTGCGCGAGTGCCGCTCACCTCGACCCTGTCGAGCGGCTCGGGAGCAAGTCCCAAGGCCCGCGTCGTCTCGTGCCGGGCTCTCCATTCGTCAAAGAGCTGCTTGAGACGGACGAGACCCTTGACCCTGGCGAGGAAGGTTTCCGTATCGATCGGTCGGGTCAAAAAGTCGTCGGCGCCGCATTCGAGTCCGCGCAGTTTCTCGGCTGCACCATCAAGTGCGGTCACCATGACGACTGGTATGTGCATGGTCCGTTCGTCTGCCTTCAGGCGTCGACAGGTCTCATAACCGTCGAGTTCCGGCATCATCACATCGAGAATGATGACATCCGGTTGCCAATTCTGCGCGCAGGCAATCGCCTCGATGCCATTCCGAGCCGTTAGGACAGCATAGTACTGATCCTGAGCGACAATGCTCAATATTTGGGCATTAGCTTCTATGTCATCAACGATCAGCACCTGAGCTGTCATTTTCTCTGTCTCAAGCCGAAATTGCCCTTACGAAAGCGATTTCAATTTTGAAGTAATGCGATTGGATGGGATCGATAAGGAGATTGCGCCAGCCGGCACATAAAAAGAATAGCACGTCCGGCGGGGATCACACAGAAGGATAATACGCGTCTACGCCATTACGGAGCGTTTCCGGCCGCTTTATGCTCTGATGCCAAAGAATCGGTCCGATTCCGCATAATATTATATGGTAGCCTGCATAAAATTATATGGCCCGCCTTGAATCCCTCCTCCATCTTCCGCGAAAAGAACGGCTCGGGCGTGCGAGGCGCCCGAGCCGGTCCGGTTACAGCAGGAAGTCCGACGCCTGCAGCGCGATCGCTCCATCGAGACGGATGACGAAGTCGGCGACGCTGTCGCCATTCACATCGGCCGAGACTGTCGTCGTGCTGCCGCTGATCTCGTACCGAAGCTGCCCGGCGGTGCCGGAGAAGGCACTGGTGCCAATGAAGCTGAAGGCCGTGTCGCCGTTCGCCCCATTGCCGTCGGCATCGATCAGCCGCACCGAGATCAGATCGGTCCCGGCCTGGAAGTCCTGGATCGTGTCGGCCGCCGAGGCCGTGCTTTCGGACACGCTGGTGTAGCTGAAGTAATCTGCGCCGTTGCCGCCGTTCAGCGTGTCGGCGCCGTAGCCTCCCCGCAGCACATCGCCGCCGTCGCCGCCGTTGAGGGTGTCGGCCCCGAAAAATCCGAGCAGCGTGTTGCTCTGGGCGTTGCCGGTCATGACGTCGTTGTGAGTGCTGCCATTGATCGTCTCGACGTCGTTGGCGATCGTATCGCCCTGGGCGGTGCCGCCGGTGTTGACCTGGGTCTGCAGGTTGATCGTCACGCCCACGGCACTGTCGTAATAGCTGGCGATGTCGATGCCGTCACCGCCGGCCAATTGGTCGGCGCCGGCGCCACCGCGCAGGGTGTCGCCGTCGGCGCCGCCGTTCAACTGATCGTCGCCATTGCCGCCCTCGAGGGTGTCCCAGCCGGCGCCGCCATTGAGCACGTCATTGCCGTTCATGCCCCGCAGCGTGTTCGACGCGCCGTCGCCGGTCAGGTTGTCGCCGAAGGTGCTGCCTTGCAGGGTCTCGATTCCGACCAGCGTGTCGCCCTCGGCATAGCCGCCGGTGTTGACGTTGGTCGCCAGGTTAACGGTCACCGCGGCGCTGCTGCCATTGTAGTCTCCGGTGTCGATGCCGGCGCCGCCGTCGATCGCATCGGCCCCGGCGCCGCCATTGAGGTCGTCATTGCCGTTGCCGCCACTGATCGTATCGTTGCCGGCCGCGCCGGCGATCGTATCGCGGCCATCGCCGCCGTCGATGACGTTGGCGTTCTCGTCGCCGATCAGGACATCCATGCCCTTCGAGCCGACCAGGTTCTCCACACAGATCAGCGTATCGCCCTGGGCATCGCCCCTTGTGCCGGCGCCGGACCTCAGGTCGACCGTGACCCCATCCTTGGAGGCGTCATAGCTCGCCGTGTCGATGCCGGCCCCGCCATTGATCACGTCGGCCCCGGCGTCGCCGGCGAGCCAGTCGTTGCCGTCGCCACCGGTCAGCTTGTCATTTCCGGTGCCGCCGCGGACGAGGTCGTCACCCGTGCCGCCGTTGAGGCAATCGATGCCGGCGCCGCCATCGATCGTGTCATTGTCGGCGCCGCCGTCGATCTCGTCGTTGTCGTCGCCCCCGTCGATGACATCATTGCCATCTTCACCAACGAGGCGGTCGTTGCCTGCACCGCCGTTCATCTGGTCATCGCCCGCACCACCGCTGAGACGATCGATGCCGGTCCCGCCGAACAAGGTGTCGAGACCATCGCCGCCCCAGATGTAATCGTCGCCATCGTCACCGTAGAGGACGTCATCTCCGTTGTTGCCGCTCAGCGCATCGCCCGCGGCGCCACCCTCGATCCGGTCGTTGCCTTCGCCACCGTTCAGCGTGTCCCCGCCCCATCCGCCATAAAGCAGGTCGTTGCCGTCGTCGCCGTCCAGCTGGTCGTCGCCGCTGCCGCCATCGAGGCGGTCGTCGCCATTGCCGCCGTTGAGCGCGTCGGCGTCGTCGCCGCCAAAGACCGTATCGTTTCCGTCGCCGCCGTGGAAGTAGTCGCGGCCATTTCCGCCATATAGGAGGTCATCGCCGCCATCGCCAAAGAGAAAGTCGTCACCGTCACCGCCGACCAGGGTGTCATCCCCGTCGAGACCCGAGATGTGGTCGTCGCCGGCCAATGCATCGATATGATCAGATCCAGTTGAGCCAGTGATCACGTCATCGTCTGTTGTGGGGAAGTTTGCCATTGTTTCCTCATCAATAAAGAAAAGTTCGGCGCCTCTGAGTAAGAAGGCGGAATCCGATGCGTCAATGTTTAAGTCTTTTTGCTCTGGACAGGCGCACGGACCTAGTGGTCAGAGCTCTACGGCAATGTAGACTTATAATGTGGAAAGTAATCCACCTGCCATTTCGGGTGTTGAAGCGGCTCAAAGATGGGATGCCGGCGGGTTGGGATAGGGAGAAAGAAGATAAAAAGCATCCGAAATGCGATGCATATTCCGCCACCGGAGGAAGGTGGGGCTAGCCTGGTCATGCGGAATCGACCGAAGGCTCTAAGTCGGGACAGGCGTTGGCCGGGCATCGCCTCGCTCGGCTGTGTGGCGGGCGGGCGCAGGGAATCCCCTCAGGATGTGGCTCGGCATCGCTCCTGCGATGATCGTCGTGTTTCGCCGACATCAGCCGCGGCAATGGTTACGACTGACACGAACCAGATCTACAAAAGAGGTACTCGTGCCGCATAAGCCATTCTTCTATAATTACATGAATTAGATGCCCTCGCGCCGGGATCGAGAGTAGTCGGTGACCAGAAAAAGCGGGGGTACGCAGAGATGGAGTAGGCCCATCTTGGCGGCTTCTTTGCGGACCGTGCTTGGATGGGCTGACACGGCACTTGACCTGGGCAGGTCCGATGGTGAAGCACGGATTGCTGATTTATGGCGCGGCGCTCGCACTCCTCCCGGCGTCATCGACCGTCATATACCGGATCGCGACCGAGGCGCCGGAACAACAGCCGGTCGCACTGGCGCCGGCATCGTCATCGCTGTCGCCCGGCACCGATCCTCGGATGGCGTCGCTCGACGCGACGGACGGGGCGTCTGCCCCTGCTGCGGGTGGTGATGAGACCGGGCCGAGCGCTGAGCCTGAGCTGCGGTTCGACGCGATCCGTGTCAATTCAGGAGGATTCCAGGTTATTGCCGGCCAAGGACCTGCCGAGGCCAGGATCACTCTGTTCGACGGCGAAACGGCGATCGGTTCGGTCGATGCCGATGCCAATGGCGACTGGGTTTTCGTTTCGGAGGCGCCGATCGCGCCGGGCGATCATCAGCTCTCGCTGAGTGCGACCCTCGACGGCCGCACGACAGTCTCGAACGATGTCGCGCTGGTCGTCGTACCCCAGCCCGACGGGAGCGTCGCCGGCCTGGCGGCGGGGCCGGGCCAGGGCGACGGCAAGCCGCTTGTCTTCCTCACCCCGAAGGCCGGTGGCGCATCCACCATCCTGCAGGCGCCGGACCAGGCCGCCCTGGGGCTGCCGGGCCTGTCCATCGACCTCATCGACTACGGCGAAGACGGGGCGGTGATCGTCAGCGGGCATGGGGCGGCCGACGCCTTCGTCCGGCTCTATCTCGACAATCTTCCGATCGGAGAAGGCCGGATCGGCGAGGCCGGCATGTTCCGCATCGCGGCAGACCGCCCGATCGCCCCAGGCACGTATCGTCTGCGGGCCGACCAATTGGACGCGGAAGGCCGGGTGACCGACCGGACCGAGACGCCATTTCAGCGCGCAGCCCCCGACGATCTCGTCCTGGCCCAGGGCAAGGTCGTCGTCCAGCCGGGCAGCAGCTTGTGGCGGATCGCGCACAGGGCGTATGGGCGCGGCACCCACTACACCATCATCTACAAGGCCAACCGCGTCCAGATCCGTGATCCGGACCTGATCTATCCGGGCCAGGTCCTCACCGTTCCCGCTCCCCAGGCGTCAGCCGGGACCGGCCGCGCCTCGTGAATGGCCGCCGCCGCGACGGATCGCCGGCCTCCGCAAGCGGGATCGGGATGATCGGCATCGACCGGCGATGAAGATCCTCGCCCTGATCCTTGCCGCCCTGCTCGTCGCGGTCGCACTCGAATCCCAGCTGCCGCAGCGCGTCATGGCGCGGTTCCTGCCCGATCTCGCCTTTATCCAGCCTCGCCACCGCGTGGATCCGTTGCCGGTGGAGCTGTCGCGGCTTTATCCGGCGGCCCATGCCGACATCGTGATGCTGGGCGACAGCATCACCGCCGCGCCGCAATGGAACGAGCTGCTGCCCGGCCGAGATGTCGTCAACCGGGGTGCCTCCGGCGACACTGTGGGCGAGATCCTGGAGCGGATCGACACCGTCACCAGGCTGCGCCCGCGTCTCGTCTTCGTGATGGTCGGGACCAACGACCTCGGATACGGCACGCCGCCGGCCGCGCTCCTGCAGCCCTTCCGGACCCTGATCGACCGTCTGCAGGAGGCGGGGGCGCGGGTCGTCGTCCAGTCTGTCCTCTATGTCGCGGACGATCATGCCTGGCCCGACATCCGGCGTCTTTGGGACTTCCGCCGCAACGACCAGATCGGCGTCCTGAACGATGGCTTGAAGGCACTCGCAGCCGAGACCGGCAGCGGCTACCTCGATCTCAATGCCGGGCTCGCCCCGGACGGGGCGCTGCCGCCCGAGCTGACCGCCGACGGGCTGCATCTCCGCGCCGCTGCCTACATTAGATGGGCGGCGATGGTGGAGGCCTATCTGCGGGGCGAGGGAGCCGACGCCGGGAGCCCCGGCGGCTGAGGCGCAGGGCTCATCCGCGATCACCGCAGGGCGATCGTTCCCGATGGATCGGGGCGAGGATCTCGTTCCCACGACGCGATGCCTGCAGTGGTGCCGACGATCATCCGTTCGGGTCGCTTCGTTCATCCATCCGCCGGTGCGATGCAGCGGGTGCTCCGGCCGAAAGAGGGGTGGTTCCTCGACAATCGGACAGGGCCATCGGACCATCGTGCAGGGCGCCCTTCCATCCGACGACTGCGAACACGAACGATTGCCGCGATGCTCCCTCCGATCGGACCTCTCGGAAGGCGGTCCCCCGATGACATAGCCTCTGACTCGGGCCATCGAACTGGGCAGGAGGCCCGCAGGACAACAGTGCCTGTTCATCGCCGTCGAGTTGAGGGGAACACCGCATGCGAGTTCTGGTTACGGGTCACCGGGGGTATATCGGCACGGTGATGGTTCCGATGCTGATGCAGGCGGGTCACAGCGTGACCGGATGCGACAGCGATCTCTATGAGCGGTGCACCTATGACGCCGGCGGCGACATCGCGGATGTGCCGAACATCCGCAAGGACATCCGGGACATCGCACCGCGCGATCTCGAAGGCTTCGAGGCCGTGATCCACTTGGCCGCCCTCTCGAACGATCCGCTGGGCGACCTCAATCCCGACATCACCCACAGCATCAACCATCTCGGCAGCGTGCACGTCGCCGAGGCGGCCAAGACGGCGGGCGTCGGCCGCTTCCTGCTCGCGTCGTCGTGCAGCAACTACGGTCTGGCCGGCGACGAGATGGTGGATGAGAACGGGGCGCTCAACCCGGTGACGGCCTATGGGCGGTCGAAGGTGTGGGCGGAGCGCGACATCTCCCGTCTGGCCGACGACAGCTTCTGCCCGGTCTATTTCCGTCCGGCCACGGCCTACGGGCTCTCGCCTCGCATGCGCTTCGACATCGTCCTCAACAACCTTGTCGCCTGGGCCGTCACCAAGGGGCTGATCTATCTGAAGTCCGACGGCACGCCCTGGCGGCCGATCGTTCATATCCAGGACATCTCCCGGGCCTTTCTGGCCGGTCTGCGCGCGCCGGTCGAGGCTGTGTTCAACCAGGCGTTCAATGTCGGCCGCACCGAGCACAACTACCGCATCCGCGACATCGCCGAGATCGTGGCGGAGGTCGTCCCGGGCTGCCGCCTGGAGATCGCGGCGGATGCCGGGCCCGACAAGCGGTCCTATCGGGTGAGCTTCGAGAAAATTGCCCGCGTCCTCCCGGAGTTCCAGCCGCAATGGGATGTTCGCCGGGGGGCTGAGCAGCTCTATGCCGCCTATCTATGCTCGCGCCTGACGTTGGAGGAGTTCGAAGGTCCCCGCTACCAGCGGATCAGCCACATCCGCAAGCTGATGGCGGACGGGATTATCGGCGACGATCTCCGCCGCATTGCCCGGCCGTCGGCCTGCGCAGCCGAATGATGTGGCTGAACGGGGCGTAAGGCTCCTCGCTCCCTCGGCATAGCCAAGGCGCCAGCCTTCGAATGAATAGGTCCTAAAAGGTATTAAATATTTCTTCAATCAAATGAGAAAACTCTGCCCAGTGGCCAGAAGATCCGATAGCCGGGCTGGAATATAAGAAAATACCGCAATGGAAGGGTGTGTCGATTGCAGCTTCGGCCTCATGGGCGAAGGCGAGAAGGATTGTTATGGTCAAGAACGGATGCCGGGTTTCGATCGGATTGCCGGTCTACAACGGCGAAAACTATCTGGCCGCAGCCATCGATTCGGTCCTGGCCCAGACCTTTGCGGATTTCGAGCTGGTCATCTGCGACAACGGCTCGACGGATCGGACGGAGGAGATCTGCCGGCGCTATGCCGCCGCGGACCCTCGGGTCCGATACCACCGCAATCCCCGGAACCTGGGAGCGAGCGCCAATTTCGGCCGGACCTTCGAGCTGGCCACCGGAGAGTACTTCCGGTGGCTCGCCCACGACGATCTTCTGGCGCCGGAATGTCTCGAGCGCTGCGTGGCCGCGCTGGACCGGCAGCCTGACGCGATCCTCGCCCAGCCCCTCGTCAGCATCATCGACGCGAAGGGCACGACCAGGTTCGTCGGCGACGATGGCATCCAGCAGGCGGCCTCGCCACAGGTGTCCGAGCGCTTCGCGGTGCTGGTCCGGCATCCTCGCTACTGCTGGGAGGTCTTCGCGCTGGTCCGGCGGGACGTCATGGCCAAGACGGGCCTGCTCGCCCCGTTCTCCTGCTCGGACGTCGTCCTCTGCATCGAGCTTGGGCTGCTGGGACGCTTCGCCCTGGTGCCCGAACCGCTGTTCCTGAACCGGGATCATCCCGAGCGCTTCAGCCACGCCGTCCTGGTCGACCGCGCCGCGTCCTGGCGGTGGTGGAACAACAACGACCGCGCCCGCCTGCTGGATCTCTGCCCCACCTGGCAGATCCAGCTGCATTCCCTCGGGGCCATCCGCAAGCATGTCACCCGGGGAGGGGAGCGCCGGAGGCTGTATCTCGCTCTCCTGCGCCATGTCCTGACGCGGCACACGCTGTCACGGCTGGTGATCGAGCCGATCACGGCGGCCGATCCGCGGATCCAGACCCTGGGGCGGCGCGTCAAGCACTGGCTGCGGGGCCGGAAGCTGCCTGATTTCGGTGCGGCAAGGGTGCGATCCGATCCCGAGGTGCGGAAATGACGGCCATCATCCGAGCAGCTCGGGGCGTCCGAAGGAATCGGCCATGACCATCGTCACTGCCTGCCCCAGCTGCGGCGGCGAGGTGGGCGCCTCGTTCTACGACCTGCCCGCGATCCCGACCAACAGCTGCCTCCTGATCAACGACAAGGCGGCGGCGCTCGCCTTCCCGGTCGCCCCGCTGCGGCTGTGCCTCTGCCCCGGTTGCGGCTTCATCTTCAACGCCGCCTGGGAGGAGTCGCGGACGGTCTATTCGGAAGCCTATGAAGAGACCCAGGGCTTCTCCCCGACCTTCAACGCCTTCCACGAGCGTCTGGCCCGCGACCTGATCGACCGGCATGGCCTGCACGGCAGGCGCGTGGTCGAGATCGGCTGTGGCAAGGGGGAGTTTCTCGCCCTGCTGTGCCGGCTCGGGGACAATGAGGGGGTCGGCTACGATCCCAGCTTCGTGCCGGGCCGCCTCGACGACGCCACGACCGGGCGTGCCCGGTTCCTCCGCGAGCGCTTCGACGAGGCGACCGGCCCCGTCGCCTGCGACCTCCTGTGCTGCAAGATGACGCTCGAGCACATCCCGGATGTTGGCCGCTTCGTCGGCATGATCCGCCGCGCCCTCGACGGGCAGGATACCCGCATCTTCTTCATGGTCCCCAATGCCAGGCGGGTCTTGCAGGACGGGGCGTTCTGGGACGTCTACTACGAGCACTGCTCGTACTTCACGGCGCACAGCCTCTCGGGCCTCTTCCAGCGCTGCGGCTTCGCCGTGGACCGGGTCTGGACCGACTATGACGACCAGTACCTGATGATCGAGGCCCGGCCGGCGAGCGCGCCGGTGCCGGTCCCGGCCGGCGAAGTGGCGGTGGCGGAGACCCGGCGATGGACCGAAGAGTTCCGGCAAGGGGTCGGGGCCGTGATCGCGGCCTGGCGCGAACGGCTGACGGATATGGCGGCGTCGGGCCGGCGGTCGGTGCTCTGGGGGTCGGGCTCGAAGGCAGTCGCCTTCCTGACCACGGTGGGCCTCAACGGCGAGGTGGCCTCCGTGGTGGACATCAATCCGTTCCGCCACGGCCGCTACCTGCCGGCCACCGGCCACGAGATCATATCGCCCGACGAGCTGTCCACGACACCGCCCGACCTGGTGGTGGTCATGAACTCCGTCTACCGCGACGAGATCCAGAAGATGCTGCGGGCGCAGGGATGCGACCCCGAGCTCCGGTGCGTGTAGCCATGCCCGGCCATCCTTTCGGTCACCGCCGGCCTGATCCGCGGCGCCGCCGCGCCGCCAAGCCCACAGCCATCCCGTCTCGCGAGGCCGGGACCTTGCCGTCGTCACCCGGAGAACGCCCGTGATCGGCCGGAAGATCGCCTTCGCCGTTTCGGCCTCGTGGCTCAGCCAGGTGATCCGGATCGGGCTCAATCTCCTGATCCTGCCGATCATGTTCCATATGATGAACTCCGAGGAGCTCGGGCTTTGGCTGGTGCTCGGCCAGAGCACGATCTTCCTCAGCATCCTCATGGAGGCAGGACTCACCCCCACCATCACGCGGCGGATCGCTTTCGTGGCCGGCAGGAGCCTGTCCGGGCCCGACCGGCCCCTGGACGAGGAGTCGCGGCGCGACCTCGCGGACATGCTGGCGTCCGGGCGCATCGCCTACCGCTTCGTGTCCATCGGCGTGTTCGTCGTCACCTTCGCGCTGGGCAGCCTGTATCTCTGGCATCTGGAGCTGCGGCAGGTCGCGCCGACCACGGCATGGATCGCCTGGATCCTGCTGTGCTTCGGCTACGCCACCATGGCCTGGTCCGGCCTGTGGACCGCACTGGCCACCGGCCTCGGCTATGTGGCCGCGGGCACCATCGCCGCTACGGCGGTCGGCATCGTCACCCTGCTGGCGCAGCTGCTGGTGGTGCTGGCCGGCGGCGGCCTTCTCTGGCTCTCGATCGTCTCGGCAATCGGCGGCGTCATCGTCCGCCTGTCGCTGCGGCTCTATGTCCAACGCCGGCAGCCGCACCTGTTTTCGGTGCCCGGCCGCTGGGACGGGGCGCTGATGCGCGGCATGATGGCGCCTGCAGTCCGGTCATGGCTCACGGCCGTCGGCTTCGCCGTGCTGTTCAAGACGGACCAGTACTTCATCGCGCTCTACGTCGACACGGCGCAGGTGCCGGCCTACTACGCCGTCTATACGCTGCTGCACAACCTCGCGATCCTGGCCCTGGCCCTGGGCCAGACGTCCAGCGTCTATGTCAGCCAGCTCTGGCACAGCGGCACGATGGAGGAGATCCACGAGATCGTGCTGCGCAGCCTCCGCATCACCCTGATCCTGATGGTGTCCGGCGTGGCGACGCTTCTGGTGGTGGGCCAGGACCTGATCGGCGTCTGGATCGGGCCCGACCATTTCGCGGGCCTTCCGGTGCTGACCGCCCTGGGCGTCATGTTCGTGCTCTGCGTCCAGCAGAACGCGATCCTCACCTTCGCCCGGGCAACCGAGAACGAGGTCTATGCCGTTCCCTTCCTGCTGGCGGGCGGGCTGGCCCTCCTCCTGTCCTGGGGCTTGGTGCCGCGTCTGGGGCTGCTCGGCGCCGCTCTGGCCACGCTGCTGGCCCAGCTGCTGACGACCAACTGGATCGTCCTGCGCGACGGCCTGCGGCGGCTGCGGGTGTCGATGGCGACCTATGGCCGGACCTGCCTTCTGCCGCTGCTGCCGGTCTCCCTTGCGACCTATGTCGCGACGATGGCGGTGGCGGGCGGATCGCTGCTGCCGAGCGCTCTCGACCGGCTGCTGGCCGGCACCGCCGTCGGGGGGGCCGTCTGTCTGGCAAGCCTGTGGCTGTTCGGCCTCAGCTCGGCCAATCGGGCCCAGGTCGCGGGCGCGCTGCGCGCCGCCCTGCGCCGGCGCCGGCACGCCGGCCCGAGCCAGGCGGAACCGCCGCCGATCCCTCCCGGCTGATCCCGGTCCAGGTTGGTCGGGTCCGTATCCGACTTGGTGCAGGCGGTTTCGATTCTGTACCCATTTGGTGGTAGCCGCCCGGTCGAATGCATCACTTGAGCCGGCCAATGGTGGAGTAAATAATCATGACCAGCTGTCCAAATCGACGACTGGAAACTCAATCTTAATGACGTGATCGTCGGCCTCGTTTGTTGATACTGTATTGAAGTGATGGCGACGATCCGGTTTCTGTTCTTTTTGAAGAAAAGATGAGTAAATTTTAAGAATATCGTGAACCGAGGTCTGGCCTCAGTTGGCGGCCGCGCATTGGTGGTCCCTTGATATCGGAACGGACGCAGACGGCGTCGATGGAGATTGAGGATGAATGTTCAGCTACTCGATGCATCACGCGACGCCGTCGGCGGGACGCCCGGGGCGGGGCGAGGTCACGCCGCCCGATGCCGCCTCTGCGGCAGCCAACTCGAGCACATGTTCGTCGATCTCAGATCCTCTCCGCTCTGCCAGACCGTCATTGCGCCCGAGCAGCTCGACGAGATGGAGCCGCATTTCCCGCTCAACGTGCTGGTGTGCGGGGATTGCTTCCTGGTCCAGCTTAGGGAGTATGTGAGCCCGGAGAACATCTTCCGCGAATACGCCTATTTCTCGTCCTACTCGACGAGCTGGGTTGACCATGCCAAGGCGTATTGCGGCATGGTCAAGCAGCGGCTCGGGCTCGGGCCGGACAGCCTGGCCGTCGAGATCGCCAGCAATGACGGCTACCTGCTGCAGCATTTCCTGCCGCTCGGCGTCCCTGTCCTCGGGGTCGAGCCGGCGGCCAATGTCGCCAAGGTGGCGATCGCGAAGGGCATCCCGACCTGCGTCGACTTTTTCGGTCACGAGCTGGCCGGCACGCTCGTCGCAGCGGGCAAGCAGGCCGATCTCATCATCGGCAACAATGTGCTGGCCCAGGTTCCGGACCTCAACGACTTCGTCTCGGGCCTGGCCCGGCTCTTGAAGCCGGAGGGCGTGATCACGCTGGAGTTCCCGCATCTCGAAAGGCTGATGGCGGAGAACCAGTTCGACACGATCTATCACGAGCATTTCTCGTACTTTTCTCTGACCACGATCGAGCGAATGGCGTCCCGGCATGGGCTCAGGCTGGTCGATGTGGAGGAGCTTCGGACCCATGGCGGCTCCCTGCGCGTGTACCTGGCCCATGCCGGCTCGGCCCGGCCGACCGCCGAGAGCGTCCCGGACCTGCTGGCCCGCGAGCAACGCCTGGGGTTCCGCGACATCGCGACCTACGCATCGTTCGGCGAGCAGGTCCGTCGCACCAAGCGGCGGCTTCTGTCCTTCCTGATCGAGGCGAAGGATGCGGGCAAGACCATCTGTGGCTACGGAGCGCCAGGCAAGGGCAATACGCTGCTGAACTATTGCGGCATCGGCACCGACTTCCTCGATTTCACGGTCGACCGCAATCCCTACAAGCAGGGCCACTTCACGCCCGGGATGCGCATCCCGATCCATCCGGTGGAAGCGATCGACGCAGCCAGGCCCGACTACATCTTGATCCTGCCCTGGAACCTCAAGGACGAGATCGTCCAGCAGATGCGCCATGTCGCGGAGTGGGGCGGAAAGTTCGTCGTCCCCATCCCCGAGGTGGCGGTCATCGATCCGAAGGAATTGCACCGATGAAAGTCGTTCTCTTCTGCGGTGGCTTGGGAACCCGAATCCGGGAGTATTCCGAGAACATCCCGAAGCCGATGATCCCGATCGGGCATCAGCCGATCCTCTGGCATGTGATGCAATACTATCGGCAATACGGCCACGCGGATTTCATCCTCTGCCTGGGCTACAAGGCCAATATCGTCAAAGATTTCTTCCTGAACTACCGGCCGCAGAATTTCGCCGACTGCGTCATTTCGGGATTCGGCAGCAATGTCGAGCTGCTGAGCGAGCCGGACAAGGACTGGCGGGTCACCCTGATCGACACCGGGATCTGGCGCAACATCGGCGAGCGGCTGTGGGCGGTGCGGGACCAGGTGCAGGGCGAGGAGATTTTCCTGGCCAACTACAGCGACGGCCTGACCAACTGCGATCTCGACGACATGGTCGACCGCTTCAAGAAGAGCGGCAAGATCGCCTGCTTCATGGCCGTGCGGCCGCCGCTGACCTACCACCTGGCGGATATCGACAAGGACGGCGATGTGCACGATATCCGCAGTTCCGACTGCTCCGATATCTGGATCAATGGCGGCTATTTCCTGTTCCGGCGCGAGATCTTCGACTTCATGCGCGAGGGCGAGGAACTGGTCCTGGAGCCGTTCCGGCGGCTGATCGAGGCGAACCAGCTCATGGCTTACAAGCATGAGGGGTTCTGGCGTTCGATGGACACGCTGAAGGACCGGCAGGCGCTCGAGGATCTGGTCGAGCAGGGCAAGATGCCCTGGCGCGTGCCGGCGTCGCCCAAGGAGAAGGTCAAGCCCCTGGTGCTGGCCTGATGCGGGCACTGGGTCTCGCGCGGCCGGGCGAAAGCCTGTCCGTCCTGTGCCTGGGTGCGCATTCGGACGACATCGAAATCGGGGCAGGGGGCACGCTTCTGTCCTGGATCGCGTCCGGCATCCGGTTGCATGTCCATTGGTGCGTGCTCAGCGCCGCCGGCCCGCGCGCGGCGGAGGCGGAGGCCTCCGCCGCCGCCTTCCTCTCCGGCGTGGTCAGCTCCGTCGTCGAGCTCGCTGATTTCAAGGACAGCTTCTTTCCGTATCAGGGCAGCGAGATCAAGGCCTGGTTCTCCGAGCTGAAGGCCCGCAGCCGCCCGGACGTCATCCTGACCCACCGCCGGGACGACGCGCACCAGGACCACCAGGAGACCTGCCGGCTCACCTGGAACGCCTTCCGCGACCATCTCATCCTCGAATATGAGATCCCGAAATGGGACGGCGACCTCGGCCAGCCGAACTTCTACATGCCGCTCGACGCTGACATCCTCGAGCGGAAGGTCGAGCTTCTGCTCGCTCATTTCGGCACCCAGCGGTCCAAGGACTGGTTCGATGCCGAGACGTTCCGGGGCCTCGCCCGCCTGCGCGGCATGGAGTGCCGGGCGCCGGAGCGCTATGCTGAAGCCTTCGTCCTGGCCAAAGGGCTGATCGGTTGACGCCTCGATTCAGACGGATCCGCCGCGTCTCCGTGGCGATCATGGTGGCCGTGCTCGTCAGCGGCGCCGCCGTCGCCGCCGCCTTCAAGGCGTCCGAGCCGCTGCTCGTCGTCCGGACTCCCATTGAAGCCGCCGATGTGATCGTTGTCCTCGGTGGCGACGGGCCGGCCCGGGCGTGGCAGGCGGCCGGTCTCTATCGGGAGGGTGCGGCGCCGAAGGTTCTCGTCACCGGCATCGGCGATTGCGAGAACATCCGGGCGTACATGGTGAAGGAGGGGGTACCGCAGGATGTGATCCAGACCGAATGCGCAGCGCGCAGCACCTGGGAGAACGCGATGTTCTCCGCGCCGTTGCTGACGGCGATGGGGGCGCGGCGCGCCATCCTGGTCACCAGCTGGTTCCACACCCGCCGGGCGATCGCCTGCTTCCGGCAGGTCCTGCCGCAGGTGGAGTGGATGTCGGTGCCGGTCGAGCGCGGCGAATCCTATCGCCAGATGCTCAGCAACCACCACGGGCTCTCGGTGCTCGCCGAATACGCCAAGATCGGCTGGTACTCCGTCCGGTACGGCGTGGCGTCGTTCTGAACAGGCGCCGTCCGGCCCCGGATCAGCGACGGGTGACCGCCTCGACCTCGAAGCCCTTGAAGGAGTTGTCGGCGTCGATCACCGTCGCGGCTCCCGGCCAGACCCTGCCGCGCGATCCCGTATAGCGAGCCGAGCCCCGGGCGAAGTCGTTGCCGTGGAAGACCATCCCGGTGATCGGGGTTGGTTGTTCGGGCTTGATGGATTTGGCCTGCGGATCGGTCCCGATCATGACGCCGCCATAGGCGTCGGCGAAGCGGTTGCGCTCGAACACCTCCATGACATACGCGCCGGCCTCGTAGCCTTGCCAGGTCACCACATTGATGCCGGCATGGGTCAGCCGGTCGCCGCGGTTGTTGCGGAAGACATTGCCGAGATGGCCGATCGCGCCGTCCTTCTCCGTCTTCAGGTACTTGGTGTAGGCGACGAGGCCGTCATAGGAATCGTCGATCTCGTTGTTCACGACGAGGTTGAAGAAGACGGGGTTCAGCGCCCCGTGGCCCAGGGCCCAGAGCTCGACCCCGCCGCGCATGCGGGTCATGACGTTGCCATCGACCACGATGTCCGCCGAATTTCCATAGAACTGGACTCCGCAGGACGCCGTGTCCTCGGTGGCGTAGAAGGACTTTCCGTCCAGCCTGTTGCGGTAGACCACGGCGTGCACGGCCGCATTGGCCACCACCAGCGTGCTGCCGGCATCCGGCACCAGCGCCCAGGGCCGCTCGAGGCGCAGCGTCCGTCCCGGCCGGTCGTAGCCGACGATGCGCCGGTGCTGGCCGACACCGCGGCCGGCCACGATCATCACGTCGTTGCCGACCTCGATCTCGTCAGCCTCCGGATCGGTGCCGTTCGGCGCCAGCGTCGCCGTGTCGGGGCCGGCCGAGAGAACGGATTCGAACCCTGCGGTTCCGAACTGCTCGAACAGGACCTGCTCGCCGGTGTTGGGATCGAAATCGGTCCAAGCCGGCGTGGGGGGAGCCATGTTCGTGGTGGTGTTCTCCGAGATGAAGATGTCCCTGGTCCCGCGATTGTGGCCCTGGGAAACGAAGAAGCGGCCCTCCGCGGTTCCCTCCGGACGCGAGGAATCGAGATCCTCCGCGTGGTTGCCGGTGATCGAGATCTCCTCGCCGCCCCGGGCCAGGATTGCGGCCCGGGCCCGGTAGGTGAGACGGAAGCGGCTGTTCTCGACGAAGACCTGCTGCGCCGTGCCCAGGGTGCCGCGGCTGCCGACGAAGTCGGACTCCGCCACGCGCACGTCCTGCGACCCGTCGACGTTGAAGTAGCCGGAGGTTGCGGCGCGGATGCCGACGCGGTCCAGCCGCAGATGGTTCACGAAGCGGAGATAGACCGCCGCGAAATCGGGATCGTCGCCGTGACGCTCGGGCAGCTCCAGGCCGAGATCGGAGATCGCGACGTTGTTTCCGGCCTTTTCCCCCTCGGCATAGAGCAGGGCGTCGGTCCGCGGATCCGGTGCTTTGTCGGACGGTGCCGGCACGGCTCGGATGATGGATCGGTCGGGCCCGTCGCCGACCCAGGCGACCCCGTTCGGCGGCACGAGGCTGCGGCCGATCATGTAGACGCCCGCCGGGAACCGGACCGTGGCCGGGGCGTGGGCGCGCGCGAGATCCAGCGTGGCCTGGATGCTCGCGGTGTCATCCGTCAGGCCGTCACCCTTCGCCCCCCGGTCCCGCACGTCGAAGACGCGGGCCGCCTGGCCCGCCCAGGGTGACGGCGCCAGGGTGAGGGCAATCGGGCCGCTCCAGCCGAACCGGCCGCCATGGCCGTTGTGCGCCCAGATCTCGTAGTTGCCGTCCGGCAGGTCCGCAGGGACCACGAAATCAATCCGGTAGGGGCTGACGGCCGTGACCTGGACCCACCGGCCGGCCGAGCGGCCGCCCGGCTTCAGATAGATCGAGCCCTCGGCCGTTCCGTTGCCGCGGCTGAGGTTTCGACCATAGAGCGATGCGGTTCCGCCCGGCTGCGTCGGCCGCGGGCCCGCCCACCAGGACTCGGTTCGGTTGAGGGCGATGGGGGCTCCGACGCCCTTCGCGCTCGAGGGCCAGACGAGATACATCGACCAGGGGGGCAGGTCGTGCGGCAGCAGAAAGGCGGCGGCAAGCCCGTCGGCCGCGCCCGGCGGAATACCGGCGGTCAGGGTCGGGCCGGCCCCGCCGGCCTGCGAGAACACGCGGATCCCGGCATTGCTCCGGAACCCGATCCCGCTCAGCACGATCGTCTCGTCCGGACCCGCCGTTTTCGAGGCCTCGGCGATGGCGGGCGCATTCGCCGACAGGACCAGCCGCGGCGGCTCGAAGGCATCGAACCCGGCGGGCAGGGCCGGTTCCGGATCGGGGACCGGGAAGCCGAAATCCGCAGGCACGGCCGGGCCGGGAGTCTGGTTGTCTGCCAGAGCGAAGCCGGCCGATGCGATGATGAGCAGAGCTGCCAGAAGCGAGGATTCGATCAGATAAGCACGGGCGCTGCCGACCCGGCGGGCCAGCGCACCGCCGACGGATCTTGTCAAGCCTGTCAGCATCGTCATCAGCCCTCGGTCAAGCCGGCTCGTTTCGATCGGTCGACGGATGACGCATCGCTTCCGCCCGGGGCCATCTACGGTAGCCATCCCGCAGGTCTCCGCCAGTTGTCCTTTGAACGGGCCGGTCTCCTGCGGAAGACGAGGGTCCGCGGCGAGCGCGGCATGGCCGCAGGCCGACCTCGCCCGACCGGTCGAAGGGCTTCGTCGTCCCCTGCACCCAAAGACTACCCGCGAGGCATCCGAATTCGCCTTCCGGATAGAGCGGGCCACCACATTGTCCAGATCGAACGGGCTGGGCCCGCTGCATAGAGTCGGCGAGGACGACCTGGCGATCGCCATTTCATCCAGCCTTTCTGCGCTGTTCCGGCGCGCTTCGAACACTGCGATTTCATGAAAGGGGGGCGCGGTGCCGACTCTAGCCGCCCATTTGTTGAACGGATTTCTCCTCGCCGTGGTGCTGGTCGTCTGGATGCAACGGATCGCCCCGCGATTGGGGTTCGTCGATCATCCGACCGCACGCAAGGCGCATGAGGGCGTGATCCCGGTCTGCGGCGGCCTGGCGATGTTCGCGGCCTATGTCATCGGGACATTGGTGCTGGCCCCGCCGCTGCGGGCTCCCTGGTCCTTCATCGGCGCACTCGCGGTCCTCGTCGCTGTCGGCGCCGTGGACGATCGCCTGAACCTGCGCCCGCTGTTGCGGCTGATCGCCCAGGCCATGGCGGCGATCGCCATGGTGGCCTTCGGCGGGCACATGATCGGCAATTTCGGCAGCGCCTTCCTGGACGTCCAGGATGTCGCCGCCGACCCGATCCTGCCGTCCCTCGTCTTCTGCGTCACCGTCCTGTTCGTGGTCGGGCTGACCAACGCCTTCAACATGATCGACGGGCTCGACGGGCTCGCCGGCGGGGCCGCCGCCTCGGCGCTGTTCTGGCTGGCGCTGATGGCCTCCTTCCTCGGACGCGGCGAGGAGATCACGCAGCTGTTCCTGCTGCTGGCCGTGGTCCTGGGCTTCCTGGTCTTCAACATGCGGCATCGCTGGCGGCCGCGCGCGCTAGTGTTCATGGGCGATGCCGGCAGCACGATGCTCGGCGCCGCCATCGCCTATTTCATCGTCGACCTGTCCTCCGGGACGCAGCCGACGGTCCCGTTCCCCGTCCTCCTCTGGGTCTGCGTCATCCCGGTGGTCGACACGCTCAGCCTGATGATCCGCCGGCTGCATGCCGGCCGCAGCCCGTTCTCTCCCGATCGCTGGCACCTGCACCATCTGATCCTGGAGCGGGGCCTGACCCACGCCGCCACGACCGGCGTGATCGTCGGCCTGTCCATCCTGTTCGGCGCGATCGCCTATGTCGGGACCGTCTACGCGGTCTCCGACCAGCTGCTCACCATCGGCCTGCTGCTTCCGGTCGCCGTCCATTCCCTCTTCGTCTGGACGTCGGTCCGGCGGGCGCGTCTGCTCCGGCCGGCCGCCTCCACGCAGGAGCGCCTCGGATGAAGCTCGCCTATTTCGGCTTTCCCCATATCGGCGGCACCTATTCCGTGTTCCGGCATCTGCGCACGGGCCTCGCCAGCGCCGGGATCGATCTGCGCTGGCTGGGCTGCGGCCCGAAGGCCGAGGCGGCGGCGGAAAATCCGATGTTCAGCGCGGAAATGGGGCTCGGCAGCACGGTCGGGCGCCCCGGGGACGGCGACTATGCGCGGACGCGGGCCATGGTGACCGCGATCGAGGCGGGGTTCGATGGCGTGTTCGTGAACGTGCTGGCCGATCGCGTGCAGACCAACGCCGTCCGCTACCTCGATCCGCGCATCCTCCGGATCATGGTCGTTCACAACATCACGCCGGGAACCTATGCCGCAGCCCGAGCGATCCGCGACCATGTCCATGCGACGGTCGGGGTCTCGTCGCGGATCCAGGCCGATCTGGTGCTGCGATATGGCTTCAATCGCGACTGGACGGTCACGATTCCGAACGGAATCGATCTGGCAGGGGTGGTGTCGCGGCGCCCTATGCGGTCGCAGAGAAGCCTTCGCCTGCTCTATCTCGGGCGGGTCGAGGACCAGGCCAAAGGCGTTTTCTGGCTGCCGCGGATCTTTCGCGACCTCCCGCCTTCCGCCACTCTGACGGTGGCCGGCGACGGTCCCGATCTCGCCCGGCTGAAATCGCGGTGCGCGGGGCTCGGCGGCCGCGTCCAGTTCCGCGGTGCCGTGGCGCCCAACCTCGTCGGGACGCTCCTGGCCGAGCATGACGTGCTCCTGATGCCTTCGCGTTTCGAAGGCTTTCCGGTGACGCTGGTCGAGGCCATGGCCGCGGGGTGCGTGCCGGTCGCGTCCCATCTCCAGGGCGTCACGGACATGGCGATCGAAGACGGCGTCAACGGCTTCCTCTTCCCCATTGGCGACACGCGCGCCGCGGCCCGGGCGATCGTCCGGCTCGCCGAGGACAGGCCGGCCCTTGCGGAGATGTCCGCCAGGGCGAGCCAGAAGGCGCGCGAGCGGTTCAGCGTCGGCGTCATGTCCGAGCGCTATCGCGATCTGATCGACGGCTTGCGGTACTCGCAGCCCGCCGTCGCCGCGCCGCTTGGCCTTGCCGGCTGGCGGCTGCCGCCCGGGCTGAAGCCGGGCCTTCGAACCTATCTGCCGACATCGCTGAAGAACGCCCTCCGCACGCTGCGGGAACGCCAGGCATGACGATGTCAGTGCAGATCGATCCGCGGCCATGAACCCGCCATGGCCATGAACTGGATCGTCACCTGGCTGCTGGTCGGCCTCATCGTATGGATGCTGCTCGCCGCAGGGACCCGGCCCGGCAAGATCTACGAATATCCGTTCCTGGCCGGGACCATGACCTTCTCCTTTATCCTGCCGCAGCTTCCGGGCCTGGCCAACGATCCGTTCCTGCCGCCGGGGTCCTATCAGCACGCCATCATCTTCACGATCCTATGCATGGCGATGATCCCGCTGGGCTGGATGCCCAACCGGCCGGTGATGCGGGCCTACCAGTGGCGGTTCGACGAGAAGCGGCTCCTGATCGTCGCGGCGGTGCTGTCGGCGATTGGAGCCTACTTCTATCGCAAGCTCGCCGAGATTCCGATCGACCAAGCCGTGTACACGATGTTCACCGGCGGGAACGTGGTGCTGTTCTTCTTCTCCAAGCTTCTGCGCTATGGCCTTTGCGTTGCGCTGCTGTGCTTTTTCGTGCGGCCGTCCTGGCCCGCCTTGTTCATCCTCATGGTCGACATGGCGTTCTATCTCGAGCGCATCGTGATGACCGGGAAGCGCAGCGAGACGACCCAGCTGGTCCTGATGGTCGCCATGGCCCTCTGGTTCCAGCGGCGTTGGGCCATCCCGCATCTCCTTTTCCTGAGCTGGATCATCGTGGGCACGGTGGCGGCAAGCGCGACGCATGAATATCGCGAGATGAACCGCCTCAGCAACGATCACCCGACGCTGTCGCGGCTGTCTGAGATCTCACCCCTCGAGAAGTTCGAGCAGATGCTGTCCAAGGGCGGCCCGGAGATGCGCAATGCCATCCTGAGGATCAACTCCATGGAACGGAACATGGCGTTCGATTTCGGTTCGATCCATTGGGATACCCTCGTCTGGAATTATGTCCCGCAGCAGCTGGTCGGACCGGCGCTGAAGGAATCGCTGTATGTCGGAATGGAAGAGGACCAGATCGACCGCAGCTATGACCGGCCGACCGGCACGTCCGAGACCGGAATGACCGACGCCTTCGCGTCATTCTGGTGGTTCGGCGCCTTCAAATTCTTCGTCATCGCCTATGTGATGAGCCGGCTCTACGGCGCGGCGATGGCCGGCCATACCGCGCCGCAGATGTTTTACATGCTGCTGGCGGTGCCGGCGATGAACTCGATCTCGCACTACACCCAATGGGTCCTCTCCGAGGGAGTTCACATGGCGGCGTTCCTCATACCGTTCCTGCTCTATGCGCGGGTCCGGACGTCGGCCGCGCGGCCATCGATCGTTGCCGCACCGGAGAAAGCGTCATGAAGAGTCTCGACGCGTCGCGTCTCGAGCCGTTGCTCGGCGGGCCGACCTTCGCCCTGGGCGATCGGCTGCGCCGCTTCGCCTGGTCGGTCTGCTGGGGCCTGCTCGCCGCCTGGACGCCGCGGCCGTTCCACCGGTGGCGGCGCCTGGTGCTGGTGGCCTTCGGCGCGCGGATCGATCCGACGGCGCGGGTCTACGGCCAGACGGCGATCTGGTGGCCACCCCACCTGACGGTGGGACGACATGCCGTCATTGCCCCGCGCGCGACCTGCTACAACGTCGCCCCGATCACGATCGGCGACTTCGCCATGGTGTCGCAGGGCGCTCATCTGTGCACCGGCACGCATGACGTCGACGACGCTCGGTTTCCGCTGCGTGCGCGGCCGATCATCGTCAACCCCCAGGCCTGGGTGGCGGCCGAGGCCTTCGTCGGCCCTGGCGTGACTGTCGGGGAGGGCGCGGTTCTCGGTGCCCGGGGCGTGGCCTTCCGGGATCTCGATGCCTGGACGATCCACGCCGGCAATCCCGCCCGCCTGATCCGGGCCCGGACGCGGTTTCCACCCCCGCAGGAATGCTCGGGCGGCGGCCTGGCCCGGTCGCGCCCCGGATCCTGATTCAGCTGGCGGCGAGGGCACGATGTCGGATCTCTGGCGGACATTGGCGGCAGATCTCAAGGCCAACACCGGCCGGTCCGGGCGGCTGCGCGGCGTGATGGCGTATTTCTACCACCCCGGCTTCTTCGCAATCGCGAACCACCGATTCTGCCACCGCCTGATGAAGCTGGGGCGGGTGGGCGCCGCGGCCGGAGCGATCCTCAACCGGCTGAGCATCCTGCTGACCCAGTGCTATATCGAGCCCAGCGCTACGATCGGGCCGGGGCTCGGCATGCCGCATGCCGTCGGTGTCGTGATCGGCCAGGGCGTCCGGATCGGGAGCCGCGTGGTCATCTATCAGAATGTCACCCTCGGGGCCGGCAAGCCGAACGGCGATGCCTATCCAACCGTCGAGGACGAAGCCGTGATCTGCGCGAACGCGGTCATCATCGGCGACATCACCGTCGGTCGCAATGCATTGATCGGGGCCCTGTCGCTGGTGCGGTCCGACATCCCCGCCGGATGCGTCGCCGGAGGGGTTCCCGCGCGTGTGCTGCGGTCCGGCCCGACCCTGGCCCGAGGGGGCAGGGGCCTTCAGGCCTCCAGGAAATAGGGATCGAACACGCCTGTCGCGATGTCGGCTCCTCGACCTCCCGGTGTGCTTGGCCGCCCCAGAACAAGTCCGTTAGAGCGGAGGGTGTCTCGAATGCGATACTTCGTCACCGGCACGGCTGGCTTCATCGGCTTCCACCTCGCTCGCCTGCTGCTCGCCCAGGGCGCTTCCGTCGTCGGCTATGACGGGCTGACCCCCTATTACGACGTGAGCCTGAAGGAGCGCCGCCATGCCCTCCTGACCGAGAACCCACGGTTCCGGCCGGTGATCGGCCTGCTCGAGGATGCCGGCCGGCTTCGGCAGGCGGCCCGCGACGCGGCGCCGGATATCGTCATCCACCTGGCAGCACAGGCCGGTGTCCGCTACAGCCTGGAGAATCCGCGCGCCTATGTCGATTCCAACCTCATCGGCTCCTTCAACCTGCTGGAGGTCGTCCGCGAGCTCGATGTCCGGCACCTGATCGTGGCCTCGACCAGCTCGGTCTACGGCGCGAACGCGAAGATCCCGTTCACCGAGACCGACGGCACGGATGAGCCGATGACCCTCTACGCCGCTTCCAAGAAGGCGGTGGAGGCCATGGCGCATGCTTACTCGCACCTCCACGACATCCCGACCACGGTCGTCCGCTTCTTCACGGTCTATGGCCCCTGGGGGCGCCCGGACATGGCGCTGTTCAAGTTCGTGTCGGCAGCGCTGAAGGGCGAGGCGATCGACGTCTATGGCGAGGGCCGCATGGAGCGAGATTTCACCTATGTGGACGATCTCGTCGAAGCCATGGCGCGTCTCGCCGACGTCGTGCCGGTCAAGGGACGGCCCGTCGTTTTCGACGGGGGCCGGGACAGCCTGTCGCCGATCGCGCCGTTCCGGATTGTCAACATCGGTGGTGGGGCTCCCGTCGGGCTGCTGCCCTTCATCGACACGATCGGGCGGCATCTTGGGGTGCAGCTGATCCGGCGCATGCTGCCGATGCAGCCCGGGGACGTGCCCCGGACCTTCGCCTCGCCCGACCTGCTCGCGGCACTGACCGGCTATGTCCCGCAGACCCGGGTGGATACCGGAGTGCGCGCTTTCATCGACTGGTTTCGGGAGTATCAGAGCGGCTCCGAACCGGCGGCGCGGAGCGCGAATGCCCGCCTTCGCCGGCCGGCGGCGAGGTCGCTTCGCAAGCCCAAGGCACCGGTCTCCAGGCCGGTTGCGGCCGTGGTCGATATCGACGCGGCCTGAGGGCAAGTCCTGCCTGCCACGGCGGGCGGAGACCCGGCGTGCGCCGGCGGCGCACGCCTCGTCACTCGCGCTGGCCCGGACAGGTCAGACGGCATCGACGATGTCGGGTTGCGCCTGAAAGCCGAGCAGCCAGCGATAAACCGCCTCGAATTGTGAAGAGACCACCGGCCAGGAGAACCGGTTTGCGACCAGGGCGCGCCCGCGCCCGCCCATCGCCCTGCGTTCGGCATCGGTCATGCCCATCAGCCGCCGGATCCCGTTCGCAATCGCCGATTCGTTCGGATCTATGGAGAGCGCAGCCCCATGCTCGAAGCCCTCCGGCAGGTTGCATTGCGGGGTCAGGAGCGACGGCAGGCCGTGGGCCCAGGCCTCCAGCGCGGCGTTGGGCATGCCTTCGCTGAACGACGGCAGGATGAAGGCATCGGCCGAGGCGAGGGCCGCCGCCTTGTCCGGGCCGTACTGCGGACCGACGAAGTGCACGGTTTCGCCGACTCCCAGGCTCACGGCCAGCGCCTCGATCTCCGCGCAATAGGCTTCGGGACCGCCTCCGACAAAGACGAGATGCCAGGGTGACGATGCCGGAGCCGTCGGCCGGAGACCGGCCCACGCCCGGATCAGCGGCCCTGGCCCCTTCTTCGGCGTGAGCCGGCCGAGATACAGCAGGATGCGCGCATCTGCGGGCAGGCGCTTCCTCCATTCCGGTTGCGGGGGCACGCCGTCGGGCAGGATGGCGCCATTCGGGATGCGGCAGATCGGCGCCGTCAATCCCAGCGCCCGGATCGACTGGGCTTCCGAGTCGCAAAGCGCGTGCAGGCAGGATGCGCCCCGCAGATGGGCATCCTCATAGAGGCGCATGGCGATCCGCTTCTTCCAGCCACGGTTCGCCAGGGCCCAGGGATCGAGCATGCCGTGCGGGCTGAGCAGGTAGGGCTTGCGGGTATGCGCGGCCCACTGCACCGCTACGATCGACGTGTACATCCATAGCCCGTGAACATGCAGCAGATCCGCGTCGCTCTCGCGCAGCGCGGCTTGCAGGCTTCGGGAATAGCCGAAGCTCTTAGGGCCCCGGACGGGTGCTAGATGGATGGGGACATCCCCCCAACCCTGTCGATCGACTTCGGCGTCGCGCTCGAGCGCGAAGACCTCGAGCGAAATCGCCGGCGATCGCTGCGTCGCGTCACACAGCAACCGGAGAGCCGTGGGAGGCCCACCGTCGGACAGCGAGACCGTGGGCATCAGATGGGCAACCTTGATTCGGCCGGGAGCCTGGCTGGGCTGAGCGGCGGCGGGCCGATCGGGCTGCAGCCGGATGCGTCGATGGAGCATGGCGAACCTTCTAGAGAGTGCGGGCGGCCGGTATGGCGCGGGCCTGGTCAAGCGCGTCGCAGAGGCGCCGCCCATAGGCCGGCAGGTCGAAGTCCTGGGCGCGGAATCTGGCGTTGTGCGACATCTCGAAAAGCCGGGCGCGGTCCTGATCCAGCAGCTGGAGGGCGCGGACGATGGCGTCCGCATCGCGGATGGGCACGACGAACCCGTCCGTGCCATCCCGGACGACGCTTCCGGAATTGGGAGTGGTGACAACGGGGAGACCGGCGGCCAGGGCTTCATAGGTGACCGTGGCCGATCCCTCGCACAGCGACGGCAGCAAGAAGACGTCGGCCCAGGCATATTGGGCAATGATCTCCAGCCGGGGGATGGGGCCCGTGAGCTCGACGATCCCCTCCAGGCCGGCGCGTGCCGCCGGCGGGATCGCGCCGGACCCGACCATGCGGAAGACCGCCTGTCCCCGCATCTGCCTGGCTGCCTCGAGGATGTAGGGCGAGCCCTTGCGCAGCCCTACCGCGCCGATGGTCAGGACCCGCAGCGGCCCACGTTGCCGATTGCGCACCGGGATCTGGAACCGGGTATCGACGCCATAGGGAACGACGATACAGCGTTCGACCGGACCGCCGCTCTCCGCCACCGTCTGCCGGACGAAGTCGGAGGGGCAGACGATCATGTCCGCCTCAGCCCATTCGGCTTTTTCGCGATCGCCAAACGCCAAGGCTTCCGCGAACGGCGTCTGTGCGGCGTGCGTCTCCCAGGTCGGGAATCTCTCCTGTTCCTCCCGTGCCAGGCGGTCGACGGTCTCCCGTGCGGCGATGTTCTGCTCGACCGCCGTCCACAGGCCGTGGGATCGCGCCGCCTGGAGCTGCTCCAGGCACTCGCGGACGAAGCCGTAGAAGCCGCTGGCCTGGCCGAAGCCATGGCTGACGACGAGCTCGGACAGGCGCCGGCCCGCATCGAGCGCCGCTCGCATCTCGTCGGAAGGCCCGCTCGCGCGCATGCGGCGCAGCGCGTAGGAGAGGCCGAGGCCGTTGAAGCATGTCATCCGCTGCGACGGAATGCCGGATGGCTTCCGCCCGGCGAGCCGCCGGATCCCGGCCGGCAGGAATCGCGGCGGGACGTGACCGACGACGCTCGGCCACCCCACGGTCGCGCAGATGTCGGTGTAGAAGTGCTCCAGCATGCCGTGCGCGTTCAGGATGCGCGGCACGGCATAGTCCATGCGGGCGCCGAGCTGGCTGACGACCACGCGCGCGTTCATGGCCGGCTCCTTTCGTCGGCGGGAATCGCGCTCTCGGTCGTCTGGGATGCTACGGCGTTGGTGGCCGACGGCAGAAAGCGCGACAGAAGCTTGGTCCATTCGCAGCACCCCCGGCGTTCGGTGTAGTCGGTCTCGAAAAGCCGCCGGGCATTCACCGCCAGCTCGGTCAGCCGCTCGGGCGATTCCCGCAGCTCGAGGATATGGCGGGCCAGCGTTTCGCTGTCGCCGATGGCAACGGCATGTCCACAGCGGTGTCGCTGCAGGATGCCCCCGATCTCGCCATCCGGATCGCCGACAAAAAGGGTCGGCCGGCCGGCGGCCAGGATGCCGTAGAACTTGCTGGGGATGACGAAGGGCTCGAGCGGAGGCAAAAGCGATACCAGATGGATATCCGCCAGGCCGAGGCTCTCAGCCAGCAGCTCGCGCGGCTGCAGCGGCTTGAGAATGACGTTGTCCAGCCCTCGCGCCCGGATCTCCGCTTCGATGGCCGCCCGCTTGTGCCCACCGCCGATGAACAGGAAGCGGATGTCGTCCCGATGCTTCAGCTGCGCGGCGGCGCCGAGGATGGTGTTGAACTCGTGCGCACGCCCGAAATTGCCCGAGTAGCCGACGATGAAGGCGTTCCCCAGTCGCCAGTCCTGGCGAAGCGGATTCGCCTCGCGCGGAATTGGCCGGATCGCCGCGCCGTCGGACCAGTGATGCACGACGGCGAGACGCTCGGCGGGAATCCGGCGGCGCTCGAGAAAACGGGCCATTTGAGCGATCGGGGCGACATTGCAGGCTGCTCTGCGGAGCGACCAGTCGCGCAAGGCCAGCGCCATCCGCTCGGCCCGGCCCCTCCTGACGACGGACAGTTCCAGCGCGACCTCGGGAAAAAGGTCGTGCAGCCAATTCACCATCCGGGCCCGCTTCAGCCTGAGGAGGAGGGCAAGGGTGACGGAGAGGAGCGGGGGATCGGTGCACACCACGCAGACATCCCCCGCCTGTGCGTGCCAAAGCACCCACAGCGCGGCGCTCAGATGGAAGGTGAAATAGTCGAGTGCGCGGCCCCAGAGCCGGTCGCGGCCGAAGCCGGACGTCGCCAGGCGATGGATGGTGATGCCGTTCGTCACCTCGCGGGGCGGCAAATGCCTGTCGCGATCATTGTGAAACGTCCTGCTGGTCAGGCCGTGTACAGCAAAGCCTTTGCGGGCGAGCGCGAACGCCAGGCTGGATGTCATCCGGCTGGTCGCCGACTCGTCTGGATACAAATAGCGGTTCGCCAGAATGATTTTCATCTGTCCGTCGCTCACGGATCGTTGAATGAGGCGTCAGGCCGTCGAGCAATGAGTGTTGTCGCCGGTGGTGGTCAGCGACGATGTCGTGCCGGGAAACGCCACGGCGCAGCGTGTTTCCCGCTCTGTGATGATCGATCGAACCGAATCTGGAGGTTGGCCCGGACACCATTGTAGGAGGCCTCCCTGACCCAACAAGCAGGGCAAAGGCGGTACTGGTACCGCTCTAAACGGGACGATTCCCTCCACTGGTCGTAGGCGCCGGCAGGCCGGTAAGGAGTTTGCCGCCAGTGGGACTATCCGGATGGAGGTGCCGCCCCCATTGGCTGATCGCTTTTACCGATCGGCTCTATCTCTCTTTGCCAGCCTCTTGCTTCGGGTCGAGATCTGTATCCTGAGCTCAACCTCAGAGCCTGCGCCGCCGCAATTGTCGATGAGGATTGCAAAATTCAGGACTCTGAAGCGCATAACATAATAATGAGGCAGTACAGATTGAAGCTTCCCCCGGCAAGGTGGGAACGAGAGGCGCGGAGCCAATCCTTCCGATGCATCAAGAGTCTTTACCCGCGCCTCACGACCAGGTTGGGATGATATATCCTCATGGATCGGCACGACCGGTCGTTCGATTGCAGCGACAGCCCCGAGGGGGCATGATCCCGTTCCTGGATCCGGCAGCACAGCACCGCAGCATCGGAGCTGAGGTCGAGCGCGCGATCCTCGACGTCGTCCGAAGCGGCGACTGCAGCACGAATCCTGCCATCGCCGAGTTCGAGGATGCCTTCGCCGCCCGTTGCGGGGCTCGCGAGGCCATTGCCGTCAACGCCGGCGTCTCGGCATTGCACGTCGCCCTGCTCGCGGCCGGCATCGGGCCGGGCGACGAGGTGATAACGGTTTCCGCCGCCTATGTCGCGACCACCGCGGCCATCCTCTATGCCGGAGCAAGGCCTGTCTTCGTCGACATCGATCCGCAGACCTGGACGATGGACCCGTCGGCAATCGAGCCGGCGCTGACCCCGGCCACCAAGGCGATCGTCCCGGTCCACCTGCACGGCCGCCTCGCGGACATGGACAGGATCCTGCCGATCGCACGGCGTCACCGGCTCTGGGTGATCGAGGATGCCGCGCAGGCGCATGGGGCGGAACGCGGCAGCGTCGCCGCGGGAACCTTCGGCGACATGGGCTGCTTCAGCTTCTATCCCGGCAAAATTCTATCGGGGGCCGGCGATGGCGGCGCGGTCGTCACGGACCGGCCTGATCTTGCCGATACGATCCGGTGCCTGCGGGACATGGGCCAGGGCAGCAAGAACAATCACATTCGCCAGGGCTTCAACTATCGCATGGATGCGCTTCAGGCCGCCGTTCTTGCCGCCAAGCTCCGCTATCTGGATGAATGGATCCACGCGCGACGACGGATCGCATCATTCTATGACCAGGCGTTCGAGGGGGCGGCCATCCAGAGACCGGCATGGCCCGACGGCGGCGACCACGCCTACCAGATCTACGCCATTCGGATCGCTGAACGGAACCTCGTACGCTCGCGGCTGGAGCAGGCCGGCATTGCCACTGCCATCCACTACCCGCTCCCGGTCCACCTGCAGCCCGCCTACGCGGCTGTCGGTTATGGGCCTGGCCGATTGCCCGTCTCCGAAGCGCTATCGGCACAGACCCTCTCATTGCCGATCTACCCCGAACTGTCCGCTGCCGCGGTGGAGCGGATCGCACGGGCGGTGAATGAGCTCTGCCGACCATGAGGCGCTTCGGCCCATCAGCCGTTGCACCTTCCTTCGAAGGTGGGCCGCATCCCAGGCTCTGTCGAGCGATCCACGGCACACCCCTGAAGTGAGAATGAGGCCATGCCCTGCATAGATGGAGGCCCTCACCCTTTTGTATAGGATGCTGATTTCCGTCAATCAGCATAAATTGCAATGCAAATTCCAAATAAATCATATTTGGATTGCGATGATCTGCGGAGTTGAAAATGCCAGAGAAGATCGCCTTGATTGTTGGTGTTACCGGTCAGGATGGGGCATATCTAGCGGAGCTTCTTCTGTCAAAAAATTATATTGTCCATGGAATTAAGCGGCGATCTTCCTCCTTTAATACTCAGAGAATCGATCATCTTTATCAGGACCCGCACAGCGATGCCGTGCGTTTCCATGTCCACTACGGCGATCTCACCGATTCGACCAATCTCTGCCGCATCATCCAGGATGTGATGCCGGATGAAATCTACAATCTCGGTGCGCAGAGCCATGTCCAGGTCAGCTTCGAGACCCCGGAATACACCTCGAACGCCGATGCCCTCGGCACGATGCGGCTGCTCGAGGCGCTGCGGATCCTCAAGCTCGGCGACCGATGCCGCTTCTATCAGGCCTCGACCTCGGAGTTGTTCGGACGGGTCCAGGCGGTCCCACAGGACGAGCTGACTCCGTTCTATCCCCGCAGCCCCTACGCGATCGCCAAGCTCTATGCCTATTGGATGACCGTGAACTACCGCGAGGCTTATGGTTTCCATGCCTCGAACGGGATCCTGTTCAACCACGAGAGCCCGATCCGGGGGGAGACCTTCGTCACGCGGAAGATCACGCGGGCGGTCGCCGCGATCGAGCGCGATCTCCAGAAATGCCTGTATCTCGGCAATCTGGACGCGCGGCGCGATTGGGGGCACGCGCGGGACTTCGTCGAAGGGATATGGCGCATCGTCCAACAGGACACGCCCGAGGACTATGTACTCGCCACAGGCGAGACCCACACCGTGCGCGAATTCGTCGAACTCGCCTTCCGGGTGGCGGGCCGCGACATCGAATGGACCGGGACGGGCATCGACGAAAAAGGCCTCGACGCCAGGACCGGCGTACCGCTGATCGAGATCGATCCGCGATACTTCCGCCCGACCGAGGTCGACCTCCTGCTCGGCAACCCGGCGAAGGCCCGGGAGAAGCTGGGCTGGAGCCACACCACCTCGTTCGGCGATCTGGTCGCGGAGATGGTGAATTCAGACATGATTGCCGTGATGCGCGAGGCCGGGCGAAATGACCGCTACCAATGACGATGTCGGCCGGCCGCCTCTCGACCTGCGCGGCAAGCGCGTCTGGGTCAGCGGTCACCGGGGTATGGTGGGTTCGGCCCTTGTCCGCCGTCTGGCGCGGGAGGACTGCACGCTGCTCTTCGTCGACCGGGCCGAGGTCGACCTGACCAGCCAGGCGGCCACGGAGGACTGGATGCGCCGGGAGCGGCCGGAGATTGTCTTCGCCGCCGCGGCGCGGGTCGGCGGGATCATCGCGAATGCGACCTACCCGGCCGAGTTCCTCTACGAGAATCTGATGATCGGCGCCAATGTCATCCACGCGGCCTATCGGACCGGTGTCGAAAAGCTGCTGTATCTTGGGTCGAGCTGCATCTATCCGCGCGACACGGCCCAGCCGATCCGGGAGGACCAGCTCCTCACCGGAGCGCTCGAGAAGACCAATGAACCCTATGCCATCGCCAAGATCGCCGGGGTGAAGATGGTGGAGTGCTACGCCCGGCAATATGGCTGCCGCTTCATCTCGGCGATGCCGACCAACCTGTATGGTCCCAACGACAATTTCGATCTGGAAACCTCGCATGTGCTGCCGGCGCTGATTCGTCGGATCCACGAGGCGAAGATCCGTGGCCTGGCGAGCGTCGAGATCTGGGGATCGGGGCGGCCCCGGCGCGAGTTCCTGCATGTCGACGATCTTGCCGATGCCTGCATCATCGCCATGCGGCAGTACGAGGCCTCGACGCCGATCAATATCGGAACAGGGGCGGACATCTCCGTGGCCGAGCTCGCCAAGGTCATTGCGGAGGTGGTCGGCTATCAGGGGACCTTCGCCTTCGACGAACGCCGGCCGGACGGCACTCCGCGGAAGCTGCTCGACATCGAGCGGATCGCGCAGCTGGGCTGGCGATCCGGAATCGATCTGGAAGGCGGGATTCGGGACACCTATCGCTGGTGGCTCGAACAAGCACCACCGCGAACGGATGATGATGATTGTGATGACGGGCACCAACAAAAGCCGGGTCCCTCGGGCCAGGCATCCAACGCCCTGGTCTTCGGTTAGCACGATCGGGTGATCCCGGTATGGCCAATCGCCCGTGGGTGGGTTCGGGAGGGTGAGACGCAACAGCCCGATTCAAATTCGGTCGCGGCGGGCGCGATTAAATCTAACTTAATTAAAATTAAATATGATAAATATGCAGTTTGTGCGTATGTGTCGTGGCGACGGAGTAATCGAGATGCCCGGAACGGCGGCCCTGTGGTCGCTTGCAAGAAGGCAAAAGAGAGCAGAGGTGTTGCTTTAAAATTATTATTTCGGAGTGGCGCCTTGGATGTCAATATTAATGCATATTATGCTATATTGTAAAATACTTGAGAAGGAGGATCGTTTTTTCTCCTGAATTGGGCAAGGGTAACGCAGATGCCTATAGTGGACGAGGCCTTTTTGTTAAAGATCGGTCGGTATATCACGCCGTCGCCATCGGAATCTCTTGCCGCGAGAAAAATCCTGACGAATACTCAGAGTTATCCAGCCCGAATGGAGATGATAGAAGAGACAGATCGGAGAAATCAGATTCTTATTATAAGTAAGGGGTGGGGTTACTCGTTCAAAGATCTTCCCAACGGGTTGAGGCAGATAGTGGATTTCGTTCTGCCTGGGGACTTCTGCGGTCTGGAGAGCGTTTTTGTGAGTGGACCTGGCCTTAATTTTGCCAGCATAACGCGGGTCGTAGCCGCGTCGATCTCATCACAATCGCTGCTGGCGGTGTCCAGGCAGTGCCCGCGACTTGGTGGGGCAATCCTCTGGAGCGCCAGCCTCGGAGGCTCCATTGTGGCGGAGCGTCTGATCACGCTGGGGCGTAGATCCGCCGCGGCCCGCGTGGCTCATCTGTTGCTCGAATTGTCCGTGCGGCTGGAATTCATCGGCCAGGGCGATTCATCGGGATTTTTCTGTCCGCTCACCCAGCACGACCTGGCCAATGCTCTCGGGTTGACGGCCATTCACGTCAATCGCGTGCTGAGGAGCCTGCGGCAACTCGGGCTCGTCGTATTCCGGAACTCGGAAGTCGAGTTTCTCGACCGGACCGGCCTCATCGAGTTGGCTCAGTTCGATGCCGCTTATCTCGGAAGCGGGCGCGCATCGTCGCGCAAGATCTTCAGCAACTGAGGCGGGGTGAATCGGCGCTAGGGCGTGCCGCCCAGTGCGTTTCCACAGGTGGGAGTTGGATGATGAGGCGTCGGGCGATCAATCCGGTGGAGACCATCCTGGTCACGGGAGGCGCCGGCTTCGTCGGAAGCCATGTCTCCTGGCTGCTCTGCGACCTTGGCTTCCGTGTCACGGTTGTCGACGACCTCTCCACCGGCCATCGGGCAGCCGTGCCGCCTTCTGCATCCTTCGTTCTTGCCGATCTGCGGGACGCCGGTTCGATCAACAGGGTGTTTGCGGAGCATCGATACGACGTGATCATGCATTTCGCCGCCAGGACGTTGGTCGGCGAGTCGAACGCTCGTCCCATCGACTACATACAATACAACATCGGTACACTTTCGAATGTCCTGCAGGCTGCCGTCGACCACGGCACGCGTGCCTTTATCCTGTCCTCGACTGCAAGTATATTTGACAGTCGGGATGGTTCGGATATCGATGAGAGCCTGCCGGTTTCGCCCGGCAACCCCTATGGCGAATCCAAGCATATGTGCGAGCGGATCCTGTTCTGGGCCGAGCGCAGCCACGGGATACGCACCGCCATCCTGAGATACTTCAATGCCGCCGGCGCCCAGTTCGGCGGGAACCTCGGCGAGGATCACCGTCCGGAGACGCATCTCATCCCGCTGGTCCTCCAGGTTGCGCTGCGGCGCCGGTCGCATATCGACATTTTCGGAGATGACTATCCGACGCCCGATGGAACCTGCATCCGGGACTATGTCCATGTCCTCGACCTCGCCGACGCCCATGTCAGGGCTCTGATTGCACTGCGGTCCTCGGGAGGGCTGACATACAATGTTGGATCGGGCACGGGATACAGCGTGTGCGAGGTCATCGAGATCGCAGAAAGGGTGACTGGCCGCGACATCCCGACGATGATCCGGCCGCGCCGCGCCGGGGATCCGGCCAGCCTTGTTGCCGATTCCGGAAAGCTGCAGCGCGAACTGGGCTGGAGGCCTCGGCACAGCGACCTGCCAACGATCATCCAATCGGCATGGTCGTGGCATGCCCGCCACCCGGACGGCTTCGATTCGCCCAGCTTGGCAGCGCCATCGGGCGCCGAAGGCAGCCTGATCGGTGGTCGCCAAGTGTATTAGATGGTGGGCTGGATTGCTGCAGAAGCTGCGGGGGCTACCACATTCCGGTCGGGTCCGACCCGTCGATCCTCTAACCAGGCCCGAGCGCGGCCGCCGGATGGGGAGCCGGGTGTCCTCCTTTCGCTTTCGCCATCGTGCAATCGGCAGATCCACAGCATCCGGACTCAGGTCGCTTGATATATGTTGAGAAATGCCTTTTGCGAGGGTTCCTCCAAAGGAGTACCGGTCGCCTAATTTAGGTTAATTCCCAAAGCAGCCGAAGCGTATACTATGCTTTATGGTAACCCTGATCCGGAGAGAACTCGGCTCCTGGATAGGGGAGATCCAAAATATACTAAGAAAGATTAAATGTAATTGGGGGATGTGCCAGTTTCGATTGGCAACCCCTGAGGAAGTGAGTGGGGGCGGCGGAGAGTTGCCAAGACAACGACAAGAAAAAATTTGCATAAAACTTGACGCAATATCGCTCTGAGGGCCGGAAATAGCCTTCCACCAGCGGGGAAATAATATGTCGTACAACCTGGAATTTTCTGCCAACGGAGCCACCAAGAACTACTTGGGGTCGGCGGAAACAAAACCGATGCTCTACGATCTGCACGAAGCGGCTGGGACCAAAGATCATGCTGCGAGCAGTCCGATGATCTCTGAAAGCTCCAGCAACATCCACTTGGCGGTGATCGACTATCGCAAGCTCGAACTGGAATGTCTGATACGAGGATTTCGATCCAGAAATCCAAATCTGGAGGCATCCGCCTTTTCCAGTATCGAAGATTGGATAAGCATGTCGGAGCTCCATGACCGGGTGTCAGCAATTCTGCTCAATATCGGGTGGCGAAATGCGGCAGACCCTGAGGTTGTGGAAGCGGTCAGGTCTTTGGCATCGGAATTCTCGGCCATTCCGACGATCGTCATCGGCGACGTGGAAGATATGGTGCACGTCATGAAGATTTTGGAATATGGTGCTCGTGGCTATATTCCGACCAGTGTGGGCCTCGACGTTGCCATAGAGGCGGTCCGCCTCGCGCGCGCCGGCGGCATTTTTGTTCCGGCCAGTAGCCTTGTCTCCTTTCAACAGCATCTGTCTGGCGAGAAGCCGACCCAGAGCAGCGGCATGAATGGCCTCTTCACCGCGCGTCAGGCGGCGGTGGCCGATGCACTGCGTCGGGGCAAAGCCAATAAAATCATCGCCTACGAGCTCAATCTCTGCGAGAGCACGGTAAAGGTGCACATTCGAAATATCATGAAGAAACTCAAGGCTAAGAACCGAACTGAGGTGGCCTACAAGATAAATGACATGATGCCGAGGGGAGGGGGTTCGGATAGATCTATGTAGTTTTTATTGAACTAGAATTATTTTAGGCTTTGGTGGGCGAGAATGATAGAGATCGCTGCGAATTCCAGTCATCACATGCGGGGGGCGCAGGAATATCTACGAATCCTGCGCCGGCGGAAATGGGCCATTTGGATCCCGGTGGCCGCCGCGATGATGATCTCCACCTTTCTCTACATGCAGGCGCAGCCACATTATGTTGCGGAGGTCGTCATCGCGCTCGACGTCCGGCGCGTCCAGGTTCTGCCGGCGGACGCCGTGGTCTCTCCTCTGCCGCAGGACAGCCCTGTTCTCCGCACCGAACTCGACGTCATCTCATCCCGAACGATGGCCGATCGCGTGATCGACATCCTCGAGCACACGGGATATCAGCCGGCCGATATCGCGCCGCCCCTGGTCGAGACTTCCCGGGATAAGATCGAACGTTGGATCGGAGACGGGTGGCGGACCCTCGTCGAGGAGCCCGCCCCAGACCCGGCGGAGCCGCAATCCGATGCGGCGGAGGGGCCGACGCGGCGCGATATGATCGATCGCCTGCTTGACAATGTCCAGGTGAGCAACGACGGCCGGTCCTATACGATCTTCATCTCCTACACATCCGGGGATCCCGAATTCTCGGCGGCTGTGGCCAATGCGTTCGGCGAGGCCTATCTCTCCTACCAGGCCTCGGTCCAGTCGGAGGCCACCCGGCAGGCGAGCGAATGGCTTGGCGCGAAGCTTGACGACCTGCGGCAGCGGCTCGAGACATCCGAGGCGGCAGCCGAACGCTTCCGTCGCGACGCCGGGCTCATCGAATCCGATGGCCAGACGCTCGAGACCCAGCGGATCAATGCCCTCAACATCGAGCTGGTCCAGGCGCGGTCCAGCCGGGCCGATGCCGAGGCCCGCCTCGAAACCGCGAAGGCGCTGTCGCAGAGCGAAGGCGGGTTGGACAATTTCGCCCAGGTCCTTGGTTCCGCGACGATCCAGGCGCTTCGGGCCGAGCAGGCGAAGGTCGAGCGCGGCCTGTCCGAGTTGCAGGACACGGGCGCCGTCAAGAGCAGCCAACTCCCCTCCCTCAAGTCTCAGCTGGAATCGCTCAAGCAGCAGATCGCCGGCGAGGTGCAGCGCGTCCTCAAGAGCCTCGACAACGAGCTGGACGTCGCCCGGCGCAAGGAAAACGCGCTGCAGGCCGCTTTCCAGGAGGCCGAGGCCGATCTCACCAAGACCAGCAATGCCCGGGTGCAGCTCAACCAGCTCGAGCGCGAAGCCACTGCCGATCGCACGATCTACGAGACCTATCTCAACCGCTACAAACAAACCATCGAGCAGGAGGGTTACGCCGTCCGGGAGGCCCGCATGGTCTCCAAGGCCGAGCCGCCATCCATGCCGGCGAGCCCGAAGCTCGTTCCCTATGCCGGGCTGGGCCTTCTCGCCGGGCTCGGCTTAGGCTTCGGTCTCGCATTGCTGCGTGAGAGCCTCGACGACCGGGTCCGGTCCCCGGACGATCTGGAGAAGATGATCGGCCTCCCGGTGATCGATCTCGTCCCCCGGATTCGCAGGGTGAAGCGCCCGGCAGCCGTGTCGGCATTCGTGGTGGACCAGCCCCGATCCGCCTTCAGCGAGGCCATCCGTGCCCTGCGATCGACGCTCCAGCTGGCCCCGGCGACCCGACGCGCACAGGTCCTGATGTTCACGTCGGTGCATCCCGGCGAGGGCAAGACCAGCCTGGCGGTCTCGCTGGCGCGTTCGGCGGCCAGGACCGGGCTCAAGGCCATCGTCGTCGACGCGGATCTCCGCAAGCCCGCCATCGCTGCCCAGTTCGGAACGCCCGCGGCCTTGCCGGTTCCCGACGTCAGCGGCGCCGCGCAGTCATTGGAGGACGCGATCCAGGTCGATCCGCGCTCCCAGGCGCATTTCATCGCCCCGGCATCGTTCGGCGACTCTCTCGACTGTGTCCTCGGCGGGGCCTATCTGCGGGAGGCTCTGCCGAAGCTCAGGAAGCGATACGATCTCATCATTCTCGACACTGCCCCGGCCTCGACCTCGACCGACGCGGCACAGCTTGGGGCATTGGCGGACGCTGTCATCCTGGTCGTGCGGTGGGGCCGGACGAACACCGAGGCCGTGGCCACCACCGTCCGGCAGCTCGCCTTCCGCGGGATCCCGGTGTCCGGCGTCATCCTCAACGGCGTCCCTCCCGGCCGCCAGTCTCGCTACGAAAGCGGTTTCCTCCCCCAATGGCCCCCCGAGATCGACCAGCCGCGTCCGCCGGACGTGCGTGGTCAGGGCATCGGCCTTGTGAAAGAAGCCTAGAAGGGGCGGCTCATGAACACCGAAATCCAGATGACGATGACAGGCCCGGGATGTTCGCGACCGGCTTCGGGCCGCGGGACCGGGGCGCGCGTCCTGTCTGGCCTGTTCGCAGCTCTGCTCTGGCTGGGCATTGCGACCCCTGCCACGGCAGGCGACGGAGCTTACCATGTCGGCCCCGGGGATATCCTGATGGTCAGCGTCTATGGGCAGGAGACGCTCACCGGCCGGTTCCGCGTCGGCCCCGGCGGAGCCATCGGCTATCCACTTATCGGTGATGTCGATGTCCGCGGGCTTACCACCAGCGAGATCGCCAAGCGGATCGGCGACGAGCTGGAGGAGCATGTCCCGTCGGGCAAGGCCGTCAGCGTGTCGATCGAGGAATACGCGCCGGTCTTCGTCCTGGGGGAGGTCGAGAAGCCCGGCCCTTATCCGTATCGGCCGGGCATGATCGCGCTGGAACTCCTCGCCGTCGGCGGCGGATTCAAGCAGCCGACATTGACCCTGGACAACAGCCGGCTCCAGCTCATCTCCACCGAGCAGGACTACACCGATTCCCAACTGCTTCGTTTCTCCCTCCAGGTTCGTCGTGCCCGGCTTCAGGCGGAGATGGAGGGGGCTGACGATTTCTCCTTCGTCCCGCCCACGCATGACGGCATTCAGGATGTCGATGCGCTGAACCGGATCGTGCAGAGCGAGAAGAACCTGTTCAAGGTGCGCAAGGACTCATTCGAGAGCCAGGACCTGGCGCTGCAGGCACAGCGCCCCAGCTACGAGCAGGAGATCACGACGCTGGAGCAGGCCGTCAAGCTTCACAACGACGAGCTGGCCTTGCTGGCCGAGGACGTGAAGGCGATGCAGACCCTGGCCGACCAGAAGCTGACCCAGCTGACGCGGTTGCGCGAGACGCAGCGCAGCTATTCGGTGGCCCAGCGCGATATGCTGGAGCAGCAGTCCTATCTCGCGCGCGCGCACCAGAACCTGCTGGACCTCGAGCAGCGGCGCGTCGAGCTGCGGAACAAGCGGAACGACGAGGATGCTGCCGATATCCGTGAGGCGGATCTCGAGATCGCTCGCGCCGACCAGAAGCTGGGCTCGCTTCTCGACACCCTCTCGGAGCTCAAGAAGGCGATGACGACCGCCACCGACGCGGTCGCGACCTTGACGACGACCTACACCATCACCCGTCTCGTCGATGGCGGATACCAGGAGATCACCGCCAATGAGCGGACGGAAATCCAGCCAGGGGACATCCTGCGCGCCAGCCAGAAGATCGATCGGCTCGGCCCGCAACTGACCCTCAACTGACCGGCCGCCGCACGACGCCGGCCCTGGCTGCCGCCGGCGTGTCTCCTTCGAAAGAGCCTCACTCCACC
>NZ_VCCH02000069.1 GCF_005938675.2 Mycobacterium sp. KBS0706
CAGCCCGAAGGTGGTGCGGGGCGAGCCGATCTTTGGCATCGACACCCGGCTGCCAGGCATGCTGTACGCGGTGTTCGAGCGCTGCCCGGTGTTCGGCGGCACGCTGAGATCGGCCGATCTCGACGCTGCCCGCAGCCAGCCCGGCGTGCGCCAGGTGTTCACGGTCAAGGGCAACGGCCGGCCGGAAAGCCTGGTCGACGGCGTCGCGGTGCTGGCGAGCAACTGGTGGCTGGCCAACCAGGCGCGGCAGGCGCTGAAGGTCGAATGGGACGATGGGCCGGGCGCGGCGCAGAGCACCGAGGCCTACGACGCCCAGGCCAAGGCCCTGTTCGACGGCACGCCGCAGGCCGAGCTGTTCCGCGCCGGCGATGTCGCCGGCGCGCTGGCCGGCGCCGCGAAGCGGATCACGGCGGATTACGCCTATCCGTATCTGTCGCACGCGCCGCTGGAGCCGCAGAACTGCACCGCGCTCTACCGCGGGGACGGCGCGCTGGAGCTGTGGGCGCCATCCCAGATGCCGGAGCGCGGCCGCGGGCTCGTGGCCGAGGCGCTGGGGCTGAAGCCCGAGGCGATCACCATGCATATGCCGCGCATCGGCGGCGGCTTCGGCCGGCGGCTGATGAACGACTATGTCGTGCAGGCGGCGGCGATCGCGCGCCAGGTGCCGGGCACGCCGGTCAAGCTGGTGTGGACCCGGACCGAGGACATCCAGCACGACTTCTACCGCCCGGCCGGCTGGCACCGCTTCACCGCCGGCTTCGACGCGGCCGGCAAGCCGACTGTCTTCACCGGCCACTTCGTCACTCTGACCCGGGGCGGCAAGCCGGTGTCGGGCGGCGAGTTCGACTTCCAGGAGCTGCCGGCGCTGCTGACGCCAAACCTGCTGTTCGCCCAGTCCGGCATCGACAGCGTGGTGCCGACGGGGCCGATGCGGGCGCCGCGGTCGAATGGCCTGGCCTGGGCCTACCAGTCCTTCCTGGACGAGGTGGCGCTGGCGGCCGGCACCGACCTGCCGACGCTGCTGCTCGGGCTGCTCGGCGAGCCGCGGGCGCTGCCGGCACGGCAGGGGTCGCAGGTGCAGTTCCATACCGGCCGGGCCCGCGGCGTGATCGAGAAGGTGCTGGCGATGTCGAGCTGGCCGGTCAAGCCGGCGGCCGGCAGCGCCAAGGGCTTCGCCTTCTATTTCTGCCATCTCGGCTATTTCGCCGAGGTGGTGGAGGCGGCGGTGGCGCAGGACGGCACTGTGCGGGTGCCCCGGGTCTGGGTGGCCGGCGACATCGGCAGCCAGATCGTCAACCCGTCGGGCGCCGGGAACCAGGTTCGCGGATCGGTGGTCGACGGGCTCGGCCAGGCGCTGGGCGGCCTGTCGATCAAGCTGACCGGCGGGCGGATCGAGCAGGAGAATTTCGACACCTACCCGCTGCCGCGGATCCCGGGCACGCCGGACATCGCGGTCGAGTTCGTGCGGAGCGACTTCCCGCCGACCGGCCTGGGCGAGCCGGCGCTGCCGCCGGTGATCCCGGCGCTGTGCAACGCCGTCTTCGCCGCCACCGGCAAGCGGGTGCGGAAACTGCCGATCGACACCGCCGGCTTCACGCGGGCGGCTTGACGGAGGACGGCAACAGAAAGGGGCAGCCCTTGCCGGCTGCCCCTTTGCAATTATCTGTCATGCCCGGGCTTGACCCGGGCATCCAGAGACGGTCGACACCTCCTGGATTGCCGGGTCAAGCCCGGCAATGACAGGGAGAGTGTTCCGCCGATCTCAGTTGGCCACGTCGTTCTGGCGCTGCGCCTCTTCGCGCGGCAGCTCGGCGCCGGTCTGCTGGTCGATGAACTTCATCGACAGCTTGATCTTGCCGCGGTCGTCGAAGCCCAGGACCTTGACCTTGACCTCGTCGCCGACCTTGACGACGTCCGCCACCTTGGCGACGCGGCCGGGCCGCATCTCCGAGATGTGGACCAGGCCGTCGCGGCTGCCCAGGAAGTTGACGAAGGCGCCGAAATCGACCGCCTTCACCACCTTGCCGCTATAGATCTTGCCGACCTCGGGCTCGGCGACGATGCCCTTGATCCAGTTGATCGCCGCCTCGGCCGCGCTCTCGTCGACCGCCGCCACCTTGATGGTGCCGTCGTCCTCGATGTCGATCTTGGCGCCGGTGGTTTCGGTGATCTCGCGGATCACCTTGCCGCCGGTGCCGATCACTTCGCGGATCTTGTCCTTCGGGATCGAGAAGGTGGTGATGCGCGGCGCGTTCTTGTTGACCTCGCCACGGGCCGCCGACAGCGCCTTGGACATCTCGCCCAGGATGTGGACGCGGCCTTCGCGCGCCTGCTCCAGCGCGATCTTCATGATCTCCTCGGTGATCGAGGTGATCTTGATGTCCATCTGCAGGCTGGTGATGCCGCGTTCGGTGCCGGCCACCTTGAAGTCCATGTCGCCGAGATGGTCCTCGTCGCCCAGGATGTCGGTCAGGACGGCGAAACGGTCGCCTTCCTTGATCAGGCCCATGGCGATGCCGGCCACCGGGCTGCCCAGCGGCACGCCGCTGTCCATCAGCGCCAGCGACGAGCCGCAGACCGTGGCCATCGAGGACGAGCCATTCGACTCGGTGATCTCCGACACCACGCGGATGGTGTAGGGGAACTGCTCCTTCGATGGCAGCACCGGGTGGATCGACCGCCAGGCCAGCTTGCCGTGGCCGATCTCGCGGCGGCCCGGGCTGCCCATGCGCCCCGCTTCACCGACCGAATAGGGCGGGAAGTTGTAGTGCAGCATGAAGTTCTCGCGGTACTCGCCCTCGAGCGCATCGATGATCTGCTCGTCCTGGCCGGTGCCCAGCGTGGTGACCACCAGCGCCTGGGTCTCGCCGCGGGTGAACAGGGCCGAACCATGGGCCCGCTTCAGCACGCCGACTTCGGCGACGATCGGGCGGACCGTCCGGGTGTCGCGGCCGTCGATGCGCAGGCCGGTGTCCAGCACGTTGCCGCGGACGATGTCGCTCTCGAAATCCTTGAACACCTTGGCGCCGACGGCCAGCTCGGCCTCGTTGCCCTCGAGCAGGGCCAGCGCCTTCTCCTTCACCGCGTCGACCGCGGCGTAGCGGTCCTGCTTGCGCACGATCTTGTAGGCGTCGCGCAGCTCGCCGGCGACGGCCTGGAACTTGCCGCGGACGGCGGCGACCTCGGCCGGCTCCTCGGTCAGGGCCCAGGGCTCCTTGGCGCACAGCTCGGCCAGCTCGATGATCGCCTGGATCACCTGCTTGGCGGCGGCATGGCCGAAGGCGACGGCGCCGAGCATGATCTCCTCGGTCAGCTCATGCGCCTCGGACTCGACCATCAGCACGCCTTCGTCGGTGCCGGCGACCACGAGGTCGAGCTGGCTCTCGCCGGTCTGGGCGATCGTCGGGTTCAGCACGTACTGGCCGTCGATGTAGCCGACGCGGGCGGCGCCGATCGGGCCCAGGAACGGGATGCCCGAGATGGTCAGGGCGGCGGAGGCGCCGACCAGGGCCGCGATGTCCGGGTCATTCTCCAGATCGTGGCTCAGCACCGTGGCGACGACCTGGGTCTCGTTGCGGTAGCTCGGGTGGAACAGCGGGCGGATCGGGCGGTCGATCAGGCGGCTGACCAGCGTCTCGTTCTCGGACGGGCGGCCTTCGCGCTTGAAGAAGCCGCCTGGGATCTTGCCGGCGGCGAACGCCTTCTCCTGGTAGTTCACGGTCAGCGGGAAGAAGTCGAACTTCGACTTCTGCTTCGACCCGACCGCGGTGCAGAGCACGACGCTCTCGCCATAGGTGACGAGCACGGCGCCGTCGGCCTGGCGGGCGATCTTGCCGGTCTCGAGGACGAGCTTGCGGCCGCCCCAGTTGATCTCTTTGCGATAGATGTTGAACATCGCTTTTCCTTCATCGGACACCCCGTGCCTTCATGGGCCTATCGGGGTCGGGCCGCTCCACGCCGGGCCCGGGGGCGAAATACGACAAGCGCCGCCGGCACGGGTGCCGGCGGCGCTGATGTCACGAAACCAGAGTCTCTCTTCCCATCGTCATCCCAGCGAAAGCTGGGATCTCGTCACATACGCACCGGCTCGGGATTCCCGCTGGCGCGGGAATGACGACATGGAAGTGAGGAGGGTGCATACGCTTGGTCAGCGGCGCAGGCCGAGGCGCTTGATGATCTCGTCATAGCGCGCGACGCTCTTGCGCTTGAGATAATCCAGCAGGCGGCGGCGGCGGCCGACCATGATCAGAAGACCCCGACGGCTGTGGAAGTCCTTCGAGTGGGTCTTCAGGTGTTCGGTCAGGTTGGCAATGCGCTCGGACAGGATCGCGACCTGCACCTCCGGCGAACCGGTGTCCCCGGCCTTCGGGGCGTAGGTGCCAATGACTTCCTGCTTGCGCTCCGGCGTAATCGACATCGTGGTCTCCTGAATCAGAGGTTGAGGAGGCGCACCGGCCGGATCTCGCCGCCGTCGATACGGGCCAGGGCCACGGGAGCATCCCCGCAGGTGGCCAGAACGATGGCGTCCGGGTTGTCCGGATCGAGATCGAGGGCGGCGATCCGCTCCCGATCCGAGCGCCGCAGCAGCGCGACCGACTGGCCGTGCCGCATCCGATGCGCTTCAGCTTCCGTCAGGGCCACCGCCGGGATGTCGTCCAGCGGGGTCTCGACCGGAAGCAGAATGCCGTCGAGGGCCGATTGCTCGGCCCCCGGCTGCTTGGCTAGCGCGTCGATATGCTCCAAGGGGACCGCGTCGTCAAGGCCGAAGGGCCCGACTCGCGTGCGGCGCAATGCGACGATGTGTCCCACCGTGCCAAGGGCGACGGCAATGTCGCGGGCCAGGCCGCGCATATAGGCGCCCTTGCCGGACTGCACGTCGAAGGTGGCGTGGTCGCGGTCGGGGATCTCGGCCAGGCGCAGGTCGTCTATCCGGATCAGCCGCGGCGCCAGCTGCACCGCCTCGCCGGCCCGGGCCAGGTCATAGGCGCGCTCGCCATCGACCTTGATCGCGGAGAAGGCCGGCGGCACCTGGCTGATCTCGCCGATGAAGCGTGGCACCACCGCGGCGATGGCTTCCGGATCGGGCCGGACGTCGCTGGTCGCGGTGACCTGTCCCTCGGTGTCGTCGGTGTCGCGCGCCTCGCCCCAGCGGACGGTGAAGCGGTAGGTCTTCTCGCCGTCCATGGCATAGGGCACGGTCTTGGTCGCCTCGCCCAGCGCGATCGGCAGGATGCCGCTTGCCAAGGGGTCCAGCGTGCCGGCATGGCCAGCCTTCTCTGCATCGAAGATCCGGCGGATGCGGCCGACCACCTGGGTCGAAGTGACGCCGACCGGCTTGTCGACCACCACCCAGCCATGAACCGGGCGGCCGCGTTTTTTACGCGCCATCGGCGTCGTCCGCCTTGCCGTCCGACGGATCTTCCTCGTCGTCGGACAGGTCGCGGGCGATCACGTCCTGATGCAGCAGCGTGTTGATCTTCTGTGCATAGTCGAACGAGGTGTCGGCCTGGAAGCTGAGCTGGGGCGTGTGGCGCAGCCGGACGGCTTTCGCAACCTGGCCGCGCAGGAAGGATGCGGCCCGGCGCAGCGCCGGCAGCACGACGTCCATCTTGTCGCCGTTCAGCGTGGTGACGAAGACGGTGGCGTGCTTCATGTCCGGGCTCGGCCGGACCTCGGACACGGTGATCGAGACGCCGGCGAGGTCGGGGTCGTGCAGCTCGCCGCGCAGCAGGATCGCGGCCAGGGAATGTCGCAGCTCCTCGCCGACGCGCAGCTGGCGTTGGCTCGGGCCGTTGGCAGTGGTGTGTCGCATGGGGTCGTTCTCAAAACGCCGCGGTCCGGCTTGGGCCGGACCGGGGGAAGGATCCATCCGCCGCCGATCAGGATAGTCCCGATCGGCGGCGATGGTGCAGGAAATCAGGAAGCCGGCCTTACAGCTGGCGGACTTCCTCGACCAGCTCGAAGCACTCGATCACGTCGCCGACCCGCATGTCGTCGTAATTCTCGAAGGCCATGCCGCATTCGTAGCCCTCGCGGACCTCGCGGACTTCGTCCTTGAAGCGCTTCAGGGTCTTCAGCGTGCCTTCGTGCATGACGACGTTGTCGCGCAACAGGCGGACGCCGGCACCGCGCTTGACCACGCCGTTGGTGATCATGCAGCCGGCGACCTTGCCGACCTTGGTGATGTTGAAGACCTCGCGGATCTCGGCATTGCCGATGTAGTTCTCGCGCATCTTCGGCGCCAGCAGGCCGGTCAGGGCCGCCTTCACGTCGTCGATCACGTTGTAGATGATCGAGTAGTAGCGGATCTCGACACCGTCGCGCTTGGCCATCTCCCGCGCCTGCGGATTGGCGCGGACGTTGAAGCCGATCAGCATGGCGCCGGTCGAGGCGGCGAGGGTGACGTCGCTCTCGGTGATGGCGCCGACCGCGGAGTGCAGCACCCGCACCTTGACCTCGACATTGTCGCCCGCGGCCTTCTCCAGCGACCCGGCGATGGCTTCGACCGAACCCTGCACGTCACCCTTGATGATGACCGGCAGCTCCTTGGCCTCGCCCTCGCGGATCTTCTCGAACATCTGCTCGAGCGAGCCGCGCGCAGTGGCGACGTGAGAGGCCTCGCGGCGCTTGCGGGTGCGGAACTCGGTGATCTCGCGGGCCCGGCTTTCGCTGTCGACGACCACGAAGTCGTCGCCGGCGAGCGGCGTGCCGTTGAGGCCCAGGACCTCGACCGGCTGGGCCGGGCCTGCCGATTTCAAGTTCTGGCCGCGATCGTCGAGCAGGGCGCGCACGCGGCCCCATTCGCCGCCGGTGACGAAGATGTCGCCGACCTTGACGGTGCCGCGCTGGACCAGGACGGTCGCGACCGAACCGCGGCCGCGCTCCAGCTTCGCCTCGATCACCGAGCCTTCGGCCGGACGATCCGGGTTGGCCTTGAGGTCGAGCACCTCGGCCTGCAGCAGGATGGTCTCGACCAGCTTGTCGAGGCCGGCGCCGGTCTTGGCCGACACCGGGACGTCGAGCGTCTCGCCGCCCATCTCCTCGACCACGATCTCGTGCTGCAGCAGCTCGGTGCGCACGCGCTCCGGCTTGGCGTCAGGCAGGTCGATCTTGTTGATCGCGACGATGATCGGCACGCCCGCGGCACGGGCATGGCGGATCGCCTCGACCGTCTGCGGCATGACACCGTCATTCGCGGCCACCACCAGCACGACGATGTCGGTGGTGTTGGCGCCGCGGGCCCGCATCTCGGTGAAGGCGGCGTGGCCCGGCGTGTCGATGAAGGTGACGCGCTGGCCGGATGCGACCTGCACCTGATAGGCGCCGATGTGCTGAGTGATGCCGCCGGCCTCGCCGGACACCACGTTGGTGTGGCGCAGCGCGTCGAGCAACGAGGTCTTGCCGTGGTCGACATGGCCCATGATGGTGACGACCGGGGGCCGCGGCTGCAGGTTCTCTGCCGCGTCCTCGTCGCCACGCATGCCGATCTCGACGTCGGATTCGGCCACGCGCTTCACCTTGTGGCCGAACTCCGCCACCACCAGCTCGGCGGTGTCGGCATCGATCGACTGGGTGATCGTCGCCATCACGCCCATGCGCATCAGCGACTTGACCACGTCGCCGCCGCGCTCGGCCATGCGGTTGGCCAGCTCCTGCACGGTGATGACCTCGGGGACGACCACCTCGCGGGCGATCTTCTCCTGGTTCTGGCTCAGCTGGGCCAGACGCTCGCGCTCGCGGGCCCGGCGCATCGCCGCCAGGCTGCGGCCGCGGGTCTCGCCGTCGTCGCTGAGGGCCTGCACCACGGTCATCTTGCCGGAACGGCGCTTCGGCTCGGACTTGCCGGGGCCGGGGGCGCGCCGCGGCGGGCTCGCAGGGGCGCCGCGGCCAGGCAGCGCGGCGCCACGGCCGGGCGCACCGCGACCGGGAGCGCCGCCGCCGCGACGGCGGCTGTCCTCTTCATCATCGGCCGTGGCCGGGACGCCGCGCAGACCGGCCGGCTCGGCCGGGGCCCGGGCCGCGGCGGCCTGGCCGGAGCGGTCGGCGACCGCCTTGCGGCGGGCGTCCTCGGCGGCACGCTCGGCGTCGCGGCGCTTCTGCTCTTCCTCGAGCAGGAAGCGCTCCTCGTCGATCTTGCGCTTGGCCTCGTTCTCGATGGCGTTGAGCTCGTCGAGCTCGCGCCGGCGCAGCGCCTCGGGATCGAGCGGCATGGCCGGCTCCGGCGGCGCAGCCTCGACGACCTCGGTCTCCAGCAGCGCCTCGGGCTCGGCCGGTTCCGGCAGGAGCCGGCGGGCCTCCTCCTCGCGCAGGGCCCCCTGCAGGGCGCGCTGCCGCGCCTCGCGCTCGGCCTGCGAGAGAACCCGTCCGCCCAGCATGCCGCCGCCGCCACCACCGCGGGCGCTGCGGCCGGGCTGGCCTTCGGCCGCCCGCCGTGCCGCCGCGCCGCCATCGGCGAGAGCCGTGTTGGTGCCGCCGCGCTGGCGCTTGACCTCGACGGTCACCGCCTTCGAACGGCCGTGGCTGAATTGCTGGCGCACCTGGCCCGATGAATCGGCCGGCTTCCCACCGAGGGTGAGCTTGGGCTTCGCACTACCCAGCGACAGCGTCTTGCGATCCTGTTCCTTGCTATCCGTCATATCGTCCAGCGTGATCCGCCGCTATCCCTGTACAGAGAAGGCCGGCGCGGCATCGGATGCCTCGTCGACCACACCACGTCCAGCCGGTCCGACCCGGTCGGCTCGACCACGAATTCCGTCCAGCCGCGCCGCTTCCGCGACCAGCCGCTCCGCCAATCCACCGCGGGTCACCGCAGCGTGTACCATCCGGTCCCGGGCAAAGGCCATCCCGAGCGCGTCGGCGGAGAAGATCTCTACAAGCGCCGGCACCGGCCGGACCGCGGCGGCCAGGGCCGCCAGCTTGGCTCGCCCGTCCGCCGCGCCGTCCGATGCTGCGAGCAGCACCCCGACGCGGCCCTCGGCCAGCAACGCATGCACTTTCTCATATCCGGCCACCGCCTGTCCCGCCCGGCGTGCCATCCCGATAAGATCGATGCAGCTCCTGTGCAAGAGCGCTTCGACCCGATCGACCAGATCGTCGGGCGCGCGGACCGTCCGGCGCGCCGCCTTGGCGAACAGACCCTTGGCCTGGGCCCGAAGCAGGGCCTCGCGCTCGGCGGACACCCACAGGCCACGGCCCGGCAGCCGTTCCGCCAGATCGGGCACGACCTGACCGTCAGGGCCGACGACGAAGCGAATCAGCTCCGCCTTCGGCCGCACGGCTCCGGTCGCGATGCAGCGCCGCTCGGGCCCTTCGGCCTCGGGCAGGTCCGCGTCCTCGGGGAAAATGGCGGTCGGGTCGCTCAGGCCTTCTTCTCCTCGTCCTCGAACCAATGCGCCCGCGCCTGCATGATCAGGGCGTTGGCATCGTCGAGAGAAATCGTCTTTTCGCCGAGAATCTCGACCAGCTCGTCGCCGGCCAGATCCGCCAAATCGTCCAGGGTCTTGACCCCGGTCTCGCCGAGCTTGACCAGGATCGCCGGAGTCAACGCCTCCAGCGCCGCCAGGTCGTCGGCGACGCCGAGTTCCTTATATCGCTCCGTCAGCAGCCGGTCGCGCTCCGCGAGCCAGCGCAGCGCGCGTTGCTGCAGCTCGCCGGCCACGCCCTCGTCGAAGCCCTCGATCTCCGCCAGCTCGTCGAGCGGCGTATAGCCGATCTCCTCGACCTGACGGAAGCCTTCGGCCACCAGGAGATGGGCGATGACGTCGTCGACGTCCAGGGCCTCCATGAACAATTCGCTGCGCTGCTTGGTCTCTTCCTGGCGGCGCTCGCTCTCCTCGGCCTCGGTCAGGATGTCGATGTCCCAGCCGGTCAGCATCGAGGCGAGGCGGACGTTCTGGCCGCGGCGGCCGATCGCCAGCGACAGCTGGTCGTCCGGCACCACCACCTCGATCCGGTTCTGGGTGTCGTCCAGCACCACCTTGGCCACCTCGGCCGGGGCCAGGGCGTTGACCACGAAGGTGGCGGCGTCCGAGGACCAGGGGATGATGTCGATCTTCTCGCCCTGCAGCTCGCCGACCACGGCCTGGACGCGGCTGCCGCGCATGCCGACGCAGGCGCCGACCGGGTCGATCGAGCTGTCCTTCGAGAGCACCGCGATCTTGGCGCGGCTGCCCGGGTCGCGGGCCACCGACTTGATCTCGATGATGCCGTCATAGATCTCCGGCACCTCCATGGCGAACAGCTTGGCCATGAACTGGCCATGGGCGCGGGACAGGAAGATCTGCGGCCCGCGCGGCTCCTCGCGCACGTCGTAGATGAAGGCCCGGACGCGGTCGCCGACCTTGAAATGCTCGCGCGGCAGCAACTCGTCGCGGCGGATGACGCCCTCGGCACGGCCCAGGTCGACCGTGACGTTGCCGTATTCCACGCGCTTGACCGAGCCGTTGACGATCTCGTCGACGCGGTCCTTGTATTCCTCGAACTGGCGATGACGCTCGGCCTCGCGCACCTTCTGCACGATCACCTGTTTCGCCGTCTGGGCGGCGATGCGGCCGAAATCGATCGGCGGCAGGTCGTCGATGACGAAGTCGCCGACCTTCTTGTCCGGCCAGCGCCTGGCCGCGTCCTTGGCGTCCAGCTGCGTGGCCTCGTCCTCGACCGTCTCGACGATCTGGCGGTAGCGGCGCAGCTCGATATCGCCCGACTTGCGGTTGATATAGGCGCGGATGTCGTGCTCGTGGCCGTATTTGGAGCGGCCGGCCTTCTGGATGGCCTGCTCCATCGCGGTCAGCACCTCGTCGCGATCGATGCTCTTCTCGCGGGCCACGACATCGGCAACGTGCAGCAGTTCCATAGCCTTGGGCGTTCCTATGCGTCTTGGGCGTCGGGCTGGGGGGCAGCGGCTGCGGCCGCGGCCTCGGCCTGCTCGACCTCTGCGGAGGCGGCTTCGATCAGGGCGTCGGTGAGGATCAGCTTGGCCCGCTGGATCTCGGCGAAGGGCAGCCGCACCGGCTCCTCCCCGATCTCCTCGGACCGCAGCAGCACCGTCTCGCCCTCAAGCCCGGCGAGGACACCGCGGAAGCGCTTGCGGCCGTCGACCGGGACCCGCGTCTCGAGCCGCGCCTCGTGGCCGAGGAAGCGCTCATAGTCGACGGGCCGGGTCAGCGGGCGGTCGATGCCGGGGGAGGAGACCTCGAGCATGTAGGCCGTCGGGATCGGATCCTCGACATCGAGGATCGCCGACACCGCGCGGCTGATCTCGGCGCAGTCGTCCACGGTCATGCCGCGGCGGTCGATCCGCTCGGCCATGATCTGAAGCTGCGGCTTGTGCTCGCCGCCGGTCATGAGAACGCGCACGACCTCATAGCCCATCGCCTCCAGCGACGGCGCCACGATCGCGCGCACCTGATCCACTTGCGTCATCCTCTCCGGCATTCCCCGCGTCCAGAGCCTTGGAAAGCCGTCACCACAACGAAAAAAGGCGGGCCGCAGCCCACCCTCTCAATCGTCCGACTGAACCATAGTCAAGCCGAACGCTATGGGTAACGGCGCTGATATATAGCCATCCGCCACAGATACGCAACCTGATTCGCCCCCGCCGGTCGCGGCCTGGTTCGGTATGGCCGTTGCGGCAGGCCGGACCAGGCGTCTCGCCTGGCACGATTCGATCGTTGACAGCGTCGGTTTTTTTGCGTCAGGCTTAGTTCGTCAACCTGCCGAACAAATGGGGATGATGCAGCGCCTCGACAACCCCGTGCCGCTGATGCGCCAGCTCAGCCTCCGCGCCGTGATGGAGACCGTCCTCCATCGCGGGCCGATCTCGCGGTCGCAGATCGCGCGGGAGACGGGCCTGTCGAAGCAGACGATCTCCGAGGTCATGCGGGTGCTGGAGGAGGCGGGCTGGGTGCGCGAGACCGGCCGGACGCACGGCGCGATCGGCCGGACGGCGGTAACCTACGAGGTCCGGCCCGACGCCGCCTTCGTCCTCGGCATCGATCTCGGCGGCAGCAAGGTGATCGTCGCCCTGGCCGATCTGGCCTGCAGCATCGTCGACGAGGCGGTGGAGCCGACCGACCTGACCGGCGGCCAGGCCATCCTGGCCCAGATCGTGGCGCTGCGGGACCGGCTGATCGCCCGCAGCGGCATCGACGGCAGCCGGATCAAGGTCGCGGTGCTGGGCAGCCCCGGCGTGCTCGACCCGGCCTCCGGCAGCATCCGCCTCGCCCCCAACATCCCGGATTTCGACGGCTTCGACGTGCGCGGCGCGCTGGAGACGGCGCTGGGCTGCCCGGTCCGGGTCGAGAACGACGTCAATCTCGGCGTCATCGGCGAGCATTGGCAGGGCCGTGGCCGGGACGCCGCCTCTTTGGTGTTCATGGCCATCGGCACCGGCATCGGTGCCGGGGTGCTGGTCGACGGCAAGCTGCTGCGCGGCGCCCGCGGCGCGGCGGGCGAGGTCTCCTACCTGCCGCTCGGCGGCGACCCCTTCGATCCGGAGCTGCGGGCCAAAGGCGTGTTCGAGGCCGCCGCTGCCGCCAGCGGCATCGTCGCCCGCTACGAGGCGGCGGGCGGAGAGCCCGGGCTCACGGTGCGCGACATCTTCGATCGCGCCGCCGTGGGCGAGGCGCCGGCCCGCAACACGCTTGCGGAGACCGCGCGGCTGCTGGCCCTGGCCATCGCCGCGATCTGCGCCGTGGTCGATCCGGAGCGGGTGGTGCTGGGCGGCAGCATCGGCATCCGGCCGGAGATGCGGGACCTGATCGAGCCGGAGCTCCGCCGCTGCCTGATCGACCCGCCGCCGGTCGAATGCAGCAGCCTGGGAAACCGCGCCACCCTGATCGGTTCGCTCGCGGTCGGGCTAAACCGGCTGCACAACGCGCTGTTCGGTGCCAACGACCTGCCGGGCGAGCTGCCGTTGCCCGTCACCCTGAGGATGCTGACCGATGCCGCCTGATCCCGTCGCCATCGCCCTCCCCGGGACCGGGAACGACCTGACGGAGGCGATCAGCGCCGCCATCGCCGCGGTGCATGCCCGGGGCGGCGGCGTGGTGATGGTGCCGCCGGGCGACTGGACCAGCGGCGGGCTGCGCCTGCTCGACGGGGTGCGGCTGCATCTGTCGGCGGGTGCCCGGCTGGCGGCGGCGCCGGGCTGGGATCGCTATGTCGACACCGCAGTCGACAGCATCGCCGAGGACTCCGACCGCGGCTTCATCACCGCCGCAGGCGCACGCGACATCGGCATCACCGGTCCCGGCCTGCTGGTCGGCGACAGCCGGCATTGGCGCGTCGCCGGCGCCGGCAGCCTGGGCACGCATCTGCCGGTCGACCGCCGGCCGCGCATGGTGGTGTTCGAGGATTGCGAGCGGGTCGAGATCGCCGATATCGGCATCGAGGATTCGCCGATGTGGACGATCCATCTGGTCGGCTGCCGCCGGGCGGTGGTGCGCAATGTCGAAATCCGCAACGACAAGCGCATGCCCAACACCGACGGCATCAACCTCGACGGCTGCTGCGATGCCCGGATCGAGGGCTGCTTCATCAGCGCCGCGGATGACGGCATCTGCCTGAAGACCACCCGCCGCGACCCGGCCCGGCTGCGCCACTGCGAGCGGATCGTGGTCACCGGCTGCGTGATCGAGAGCGAGAGCTGCGCGCTGAAGATCGGCACCGAGACCTGGGCCGACATCCGCGACGTTGTCTTCGCCGATTGCGTGGTCGCCGCCTCGAACCGCGCCTTCGGCATCTTCTCGCGCGACGGCGGCGTGATCGAGCGTATCCGCGTGAGCGGGGTGACGGTCGACTGCCACCAGACGCCGGAGGGCTTCTGGGGCTGCGGTGAGCCGGTAACGATCACCATCGCCCGCCGCCATCCGGGGGTCGAGCCCGGCGCGGTGCGCGACGTGGTGATCGACGGCCTGTCCGGGCGGGCCCAGGGCGCGGTGGTGCTGGTCGGCCTGCCCGACCGCCCGGTCGGCCCGGTCACCCTCGCCAATATCGACCTGCGGCAGGTGGTGGGACGCCTGGACCCGGTCGGCCATTACGACCTGCGCCCGACCACCGCGGACCTGGCGCCCCAGCCGGGGCAGGAGGGCCGCAAGAACGCCTGGGTGCGCGGCGCCGACGGCCGGATCGTCGGGCTGGTGCCCTACGAAGGCGGGATGCCGGCGCTCTACGCCCGGCATGTCGACGATCTCGGCCTGGCCCAGATCCGGCTGCGGCGGCCGACGCTGATGCCGTCCGGCTGGAACCGGACGGCGATGGTGCTGCGGCACGTCACCCACACACCCGACCTGGCCCCTGACAGCCGGAGCTGACGGAATGGCGTCCCTGACCCTCGACCGCATCAAGAAGACCTTCGGCCCGGTCCCGGTGATCCACGGCATGGACCTCGAGATCCGCGACGGCGAGTTCGTGGTCTTCGTCGGCCCCTCGGGCTGCGGCAAGTCCACCCTGCTGCGGCTGATCGCGGGGCTGGAGACGCCGACCGAGGGCACCATCCGCATCGGCGGCAAGGACGTCACCGCGGCCAGCCCGGCGGCGCGCGAGATCGCCATGGTGTTCCAGTCCTACGCGCTCTACCCGCATATGACGGTGCGCCAGAACCTGTCCTTCGGGCTGGAGAACCTGCGCATGGCGCGGGCCGAGATCGAGCGGCGCATCCTGGCGGCGGCGAAGATGCTGGCGATCGAGCCCTATCTCGACCGCCGGCCGAAGGAGCTGTCGGGCGGCCAGCGCCAGCGCGTCGCCATCGGCCGGTCGATCGTGCGCAACCCGTCGCTGTTCCTGTTCGACGAGCCGCTGTCCAACCTCGACGCCGCGCTGCGGGTGCAGACCCGGGCCGAGATCAGCAAGCTGCACCGCGAGCTGGGCACCACCATGATCTACGTCACCCACGACCAGGTCGAGGCGATGACCATGGCCGGGCGCATCGCCGTGCTGCGCGACGGGCGGCTGGAGCAGTTCGGCCCGCCGCTGGAGCTGTTCAACCGCCCGGCCAACAAATTCGTCGCTGGCTTCATCGGCTCGCCGCGGATCAACATGTTCGCGGGCACGCTGGCGGGGCGGACGGAGACGGGGGCGGTGATCGACGCGCCGGGCCTCGGCATCGTGGCGCTGCCGGTCGATGCCGGCGGGCTGGCGCCGGGCGCCGCAGTCTCGGTCGGGATCCGGCCGTCGCATCTGCGCCTCGGCGATGACGGGCCGGTGCGGATGCTGGTCCAGCACAGCGAGAATGTCGGCACCGAGACCTATGTCTACGGCGCGGTCGAGGGTGCTGCCGAGAGCGTCGTCCTGCATGTGCCGGACCAGCTCTCGGTCGCCATCGGTTCGGTGCTGCCGCTGTCCCTGCCGCCCGGGCGCTGCCACGTCTTCCGCGAGGATGACGGCCGGGCGCTCGCCCCGCTGGCGGAGTCGGCTTGATCATGGCGGCTGTCGAGCTCGATCGTCCGGCCAGGCCCCTCGCGCCGCTCGCCAGCGGCCTGATACGCGCCAAGGCGCCGGTGCACCTGCCCTTCATGGCCCCGCGGCTGCAGGGTGATCTCCTCCCTGACGGCCGGCTGAGCGTGTCGATCTGGGGTGCCGGCCATCTCGCCACGCTGTCGCTCGGCGCCCCGCCGGGGCCGGTGACCTACGGCCCGAACCGGGCAGAGGGCGCCGGCTGGTCGCTGCACGTGGCGCAGAGCGCGCCGGCGCTGCTGCTGCGCGGCGTGCCCGATGCGGCACGGGTGACGCCGGCGCCGCGCTGCGCCTGGTGGCACCGCGATGCCGGCCGGCCGGGGACGGTCCGGCGCGAGAACGGGCGCCGCATCGTCGACCTGCCCTGGGGCTGCGTAGTGCTGCAGCCGCGGGGCGGCGACCTGGTCGTCGCCGCCGGCACCGACCGGGCGGAAGCCGAGGCGGCGCTGGCGCTTTCGGCCGCGGCGATCATGGCCGAGGCCGAAGCCCATATCCGCGCCACCGACCGGCTGCCCGCGGCGGATCCGGTGCTGCGCAGCATGGTGCAACAGGGGGCGCATGCCGCGCTGTCCAGCATCCGCCGCGACCCGGCCGGGCGGTTCGCCGGCCTCGCCGCCGGCCAGGCCTATTCCGCCCCGGCCCGGACCTATTATCGCGACGGCTACTGGACCGTGCAGCCGCTGCTGGCCCTGGCGCCGGAGGCGGTGCGCGACGAGATCGACATGCTCGCGGCGGGGATCCAGCCGGATGGCGAGGCGCCGAGCGCCGTGATCCTGTCCGGGCCGCAGCAATCCGTCGCCTGGGAGGTGTTCCGCCGCACCGACCCCTTCATCTCGAAGGAGCATCTGCGACCGGGCGACTGGTGGAGCGACCATTTCGACAGCCCGCTGTTCTTCATCCTGATGATCGCCGACTATGTCCGCGCCACCGGCGACACCGGTCCGGCGGAGCGGCACTGGCCGATGATCCGCACCATCTACCGGCGCTATCGCGGCTTCGACGCGGCCGGCGACGGGCTGCCGGTGAAGCCGAACCACGAGCGCGACTGGGCCGACAACGTCTATCGCCAGGGCTTGGTCGCCTATGATCTCGGCCTGTGGGTCGGCGCGCTCGACGCCATCGCCCGGCTCGGCCGCGGCCGCGACCCGGAGCTGGCCGCCGAGGCCGCAGGCGTGGCCGTCCGGGCGCGCGAGGCGGTCGGCCGTCGCCTGTGGCTGGCCGACCGCGGCTGGTGCGCCGAATACCGCAACGACGACGGCTTCACCGAAGACCATCTGGCCATCGACAGCCTGACCCTGCTGCGCTCCGACGCGCTGCCGCCGGACCGGGCCGAGGCGACGCTGAAGTCAATGCAGCGCTGGCTCTACAGCGGCGCCAATGCCGACCAGCCCTATGGCGACTGGGGCGTGCTGTGCGCCTTCCCGCCCTACAAGCGGCGGCGCGACACCCGGGCCAAATCGGCCTTCGCCTTCCGCTATCACAACGGCTCCGACTGGCCCTACTGGGACGGCGTGCTGGCGCGCGAGCTGCTGCGCCGCGGCCTGCCGGGCTGGCGCTACCCGCTGCTGCGCTGGTGGGAGAGCTGCCTGGAGAATGGCTGGCTCGGCGCCGTCGAATATTTCAGCCCGCCCTTCGGCCGCGGCTCGCTGCTGCAGGGCTGGAGCGGCCTGCCCGCCGGGGTGGCGCTGGAATTCGCATCGCAGATCCTCGCCGGACAGGCGGGGGATCACCAAAGGCCGTGAACCGGCCGCAACGGGAGGCTTTCGACATGACGCGATCCATCCGTACCGCGCTTCTGGCCGGCGCCGCGTTCGCAGGCCTGGCCGGTTCGGCCATGGCGGCGGAGCTGTCGGTGATGTGGACCACCAACAGCGACAAGGAGGAGCAGGTGCTGCGCGGCCTGCTGGCCGAGTACACGGCGCAGCACCCGGACACCACCTTCAAGCTGCAGCTTGTCCCCTATGACGGCTATGACCAGAAGCTGGCCCAGGGGGCGGCCTCCGGCACCGCGCCGGACCTCGCCAAGACCACCAGCATGCGGCCGGTGATCCGGCCCTTCCTGACCGACCTCGCCCCGGATTTCGGCAAGGATTATCTCGATCAGTTCGTGAAGGCCTGGGCCACCGGCGCGCAGCTGGGCGACCAGATCATCGCGGCGCCGCTCGACGTCACCGCCACCGGCATCTTCCTCAACGCCGAGGCCTTTCAGAAGGCCGGGGTCGCGATTCCGGACCCGGCCAAGGGCTGGACCTGGGACGAGTTCCTGGCCGCGACCAAGACCGTGTCGGAGAAGGCCGGGGTCCGCTATCCGCTGGTCTGGGACGTCTCGCCCAGCCGCTGGATCACCTATCTCTACCACAACGGCCAGCACGTCTTCAGCGAAGCGCCGCCCTACAAGGTGGTGCTGGACAAGGCACGCGGCGCCGAGATCCTCGACGGCTTCGTCAAGATCACTGAAGGCTACATGCCGCCGGGGCTGTGGAAGGGATCCAGCGCGGACAACCCGAAGCAGATCTTCCTGCACGGCCAAGCCGTGGCCTGGATGTCGGGCAGCTGGCAGATCGGCAGCCTGGTCACGGATGCCGGCTTCGCCTGGCAGGCCGGGCCGACGCCGCATGGCGAGGTGGCCTCCAGCGTCGTCGGCGGCGACTACATCGTCGCCTTCAACACCGGCGAGCATGTCGACGAGGCGCTGCAGGTGCTGCGCTGGTTCTCGACGCCGGAGGTGCAGGCGAGATTCGCCGGGCCGCTGATGATGATCCCGGCCAGCCTGAAGACCGGCCCGATCGACTACGGCGACGCCGAGGCCAGCGCCGCGCTGGCGGCGCTGCAGAAGGAGCTGGCGGCCAGCCCGGTCTATGCCGGTACCGACCAGGGCAACCCGGCGATGCAGTATGTCTGGGACCCGATGAAGCAGGCGCTGATCCAGCGCGTGGCCGGGCAGATCAGCTCGGCCGAGGCGATGGACATCATCGTCAAGGCTGCCGAGGACTCGCTGAAGGCGGAGCAATGACCAGCCTGCTCGGCGGTATCGGGACGAAGGATCGGGGCGTGGCGCGCCCCGACCGGGACGGTGCGGCGGGCCGGGGCCTGGGGGCGCGGCTGTTCCCCTATGCGCTGGTCGCGCCGACCCTGCTGCTGCTCGCCGTGTTCACGCTGTTTCCGCTGGTCCAGGGCTTCTGGACCTCCTTCTTCAAGCGCGGGCTGGTGGTGGCGCCGCGCGCGCCGTCCACCCATCCGGTCTTCGTCGGGCTCGACAACTACCTGGCGCTGGCGAGCGACCCGGAATTCACCGGCACCCTGATCAAGACCGTCGGCTTCGTCTGCGTGGCGGTGCCGCTGGTGATCGTGGTGTCGCTCGCCCTCGCTTTGCTGCTGGCCCGGCCGTTCCGCGGCGTCGGCGCCATCCGCGCCGTGGTGTTCTTCCCCTATATGACCAGCCTGCTGATCGTCGGCATCGTCTGGAAATGGCTGCTCGGCTACAATTCCGGCCTGATCAACTTCATCCTCGACCTCGCCGGCATGGCCCCGGTGCCGTGGCTGGAGAACGCGCTGCTGGCCCAGGCGGCGCTGGTCTTCGTCTGGGTCTGGGCCAATGCCGGCTTCTACATGATGATCTTCATCGCCGGGCTGATGATGATCCCCGGCGACTACTACGAGGCGGCGGCGATCGACGCCGCGTCGCCCTGGCGGATGTTCCGCCGCATCACCCTGCCGCTGTTGCGCCCGACCATGCTGATCGCCCTGGTCCTGGCCTCGGTCGAGGCGTTCAAGGTGTATGAGGTGGTGGTGTCGCTGACCCATGGCGGCCCCGGCCGGGCGACGGTCTACCTGATCCAGGCGATCTACGAGACCGGCTTCACCAAGCCGGCCTCGGCCGGCTTCGCCGCCGCCCAGTCGATGGCGCTGTTCGCCATTCTGATGGCCTTGACGGTGCTGCAGCTGCGCATGGCGAAGGAGCGGTGAGCATGGGCGCGAAAAGCCTGAGGGGCAGCCTGGTCGCCCTGGTCCTGCTGTTCTTCCTGTTCCCGCCGCTGTGGATCGTGGCGAGCTCGCTGAAGCCGCCGATGGAGATCTTCGCCTGGCCGCCGACGCTGCTGCCGCAGCACTGGACGCTCGACAACTTCGCCAGCGCCCTCGGCGCCGCGCGGTTCGACCTGTTCTTCACCAACTCGGCGGTGGTCGCGGTCGGGTCCAGCATCCTGTCGGTGGTGATCAGCATCATGGCCGGCTTCGCCCTGTCCAAGTACCGGTTCCCGGGCGACGGGCTGTGTTTCATGCTGATCATGGCGACCATGATGATCCCGCTGCAGGTCGTGCTGATCCCGATGTTCATGGTGCTGAAGGGGCTCGGGCTGCTGGACAGCCTGTGGGGGCTGATTATCCCGCCCGCGGCGACGCCGACCGGCGTGTTCCTGATGCGGCAATACATGCGCGGCATCCCGGACACCCTCTTGGAGGCGGCACGGATCGACGGCACCAGCGAATGGCGCATCCTGTGGCGCATCGTGGTGCCGCTGTGCAAGCCGGCGATCGCGACGCTGGCTGCCTTCACCTTCGTCTGGCGCTGGAACGACTATCTGTGGCCGTTCCTGGTGGTGAACGACCAGTCGCGCTGGACCGTGCAGCTGGCGCTGGCCAACTATGTCGGCCAGTGGGACATCGACTGGCCGCGGCTGCTGGCGATGGCGGTGCTGTCCAGCCTGCCGATCCTGGCCCTGTTCATCGCCCTGCAACGCTTTTTCATGAGCGGCATGATGGCGGGCGCGACGAAGGAGTAGCGCTCAGCCTCTCGGCCGGCGCTGGAAGCGCAGATAGTAGGGCCGGCCGTGCAGGGCCTTTTCCTCGTAGCGGGTCGGCGGCCAGTCGGCTGGCCGCTCGCGCCAGTCGGCCGGGCCCTCGGCGGTCCAGGCGAAGGCCGGGTTGCGGCGGACACGCTCCAGCGACCAGTCCAGCAGCGGTGCATCGTCGGTGGCGATGCGCAGCTCGCCGCCATCCTTCAGCAGGCGCGCCAGGTCGGCCACGGTGTCGTCCTGGATGAAGCGGCGGTTGTGGTGGCGCAGCTTCGGCCAGGGGTCGGCAAACAGCAGGAAGAGGCGGCCGACCGAGCCGTCCGGCAGCCGGTCCAGCAGCGGACGCGCGTCGTCGGGCCAGACCCGGACCATGTCCAGGCCGTCGCGCTCCACCGCTGCCAGCAGCGTCGACATGCCGTTGATGAAGGGCTCGCAGCCGATGAAGCCGATATCGGGGTGATACGCCGCCTGCCAGGCCAGGTGCTCGCCGGCGCCGAAGCCGATCTCGACCCACAGCTCGCGCGGCGGGCGCGGGAACAGGGCGGCCGGGTCCAGCGCGCCGCCCTGCTCGGGCAGCGCCACCGTCAGCTGCGGCAGCAGGGTCTCGATCAAAGCAGCGCGGCCGGCGCGGAGCTTTCGCCCCTGGCGCCGGCCGTGGAAGTGGCGGCGCCTCTCAGCGCCGCCGTCCGGTTCGGTCATCGGATCAGAAGGCGCCGCGCAGATCGTCCACCAGGTCGGTCCGCTCCCACGAGAAGCCGCCATCGGCCTCCGGCGCCCGGCCGAAATGGCCGTAGGAGGAGGTGCGGGCATAGATCGGCCGGTTCAGGCCGAGATGGGTGCGGATGCCGCGCGGGCTGAGGTTGACCAGCTGCTGCAGCACGTCGGACAGCTTGTCCTCATCGACCCGGCCGGTGCCCTGGGTGTCGATGTAGACCGACAGCGGGTGGGCGACGCCGATGGCGTAGCTGAGCTGGATCACGCAGCGGTCGGCCAGCTCGGCCGCGACCACGTTCTTGGCCAGGTAGCGCGCGGCATAGGCGGCCGAGCGGTCGACCTTGGTCGGGTCCTTGCCGGAGAAGGCGCCGCCGCCATGCGGGGCCGCGCCGCCATAGGTGTCGACGATGATCTTGCGGCCGGTCAGGCCGGCATCGCCGTCCGGGCCGCCGATGACGAAGCGGCCGGTCGGGTTGACGTAGAAATGCGGCTCGTCGCACATCCAGCCCTCGGGCAGGACCGCCAGCACATAGGGGCGGACGATCTCGCGCACCTCGTTCTGGTCCAGGCCGTCGGCATGCTGGGTCGAGACCACGACCGAGGTCGCGGCGACCGGCTTGCCGTTCTCGTAGCGCAGCGACACCTGGGCCTTGGCGTCGGGGCCGAACTGGGGCGCCTTGCCGGAATGGCGGGCGTCGGCCAGGCTCTTCAGGATCTGGTGCGAGAACTGGATCGGCGCCGGCATCAGCGCCTCGGTCTCGCGGCAGGCATAGCCGAACATGATGCCCTGGTCGCCGGCACCCTCGTCCTTGTTGCCGGCCGCGTCGACGCCGACGGCGATGTCGGCCGACTGCTGGTGCACCAGCACGTCGACCTGGGCGTTGCGCCAGTGGAAGCCGTCCTGCTCGTAGCCGATGTCACGCACCGCCTGGCGGGCCGCGTTCTCCAGCAGGTCGGGGGTGATCGAGGCCGGGCCACGGACCTCACCGGCGATCACCACCCGGTTGGTGGTGGCCAAGGTCTCGACGGCCACGCGGGCCTGGGGATCGGCGCCGAGATAGAGATCGACGATGGAATCCGAAATCCGGTCGCAAACCTTGTCGGGGTGTCCTTCCGAGACCGATTCGCTGGTGAAGATGTAGTTGCCTTTGGCCACGTCGAACCCCTGGCTGCCATGAATGATGGGAGTGAAAACACCGTGCGGCGGCGACCGGGTCTTTTCGCAGGGGCCACGGGCGCGGTCAAGTGCAGGCGATTCGGGATCAGCCTTCCTCGCCGCCGGCCTCGTCGGCGCGGGCACCCGACATGGCCTTCAGCAGGTCCAGCACGCGCCGCCGGGTCGACTGGTCCTCGACCCGATAATAGGCGCGGATCAGCTCCAGCGTCTCGCGGCGCTGCATCGGGTCGGGCCCGGCGTCGTAGGGCTCGGCCTCCTCGGCCAGGCCTTGCGCCGACGCGTCGGCGGGTGGTGGCGCGTTCTCGAAGAAGAAGTCGACCGACACCTCCAGCACCCGGCTGAGCTGGTGCAGGCGGCTGGCGCCGATGCGATTCGAGCCGTGCTCGTATTTCTGGATCTGCTGGAAGGTCAGCCCGATCGCCGTCGCCAGCTTGGCCTGGCTGTATCCCAGCAGGGTTCGCCGCAGGCGGATGCGGCCGCCGATATGCATGTCGAGCGGGCTGGGTTCGTCATTCCGGGGACGACCGCGGGGCCGTTTCGGGGCGTCGGGTGCGGCCACGCACTACTCCGCAGCAATTCGCAAGGGGCCGGGTGCGATCGTTTCGCGAGGCGCGCATCCTAATGCGCGAAGCCGGGCAACATCAAGGAAGTCTGGCGGTGGCTGGGCGCACGATCGATGCAGCCGGCCGGCCGATGCGGCCGGCCAGCAGCCCGAGCAGCAGCAGCAGCCAGAAGCCGGCCTCGCCCCAGCGTGCATAGGGCGTCTCCGCCAACGCCGCCGGCAGGGCGGCGTCGAGGATGCCGGCCTCGCCCAGGGCGATCTCGCCCTTGACCCGGCCGTAGGAATCGACCACGCCGCTGATGCCGGTGTTGGCGGCGCGCACCAGCGGCAGCCCTTCCTCGACCGCCCGGGTGCGGGCGATGGCGAAATGCTGGTGCGGCCCGGTGGTCAGCCCGTACCAGCCATCATTGGTGACGTTCAGCAGCCACCCCGGCCGGGCCCCTGCGGGGTCCAGCACGGCGCCGGGGAAGATCGCCTCATAGCAGATCAGCGGGCTGACCGGCGGCAGGCCGGGCAGGTCGATGGTGCGCGGCCCCGGCCCGGGCGAGAAGTCGACCGACCCGGCGGTGATCTTCTCGATGCCGAAGGGCGCCAGCAGGCTGCGCAGCGGCACGTATTCGCCGAACGGCACCAGATGCGCCTTGTCGTAGGTCGCCAGGATGGTGCCGGCGCGGTCGACCGCGTAGACGCTGTTCCAGGCCTCCAGCGGCTCGGTGCCGTAGGGCGTGGCCCGGGTGGCGCCGACCAGGGCCAGGGCGCCTTGCGGCAGGATCGCGCCGAGCGCCTTCTGCGCCTCCGGCTCCCAGGACAGGGTGAAGGGCACCGCGGTCTCGGACCAGATCACCGCGCTGACGCGCTCGATCCCCGGCGCGGCCGACATCGCCAGCTGCTTGTTGAAGTTCTCGATCCGCTTGTCGCCGGACCATTTGTCGGCCTGGGAGATGTTCGGCTGCACCAGGCGCAGGGTGACCCCGGGCACCATGGCGCTGTCGTCGCCGGACAGGCGCCAGGCGCCCCAGCCGGCGATCGCCGCGAACAGGGCGATGCCGGCGGCGGTGGCGGCCCAGCCCTGCCGTCTCGGCCCCGCCAGCGTCGCCGGCAGGGTGGCGGCGGCCACGGTCAGGACGCTCAGCCCGTAGATGCCGATCACCGAGACGCCCTGCAGCACCGGCAGCCAGCCGACCCAGGTGTAGCCGATCAGGTTCCAGGGGAAGCCGGTCAGGACGTGGCCGCGCAGCCATTCCGCCAGGCCCCAGACAACCGCCAGGGCCAGGGGACCGCCCCAGCCGGCGCGGCGCAGCCAGTGGAAGGCGAGGCCGGCCAAGCCGGTGAAGATCCCCAGCAGCGCCGGCAGCCCGGCCATGGCGAAGGGGATCATCCAGAAGAAGCGCGGCTCGACGGTCAGCGCCCAGGACACCCAGTACAGGCCGGGCACGAAGAAGCCGAAGCCGAAGGCCCAGCCGGTCAGGAAGGCGGACCAGCCGCCGCGGGCGCCGGCCAAGAGCCAGAACAGGCCGGGAAAGGCCAGCCACAGCACCGGCGCGGCATAGAGCGGCGGCACCGACAGGCTGGCCAGCACCCCGAGGCCGACGGCAGCCCCGAAGCGCCGCCAGCGGCCGAGCCCGCCAATGCGGGCGGCGAGGCGTTCGATCCCGTGGCCGGGCAGCGGCCCGGCTGTCGCCTCACGCAGCGTCGGCGCCGTCCTTGCGGCGGATGCGGAGGCGTTTGATCCGGCGCGGATCGGCATCGATCACCTCGAACTCGAACCCCTTGGGGTGGGTCAACAGCTCGCCCCGCGCCGGGATCCGGCCGGCGAGCGCGAAGACGAGGCCGCCGAGCGTGTCGATGTCGTCGCGCTCATCCTCCTCCAGCACCGCGCCGACCTTGGCCTCGAAGGCCTCGATCGGCAGGCGGGCATCGGCGATCAACGTGCCGTCCGGCTTCTCGACCAGCTGCGGCGGCTCGTCGATGTCGTGCTCGTCCTCGATCTCGCCGACGATCTCCTCGACCAGATCCTCGATCGTGATCAGCCCGTCGATGCCGCCGAACTCGTCGATCACCAGCGCCATGTGCTGGCGCTTCTCGCGCATCTGCAGCAGGAGGTCGAGCACCGGCATCGACGGTGCGACGATCTGGACCGGGCGCAGGATATCGGTCAGCGACTTCGGTGCGTCGATGTCGCCGGCCCGGGTCCGGCTCAGCGCCGCGACCACGTCCTTGACGTGGATCATGCCCAGCGCGTCGTCCAGGTTGTCGCGATAGACCGGCATCCGGCTGTGCGCCTCGCGCGCCAGGATGTCGAGCACGCCGGGCAGGGGCGTGTCGACCTCGACCCCGACGATGTCGGCCCGCGGCACCATCACGTCGATGGCGGTGCGGCCGCGCAGCCGCAGGATGTTGCCCAGCAGCACGCGCTCGTGGCGCGCGATCGAGGCCTCGTCCTCGCCTTCGTCGCCGTCCTCGATCAGCTCCTCGATGGTCTCGCGCCAGGCATCCTCGCTCTTGCCGCGCAGCAGGCTGCGCAGCCAGCTGCGCAACGGGGTCGCGTCGGAGGAGCGGGAAGGTCGACCGGAAGAGGTGTCGGACATGGCCTCAGGCAGGGTGGGGCAGCGAGTCGGGCGAATCGGAATAGGGATCGGCGATGCCGAAGCGGGCCAGGACCACGGTCTCGACCCGCTCCATGGCCTCGGCCTCGGCGTCGGTCATGTGGTCGTGGCCGAGCAGATGCAGGATACCATGAACCACCAGGTGCCGGGCATGGTCGACGGCGGCCTTGTTGTCCCGGGCAGCCTCTGCCAGCACCGTCTCCAGCGCCAGCACGACGTCGCCCAGCACCAGCGGAGCGCCTGGGAAATCCGGCTCCTCCGCCTCGGTCAGGGCGAAGGACAGCACGTTGGTCGGGGCGTCCTTGCCGCGATAGTCGCGGTTCAGCCGCTGCACCGTCGCGTCGTCGGCGAACACGATCGACAGCTCGGCCGGGCGGCCGGGCTCGATCGCGGCGCCCGGACCCGCCCCGGCGGAGACGGTGGCCTCGACCAGGGGCTCGAGGGCCGCGGCCAGTGAAATCTCGTCGGTGAACTCGGGGCCGAGCGCCGACCAGCCGGGCGCGTCGATGCAGACGGCGAGGTCGATCACGGCTGCGGCTTCCGGGCGCGGTCCGCCGCCTCATAGGCGCGCACGATCCGGGCCACCAGCGGATGGCGCACCACGTCGCGGTCGGTGAAGCGGACGATGCGGATGCCCTCGGTCCCGTCCAGGATCTCCAGCGCGTCGACCAGGCCGGATTTGTCGCCGGGGCGCAGGTCGATCTGGCTGATGTCGCCGGTGATCACCATGCGGCTGGCCTCGCCCATGCGGGTCAGCGCCATGCGCATCTGCATCACCGTGGTGTTCTGCGCCTCATCGAGGATGACGAAGGAATGGGCCAGGGTGCGGCCGCGCATGAAGGCCAGCGGCGCGATCTCGATCACGCCGGTCTCCATGTGCTTGGCCACCTGCTCGGCCGGCAGCAGGTCGTAGAGGGCGTCGTAGAGCGGGCGGAGATAGGGGTCGACCTTTTCCTTCATGTCGCCGGGCAGGAAGCCCAGCCGCTCCCCGGCCTCGACCGCCGGGCGCGACAGCACAATGCGGTCGACCCGGCCGGCGATCAGCATCGACACCGCCTGGGCGACGGCGAGATAGGTCTTGCCGGTGCCGGCAGGGCCGACGCCGAACACCATCTCGCTCTGCGCCAGCGCCTCGATGTACTCCGCCTGGGTCGGCGAGCGTGGGCCGATGCGCTTGCGCCTGGTGACGATGGCGCCGTCGGATTTCAGCAGGTCGCTGCGCAGCGCCGATCCGTCGCCGGCCGGTGCGTCGCGCACCAGCCGGATCACGCCGTCGATGTCGGCGCCGGTGACGCCCTGGCCCTGGGACAGGCGCTGCCACAACGTTTCGAGCACCAGCCGGGCCTGCTCCACCGGCTCGGCCGAACCCTTGATGGTGACGGTGTTGCCGCGCGAGGCCAGCAAGACGCCGAGCTGATGCTCGATCCGCAGCAGATGGGTGTCGTGCTCGCCATACAGCAGCGGCAGCAGCCGGTTGTCGTCGAAGCTGATCTCGGCGCGCTGGGTCGCGGGCTTTGGCCGGGCCGGCATCACGCCGGGCCCCTCGGAGCCGCGGGCGGTCACGCCGCCTCCTCCGCATCCGCCAGCACGACGGTCCCGGCCAGGCTCAACAGCTTGCCCTCGGTGATGCGGACGGGCTGGACGGTGCCGAGCAGGCGGGCCGGCGCGTCGAGATGCACCGACTGCATCCACGGGCTGCGGCCGTGCAGCTGTCCTGGCCGGCGGCCCTGGCGGTCCAGCAGCACCGGCACCACGCGCCCGGCCATGCCCTGGTTGAAGGCGGCCTGCTGCGCCCACAGCAGCTGCTGCAGCGCCTGCAGCCGCTCGTCCTTCGCCGCCTCGGGCAGCTGGTCCTCCAGCGCCGCGGCCGGGGTGCCGGGACGGCTGCTGTACTTGAAGCTGTAGGCCTGGGCGAAGCCGGTCTCGGTGACCAGCTTCAGCGTGTCGGCGAAGTCGCGGTCGGTCTCGCCCGGGAAGCCGACGATGAAGTCGGAGGACAGCGCCAGGTCCGGCCGCGCCGCGCGCAGCCGGTCGACGATGCGGCGGTACATGTCGGCGTCGTGCTTGCGGTTCATCGCCGCCAGGATGCGGTCCGACCCGCTCTGCACCGGCAGGTGCAGGAACGGCATCAGCTGCGGCACGTCGCGATGCGCCGCCACCAGATCGTCGTCGACGTCCCGTGGATGGCTGGTGGTGTAGCGGATGCGGTCCAGGCCGTCGATCTCGGCCAGGGCGCGGATCAGCCGGCCCAGGCCCCAGACCGATCCGTCCGGCCCGTCACCATGGAAGGCGTTGACGTTCTGGCCCAGCAGGGTGATCTCGCGGGCGCCGGCGGTGACCAGGCGGCGCGCCTCGGCCAGGATGCCGGCGACGTCGCGCGAATATTCGGCGCCGCGGGTGTAGGGCACGACGCAGAAGGTGCAGAACTTGTCGCAGCCCTCCTGCACCGACAGGAAGGCCGAGGCGCCCTGGACGCCGAGCTCGCCGGGCAGGTGGTCGAACTTGCTTTCCACCGGGAAGTCGGTGTTGACCAGGGGCTTGCCGGCCTGGCGGTGGGCGCGGGCCACCATCTCCGGCAGCTGGTGGTAGGTCTGCGGCCCGAACACCATGTCGACCCAGGGCGCGCGGCGGGCGATCTCCTCGCCCTCGGCCTGGGCGACGCAGCCGGCGACGGCGACGATCATCGGGTCCTCACCAGCCTTCGCCTGCTTGTGCGGGCGCAGCCGGCCGAGGTCGGAGAACACCTTCTCCGTCGCCTTCTCGCGGATGTGGCAGGTGTTGAGGATGACCATGTCGGCCTCCTCCGGGCTGTCGGCCAGGGCATAGCCGAGCGGCGCCAAGATGTCCGCCATACGACCGCTGTCGTAGACGTTCATCTGGCAGCCCCAGGTCTTGATGAACAGCTTCTTGCTGGCTGCGGTCTTCACGCGCGCGGGTCCGGTCTGGTCCACATCTCGATGGAATTGCGATGATAGATCACGGCGATGCCCGCGGAAATCAAGCCTTGGCTCATGCGGCGCGGCGCTGATCGGCCATGTCGTCGTCCGCCGCACCCGTCAGCCGGCCGGCATTGGCGTCGGAGACGCCGGCGGCGATGGCGCGCCAGCAATGGTCCGCCAGCGCCTTGCGCGACCGGACATCCTCCAGCGTCACCGGCGGGTGGAAGATCACGGTGATGGTGAGCTGCCCCTGCTTCACCACATTCCACAGATGCGGCAGCAGGTCCATGTCGCCGTACCAGGCGTAGATCGGGCGCAGCCGGCGGCCGAGCGGGATGCCGTCCAGCGTGGTGCAGGCCAGCGACACCGGCTGCACCGTCAGCGGCTTGCCGTCGATGCGCAGCCCGGCGGCGGCGAACAGCGCGCTCTTGAACGGCAGGGTGCGGTTGCCGTCGCTCGACGTGCCCTCGGGGAACAGCACCAGGTTGTCGCCGGCCTCGAGCCGGGCCTGCAGGCTGTCGCGCTGGATGTCGGCCGAGCCGCGCTTGCCCCGGTCGACGAAGACGGTGCGCTGCAGCCGCGCCAGGGCGCCGAAGAAGGGCCAGGTGCCGACCTCGGTCTTGGCGACGAAGCTGCCGGGGATCAGCGACCCCAGCACCTCAATGTCGAGATAGGACAGGTGGTTGGAGACGAACAGCGTCGGCGCCGCGGCCGATTGGGCGCCGCGAACCTCGACGTCGAGGCCGAGGATGCGGCAGCAGGTCCGGTGATAGAATACCGGCAGGCTGGTCTGCAGCCGCCAGCCGAAGCGCACGGCCAGGGCCTGCACCGGCATCAGCATGACGGTCCAGGGCACGTAGACGGCAAGCCGGGCCACGGCCCGGAGCTTCGACCCGAGACGGGTGCCCGCCATCGCGCCGGTCAGTCCTTGCGGAAGGCCAGGATCGGCCGCTGCTCGCGCTTCAGCTCGTAGTGCTTGAAGTACTTCTCGGTCACCAGGTCGGTCTTGACGATGATGGCCACGTCGGTGGTGCCGAACTGCTGGTCGATCACCGCGCCGTCGCCGACATGGCCGCCGAGGCGGAGATAGCCCTTGATCAGCGGCGGCAGCGCCGCGATCGCCTCGCGCTGGTCGATCTCCGTCAGCGGCAGCAGCCGCATGTCGGTGTAGCGCTCGGGCAGGGCCTTGGGCCGCAGCGCCGGCGGCGCCAGGTGATAGTGATACAGGTAGGACAGCGGCAGCTTCAGCGCTTCCGGGTCGGTCCCGGGCAGGCTGGCGCAGCCGAACATGATCTCGATGTCGTGCTGGAACAGATAGGCGGCGATGCCGCGCCACAGCAGCTGCATGGTGCCGCCGGAGCGGTAGGGGCCGGCGACGCAGGATCGCCCGAGCTCCAGGATCCGGCCCGGATGGGCCTCGATCTTGGCGATGTCATATTCGCTGGCGGAGTAGAAGGCGCCGATCCTGGCCGCCCCGTCGCGCTGGATCAGCCGGTAGGTGCCGACCACGCCCTGGGGGCCCTTGCCGCGCGCGTGATCGATCACCAGCAGGTGGTCGGCCACGTCGTCATAGGTGTCGAAGTCGCGGCCGGCGGCCGCCATCTCGGCCGAAGGCTGGGCCGCCATTTCCTGGTAGAAAACGGCATAGCGCAGCTCCTGGGCCGCCCAAATCTCCTCCTCCGTCTCGGCCAGCCGGACCTCGAGATTGCCCGCGCGCAGGCTGAACCCGTGGTCATCGACGAAGGTTGTGACTGCCATGCTGAATCCGTCCGCTCTAATTCCCCCGATGCGCCGTGGTGATTCTGCGTCACCGCACAAGCGCTCGCCCAATTATAAAGCAGAACGGTTACAAATGTGCGCTGATTTCGTGGACAGGGCCGCGGCGCCGTCGCCGGGCCGGAAAACCGGGCGGTCCGCCGGGCGACGGACCGCCGCGATTCGCGTCAGTCGCGCCGGGCGCGGGTGCCGAGGCCGATCTGCTTGGCCAGCTTGCTGCGCTGCTTGGCGTAGTTCGGCGCCACCATCGGATAGTCGGCCGCCAGGCCCCAGCGCTCGCGATACTCGTCCGGGGACATGTTGTAGGCCGTCTTCAGATGGCGCTTCAGCATCTTCAGCTGCTTGCCATCCTCGAGACAGATGATGTAGTCCGGCGTCACCGACTTCTTGATCGGAACCGCCGGCTGCGGCTTCTCGGCGACCGGGGTCGGCTCAGTCCCGAGGCCATTGAGCGCGCGAAAGACTTGCTCGATCAGGCCGGGCAGGTCGGAGATCGCAACGGTATTGTTTCCTACATGTGCCGCGACGATTTGGCTCGTAAGGTTCATCAAATCGTTGGACGGCGTTTCATTGCTCATGTTCATACTCCCGCGGCACGAGTGTTGGGTATATAAGTCCCCCAGTACTGGACTGCAACACGAATCGACATGAAAATCGAGAAAGCGTCATGAGCAATGCGCCACCGGTCCGGACTCTCGATGTAACGGCGGAAGTCTGCCCTTTCACTTTCGTCAAAACCAAGCTGCTGCTGGAAGATATGAAGCCCGGCGAAGTGGCGGAAATACGGCTGAATGCGGGTGAGCCGCTGATCAATGTTCCGCGCTCGGCGACGGAAGGCGGCCATCGCGTGCTGTCGGTGGAGCCCGAGGATGCCGGCCGGACCCGCTGGCTGGTGCGGATCGAGCGCGGCCCGAAGGGCTGATCGCGCACCATCCGGCCCGGATTTTTCTACACATGCGTGTAGTTGACTTTTATTTCACAGCCTGTCACGCCGAAGCTTCCCGCCCGAGGAGGACACCCTTCGATGCGCTCTCATCGCACACCCCGTCTGGCCGCATTGGCCCTGGGGCTCGCCATCGCAGGCGGCCCGCCCGCCCTGGCCCAGGACGTGCTGCCCGACGGCATCACCGCGGCGGCCGATCCGGCCGCGGTTCCGGCGACGGCCAAGGCCCGCAAGGACACCGTCGTCGCCTCGATCAGCGCGCCGCAGGGCGTGTTCAACCCCTACTTCTTCACCAATGGCTGGGACGAGAACGTCACCAACGTGATCTTCGGCCGGCTGATCAACTATGACAGCGAGGGCAAGCTGATCCCGGAGCAGGCGGAATCCTGGACCGTCAGCCCGGACAACCTCGTCTACACCATCAGGCTGCGGCCCGGCCTGACCTTCAGCGACGGCTCGGCCCTGACCGCCGAGGACGTGGCCTTCACCCTGACCGTGCTGCACGACCCGACGCTGGAGAGCGAGACCGACATCATGCCGGCGGCGATCGCCGGCGGGGCGGAGTACAAGGCCGGTAAGGCCGACAGCATTTCCGGGATCAAGGTGATCGACCCGCAGACCATCGAAATCACCACCACCCGGCCCGGGGCCAAGACGCTGGCCCTGCTCGGCGGCCCGGTGCTGTCCAAGGCGCATTACGGCAAAGGGTTCGCCCGCGGCCAGCTCGACGGCATCCGCGCTCTGGGTGGCGACCCGCTGGGCGCCGGCCCCTATGTCTTCGACAAGTTCATCCCGGGCCAGGAGGTGCGGTTCCACGCCAACCCGGGCTACTACGGCGGCAAGCCGGCGGTGGAGCATTTCATATACCGGATCACCTCGGACGCCACCAAGCTGCAGCTGTTCCAGACCGGCGAGACCGACTATGACGGCTTCACGGTCAGCCAGGACAATGTCGACGCGCTGCAGAGCCTGGGCTTCGCCACGATCAACCTGTATGGCTCCAGCGACTACAGCATGATCGAGTTCAACCCGAAGGATCCGCTGCTGAAGGACCCGCGGGTGCGGCACGCTTTGACCTACGGCCTCGATCGCCAGACCCTGGTGACGGTGGTCTATCAGGGCTATGGCCAGGTCGCGACCCAGCCGGTGGCGCCGATCTCCTGGGCCTATGACGCTGACGCCGTCGACCCCTATGCCTACGACCCGGCCAAGGCCGCGGCGCTACTGGACGAGGCCGGCTGGAAGCCCGGGCCGGACGGCATCCGGACCAAGGATGGCCAGCGCCTGTCGCTGCGCCTCCTGGCCACCAAGTCGCTGTTCAACGACGCGCTGATCCCGATCGCCCAGGAGAACTGGAAGGCGATCGGCGTCGACCTGGTGCCCGAGGTGTCGGACTTCAACGCCCTCCTGGCCAAGCGCAAGGCCGGCGACTACAACCTCGCCACCTTCCGCACCTCGACCATCAACGACCCGCATGAGGGGGTGGAGGACTTCCTGTCGACCGGTGATGTCGGCCGGCTCGGCTACCGCAACGACGAGGTCGAGCGGCTGATCCTGGAGGGCAACGCCACGCTGGACCCGGAGAAGCGCAAGCCGATCTACCACCAGCTGTACAAGGCGCTGGCCGACGACCCGCCGGTGATCTTCCTGGCCTATCGCAAGATCCTGTCGGCCACCGATGCCCGGGTCGAAGGCTTCAAGCCGGACATCTACAACGGCATCGTCGCCAGCCTGCCGAACCTGAAGATCGTGCAGTGAGCCTGCGCGGCGTCTGTGTCCCCTCCCGGCACCGGGAGGGGGCATGAGGAACTTCATCATCCGCCGCCTGCTGCTGGCGGTGCCGATGCTGCTGGGGGCGTCGGCGCTGATCTTCTTCGTCTTCGCCCTGACCCCGGGCGACTTCATCGACGGCAACATCAACCTGACGCCCGAGCGGGCGGCGGAGCTGAAGTCGCTCTACGGACTCGACCGGCCGGTGCTCGACCGCTATTTCGACTGGCTGGGCCGGCTGCTGACCGGCGATCTCGGCTATTCGATGCAGTACCAGACCCCGGTCGGGACTCTGCTGAACCAGTATGTCTGGAATTCCTTCCTGCTGGCCGGCACGGCGATGCTGCTGTACTGGACCCTGTCGCTGCTGGCCGGGGTGACGGCGGCGGTGAAGCCCTATTCCTGGTACGACCGGCTGGTGACGCTGGCGGTGTTCGCCGCCATGTCCTTTCCGGTCTTCTTCCTGTGCCTGCTGCTGATCAAATGGTTCGCGGTCGACCTGCGCTGGCTGCCGGTCGGCGGCATGATCAGCACCGGCAGCGAGGCGACCGGCTGGCCGCTGGTGGTCGAGATCGCCGGCCACATGGTGCTACCGGTGCTGGTGCTGACCGCGCTGCAGGCCGGCAGCCTGACCCGCTACATCCGCGCCAGCATGCTGGAATCGCTGGCGATGGACTTCGTCCGCACCGCCCGGGCCAAGGGGCTGAAGGAGCGCACGGTGGTGCTGAAGCACGCGCTGCGCAACGCCCTGCTGCCGATCATCACCCTGCTGGGCTTCGAGCTGCCGGGCCTGTTCTCCGGCGCCATCGTCACAGAGAAGATCTTCAACTGGCCGGGGGCCGGGCACATCCAGATCGACACGCTGGCGGCGCGCGACTATCCGGTGCTGATGGGCTTCACCATGGCGCTGGCGGCGCTGACCATCCTCGGCAACCTGATCGCCGACATCGCCTATGCCGCGGCCGACCCGCGCATCCGGCTGCGGCGGCGCTAGGCCATGGCGTTCACGTCGCTGCTGAACCCATTCCGCCGCCGCCGGGCGCGCGAGGCCGAGCTGGCGGAGCTTGCCGGCCGCCTCGCCGTGACCCGCTCGCCGCTCGGCGACGCGCTGTGGCGCCTCAGGCGCAACCGCACCGCCTTGGTCGCGGCCGCGGTGCTGCTGCTGATCGTGCTGGTCTGCGTCGTCGGGCCCTGGATCAGCCCCTGGGACCTGAACGCGACCGACGCGCTCAGCCCCAACCGCCCCCCCAGCCTGCGGCACTGGCTGGGCACCGATTTCCTGGGCCGCGACATCCTGGCCCGGCTGATGGCGGCCGGCCGGATCTCGCTGACCGTGGGTCTCGCCTCGGTGCTGCTGTCGGTGGTGGTCGGCTACATCGCCGGCGCGGTGGCCGGCTATCTCGGCGGGCTGGTGGACGCCGTGATCATGCGCTGCGCCGACATCGTGATGACGATCCCGACCCTGCCGCTCTTGATCATTCTCGGCGCCGTGCTGTCCGAGCTGAAGGTGCCGCCGGACCAGCGGATCTATCTGGTCGTCCTCATGCTCAGCCTGCCGAACTGGATCCGGGTGGCGCGGCTGGTGCGGTCGCAGATCCTGTCGCTGCGCGAACGCGACTTCATGGTGGCGACCGAGGTGCTGGGTCTGCCGCTGTATCGCCGGCTGTTTCACCACCTGCTGCCGAACACCGTGCCGATCCTGATCGTGGTCGCCACCGTCGGCGTCGCCGACGCCATCCTGAACGAGGCCTATCTCAGCTATCTCGGCCTCGGCGTGGTGCCGCCGACCCCGTCCTGGGGCAACATGATGGACACCGCCAACAGCTTCGTCGACTTCCAGCGCCGGCCCTGGCTGTGGGTGCCGCCGGGCGTGGCGATCTTCCTGACCGTGGTGGCGATCAACGTCCTCGGCGACGGGCTGCGCGACGCGCTCGACCCGAAGATGAAGCGGTAGCGCCATGCTGGTCGAGTTCCAGGACCTGTCGGTCCAGTTCCGCACCGAGGAGGGCGTCGCCCGGGCGGTGACCGAGGTCAGCTTCGGCATCGCCGAGGGCGAGACCGTCGGCGTGGTCGGCGAATCCGGCTGTGGCAAGAGCGTCACCGCCTTGTCGCTGATGGGCCTGCTGCCACGCCCGGCCGGCAAGGTCGCCGGCGGCCGCATCCTCTATCGCGGCCGCGACCTGCTGGGGCTGAAGCCGGAGGAGATGCGCGGCCTGCGCGGCAACGAGATCGCCATGATCTTCCAGGAGCCGATGAGCGCGCTGAACCCGGTGCTGACCATCGGCGAGCAGATCGTCGAGCCGCTGGTCGAGCATCGCGGCATGACGCCGAAGGCGGCCTGGGACGAGGCGATCGCACTGCTGGACCGGGTCGGCATCGCCCGGGCGACGCAGATCGTCGAGGGCTATCCGCATCAGCTGTCGGGCGGGATGCTGCAGCGGGTGATGATCGCGATCGCGCTCAGCTGCGGCCCGAAGCTGCTGATCGCGGACGAGCCGACCACCGCGCTCGACGTCACTATCCAGGCGCAGATCCTGGAGCTGCTGGGCCGGCTGAAGCGCGAGCAGGGCACGGCGCTGATGCTGATCACCCACGACCTCGGCATGGTGGCGGAGCTCGCCGACCGGGTGATGGTGATGTATGCCGGCCGGGTGGTCGAGACCGGGCCGGTGCGCGACATCCTGCTGCGGCCGAAGCATCCCTACACCCGCGGGCTGCTGGCCTCGCGCCCGGTGCCGGGGCAGCGCCGCCGCCGGCTCGACTCGATCCCGGGGCAGGTGCCCAGCCCGGCGCATCTGCCCGCCTGGTGCGCCTTCGCCGACCGCTGCTTCGCCGCGGCCGATATCTGCCGCACTGGCATCCCGGCGCTTGAGCCCGCCGGGGCGCCGCACCGCGCCGCCTGCTTCCTGGCGCAGTCGGTGGCAATATGACCGAAACTCCGCTGCTCGAGGTCAAGGGGCTCAAGACCCATTTCCCGATCCGCGACGGGGTGTTCGGCCAGGTCACAGGCCATGTCCGTGCCGTCGACGGGGTCGATCTCCGCATCCGCCGCGGCACCAGCTTCGGCCTGGTCGGCGAATCCGGCAGCGGCAAGTCCACGCTCGGCCGCACCGTGCTGGGGCTGTACGAGCCGACGGCTGGCACCGTGCGCTTCGAGGGGCGGGACATCAACGCCATCGGCCGGCGGGGTTTGAAGGCGCTGCGGCCGAAGATGCAGCTGGTGTTCCAGGACCCCTACGGCTCGCTGAACCCGCGGGTGCGGGTCGGTGACGCGATCGGCGAGGCCCTCCTGGCCCACGGCCTGGTCCGTCGGGCCGAGCTGCGCGACACGGTGCTGGAGGTGATGCGGATCTGTGGCCTCGCGCCCTACCAGTATGCTCGTTACCCGCATGAATTCTCCGGCGGCCAGCGCCAGCGCATCGGCATCGCCCGGGCCCTGGCGCTGAAGCCGGAGCTGATCGTGGCGGACGAGCCGGTCTCGGCGCTCGACGTCTCGATCCAGGCGCAGATCATCAACCTGTTCGCCGACCTCAAGGAGCAGCGGGGCGTCACCTTCCTGTTCATCTCGCACGACCTGGCGGTGGTCGAGCATCTCTGCGACGAGATCGCGGTGATGTATCTCGGCGTGATCGTCGAGACCGCCGGCCGCGACGCGCTGTTCGACCGGCCGCTGCACCCCTACACCAGGGCGCTCCTGTCGGCGATCCCGGCGATCGACCCGGATGCGCCGCGCGACCGCACGGTGCTGACGGGCGAGCTGCCCAGCCCGGCCAGCCCGCCGGCCGGCTGCCGCTTCCACACCCGCTGTCCGCTGGCGACCGACCGCTGCCGCGCCGAGGTGCCGGAGATGCGCATGCTGGGCGAGGGCCACAGGGTCGCCTGCCACCTGGCGTAGCGGAAAAAATCGGAGGCCTGTCGAATCCGGTTCGGGACGGACGATTAGGGGCATTCACAGCGCAAGCAGAAGGAACCGGTCATGCGCTATGCCTGCCTCATCTACTACGATCCGCAGACCCTGTTCGGCGGCAGCCCTGAGGCCAATGCGGCGCTGGAGGGCTGTTCCACCCATGACGAGACGCTGAAGGCCAGCGGCCATTTCGTCGCCGGCGAGGCGCTGGAGCTGCCCGACGGGGCCCGCACCGTGAAGGTGCGCGAGGGCAAGGCCTCGGCGGTCGATGGTCCGTTCATGGAAACCAAGGAGGTCCTCGGCGGCTTCGTGGTGATCGACGCGCGGGACATCGAGGAAGCGGCCGAAGTTGCCGCCACGCACCCCTTGGCCCGGATCGGCTTCGTCGAGGTGCGGCCGCTGGTCGATTTCAGCACGCCGCCGCCGGATTTCAGCCAGCAGGCCTAACCGGACCCGGGCGTGGCCTCGCGCCGCGCCCGGCTGGCCTCGGCGGCGATGTCGAGGAAGGCGCGGACGATGGCCAGGCGCTGGCGCTCGCGCAGGCACACCACATACTCGTCCATCTCCACCCGGCAGCCTCCGATCGGGCGGCTGACGAAGCGCGGATCGGGCGTCAGCTCGCCCGCCGACATGAAGCCGATGCCCAGGCCGGCGGCGATCGCCTCGCGCGACGCCTCCCGGCCCTCCACCTCCATCCACGGCGTCAGCGGCAGGTCGACCGCGGCGAAGGCGCGCTCCACCGTCTCCCGCGTCATCGACCCGGCCTCACGCATCACCAGCCGCTCCCGCGCGATCAGATGCGCGGGCACGACGCGCATCCGGGCCAAAGCGTGATCGCGCGGCAGCAGCACATGCACCGGGTCGTGCCACAACGGCAAGGCGTGCAGCTGCGGGTCGCCCGGCACCCGCGCCAGCACCGCCACGTCGAGGCGGATGTCGACCAGGTCGGCCAGCACCCGCTGGGCGTTGCCGACCGTCATTCGCACCCGCGCCCCGTCATGCCGGGCGGTGAAGGCGGCGATCAGCGGCATGGCGTGGAACGGCCCGTCCGCGCCCAGGCGCAGCGTGCCGGTCGGCACCCGGCTGGTGCCCTGCAGCAGCTCCACCGCCTCGGCCTGCGCGGTGAAGGCGCGGTTGGTGTAGGTCATCAGCTCGGCGCCCAGCAGGGTCAGCTCGATGGTCCGGCCGGAGCGGCGGAACAGCTGCACGCCGTAACGCTGCTCCAACGCCTTGACCTCGATCGACAGGGTCGATTGCGACACGCCGATCGCCCGCGCCGCCTTGGTGAAGCTGCCCTCCGCTGCCACCGCGTGGAAGGCGCGCAGCTGGACGGCCAGTGTTGAGCTCATCAATGATCCATATGGAGAATATGAATTGGATCAATATTAGACTCTCTGGCTTTCTCCGGCCATCCACGATGTCGGGGAGCGCGCCATGAGCTTCATCCAACGCCGCCGCTATGACGGCCCGATCCGGGCCGCGATCTTCGACTGGGCCGGCACCACGGTCGATTTCGGCTGCCAGGCGCCGATCACCTCGCTGGTCGACGCCTTCGCGGCGATGGGCGTCGCGGTGCCGCTGGCCACCGCCCGGCTGCCGATGGGCATGGCCAAGTGGGACCACATCCGGGCGCTGCTGGACATGCCGCAGGTCGCGGCGGCCTGGGAACAGGCACAAGGCCGGCCGCCGGTGCCGGCCGATGTCGACGACGTCTACGAGCGCTTCCTGCCGCTGCAGGTCGCGGCGGTGCAGCGACATGCGGTGCTGATCCCCGGCACGGTCGAGGCCATGGCGGCGCTCAAGGCCCGCGGCATCCGCATCGGCACCACCACCGGCTTCCCGCGTCCGGTGATGGACGTTGTCATTCCGGAGGCGGCCCGGCAGGGCTATGCGCCCGAGGTCATCGTCTGCGCCGGCGAGACCCCATCCGGCCGCCCCGGCCCGGCGATGGCGCTGAAGGCGCTGATCGAGTTGGACATCCATCCGGTCCAGGCGGCGGTCAAGATCGGCGACACGCTGGTCGACGTGGCCGAGGGGCTGAACGCCGGCATGTGGACGATCGCCGTGGCCGTGACCGGCAACGAGGTCGGGCTGACCGAGGCGGAATGGGCGTCTCTGCCGGCGGAGCGGCAGGCGCAGCTGCGCCGCGTCGCGGCCGACCGGCTGCGGGCGGCCGGCGCGCATGAGGTGGTGGACGGCATCGCCGACGTGCCGGCCGCGATCGAGCGGATCGAGGCGTGCATCGCCGTCGGGGACGCGCCGTGAACCGCTATGATCTCGCCGTCGTCGGCGCCGGCATCCTCGGCCTCGCCCATGCCCTGGCCGCGGCGCGGCGGGGCCACCGGGTGGTGGTGATCGACCGCGAGGCGCGCGCCATCGGCGCCTCGATCCGCAATTTCGGCTTCGTCACCGTCACCGGCCAGTCGGCCGGCCCGACCTGGCGCCGGGCGATGCGCAGCCGCGACGTCTGGGCCGAGGTGGCGCCGCAGGCCGGCATCCCGGTGCTGCATCGTGGCACCGCGCTGCTGGCCCGGACGCCCGAGGGGATGGGCGTGCTGGAGGCCTTCGCCCGCACCGGGATGGGCGAGCGCTGCACCCTGCTGCCGGCCGCCGGCATGGCGGCCCGTCTGCCGATGGCGCGGGCCGAGGGGCTGGTGGGCGGGCTGTGGAGCCCGTATGAGCTGCGGATCGAGCCGCGCGAGGCGATCCCGCGCCTGGCCGCCTGGCTGGAGGCGGCTTATAGCGTCGTCTTCCGCCGCGGCGTCCAGGTCCGCGCGGTGCAGGCGCCGCGGGTCGAGACCAGCGAGGGCGCCATCCTGGCCGACCGCATCGTGGTCTGCCCCGGACCGGACCTGCGGTCGCTGTTCCCGGAGATCATGGCCCGTCGCCGCACCACCCTGTGCAAGCTGCAGATGCTGCGCTTGGCGCCGCCGGCCTGGCGGCTGCCGGCGGCGGTGATGGGCGACCTCAGCTTCGCCCGCTATCGCGGCTATGCCGACCTGCCGGAGGCGGCGCCCCTGAAGGCGCGGCTGGCGGCCGAGGTGCCGGAGACGCTGGCCAACGGCATCCACCTGATCGTGGTGCAGTCGGCCGACGGCTCGCTGGTGGTCGGCGACTCCCACCATCACGACGACTCGCCCGACCCCTTCGCGCCGCACGCGGTGGAAGGGTTGATCCTGCGCCACATGGCCGAGCTGCTGGACGTGCCGCAGCCGGCGGTGACCGAGCGCTGGGTCGGGATCTACCCCTCCGGCCCGGCCGAGGCCTTCGCCGAGGCGCCGGACGAGGCGACCCGGGTGGTCCAGGTCACCAGCGGCACCGGCATGAGCACCGGCTTCGCCATCGCCGACGAGGTGGTGGCCGGTCTGTTCGGCGCGGCGGCCCCGCGCCACGCCGCCTGACCCGGTCCCGGATCAGAGCACGAAGTCGCCGGCCACCAGGGCATAGGCCCCCGTCAGCTGGATGTGGAAGTCCGAGGTGCCGTCGCCGTTGAGATCGCCGGCGATGGTGGTGATGGTGCCGTTGGAGGCGTAGCGCAGCTGCCCGGCGATGCCGCTGTACAGCGCGGTGCCGATGAAGCTGAAGGCCTGGTTGCCGGCGAGGACGCTGCTGGCGTCGATCGCCGCCAGGTCGATCTTGTCGCCCTGGGCATGGCTGAAATCGGTGATCCGGTCGGCATTGGCCCCGACCGCGCTCTGCGCTGCGGTGCCGTAGGCGAAGCGGTCCGCCCCGGCCCCTCCCGTCAGCGTGTCCTTGCCGTCGGCGCCGGCGAGCACGTCGTCGCCGTTCCAGCCCTGCAGCACATTGGCGCCGCTGTTTCCGGCCAGGCTGTCATTGCCCTGGCTGCCGGAGAGATTCTCGATCCCGGTCAGCGAATCGTCCTGGGCCTCGCCGTTGCTGCCGCTGCCCGTGGCCAGGCTGACCGAGACGCCTGCCGAGCCGGTGTAGTAGCTGGCGGTATCGGTGCCGGCGCCGCCGTCGAGCGTGTCGGCCCCGGCGCCGCCGCGGAGCACATCGTCGCCGCCGACGCCGCGCAGGTTGTTGCCGCCCGTGTTCCCAACCAGGGTGTCGGCGCCCTGGCTGCCGTCGATATTCTCGACCTCGATATAGGTGTCGCCCTGGGCCGCGCCGCCGGATCCGAGGCCGGTGGCGAGGTCGGCCACGATGCCGACGCTGCTGTCGGTATAGGTCGCCGTGTCGCCCAGCGCGGTCCCGTTGTCCCGGCCGGCGAGCTCGTCGGCCCCTTGTCCGCCGCGCAGCACGTCGTCACCGCCGTTCCCGTTCAGGATGTCGTCGCCGTCGAGGCCGGTGAGTGTGTTGGCGCCGGCGTTGCCGAAGATCAGGTTCTTGGCCGCGTTGCCGGTTCCGTTGAGGCTGGCGAGGCCGTCGAGAGTCAGCTCCTCGACATTGTCGGCCAACGTGACGCTGGTGAGGGCGATCACCCGATCATAGCCCTCGCCGGCACGCTCGATCACGATGTCACCGCTGGCATCGACCCAGACGATGTCGTCGCCGGTGCCGCCGATCAGGATGTCGTCACCGTCGAGGCCGTTCAGCCGGTCGTTGCCGGCGCCGCCGTCGACGACGTCGTCGCCGGCCCCGGCGTCGACCAGATCGGCGCCCTCGAAGCCGCGCAGCACGTCGGCTCCGGCGCCGCCGATGAGGATGTCGTCGATCGCCGAGCCCAGGACCGATTGCGGCGTGGCGGCGTAGGCAGCGGTGAACACGTTCCAGGTGGCCGCGATCCCCTCGGCACTGAAATCATTGGTCGCCTGGAAGCCGAGGACATAGGCGGTCACGTTCGATCCGGAGTCCAGCCCGAGGCCGACCATGGCCAAACCGTTCTCCGTCCCAACTCCGTTCCCCACGGGGATGGCGGAGGGACTGTCGGCCAGGTTATAGGTCATTCCCCAGGAAGTGTTGCCGAAATATTCGGAGGTTTCCGGGTCGATATACGGATCGACGTAATAATCGATCAGGATGTTGAAGGTACCGGTCGAGCGATCGATCTCGGCATTGAGACTCCAATAGCCGGACATGGATGTTTCCCCCTTGGAGCCTGTGTTGAGCGTACCAATCCGGCCGCAGGCTTTCCGGCCGCGCAGGGAACGGGACGGGCGGGGCGCATTTCCGCGGTGCCGCTCGCGTCTCCAAATCGTGGCTTTGAACCAGGAAAATATCGGCAAAGCGCGTCTTGAATGGACGCGAGTATGACAGAAGTCGCAGAACCGCGGGATCACCCGATTGGGTCAACCGGCGCCGGGGCCTGGCTTTCGACGCGACGGAATTCCGCCACAAACTCAGGTGTTGATCAGGCGAGAGATGAACGACGAGGGAGAGCGTCGTGGCATATGGCAGTGGTCTGTTCCGCACGGGGCTGGTCGCGGTCGCCATCGCAGCGTCCGCCCCGCTCGTAGCGTCGTGCCAGACAGGGCCCAGCTACTATGGTGGCGGCTACTACGGCGACAGCTATTCCAGCTGGTACGATGACGACAATCGCGACTGGGGCTATGACCGCAGCCGGTACCGCTATCGCGATGATAACCGATATCGCTACCGTGACCGCGATCGGTATCGGCACCGCGATCGGGACGATGACGACGACAATGACCGGCGCCGAAACCGGCAGCGCAGCAATCGCGACGGCGATGCTGAGGATCGTTTCTGGCGCCTGTTCGGGAAAGACGGGCGGAGCCCGGACAACAACCGCAACCGCAACAACTCGGAAAACGTCCGCCGCTCGGACAATGGCGACAGTAACCGCGGCAACCGCGGCGGGAACGACCGCGACAACAACGTGCAGCGCCTCTTCTTCCCGCCGAAGTAGGGCACTCGGCGGCAAGTGCTCCTGCGCCGTCGTCGAGTCATACCTCCGATCCTGCCTGTGCAGGGCCGGCAGCGGCTTCGACGGAGCCCGTGCCCTCGCCCGTGCGTCTTCTGGATGGACCACGGAGGCAGCAGGATGCCCCTCATGAAATCGCGGCCGCGACTGGCGCCGGGATCGGTGCAGCCAGCGCCGATATCGCGACGACGACCGCCGCTACGGCCATCGGCGCCACCGCAACGACACGGAGGAGCAGCTCTGGCGGTTGGTCCGCTGAGTCCGAATTGATCCGGGAGGGATGGCGCACTCGACAGGATTCGAACCTGTGACCTCCGCCTCCGGAGGGCGGCGCTCTATCCAGCTGAGCTACGAGTGCAGGCCATGGACTCGGGCCCGAGGACCCGAAGCGGCGCGGACCATACTGCAAAGCGGCAGCGATGCAAAGCCCGGATTCGGATTGCAGCCTACCGACGTTTGACAGACCCGACCGCAGCCGGAATGCTGGCGGCATCCCATCGAAGCGGGAGGCGCCGGTGCTGCATCGCGGTCTCGCCCTGGCCCTGGCGCTGTGCGCGGTCCCCGCCGCGGCGCAGGAGATCGATGTCGATGTCGAGCTGGTCTTCGCCACCGACGGCTCCGGCTCGATCGACGACGAGGAACTGCGGCTGCAGCGCGAAGGCTACGCCAAGGCCCTGGCCGACCCGCGGGTGCAGCAGGCGATCCGCGGCGGCATCACCGGCCGGATCGCGGTCGCCTTTGTGGAATGGGGTGGGGCGGACTCGCAGCATGTCATCGTCGACTGGACCGTGATCGACGGGCCGGCCAGTGCCGCCGCCTTCGGTGCGGCGCTGGCGGCGGCACCCCGGCGCGCGTTCGGCTGGAACTCGATCAGCAACGCCATCGACCTGTCGCAGCGGCTGATCGAGGGCAACGGCCACGAGGGGCTGCGCAAGGTGATCGACGTATCGGCCGATGCCGGCCAGCGCGGCGGCCGGCCGCTGCCGGAGGTCCGGGCCGAGGCTCTGGCCGCCGGCATCACCATCAACGGCCTCGCCGTGCTGTCGCGCAGCGGCCGGCCGGGCTGGGCCGGTGGCACGCTGGAGGACTTCTTCCGCGACCAGGTGATCGGCGGCCCCGGCGCCTTCGTCATCACCGCCGACGCCGATGCCCGCTTCACCGAGGCGGTGGTGCGCAAGCTGATCCTGGAGATCGCCGAGCGGCCGGGGGCGATGACCATGCCGCCCGGCTGACGGCCTGGGCAGGCGCTGCTAGGGTGCCGCGTCGAATCGGTTCCTGGAGCAGTTCAGATGAAAGCCCGCATCACCTGGGTCGAAGGCCGCACCTTCCTCGGCGAATCCGGCAGCGGCCATGCCGTGGTCATGGACGGCGCGCCGGAGAGCGGCGGACGCAATCTCGGCGTCCGGCCGATGGAGATGCTGCTGCTCGGCCTCGGCGGCTGCACCGCCTTTGACGTGGTGATGATCCTGGAGAAGGCGCGCGAGCCGGTGGCGGACTGCCGGGTCGAAGTCGAGGCCGAGCGCGCCGAGACCGACCCGAAGGTCTTCACCAAAATCCATCTGCGCTACATCGTCTCCGGCCGCGGCCTCGACCGCGCCAAGGTCGAGCGCGCCGTGGCGCTGTCCAAGGAGAAGTACTGCTCCGCCTCGATCATGCTGGGCAAGGTGGCCGAGATCACCGCCGAGATCGAGGTCGTCGAGACCGCCTGAGCCGGCTCAGGCCGCCGCCTTCAGCGCCGCCAGCCCAGCGGCGATCGCCGTGATGTCGTCCGGCCCGGCGCCGCCGGCCTGAAGGCAGGTGTCGAGCCGTGCTTCCAGCGCCGCCGCCGCGGTCGACAGCGCCGCGAAGCCCATGGTGCCGCCGGTGCCGTGCAGCCGGTGCACGATGAAGCGCAGCCCCTTCAGCGCCTCGGCGTCGCCGGCCCGCACCGCCGCCAGCAGCGCCTCGGCCTCGGCCAGCTTCTGCGGCAGCTCGGTCGCGAACTTCGCCCGCAGCCGGTCGAGATGGGCCTGCAGTGCGTCCTGGGTCACGACCCTGTGTCCCACCCTTCGCGCCGGCCCCAGATGGCGCGGATCTCATCCGACAGCGTCATCGGGTCGAAGGGCTTGGAAATGACGTCGACGGCGCCGAGGGCGCGATAGCGCGCCACCTCCTGCGGCTGCACCTTGGCGGTCATGAACACCGCCGGCGTGGCCGCCGTCCCCGGCAGCGCCCGCAGCGCCGC
>NZ_VCCH02000007.1 GCF_005938675.2 Mycobacterium sp. KBS0706
GGCGCGGGCGATCGGCGCCGCGCGCCAGCGCGTCGTGCTGATCCTGCAGGGCGCCGCCACGCCGTTCCAGCGGCGCCTGGCGGCGGCGCTGGAGGCCGAGGGCGCTCGCATCGTCAAGATCAACATCTGCGGCGGTGACGTGATGTTCTGGCGCCGCCCGGCCATCGCCTTCCGCGGCCGGTTCGAGGACTGGCGCGGCTTCGTCGCCGGGATCCTCGACCGCGAGGGCGTCACCGACCTGGTGCTGTTCGGCGACTGCCGGCCGCACCACGCGGTGGCGATCGATCTCGCCCGGCGCTGCGGCCTCAAGCTGCATCTGTTCGAGGAGGGTTATCTGCGCCCCGGCTGGGTCACCTGCGAGGCCTGGGGCGTGAACGGTCATTCCGACCTGCCGCGCAGCGCAATCACCTTCCAGGCCCTGGCGCGGGCGGCCGAGGCGGAGCCGCCGCCGGTGCCGGTGCCATCCTATTTCCTGCACCGGGCGGTGTGGGACGTGCTGTGGACGGTCGGGCTGGTGGCGATGATGCCGGCCTTCCCGCATTACCGCCACCACGCCCTCGACCATCCGCTGGCGGAATATGCCGGCTGGCTCGGCCGCTTCGTCCGGGCGCCCTGGGTCCGGCGGGAGGCACAGCGGGTGATGCAGGCCTTGGCCGTGCAGGCGGGGCGCTATTACCTCCATCCGTTGCAGCTCGACACCGATTTCCAGATCCGCACCCATTCGCCCTACCGCGACACCGTGGCGGCGGCGGATGAGGTGATCGCCTCCTTCGCCCGCAGCGCCGACCCCGGCACCCGGCTGGTGGTGAAGCTGCACCCGCTGGATTTCCGCCCGGTCGCCAAGCGCCGGCGGATCAGGGCACTGGCGGCGCGGCACGGCGTCGCCGACCGGGTCGATTTCATCGACGGCGGCGACCTGCAGCAGCTGGTTGACGGCGCCATCGGCGTGGTCGTGGTCAACTCCACCGTCGGCCTGTTCGCGCTGGAGCGCGGCAAGCCGCTGCAGACGCTCGGCACCGCCGTGTTCGACCTGCCGGGCCTCAGCTTCCAGGGTGGGCTCGACCGCTTCTGGGCCGAAGCGCCGCCGCCGCGCGCCGAGTTGCTGGAGGCGTTCCGCCGCGTCGTGGTGGCGCGGACCCAGATCCGCGGCAGCTTCTTCTCGCTCCGCGGCATCGACCTCGCGGTCGACGGCGCCCGCCGCCGCATCCTCGACGGCGAGGTCCAGCCGCTGCGCGAGGCCGCCTGGGCGGCGCAGGCGGGAGAATGAGCGTGACGGCCGTGCCCACGGCGGTCGTGGTGACCGGAGCCTCGCATGGGCTCGGCGCGGCGCTGGCCCGGCACTATGCGGCGCCGGACGTGGCGTTGGCCCTGATCGGCCGCAACCCCGCCCGTCTGGCCGAGGTCGCCGCCTCCTGCCGGCAGCGCGGCGCGGTGGTGGAGACCGCGGCGATCGACGTGCGCGACGGCGCCGGGCTGGGCGAATTCCTGCGCGGCTTCGACGCCCGCCATCCAGTGGCGGCGGTGATCGCCAATGCCGGGGTCGAGGCCGGGCTGGCCCCGGGCCGCGGCAGCGAGCCGGAGGCTTCGGTCACGGCGCAGCTGCGCATCAACCTTGAAGGCGCGATCGCCACGGTGTCGCCGCTGATCGAGCCGATGCGCGCCCGCCGCTTCGGCCGCATCGTCCTGATCTCGTCCTTGGCGGCGCTGATGCCGCTGGCCGACCAGCCGGCCTATTCCGCCTCCAAGGCCGGGCTGATGGCTTGGGGCGAGGCGCTGCTGGCCTGGCTGCGGCCGGACGGCATCCGCGTCACCATCGCCTGCCCCGGCTTCATCGCCACCGGCATGAGCGACCGCTACCGCGGCTCTCGTCCGTTCCAGTGGAGCGCCGAGCGCGCGGCCAAGCACATCGCCGCCGCCACCGCCCGCGGCCGCGCCATGGTGGCCTTCCCCTGGCCGCTGGTCTGGCTGATCCGCCTGGGTCGCCTGGCGCCGCGCCCGCTCCGCGCCGCCTTCATCGACCGCTTCCTGCGCTTCGAGATCGACGCCCCGGCGACCCTCTAGCCCCGGACCGCCGCCCCCAGCCGCGCCGCCGCCGGCGCCTCGTGCAGTAGCCGTTCCCGCTCCTCGGCAATGATGGCGACGGCGCGGTCGATCTGGTCCCGGCTGTGCTCGGCGGTGACGAAGCAGCGCAGCCGGGCCGATTTCTCCGGCACCGCCGGATGCACGATCGGCGAGACGTTGACGCCGCGCTCCAGCAGCCGGTTCGACAGCAGCACCGCCTGCAGCGAATCCCCGAGAATGATCGGGATGATCGCATGGCCCTGGGCCAGGCCGGTGTCCAGCCCGGCGGCCTGGGCGCGCTCCAGGAAGTATCGGGAATTGGCTTGCAGCCGGGCCACGCGGCCATCCGTGTCGGCGATCAGCAGCTCCAGCGCCGTCAGCGCCGCCATGGTCGCCGGGGCCGGCATGCCGACGCTGTAGACGAAGCCCGACGCCATCACCTTGAGATACTCGACCAGGGCCGCCGGCCCGGCGATGTAGCCGCCGCAGGAGGCGAGCGTCTTCGACATCGTGCCCATCCAGATGTCGACCTGCCGCGGGTCGACGCCGCTGGCCTCGGCGATGCCGCGCCCGGTCGGGCCCAGCACGCCAAGCCCATGCGCCTCGTCGACCATCAGCCACGCACCGAAGCGCTGCTTGATCGCCACCAGCCGGGGCAGGTCGATGGCGTCGCCATCCATCGAATACAGGCTCTCGACCACGATCAGCACGCGCTGCCAGCGGTCGCGCTCCGCCGTCAGGATCGCTTCCAGCGTGTCCAGGTCGTTGTGCGGGAAGGACCGCCGCTGCGCCCCGGACAGCTGGGCGCCGGTGATCACGCTGCTGTGGATCAGCCCGTCATGCAGGATCAGGTCGGCCGGCCCGGTGATCTGGCCGATGGCGGCGACATTGGTGGCGTGGCCGCTGACGAAGGCGACGGCGTCCTCGACGCCATGCACCTCGGCCAGGCGCCGCTCCAGCGCCGCGTGGAACGGCCGCTCGCCGGCCACCAGCCGGCTGGCCGAGACCGAGGTACCGAATTCGTCGACCGCCGCCTTGGCCGCCGCGGCCACCGCCGGGTGGCCGTTCAGCCCGAGATAGTCGTAGGAGGCGAAGTTGATCACCTCCCGCCCGGCGATCCGCGACACCGCCCCGGCACGGTGCTCATGGGTGCGGAAGAACGGGCTGGCGACGCCCAGCAGGTCGGCCGCCGCGCGCTGCATCCGCAGCGTCTCGTAGCCCGGCAGGGTCTCGAAGGCGGTGTCGTAGGATCGCGCCTCCGGCACCGCCGGCATCGCGGCCGGCGCCGCCGCCTTACTGCGCACCTCGGAGATCAGCGACCGCAGCGCGGCGTCCGACAGACGGCCCTTGCTCATCCCAGCACCCGCCTTGTGGTCTTGGCCCGATCGCGGACGGCCTCGCGCACCAGCACGGCGGCATCCGCCTCCAGATCGGCCTCGACATGCTGGGCGATCAGCTGCGCCGCCTCTCCCGGCGGCTGCGCCTCGGGGCCGGCGGCCGGCGCGCCGCCGCGCAGCTTGGCGACGATGCGGCCGCTCAGCTCGGTCAGGGTCAGCCCGGCGCCGATCGACAGGAAGGGCAGGTCGATGCCGTAGCGGTTCTGCATCGCCGAATCCAGCTCCAGCCCCATCAGCGAATCCATGCCCAGCTCGGCGAAGGCGCGGTCGGGGTCGATGTCGGCCGGCGGCATGCGCAGGATCCGACCGATCTCGCCCAGCATGGTCTCGGTCACGATCGCCTGGGCCTCGGCATCACTGCGCCCGGCGATCATGGCGGCCAGGTCGACCTCGGCCTCCGCCGCTTCGGCCCGGCGGCCGTCGGCCATCGAGGCCAGCCGCGGCGTCGCCAGAATCGGCAGCTCGCGGGTCGCCGCCTGCCAGTCGATCCGCGCGCAGGCGACCACCGCCTCAGCCGGCGTCTCCGCCGGCCGGGCCAGCAGCCGGCCCAGTTGCGCCAGCGCCTCGGCCGCCTTCAGCGACGACCGGCCGATCCGGCGCTTCAGCGCGTCGCCCTTGGCGGCGTCGCGGGCCAGCACCCCGGCATCGGCGATGGCGCCCCAGGACACCGCCAGCGCCGGCAGGCCCTGGGCCCGCCGGGTCCGCGCCAGCGCCTCGAGATAGGCGTTGGCGGCGACATAGTTGGCCTGGCCGGGATTGCCGATCAGCGTGGTGGCGGAGGAGAACAGCACGAAATAGTCGGGCTCGCGGGTGCGGCTGACCAGGTCGAGATGGATCGCGCCCTTGATCTTCGGCGCCAGCACCCGCTCGATCCGCGCCGCGTCCAGGTCGCGCAGCAGCCCGTCATCCAGCACCATGGCGGCGTGGATGATGCCGCGCAGCGGGCCGTGCCGGCGCTCCAGCCCGGCCAGCAGCTTTTCGCAGGCGGCCCGGTCGGTGACGTCCAGCCGCTCCGCCGCCAGGGTGACGCCCTGCTTCGCCAGCCGCTCGGCCTGGGCCTTTTCCGTAGGCCCGAGCGTGCCGCGGCGGGAGGCGACGACGATGGTTTTCGCCCCGTGCTCCGCCAGCCAAAGCGCGGTGGCGAAGCCGAAGCCGCCGGTGCCGCCGGCGACCAGGTGGAAGCCGGTGTCCTGCGCCTCGAACCGGGCCTCGGCCGCCGGCGCTGCCGGGATCTCGCGCGGCGGCGTGATCACGATCTTGCCGATATGGCCGGCGCCCTGCATCAGCCGGAACGCGTCCTCGGCCTGGTCGGCCGGGAACACCCGATGCGCCAGCGGGGTCAGGCGGCGCTGCGCGAACAGCCGGTCCAGCTCGCGCAGCAGGCGCTTGGTCAGCCCCGGCTGGGCGTTCAGCAGCTGGTCGGCATCGACCCCGAAATAGGAGACGTTGCGGGCGAAGGCGCGCAGGCCCACCGCGGTGTCGGCGACGAAGTCGCGCTTGCCCAGCTCGACGAAGCGGCCGAAGGGCTTCAGCGCCCGCAGGCTGCGGCGCATGGCGTCGCCGGACAGCGAGTTCAGCACCACGTCGACGCCGCCCAGCTTCCAGCGGATCTCGTCGGCGAAGGCCAGCGACCGGGAATCCAGCACCAGGTCGGCGCCCAGCAGCTGGGCCAGGGCGCGCTTGTCCTCGTTGCCGGCGGTGGCCACCACGGTGGCGCCGCGCAGCTTGGCGATCTGCAGCGCCGCCAGGCCGACGCCGCCGGCAGCGCCGTGGATCAGCACGGTCTCGCCGCGGCCCAGCCTGGCCTGGTGCACCAGCGCGTACCAGGCGGTGACGAAGGCGACCGGCATGGTCGCCGCAGCGGCCAGATCGACCCCCTCCGGCACCCGCATCGCCACCTGGGCCGGGATCGTCACATGGGTGGCGAAGGCGGCCGGGGCGAAGGCCATCACCCGGTCGCCCTCGCGCAGATCGGTCACCGCCGCGCCGACGCGGCGGACCGTGCCGGCGCATTCGAAGCCCAGGGTCGGGCCGGCGAAGCCGTCCTCGAGATAGTCGTCCGGCAGCAGGCCCAGCGAGAACATCACATCGCGGAAGTTCAGCCCGCTGGCCGCGACCTCGATCTCGATCTCCTCCGGCCCCGGGGCTTGGCGCTCCGCCGCGACCCAGCCGATCCGGCCCAGGCTGCCCGGGGCCGAAAGGGCCAGGCGGGCGGCGCGGTCCTCCGCCGGAGCGTCCTGCGGCGCCGGCCGCACCGCTTCGACCCGGCTGACGAAGATGCCGTCGCGGTCGACCTCGACCTCGGTCTCGGCCGAACCGATCACCCCGGCCAGCGCCGCCGCCGCGGCCTCGTCGGGCAGGGCGGGGGCCAGGGTGGCGAAGCGGATCGCGAGGCCGGACTGCTCATTGGCCAGGGTGCGGGCGAAGGCCGCCAACGCCTCGGCCAGGCCGCGGCCGCCATCGGCCTTGCCGTTCAGCTTGCCGCAGCGGGCGACCAGCCACAGCGTGGCCTTGGCCGGCAGGGCCTCGGCCTCCGCCCGCACCGCCAGGATGGCCTTGGTCAGGAAGGCGACCGGGTCGCGCGCCGCGTCCAGCATCAACGGCAGCAGCACGGTGTCTCCCTCCGCCGCGGCCGCGGCCGGATCGATACGCACCGGGTGGCCCCGTCCGCGCAGCCGGTCGGCAAGGTCGGCCAGCAGCTCGGTGTCAGCGGGGCGGATCAGGATCGGCCCGGCCGGTTCGGCCGGCACGTCGACGGCCGGCCGGTCCCAGACCACCAGCTGCGCCGCCGCCCCCGGGGTGCCGGCGCGGTGCCGGACCGCCGGCCGGAAGCCGGCTTGCGCCAGCCCGTCCTGCGAGGTGAGGTTGTCCGCCATGCCGTCGAGCAGCAGGGCGGTCACGGTGTCCGGGATGGTGTCGATGGTGACGGCCGCGGCGCCGGGGCGCAGCAGCCCGGCCAGCGGTTGTCCGAGCTTGGCCGGGTCCCCGGCCGCCATGGTGCCGACCGACAGCGCCAGGTCGAAGCCTCCCGGCGAAACGGTGGTCTGCTCGTCCAGGATTCGCAGCCCGGGCAGGCGCTGGGTGCGCGCGGCCAGGCCGGCCAGGGCCTTCGGCTCCGGCCCGGTCACCGCCACGGTCAGGGCGCCGCTGCGGATCAGCGGCAGTAGCGCTGGCACCAGCTCGCCCTCGGGGTCGACCAGCAGCAGCGCCAGCGGCATGGCGCGGTCGGCGGCGAGGCGGCCGACCAGCTCCGCCGCCAGCGGCAGCAGCGGCGAGGCGGCGCGGGCATGCGCCTCGACGCCCTTGCTGAAGCGCAGCGTCTCGCCGCTGCGCAGCGCCGCGACCAGGTCGCGCGACAGCCGGGCGGCCATCACCGTCTCGGCGCCGCGCTCCGGATGCGCGGCCAGGATCGAGCGCAGGATCGCCGGTGGCGACGGCAGGCGGGCAGGGGACAAGCGCCAGGCGCCGTCCTGCTCCGTCGCCAGCCCGAACTCGGCCAGAACCTTCAGCAGCGCCTCGAAGTGCGGCACCGCGGCCGGGGCCAGGCGGCCTCCGCGGCACAGCCGCTCGACGGTGAAGCGGGCCGATCCGGCCACCGCCCGCACCGCCCGATGCGCCATCGACCGCGCCCAGGCGGTCAGCAGCAGCCAGTCGTCGCCAGCCTCGTGCCGGTCCAGCAACCCGGCGACGGCCTGCTCCAGCTCCGCCGCGGCGACGCCGGCGCGGCCGTCATCCCAGGGCTGCCGGACGGAGCGGTACAGCAGCTCGTCCCCGGCGGCCAGGCGCAGCGCGCTGCGCTGGAAGCGGGCGCCGCGCAGCTCGGCCACCACTGTGCCGGCCTCGTCCTCCAGTGCGATGTCGACCAGGATCGACCGCGCCGTGGCGCGGCGCAGGTCGAGGCGCGCCCGGGCTGCGGGCGAGGACTGATAGACCCGCAATGAGGCGAAGCGCACCGGCAGGAAGGCGCCGCCCTCGCCGCCGCCGAGCCGGCCATACAGCGCGAACAGCCCGTGGAAGGCGGCGTCCAGCGCGGTCGGGTGCAGCGCATGCGGCGCGGTGTAGAGGCCGTTATCGGCAGCCTCCGGCGCCAGGTCGACGGTGATCCGGCGCTCGTCGTCGGTGGCGATGGCGGTGGCGCGGCGGAAGGCCGGGCCGTAATCGATCCCGGCCGACCCGGCCGCGGCATAGATCGCTGCCGGATCGACCGGCCGGAGAGTGCTGTCGTCTCCGGCGCCGTGGTCCGGTGCTGTGGCCACCGGGCTCGGCCCGACCCGGCCGCGGGCGTGCAGCGTCCACTCCTCCCCGGCCATGCGCTGCCGGCCCAGGATCTCGACCGCACCGGTGCCCGGCGCCAGCCGCAGCCAGGTCTCGCGCGTCGTGCCCTCGGCGATCATCATGGCCTGGATGATGTCGAAATCCTCGACCTCGACCGCGTCGGCGCCGAACCACGTCCGGCCGGCGGCGACCGCCATCTCCAGCAGCGCCGCGCCCGGCACCACCACCTCGCCCGCCACCTTGTGGTCGGCCAGGTAGGGCAGCAGCCCGGGGTCCAGCAGGCCGTGCCATTCCGGCGTGCCCTCGCCCAGCCGGGCGCCCAGCAGCGGATGCGCCGGCTTGGCCAGCGACAGGTCGATGCGCTCCGGCGTCGCCACCTGGCGCAGGTCGCGGCGCTGCCACGGATAATGCGGCAGGGCTTGGCGCCGGCCCGTGGGCCGGTCGCCGAACAGCGGCCGCCGGTCGACCGCGCCGCCGCGCAGCAGCACCTGCAGCACCGCGCGCTCGACCGGGTCAGATCCGTCTTCGCCGGCCTTGTTGTCGAGCGTCGGCAGGATCGCCGCCTCGCGCTCGGCCGCCTTGGCGATGTCGCGCAGATGGCCGGTCAGCACCGGCCGCGGGCCGATCTCGACGAAGATCCCGGCGTCCAGCTCCAGCGCCGTTCGCGCCGCCGCGGCGAAATCGACCGGCTGGCGGATGTTGCGCCACCAGTATTCAGCATCCAGCGCCGGCCCGGTCAGAGGCCCGCCGGTAACCGAAGAGATGAACGGAATCCGGCTCTCGGCCGCGACCGTATCGGCCAGCGCCGCCTTCAGCGGTGCCTCGATCGGCGCGGTCAGCGGCGAGTGGAACGGGTAGTCGACCCCGACCCGCTGCGCCGCCACCCGGCGCTGCTTGGCCAGCTTCAGCAGCAGCTCGATCTGGTCCTTCGGACCCGAGACGGTGACGCAGACCGGGCTGTTGACCGCGGCGACGACAGTGTCGTGCAGCCCGGCCTCGGCCAGCACCGCCTCCGCCTCCTCGCGGCCCAGCATCAGCACCGCCATGGTGCCCAGGCCGCGCAGCTGCTCCTGGCAACGACTGCGCCAATGGATGATCCGGACCGCCTGGTCCAGCGACACCATGCCGGCAGCCAGCGCCGCCGCCACCTCGCCGACGCTGTGGCCGATCACCATGGCGGGCACGAGGCCGTCGGCGGCCAGTGCCGCGGTCAGCGCCACCTGCACCGCAAACAGCAGCGGCTGTGCGGTCGAGGTGGCAGGCAGCCGCTCCTCCAGCGCCTGGTCCTGCAGCGCCTCGGCCAGCGACCAGCCGGCCAAAGCGCGGTAGCGCGCATCGACCTCGTCGAAGGCGTCGCGGAACGGTCGGCTGGCGCGATAGGCGCGCAGGCCCATGCCGGCGAATTGCGAGCCGTTGCCGGAAAAAGCGAAGCATATCGGGCCGGCGTCGCTCTCGCCGCGGGCCGACACCAGCTGCGCCGCCCGGTCTCCCTCGGCGAAGCGCCGCAGCTCGGCCGCTGCATCGTCGCTGAGCGGCAGGGCCAGGCGGTGCGGCAGCAGCTCCCGCTCATGGGCGGCATGGCGGGCGATCCGGACCGGGTCCGCATCCGCCAGTTCCAGCGCCTCGGCATAGCGCCCGGCCAGGCTCCGCAACGCCTCCTCGCCATGGGCCGACAGCACCAGGGCGCGGGCCGGCGCCTCGGATGTGGCCTCCGGCATCTCGTCCGGCCGCGGCGCCCGCAGCACCGCATGCGCATTGGTGCCACCGAAGCCGAAGGAGGAGACGCCGGCGGTCAGCGGGCCTGGCGGCAGCGCCACCGGCCCCCGCGCCGGCACCAGGTTCAGCGCCTCGAACGGGATGTCGGGGTTGATCGTGTCGAGATGCAGCGTCGCCGGCAGCACCCGGTGCTCGATCGCCAGGACCGCCTTGATCATCCCGGCCAGGCCCGAGGCCGGCTCGAGATGGCCGATATTGGACTTGACCGACCCGACCGGTAGCGGCGCGTCCCGCTTCTGGCCCAGGGCCCGGCCGATCGCCTCGGCCTCGGCCGGGTCGCCGACCCGGGTGCCGGTGCCGTGCGCCTCGACGAAGGCGAGGTCGTTCGGATCGATCCCGGCCTCGCCGTACAGCCGCTCCAGCAGCCGGCGCTGGGCGTCGGTCGAGGGCAGCGACAGGCCGACGGTGCGGCCGTCGGAATTCACCCCGGTCGGGCCCAGCACCACCCGCGGCGGCCGGCCGTTCGACCGGGCGGCGTCGAGGCGGCTCAGCACCAGCACGGCGCCGCCCTCGGCCCGGACATAGCCGTCGGCCGCGGCAGCGAAGGGCCGGCACAGCCCGGTCGGTGACAGCATGCCGGCGCGGGAGAAGCCATAGAAGGCCTGCGGCGCGCCCAGGATGTTCACCCCAGCCACCACGGCGGTGTCGATCTCGCCCCGCGCCAGCGCCCGCACCGCCGCGTCGAGCGCGACCAGGGAGGAGGAGCAGGCGGTGTCGATGGTCAGGCTCGGCCCGCGCAGGTCGTAGATATAGGAGATCCGGTTGGCGATGATCGACGCGGTGTTGCCGGTCATGAAATGGGTGTCGATGCCGCTGGCATCGCCGACCGCTCGGGTATAGCCGTCGACCGAGGAGGCGCCGACGAAGACGCCGACCGGTTGGCCGGCGAGGGTGGAGGGCGGCAGGCCCGCATCCTCCAGCGCCTCCCACACCAGCTCCAGCAGCAGCCGCTGTTGCGGGTCCATCTGCTCGGCCTCGCGCGGCGCGATCCGGAAGGCGCCGGCGTCGAAGCCGTTCGGCGCCTCGATCAGCCCGGCCGCCAGGGTGTAGCTGCGGCCGGGCTCGCCCCGCCGCGGGTGGTAGAACCGCTCGATCGCCCAGCGGTCGCTGCCGATCTCGGAGACGCTGCAGCGCTCCTGCAGCAGCAGCGACCAGTACTCGTCGAGGCCGGCCGCGCCCGGCAGCCGGCAAGACATGCCGATCACCGCGATGGTCTGGTCGTGGAGTCTCGAAGAGCCTGCTGGCATGTCGGCTTTCTTTCAACGATTCGGCATGGGCGGGCGGGCAGCGGACCGCAGCGGCAACCTACTGTACCCTAGGAATCGAGCAACGAAACCTGCAATCGATGGTGACCTCCATGAGTTCATAGACTTTAAATCTACAAACCATTCGGGGTAACCCCCCGTTTGGGAGGGATCACCCGAACAGCAGCTCGTCGGCCGCTTCCAGCCGGACGACGTCGTCCTCGCCGAGATAGGGGCCGGTGCGGACCTCGATCAGCTCGAGGTCGATCTTGCCGGGGTTCTCGAGCTTGTGGTCGGTGCCGATCGGCAGGTAGACGGCCTCGTTCTCGCGCAGGATGCGGGACTGGCCCTCCATGGTGACCCGGGCGGTGCCGGACAGCACGACCCAGTGCTCGGAACGGTGGTAGTGGCGCTGCAGGGCGACGGCCTGGCCGGGATGGATCAGCACGCGCTTGACCTGGAAGCGGTCGCCGGCATGCAGCGACTTGACCGTGCCCCAGGGCCGGTAGATCTCGCGATGGATCACGGCTTCGGGGCGCTTGGCCGCCTTGAGCCGGTCGGTGACGGCCTTGACGTCCTGGACCTGGTCCTTGGCGGCGACCAGCACGGCGTCGTCGGTGGCGATGACGATGGCGTCGTCGAGGCCGATCACGGCGGTGAGGATGCCGTCGGAGCGGACCAGGCAGTTGCGCGAGGACAGCGCCAGCGCGTCGCCCTGGGTCAGGTTGCCGTCGGCGTCGCGGTCGCCAATCTCCCACAAGGACGACCAGGAGCCGACATCGGTCCAGCCGATCGAGGCGGGGACGATGCCGGCGCGGTCGGTCTTCTCCATCACCGCGTGGTCGATCGAGATCGAGGGCGCCTGGACGAAGGCGGCGGGGTCGAGGCGCAGGAAGGTGAGGTCGCGCGAGGCGGCCTTGAGCGCGGCGTCGGCGGCGGCGAGCACGGCCGGGGCGTGGCGGCCGCATTCGGCCAGGTATTGCCCGGCGGTGAACAGGAAGATGCCGGCGTTCCACAGGTGGCGGCCTTCGGCGACGAAGCGCTCGGCGGTCTCGCGCGGCGGCTTCTCGACGAAGCGGGCGACGGTGCGGGCGCCGGGGGCCTCGGGGATGGCGTCGCCGGGCAGGATGTAGCCGTAGCCGGTCTCGGGCGCGGTCGGCTGCATGCCGAAGGTCATCAGGTGGCCGGCGCGGGCGGCAGGGGCGGCGGTGGCGATGGCGGCGTGGAAGCCCTTCGGGTCGGCGATGTGGTGGTCGGCCGGCAGAACCAGCATCAGCGTGTCGGGGTCGCGATCGGCCAGGAAGCGCGCGGCGACGGCGACGGCCGGGGCGGTGTTGCGGGCCGAGGGCTCGAGGATGATGGCGTCGGGGAAGACGCCGATCTGGCGCATCTGCTCGGCGACGACGAAACGGTGGTCGTCGGCGCAGATGAACACCGGCGGCGCGAAGCCGTCGGCCTCGCCGACCCGGGCCACGGTGTCCTGGATCATGGTGCTGTCCGACACCAGCGGCAGGAACTGCTTGGGATTCCCGGCCCGCGACAACGGCCACAGCCGGGTCCCGGACCCGCCCGACAACACCACCGGCACCACAGCTTGATCGACTCGACTCATGACCTGCTCCAGATTTCAGGCGCTGAACTTGTATCAGCCATCAGGTTTGCGAATTCAACACTTTGAAGACCATCAAAATCCGGGAAAATCTTCCGCTATTCCCGCCTTCCCCCGATGATCTCATACGGGATTATGAAGCACGGCGAAGCGCGGAACATTCCTCCGGCGTCCGGTCTGGGTAGGGTTTCCGCCACTGGGCTGATGCGAAATCAGGTTTCGCGTCATTATGATTTGAATTTAGGTGCGCTGCAGCATAGTCTTCGATTCCGAGCGGCACGTCCAGTCGCCCGTTCGAATCCCAGGTTTCCTCCGTCGAAGGATCGTCGGCAATGAAGATTCAAGCTTTGGTCGCGGCTGTGATTCCTGATGCCTCCGGTTCGGCGATCGATCCCCATGAGCTGCAGGATCTGATCGACGCGGCGGACTGGGATGGCGTGAACGCCCGGTCGCGGGAATCGCGCGCCGCGGTGTCCCGCGACGGCGCGGGGGCGCTGCTGGCCCGGCGCACCATCCTGCTCGACCGGCTGTACAGCGTGGCCCGGGATTCGGAAGAGGATTTTGATCCGGCGGCGGCGGCCAAGGCGGCCGCGGCACTTTGCCTCTCCCAGCACAACCACGTGCTGTCGCCGCTCGACCAGGAGGCGATCGGCGGCGTCTTCGTCGAGGACGGCATGCTCCATCTCTGGGGCATCAACCAGCTCGACCCGGCCCTGCCGGTCGATCTCGCTTTGGTGGTCGACGGCCGCCGGATCTTCGACGCGCAGACCGACCCGTCGACCGGCCGCGTCGCCTTCGCCGCCACCCGGCTGCATGGCCGCCACCGCTCGCTTGGCTTCGAGCTCGACGGCACGGTGGTGCCCGGCCCCGCCTTTACAGCCCTGTCCTTCTGGAAGGACCCCGACGCGCTGAACGAGCTCGCCGACCACCTGGCCGACCTGGTCAACAACACTGGCTATCTCGGCGCGCGCTTCACGGCCAAATGCCATCTGCCCAAGACCATGGCCCGGCTCGACGCCGCGGGCGGCGACGACAAGGTCAAGGGCCGCATCCCGGAATTCGTCCGCTACATGGCAAACCGGTACGATTGCGACACCAAGAACCTGGTCGGCTACCAGGGCACGGCGCAGTGGATCATCTCCGACGTCATGGAGTATGCCGACCGCCGCAGCATCTTCTGCATGACCAACGAGATCCACGAGGCGCTGTCCGAGGGCGTGTTCAACAAGCGCGCCCTAAAGAACGACGTCTCGCTGGCGCTGTTCTCCTTCTGGCGCCGGCACTACCAGCACATCGACATCTTCAGCGACGAGGGGCTGCGCAAGGTCCAGTACAAATTCGCCACGGCGCCCTTCATCAGCGACAAGAACAACCAGTTGCTGATCTCCAAGGCGCTGAAGGAGCGGCTGAGCGCGGTGGTCGACGCCTATCGCAGCCGGGCCCTGCCCTGGAGCTGGTACTGGCTGTTCCGGCACGAGGACGAAGGCACCACCCACAAGATGATGGAGGCCGGCTATGCGCTGACTCTGTCGTTCAGGGAGGTGCTGGCCGATCTGATCGAGCAGAACCGCTGCTCCTTCAACCCGCGCAACTGGATGTCCTACTGGGGCTCGACGCCGCAGGAGGTGGCGGGCCACTTCACCCGCTTCGACCTGGCCCTGATCTCGCTGCTGAACGGCCGCGCGGTGCCGGAGGAGCTGATCGCCGAGCGCGGGCCGGAGGTGCTGCGCCGGCAGCTGATCGACCAGGTCTACAGCCGCTCCCCGCGCCTGGCCGCGATTTCCGCGGTGGCGCAGGATCTGGCGGCGGCGCCCGAGGCGGATCCGGCGATCGAGCGCATCGACCTGGTGGTGATCGGCCACGCCAACGCCACCGGCCTCGGCCGCAACCTCACCATGTTCGTCGAGGCGCTGTCGGGCTTCGACCCGCTGGTGTTCAACGCCGATGACGGCCAGTGCGTCAATCCCGAGGGGCGCTGGCGCGAGGACATGAACCTGCGCGCCCGGGTGGTGGTGCTCTGCGTCAACGCCGACCGGGCGCCGGAGATGATCGCCCGCTTCGCCTCGATCTGCGAGGACGCGCACATCATCGGCTTCTACCTGTGGGAGACCGACACCCCGCCGGAGACCCATCTCCTCGGCGCCAATGCGGTGGACGAGATCTGGGCCCCGTCCGATTTCGTCGCCGACGGCTACCGCAAGATCACCTCGACCCCGATCAGCAACATCCGCAAGGGCCTGGCCCATCCGCCGGCCCGGGTGTTCAGCCCGTTCCTCGACCGCTTCCGGCGCAGCCCGAGCGAGCTGATCTTCCTGTCGCTGGCGGAGTTCGGCTCCTCGATCGTGCGCAAGAACCCGCTGTCGGTGGTCAAGGCCTTCCAGCAGGCCTTCGCCGAGGGCGACGAGGAGGTCCGGCTGCTGCTCAAGATGCGCGAGATCGATCCCGGCCACTGGAGCAACTTCGACGGCTACTGGGAAGAGGTCGAGGAGCGCATCGCCGGCGACAGCCGGATCGAGATCGTCGAGGGCAACCTGACCGATGCGGAATACTGGTCGCTGATCGATTCCTCGGATGTCTTCGTCGCCCTGCACCGGGCCGAGGGCTTCGGCTACGGCATCGCCGATGCGATGATGCTGGGCAAGCCGGTGATCGTCTCCGACTACTCCGGCACCCAGGATTTCTGCGAGGCGGACAATTCCTTCCTGATCGATGTCGACGTGGTGCCGACCCCGCCGGAGCAGATGCGCAGCAAATCCTATGTCGGCCACTGGGCCAGCCCCCGGGTGGACCAGGCGGCGGTGGCGATGCGCGCCATCCTGACCGACCGCGAGGCGGCCAAGGCCCGGGCGCTCAAGGGCCAGAACCGGATCTTCGCCGATTACAGCTTCGACGATTGGCGCAGCGGCCTGTCGACCCGGATCCGCGACCAGCTGGCGCGGCAGCGCTGACACCGCTCTTGGAGCTCATGCCATCAGCCGTCATCCCGGGCGCGGCGCAGCACGAAGTGGTGCGCTGCAGACCCGGGATCTCTGCGAAAGCCGTGCCGAGGTCCCGTGTCTGCACTGCGGCACTTCGCGCCGCAGCGCGAACGGGATGACGATGAAGGGTCCGATCACAAGCAGTGCCACAGGGCTCCGAATCACCGTGTCCGTCCTGATCCTCGCGTCCTATGCCGCGCTGTCGACCTTCCAGGCGGTGGTGATCTGGTCCGGGCTGATCGCCTGGACCGGGATCCCGGACATTGCCGCGGTGCCGGTGGCGACGCTGCTGGGGCTGGTGCCGGGGGCCGGCACGATTGTCGCGATCTTGGCCGCCGGCTCGGCCTGGGGCTGGCCGTGGTTCGGCTCGACCTTGCTGTTCTGCGCCCTGCTGGCGCTATGGGTGCACACGACCCTGTATCACGGCCTGCCCGCGCTCTCGTCCCCGGAAGGGGAGTAGCAGGCTCTCGTGTCGCCGCTTCCGTTTGCGGAAGCCTCTCGGAATTCCCACATCGTCATTGCGACCCCGGCCTTGAGCCGGGGGAAGCAATCCAGGGCCGCTCGTACAAACTCCTGGATTGCTTCGTCGGCTTCGCCTCCTCGCAATGTCGGCTTTAGCTTCGGAGAAGCCCGCCTCAAGCGGCCGCGCCGGCCAGCGGCACCGGCCCCAGCCGGCCGGCGGCGAAGGCGGTGTTCAGCTCTTCGATGGCGCAGATGATGTGATAGAAGCTGCTGGCCGGTGCCGGCTCCTCGACGAAGGTCCCGTCCGGCTGCAGCTTGTCGCGCCACAGTCCGGCCACCGGCACGTCGAAATAGGTGAACAGCGCGGTCACGCCGGCGGCGATGCGGCCGCGCCACAGCGCCTTCTCCGCCTCGGTCTCGGCGGCGCCGGCGAGTGCCACCGCGGCCTTGATACGCTCGGTCTGCGGCCACAGCCGGGCGCCGGAATCGACCGGCGCGCCGTCGTCCAGGATGGCGTTGACGGCGACGTTGCGCACCGGGTCGACGCCGGTCTCCTCGGCCGCCTCGGCCATCCGCCTCGCGGCGGCGACCGCGTCCGGCCGGCCGCGCAGCGTGCCCCAGCGCACCAGCAGCCAGGCCCATTCGAACAGGTGGCCGGGCTCGACGATGCGGCCGTCCCGGCCAGGCGCCGGCTGCCATTCGCCGTCGAAGAACTCGCGCAGATATCCGGTCCTCGGGTCGATGAAATGCGACAGGGCCAGCCCGGCGATCTCGTCGGCCAGCGCGTTCCAGGCCGCCTGGTCGGGGCCCTGGCCGAGCTCGACCCAGGCCAGCGACGCCTCGAACAGATGCATATGCGGGTTGGCCAGCAGCGGCAGCTTGCGCGGCGCCGCCTCCTCGAAGCCGGCCAGCGGATGCTTCAGCGTCGTTTCCAGCCGCTGCCGCAGGCGCGTCGCCGCAGCGGTCAGCGGCGCCGGGTCGGCGACCACGGTGCCGGCGACGGCCAGCGCGAACAGGGCGAAGGCCTGGTCGTACAGCACCACGGTGTCGTCCAGCGTCGCCCCGTCCGGCCCGACCAGGGTGCGGAAGGTGCCGTCCGGCCGCTCATAGGCCTGGCGGAAGAAAGCCAGGCCGTGCTCGACGGCCTGGCGCGACGGGCCGGTCCAGCCCAGCCGGCCGGCGACGGCGAAGGTGAAGACCTGCCGCGCCTGCACCCGGGCGCGGCGCGGCTCGATGCAAGGGCTGCCGTCCAGCGCCAGCCGCTCGTGGAAGCCGCCGCGCTCGCGGTCGGTGCCGGCCTCCCACCAGATCGGCAGCGCCGCGGTGGTCAGCCAGGTCATCAGCCGGTCGCGCAGGCCCTGCAGGGTGGCCATCTGCTCGGTTGGGGTGGTCATCATCGGCTCCAGCGGCAGGTCTTGGTCATTAGATGGTCTGATTGTAGGCGCCGACTTCGGGATTCTCACGCAGCACGCCGTCGACGGCCTTGAACATCTCGTGCAGCCGGTCCTTCGACACCGGGCTCTCGACCACCACCACCAGTTCCGGCTTGTTGGAGGAGGCGCGGACCAGCCCCCAGGTGCCGTCGTCGGTGGTCACCCGGATGCCGTTGACCGTGACCAGGTCGACGATGCGGTGGCCGCTCAGCCCACCATTGGCGGCGATCTCGCGGAAGCGCTTCTCGACCCGCTCGACCACCTCGTACTTCACCTCGTCGGCGCAATGCGGCGACATGGTCGGCGACCCCCAGGTCTGGGGCAGGGCGCGGTACAGATCGGCCATGCTCTTGCCCGGGTTGCGGTCCATCATCTCGCAGACGGCGATGGCGGTGACCAAGCCGTCGTCATAGCCGCGGCCGATTGGCGGGTTGAAGAAGAAGTGGCCGGATTTCTCGAAACCGGCCAGGGCGTTCAGATCGCGCACCCGGCGCTTGATGTAGGAATGGCCGGTCTTCCAGTAGTCGGTCTTGGCCCCCTGGGCCTGCAGCACCGGGTCGGCGGCGAACAGCCCGGTCGATTTGACGTCGACCACGAACTGGGCGCCAGGGTGGAGCGCCGACAGGTCGCGCGCCAGCATCACGCCGATCTTGTCGGCGAAGATCTCGTTCCCCTCATTGTCGACCACGCCGCAGCGGTCGCCGTCGCCGTCGAAGCCGAGGCCGAAATCGGCGCCGGTCTCGCGCACCTTGGCGGCGATGGCGTGCAGCATCTCCATGTCTTCGGGGTTGGGGTTGTAGTTCGGGAAGGTGTGGTCCAGCTCGACGTCGAGCGGGATCACCTCGAGGCCGATCGCCTCCAGCACCCGCGGCGCGAAGGCACCGGCGGTGCCGTTGCCGCAGGCGGCGACGACGCGCAGCTTGCGCTCGATCCTGCGGCCTTCGGTCAGCTCCTGGACATACTGCTCGGCGAAGCCTTCGACGAAGCGGTAGGCGCCGCCGGTGCGCGGCTCGAAGGCGCCGGACAGCACGATGTCGCGCAGCCGGCCCATCTCCTCCGGCCCGAAGGTGACCGGGCGGCTGCAGCCCATCTTCACCCCGGTCCAGCCATTGTCGTTGTGCGAGGCGGTGACCATGGCCACGGCCGGGACGTCGAGCGCGAACTGGGCGAAATAGGCCATCGGCGACACCGCCAGCCCGATGTCGTGCACGGTGCAGCCCGCCGCCATCAGACCCTGCGCCAGGGCGATCTTGATGGCCATGGAATAGCCGCGGAAGTCGTGGCCGACCACGACCTCGGGCTTGACCCCGGCCTCGTGCAGATAGGTGCCGAGGCCGAGCCCCAGCGCCTGCACGCCCATCAGGTTCAGCTCCGGCGGCTTGTCCGAGCCGGGATGGCCGAACCACCAGCGGGCGTCGTATTCGCGGAAGCCGGTCGGCTTGACCAGCGGCGTGGTCTCGAAGGCGTAGGTGTTCGGAACCAGCGACGCGGAAGGCTTGGGCAGCATCGGGAGATCCTCGGGGCGGCAGGAGGGGCAGGGGCAGGCAAGGAAAATCCGATCGCCGACCCGGCATTCCGGATCGGCGGCAATGGCGAAGGCATGCCCTCGCATCGGATCGATTGTTGATTTTTGCCGGGACCCGGCGGCGCGGCCGGGTCCCGGGGGCAACGCCCTTAAGCGTTGAGGGCTTCGCGCACCGGCTTGGACGGGCTGAACACCACCTTCTTCGAGGCGGCGATGGTGATCGGCGCACCGGTGGTCGGGTTGCGGCCCTCGCGCTCCGGCCGGATCGCGACCTTGAAGCGGCCGAATCCCGAGATCGAGACCTGGTCGCCGCGCGCGGCCGATTCGGTGATCGCCTGGAAGATGCTGGTGAGGATGCGCTTGGCCTTCACGCGCGACAGCTTGTGGTCCTGGGCCAGCTGTTCAATCAGCTCCGAGGTGTTCATCGACGATCCTCTAGATGGCAATGGGTGCCGTGCACCCGGTGGAAGGCATGGGGACGGCCCCATACCCGTGGCGCATGCTCGGACGAGCATGTCGGGACAGACGGGCGGACATCAGGGGAGCGGCACGGGCAGCTCGTCATCCTCATCCTCCTCGTCATCGATCGGCGGCTCGTCATCCACGGCGAAGTCATCGGCCTTGAAGGCCAGGATGGTGTCGCGCACCGAATCGTAGGTGGTCAGCCGGGCGTCGGACAGAATCGCCCCGGTGTCGGCGAAGCGGCGCAGCATCCGCGGCCGCTTGGTGGTGAAGACCAGCGTCGCCTCGCGCCGCCGGGCATCGACCAGCTGTTCGCACCAGTCGCGGAAGCCGGGCGGCCCGCCGATCACCGATTCGTCGGCGAGATAGATGTCGAAGGGCAGGGCGTAGGCGGTGGTGAACAGGAGGCGGCTGCGCTTGTCGCCGGTATAGGCCGAGAACGGCTTGTCGAGATCGGCGCCGATGCCGCTATGGGCCTCGACGAAGCGGATCACCTCGGTGGCATCGGCGCCGTAGATGCGGGCGGTGAACCAGACATTCTCGCGCCCGGTCATGGTGCTGACGAAGGGGCCGGCGGTGCCGACCAGGAACGACACCCGCCCCTGGCGCAGCACCCGGCCGGAATCCGGCGGGATGGAGCCGGCGATCAGGCGGATCAGGGTCGACTTCCCGGCGCCGCGCCGGCCCAGGATGCCGACGGTCCGGCCGGATTCGAACACGGCGTTCAGCTCGTCGAGCACCAGCTTGCTATGGCCGCTGCCATGCGACCTGTAGCGCTTGGTGACGCGGTCCAGCACGATCATTTCGCGGCCATCCGGCGGCGCCGCGTCGCCCGCTCCAGGATCAGGCCGAGGAAGACCGAGCCCAGGGCCCAGGACAGCAGATAGGTCTTGTCCAGGCACTCCGTCGGATAGGTCAGGTAGAAGCCGGTGCGGAACCATTCCACGCCGTGCAGCACCGGGTTCCAGACCAGCCAGTCGCGGATCTGCGTCGGCATGTAGTCGGGCACGTAGAACACGGCGCTGAGGAACAGGAGCGACCGGCCGAACACGCCGTAGACCACCGCCCACAGCCGGAAGAAGGCGCCGATCACGCCGTTGACGATGCCGACGCCGATCGCCGTGATCGTGATCACCAGGAAGGCGGAAACCACCTTCAGCGGCTGGATCGGCGACGCCTCCGGCACCCCCATGACGATGTGGATGAAGCTGAACAGCAGGATCGCCACGACCGCGAGCTGCAGCGTCTCCAGGAAGGCGCGGGCCAGCAGCAGATCCAGCGGCTTCACCAGCGGCACGCCCTTGCTCAGCCCGCCGCCGCGCAGCGCCGTCATTGCCTTGGAGGAGATGTGCATGAAGACGAAGTAGGGGATCATGCCGGTGCCGAGAAACAGCAGCATGCTGGTGCCGAAATCCGCCTGCCGGCCGATGGCGGAGAACACCGCCATCATCATCGACAGCTGCAGCATCGGCTCGAGCATCTCGAGCAGATAGCTGAGGCGCGAATGCTTGGCATGCATCCGCATCTCGCGCAGCATCAGCGACACCACGACCCGGATCTGGACCGCCAGGGCCGTGCCGAAGCCGGGCCGCGCCAGCGCGGTCATGACGCGGCTCCGGACAGGCGGGCGATCATCGGCGTCATGCGGTCCGCCTCAGATCATGTGGTCGCGCACGGAATGCACCGTGAGCATGGTGATGGCCCAGGCCACGAAGGCGATCAGGAACACGATCAGCACGTCCTCGTATCGCTCCGGATACAGCGCGTACTCGGCCAGCTGCGGCTCGACATAGGGCATCAGATAGGTGCGGTCGGACATGGCGCTGCTGCGCACCTGGTCCAGCGCCGTCAGCATGTTCTGGTAGCTCTGCTGCGCGAATTGCAGCTCCAGCCGGATGTCCTCGTAGTCGGACAGCGTCGCGGCATAGCCCTCCTGGGACGGCTTGTCACCGCCCGCCGGGGCGGTGGCGCCGGCGCCGAGCTCGCCCTCGATCTTGCCCAGCTGGTCCCGGGTCGCGGCGATGTTGTTCTTCAGCACCTTGATGGTCGGCGCGTCCGGCGACATGTGGGTCGACAGCGAGGTGAGCTGCGCCTCCATCTGCGCCAGGTTGGTGCGCAGCTGCAGCGACAGGCTCAGGGTCGACGAGGCGCTGGTCGACAGGTCCGGGGTCTGCTGCACGTTGCGGAACGTGCGCAGCTTGGCGGTGATCTCGCGCAGCCGGTCCTCGGCATTCTTGACGTCGCGCTCGGCGAAGCGGATCGAATCCTCGCGGGAGCGCTCGGCGATGCGGTTGACCAGATCCTCGCTGGAGGCGATCAGCGCCTTGGCGACGCGCAGCGACTCCTCGGCCGTGAAGGCCCGGACCTGGACGATCGAGATGCCGGTCGACACGTCGAAGCTGGCGTCGACCCGGTTCTGCCAGTACTCCACCAGCTTCTCGACCGGCACGGTGGGGTCGAGCCGGGCCAGGTAGTCGGCGTCCTTGTTGCTGTAGATCGCGCGCAGATCGACGGTCTTCAGCAGGTCGGTCACCGCCTCGCGGCTGGTGATGTAGTCGGCGACGATGAAGTTGTCGCTGAAGGCCGACAGCCGGGCCGACTGGCCCAGCGCGGCGCCGACCAGGTCGGTGGTCGCCGACGAGGCTGAGGCGTTCGACGACTTCACCGCGAAGCGGAACTCGGAGACGTACTGGGCGCTGGCGAAATAGAGATAGTAGGCGCCGCCCAGCGCGGTCGGCAGCACCACCATCAGCAGCAGCGACAGCCAGAACCCGGCCGACAGCCTGGCCTTGCGGTTGGGCAGCCGCAGCGTCTCGGTCTGGCTGTCGAAGCGGCGCTCGAGCGGGTTGCGCCGGGCCGTCGGCGGCGGCGCCGAGCGCACCGCCGGCACGTCGCGGAAGCCGGTCACCAGCTCATCCCCCTGCCGCCGCCTGCTGGGCAGCGAGGTGACCGTGGCATCGGCCGGAACCGCCTTGGCCTCAGGCGGCGCTTCCGCCTCAGGATCGGGCGAATCCCCGCCGCGGCGGGCCGTCATCCGTGCCCGGGCGGCGCGCAACTCGGCGATGGTCCGCCGCGATGCCTGCGCGTCCTGGGATTCGGGGACCGAAGCCTGCTGGTCCGGCTGTTCGGAGAGATCTTCCGAGGGATTGTCCGGTGTCTTGCCCAAGCCTTACCTCTCTCCAGAGTCGGGGCGGCTACGCTTCCGTTCGCTGCACCGCAGCATAGCAGACGGGACGCATCGAGGAAACCTGCGAAACCACCAAACCTTTTTACAACGCTGCGGATTCTTCAGCGAAACCTTTGATCGGCATCCGCCAGAACCGGCGTCCCGGCCGCGGCCTCTGCCGCAGCTGAGGCCGCGGCCGATGCTCCGGCCGGCAGCAGTCGCCGGTACATCTCGCCCAGCCGGGCGCGGTAGCGTTCCGGCGAATACAGGGCGGCCTGCCGGGCGCCGCGCTGCGCCAGATCGCCGCGCAGCTCGGCGTTGTCGTCGAGGGCGCGGATCGCGTCGGCCAGCGCGTAGGTATCGTAGGGGTCGACCAGCAGCGCCGCGTCGCCGGCCACCTCCGGCAGCGCGCCTTCGGTCGAGGCCAGCACCGGCGTGCCCAGACGCATCGCCTCCAGCACCGGCAGGCCGAAGCCTTCGTACAGCGACGGGAAGGTCACCGCCTTGGCGCCGCGGATCAGGCTGACCAGCAGCGGGAAGGGGGCGTAGTCGATGCGGTGGACCCGGTTGCGGGTGAAGGTCAGGGTGTCGACCTGCTCCAGGTAGCGGATCGACGAATCGTTCAAGAGCTTCAGCTCCTGGTCGGTCTTCCAGGCCAGCTTGCCGATGATCACCAGCGGGGTCTTGATCTGGCTGGCGAGGTAGCTCTCGATCAGCCGGCCGATGTTCTTCTTCGGTTCGATCGCGCCGAAATACAGCAGGTAGCCCTTGTAGGTCAGGTTGAAGGTGCCCTCGACCTCGCGCTTGACCGCCTCCTCAGGCTTCTCGGCGTATTTCGCCGGGATGTCGACCGCCTGGTAGGTGTTGGTGATGCGCTCCTCGGGGTAGCCGAACAGGTCGACGATGTCGCGCTTCGAGGTCTCCGACACCGTGACGATGTGGTCGGCCTTGCGCAGCAGCATCCGGGTCAGCCGGTGGTAGCGCCGCTTGTTGTCGAGCGTGGTGTAGGGCAGCCGCAGCGGCACCAGGTCGTGGATGGTGTAGATGTTGCGGGCGCCGGCCATGCGCAGCGGCAGCGGATAGGTCCAGTGCATCAGCTGCGGCGTGTCGCGCAGCGTCACCGTCATCCGGTTGCGGTAGATCGCGAAATGCCGGTAGGCACGGCTCCACAGGTCCGCCACCGAGCTGATCTGGTCGTAATACGGCATCCGCGACCGGTAGGTCCTGGCGATCACCTTGCCGGTGATCGGCACCGGCTTGGCCCGCACCCCCGCCGGCGAATGGATCAGCTCGTTGACGTAGCGCAGGAACTCCAGCCAGCGCGGCGCCTCGCCGACATTGCTTGGGTCGAAGAAGGCGATCTCGCGCAGCAGCTGCTGGGTGCTGGGCGCCGCCCTGCCGCCATACAGCACCTCGGTGCGGTAGCCGAGATTGTGCAGCTCGTAGCTCAGGTTGCGGGCATAGGTGGCCACCCCGGTGCCGGTTTCGAGGCCGAGATTGTAGCCGTCGATCATGATGGTTTGAGACGTCACGGCGTGGTCCTGCTGTCCTGCGACTCGAAGCGAAGGCTCCGGGCACCCCGATGGCGGCGCGCTGTATCGCAACACAGCGACGACCGCACCGCCATCAGAGATTTGGCGTGCCCCTATAGATATAAAACCTAAAACGGTCCACGAAAACCGAAATTTGAGGTTTGCAACCCTGGATCCCGCGCCGCGCCTTGGTTTCGAGACTCAAATGTGAAAATGTGAGTGCACGTAACGGTGGCTATCGCGTTCGAAACCTGATATGCACCCAAGCATTCGCGCTACGGCGCACAGCTGAGAGACGACGGATCCATGACCTTGCGACTGGCTTGGCTCATTCCCGCCGTTCTCGCGCTCCCCGCCTGTGGCGAGCTGCCGAGCAACGGTCCCCTGGCCGGCCAGATCCTGGCGTCGGGCGAAAAGGCGTCGGCGGCGGAGATGGCCAAAGAGGTCGACACCCGCTACGCCATCGTCGATCTCAACGAGACCACGATCGCGGCGTTCAGCCGCGCCCCGCGGCCCAGCCTGATGCAGCGCTTCGGCGACAGCGCACCGGCGCCTTCGCAGCAGATCGGCGTCGGCGACACCGTCTCGGTGTCGATCTGGGAAGCGGGCACCGGCCTGTTCGCCGCCGGCGGCGGCGGCGCCGTGGCCCCGACCGGCGCCGACGGCGCGCACAGCGTCACCTTGCCGCCCCAGGTCGTCGACCAGCGCGGCAACATCTCCGTGCCCTATGCGGCGACGCCGATCCGCGCGATCGGCCGCACCCCGACCCAGGTCGCCGATGCGATCGAGAAGTCGCTGACCAGCCAGGCCAGCCAGCCGCAGGTGATCGTCACGGTGCCGGAATCCAGCTCCGCCTCGGCCTCGGTGCTGGGCGACCAGACCGGCGCGGCGCGGGTGCCGCTCAACATCCGGGGCGAAAGGCTGCTCGACGTCGTCGCCCAGGGCGGCGGCATCCGGTCGCAGCCGGCCGAGACCTTCATCACCCTGACCCGGGCGGGGGCGTCGGAGACGGTCGGGCTTCCGACCATCCTGCAGAACCCGACCGAGAACATCTACATCCAGCCCGACGACACCATCTACATCACCCGCCGGCCGCAGACCTACACGGCACTCGGCGCGGTCAGCAGCTCCGGCGAGCTGCCGATCGACCAGGATCCGTTCACCCTGGCCCAGGCGGTGGGCCGGTCCGGCGGGCTGGCGCCGAACGCCGCCGACGCCAGCGCCGTCTTCATCTTCCGCTTCGAATCACGGCCGGTGTTCCAGTCGATGCGGCCGACCTCGCCGCTGCTGGCCTCGCGGCAGCCGGTGCCGGTGGTCTACCGGCTCAGCTTCGAGGATCCGCGCGGCTTCTTCTACGCCCAGCAGTTCCCGGTGCGCCCCCGTGACCTGGTCTATGTCGGCACCGCGTCCTCGGTCGAGTTCCTGAAGTTCCTGTCGGTGGTGCGCGGGGCGATCTCGGTCGGCACTCCGGCGACCACGGTGGTGTCGGGCGGCTGAGACCTGGGGGAGGCGGCGCCATGCCGGTCGTGCCCGAGCTGATCGGCCTGGCCGGCGGCGCCGTCGCCTGGGAGGCGGTGGACGCCCTGGCCCGGCCGCGACGGGGAATCTTCGGCGGCAGCCGCGCCGCCATCCCCGGCCGGGCGATCGTGTTCCTGCTGCTGCTCGGCGCCTGGCTCGGCCTGTTCGGCCGCTTCTGGTTCGCGCTGGTCGCCAGCCTGGTCACCCTCGCCATCCTGGTCGCGATCTCGAACGCCAAGCGGCGCAGCCTCTACGAGCCGCTGGTGTTCTCGGACTTCGCCTTCATCCTGCCGATGCTGCGCCACCCGAGCCTGTTCTATATCGAGCGGCGCGAAGGCCTGGCCCTGATCGGCATCACGGCGCTGCTGGTCGCGGTGATCGCGGCCTGGGTGGGGCTGGAGCCGCGCAGCATTCCGGTGCCGGCGCAGCTGGCGCTGCTGGCGGCCGAGGCGGCGCTGCTCGGGCTCGCGGCCGCTGTCTTTCCGTGGCCGAAGGCGTTGACCTTCGCCGATCCCCACGACCCGCGCGACACAGTTCGGCGCTTCGGCGTGGCGCTGTCGCTGCCGACCGCCTGGCTGCGCTGGCGGGGCGAGGGGCGTCGGCCGCTGCCGGCGCCGCCGGCGGCAGGCCTGCGCCAGGACGTCGATGCCGTGATCGTGGTGCAGTCCGAATCCTTCATGGATCTGCGCCGCATCGGCATCGCGACGGCGCTGCCGGAATTCGACCGGCTCAAGCCCCGCGCGCTGGCGCATGGCCTGCTCGAGGTGCCGTGCTTCGGCGCCTACACGCTGCGGCCGGAGATTTCGGCGATCACCGGCCTCGGTGCCGAAGAGCAATCCTTCGACGGGCTGCACCCCTATCTGCGGCCGCAGCGCTACGCCCCGGCCTCGCTGGCGGCGGCGCTGAAGCTCGAAGGCTGGCGCACCGTCTTCCTGCATCCCTATGACGAAAGCTTCTTCCGGCGCCGCGAGGCGATCCCGGCCCTCGGCTTCGATCGCTTCATCTGCCGGCGCGACCTGCCCGAGGCCGAACGCAGCGGCATCTACATCTCCGATGCCGCGGTGGCCGGGGTGATCGAGGACGAGCTGCGGCGGGCCCGGACGGACGGGCTCAGGCTGTTCCTGGTCTGCGTCACCATGGAGGCGCACGATCCCTTCCGCCCGGGCCGGGTGCCGGGCAAGGACGAGCCGCTGCAGCAATACCTGCACCATATCGGCCATGCCGACACGATGCTGGCCCGGCTGACGGCCCATTTCGACGCTGCGGCGGAGCGGGTGCTGCTGGCCTTCTACGGCGATCACGCGCCGGTGCTGAAGGAAGTCGATCCGGAGCGCGAGCGCCGCACCGATTTCATGATCCTGGACTGCGGCCGCGCCGCGCCTGCCGGCGGCGGGCATGCCCCGGTGCAATGGCGGCCGGAGCAGATCAACCGCTACATCCGCTCCTGGCTGGCCAAAGGTGCCATCGAGGCGGATCTGCAAAGGAACCGAGAGCGGGCCTGATCCGTCATAGGGACAGCAGCTTCAGGGGAATGCCCATGCTGACTCTCGATCGGCGCTTCGCCTTCCGCGGCCAGAGCGTGGCCTGGGGCGTGATCGGCGACGGGCCGCCGGTGGTCCTGGTGCACGGCACGCCGTTCTCGTCCCAGGTCTGGCGCCGGATCGCACCGCTGGCGGCCACCCGGCGGCGGGTCTACCTCTTCGACCTGCTGGGCTATGGCCAGTCGGAGCAGCGCGACGGCCAGGACGTGTCCCCGGCCGTGCAGACGGTGCTGTTCGCCGCCCTGCTGCGCGAATGGGGGCTGGAGCAGCCGGAGGTGCTGGCCCATGACTTCGGTGGCATGACCGCGCTGCGGGCCCATTATCTCGAAGGCTGCCGCTACCGGCGCCTGACCCTGGTCGATCCGGTGGCGCTGCCGCCCTCCGGCTCGCCCTTCTTCCTTCATGTCGCCAAGCATGAGCAGGCCTTCGCCGGGCTGCCGGACTATGCCCATGACGCGCTGCTGCGGGTCTATCTCCAGGGCGCGGCGCGCAATCCGCTGACCGGGGAGGCGATGGCGATTCACATGCGTCCCTGGCAGGGCGAGGTCGGGCGCCCGGCCTTCTACCGCCAGATCGCGCAGATGCACGACCGCTATCTCGAGGAGGTCGAGCCGTCCTACGGCCCGATGCCCTGGCCGGTCGAGATCCTGTGGGGCGAGGAGGATGCCTGGATCCCGATCGCCCAGGGCGAGCGCCTGGCAGCAAAGCTGACCGGCGGCGCGCTGACCCGCGTCCCGGCGTCCGGCCACCTCATGCAGGAGGACGCGCCCGAGGCGATCGTCGCGGCCCTGTTCCGCGGGATGTGAGCGTCCAGCGCCTCAGCAGATGGCGTATTTGCGCCGGACATCTTCGACGACGTCGTCGAAGATGTTGAAGTGCCGGTCCCAGGTCGGGGCCTTGAAGCGCGCCAGCCGAGCCATCTGCGCCTGGCGGCGCGGCGAGTTCGGCTGGGCGTATTCGAGGATCATCTCCATCCAGCCGGGGCCGTCCAGCGGGTCGAGATATTCCGGGATGCCGCTGCCCAACTCGTGGAACACCGGCAGGTCGGAGCAGATCACCGGCACCGAGCAGGCCAGGCCCTCGACCAGCGGCAGGCCGTAGCCCTCGGCGAAGGACGGGAACAGCACGGCGCGGGCGCCGATCATCAGCCGGTGCAGCACCGCGTCGGGCACGCGGCCACATTCGATGACATGATCCGAGATCTGGTCGCAGCGCTCGATCATGTCGATGACATTCTCGTTTTCCCAGCCACGGCGGCCGACGATCAGCAGCTTCGGCGCGGCCGCGCCCAGCTTCTGCACCAAGGCGCGCCAGACCTGCAGCATGAACAGGTGGTTCTTGCGCGGCTCGATGGTGCCGATGATCAGGAAATAGGGCTCGCTCTCCAGGTCGTTGAGCTTCTGCGGCGCGAAGCGGCGGTCGACCCCGAGCGGCGCGACGAAGACGTCGTCCATGCTGCCATGGTGGCTCTGCACATGCTTCAGCAGGTCGCGCTTGGTCTGCTGCGAATTGACGATGGTGGCGGCGGCGGTGGTCGAGATCGCCTCGATTCGGGCAACGTGCCGCGCGGCGTAGCCGGGGCGGACATATTCCGGATGGTCGATCGGGATCAGGTCGTGCACCAAGTAGATCGGCGCCAGCTTGCGGCGCGTCACCAGGCGCTGCAGCGTCGCCGGCTGGTGCAGCCCCTCATGCGAGACGTTGACGTAGATCGCCTGCCGCCGCCGGGCGCTGATGCTGATCATGCGCGACAGCAGCCCGCGGGCGCCGAGCAGGGCGTCCATGCCGAGCTGCAGCAAGGGGGCCGAAGGCCGCGGCGCGGGGGCCGGCATGGTCGCCGAGTGGCCGTTGCCGAACTGCTCCGCCGGCACGCCGATGAAGCGGGCGATCCGCTCCGCGTCGTTGCCGCGGATGCGGTGGGCGCCGAAGCTCCAGCGCTCCCACCGGCTGGCGACGAACTGGGCGAAGGCGGGGGTTGAAAGCTGCCAGTAGCGCGAGCGCCAGCGGGCGATGAACTGAACCTCGCCCGGATAGCGGTCGAGCAGGTGCCGGCCATAGGTCAGCTCCACCCGGTCGACGCCGGTCGGCGTTGCGCTGCCGGCCCGGCGTACCAATCGGGTCGCGTCGAACAGGATCTGGTCCTGAGCCATACGTCCTGCTCCTTTGCAAGCTGTCGTCCGGCCGCCGGGGCCCGGCGGCACGGTCTTCAGGGGGAAACGCCGTCCGAACCGAACCCTGTCGGGACGTTGCGCTCCCCCTGGTCCGCCGGTGTCCGGATCGTGGGATCCTGTCCGGCGGCACGACGGTGTTGCGGCGACCGCCTGTGCATGAACCCGAAACCAAGTCCGGGTAAGCTATCATCAGTGCCGACGAAACAGGAAACCTTTTTTGCATCGCAAAACAATCGCTAAGGAGAGCATTAAAATCTGTAAAATCCAAGCGAACCGAACCCCTCTGGCGAGGCTTCATCCATGGGCCGATTTTGTCACGGCCCCGTGCCCGCGGCGGCGGAATGCGGTAACTAGGAGGCGAATCGTGTCTCCCCAGGTCCCGCAGGCGGCATCGCCGTCCCGTCCTTGCCCATCGGAGAGATCGGAATGAGCCTGTCCATCGCCCAGCGCCTGCATCGCCTGGACGCCCGCATTGCAGAGATCCTGTGCTGGCGTGAGCGGGCGATCGAGCCGATCGAGCCGTGGCGCTGCGACGGCCGGCCCCTGTCGCTGGGCGACCCCTGGCCGCACACGGAAGGCGTCCTGGCCTTCACTGCCGAGGCCGAGGTTCCGTCCGCCTGGCCGCTGGACGAGACCAGGCTTCATCTCGACGTCGGCGGCGAAAGCCTGCTGACCCTGCATGAGGACGGCGCCGGGCTGACCCGCTTCGGCCTCGATATCAATCACCGCGAATTCCCGCTGCGCGCCCGCCGGATCCGGATCGAGACCGAGAGCGTGCCGCGCCTGCCCTTCGGCCAGCCGGTGCGCCACCCGCGGCTCGCCGAGGCCCGGCTGGTCTGGGTCGACCCGGCGGTGCACCGGCTGGCGCTGCTGCTGCGCCAGGTGTGGGAGACGGCGCTGGCGCTGCAGGAGCACGAGGCGGTGCCGCATCTGCTGACCGCAGCCGAGGCGGCGCTGCGCTCGCTCGACTGGCCGTCGGCGACCGGCGCCTATATCGCCCGCACCGCGCCGCTGCCGCAGCAACAGGCGATCTGGCGCCTGCCCGAGCTCGACCGGCAGCCGCCGGCGCTGGGCGAGGCCGAGCGGGCCTCGGTGGTCGCCGCGCATGACGGGCTGGTGGCGGCGCTGCGCGGGCTGAAGCAGCGCTTTCCGCCGCAGGGCCGGCTGGCCATCACCGGCCACGCCCATATCGACCTGGCCTGGCTGTGGCCCTATGCCGAGACAAGGCGCAAGGCCCGCCGCACCTTCCACACCGCGCTGCGGCTGATGGAGCAATTCCCCGGCTTCGTCTTCAACCAGTCGACCGCCGCCTATTACGCCCAGGTCGAGGCCGACGACCCCGACCTGTTCGCCCAGGTCCGCGAGCGGGCGGCGGAGGGCCGCTGGGAGACGATCGGCGGGCTGTGGGTCGAGCCCGACACCAACATGCCGACCGGCGAGGCCCTGGTGCGCCAGGCGCTGTACGGCCAACGCTACTTCGAGCGGACCTTCGGCCGCCGTCACACCGTGTGCTGGCTGCCCGACTGCTTCGGCTTCTCGCCCGCTTTGCCACAGATCCTGCGCCAGGGCGGCATGGACAGCTTCTTCACCATCAAGGTGAACTGGTCGGAGACCAACCGCTTCCCGCACGACCTGTTCCATTGGGAAGGCCTCGATGGCAGCCGGGTCCTGGCCCACACCTTCGACAACCCGATCCAGGGCTACAACGGCACCATCCGGGCCGATTGCGTGCTGCCGACCTGGCGCAACTTCCGGGGCAAGACGGCGCATGACGAAAGCCTGCTCGCCATCGGCTTCGGCGACGGCGGCGGCGGGGTGACGCCGGAGATGCTGGAGCGCCAGGCCCAGTTGACGGATTTCCCGGCGCTGCCGGAGCTGCGCCCGGCCCGGGTCGAGGATTTCTTCGGCCGAATCCACGAGCGGGCGGCGGAGCTGCCGGTCTGGCTCGGCGAGATCTATCTCGAGCTGCACCGCGGTACCCTGACCAGCCAGGGCCGCACCAAGCGGCTGAACCGCCAGGCCGAGCGGGCGCTGATCGCGGCCGAGGTCGCCGGCAGCCTGGCCACGCTGCTTGGCGGCCCCAGCTTCGGCAGCCTGGAGCCGGCTTGGCGCGGCCTGTTGAAAAACCAGTTCCACGACATCCTGCCCGGCTCCAGCATCCGCGAGGTCTATGAGGATGCGGAGCGCGAGCTGGCGGCGGCCCGCGACGCCGGCCTCGACCGCCAGGCCGAGGCGCTGGCGGCGATCGCCGCGGCCCTGCCGGCGGGCGGCACCGCCGACGCGCTGGTGGTGGTGAACCCCGACCTGTCGCCGCGCCCGCTGCGGCTGGAGCTGGAGGGTGAGGCCCTCGTGCCGGACCTGACGGTGCCGCCGCTCGGCATCGTCGTGCTCGACCGGGCGGCGCTGCAGCCGGCGCCCGGGCTGTCGGCGGGGTGGTCGACCACGGGCAGCCATCTCGAGAACCGGTTCCTGCGGGCCGAGATCGGCGCCGACGGCACCATCACCCGCCTGCTGCACAAGCCGACCGGCCGCGACGCGCTGGCCGGGCGCGGCAACCAGCTGTGGCTGTACCCGGCCGACAAGCCGCGCAGCTGGGATGCCTGGGACATCGAGGCGGATTACGACCGCCAGGGCTTCGAGCTGACCGGGCTGGAGTCATCGGAGCTGGTCGAGGACGGGCCGGACCGGGCGGCGCTGCGGCTGGTGCGCCGCTTCCGCGATTCGACCGTCACCCAGACCCTGACGCTGTGGGCGAACTCGCCGCGGCTCGACATCCACACCCGGCTCGACTGGCACGAGCGGCGGGTGCTGCTGCGCGCTCTGGTGCCGGTGGCGGTGCGGGCGGAACAGGCCAGTTTCGAATGCGCCTTTGGCGTGGTGCGGCGGCCGACCCACCGCAACACCTCCTGGGACCAGGCCAAATTCGAGGTGCCGGGTCACCGCTTCGCCGACCTGTCGGAGCCGGGTTTCGGCGTCGCCCTGCTGAACGACGGGAAATATGGCCACAGCGCGCTCGGCAATGTGCTGGGCCTCAGCCTGGTGCGAGCGCCGATCTATCCCGACCTGCTGGCCGATGAGGGCGTGCAGGAGTTCACCTACGCGATCCTGCCGCATGCGGGCGACTGGCATGAGGGCGGGGTGCGCGAGGCGGCAGAGGATCTGAACCAGCCGCTGCTGGCGCTGCCGGCGCGCAACCTGGCAGCCGGGCTGCACGCGCCGCTGATGGTCTCCGGCATCAAGGCCGGGCTGGCCGCGCTGAAGCCGGCGGAGGAGGGCGGCGGGCTGGTGCTGCGCCTCTACGAACCGGCCGGCGCCCGCGGGCCGCTGTCGATCACCATGCCGGAGGGCTGGCGCCTGGGCGAGGCGGTGTCGCTGCTGGAGGAGCCGGCGGAGCGCGACAAGGCGCACGACCTGGAGCCGTTCGAGCTGCGCAGCTGGCGGCTGCTGCCAGGGCGCTGACGGGGAAGGCGGGGCGCCCGGCCCGGGTCATGTCCTTGGGGGAGGCCGGGCCGGGCACGGCGCCGGCTGCTGACGGGCGGCGCGACCGCGCTCCGGCCACGGTCGGCCCGGTCTGTCCACTTACCGATCGGCAAGGCGGCTCAGTGCCGCTCCTTCACCTTCTTCACCGAGCGGCGATCCTCGCCCGCACCGGCGGTGCCGGGGTTGAAGGAGGGTGGATCGCTCGCATCCATGCTCTCGGCCGAGGCCTCGTCGACCTTCCGGCTGGCCGCCTTCCGGTCCTTCGGCTGCTCGTCGATGGGCTTGCGGGGCGTCGTCATGCTGGCCTCCACGCTGTTCCTGAACGGAACGGCAGCGGCCGGACCGCAGTTCCGCCGGCAACGGCCGAAAATAGGGGGGCCGGCAACCCTGGATGGTCGGCTCGCTTCGGTTCAAGCTGAGTCCCAGGTGCCACTCCTCGATCACGGCGCCCGGCCCGGCCCGAAGCCTCCCCCACCACGCTTCGGGCCGGACTCTTTTCTGCCAGTCGTCAGGCCGCGTCGGCGATCGGGTACTTGGCCTCCACAGTGGCGAGGTAGGGCTCGGGATCGAGGCCGCGCCCGGTGGCCGCCTGCAGGATCTCCTCCGGCGTGCGCGACCGGCCATGTCGGTGCACCGCGTGGTTCAGCCACAGCCGCAGCGGCGCGTAGTCGCCGGCCTCCAGTCCGGCCGCCACCGCCGGGTCGCGCTCCGCCGCCGCGAACAGCTGCGCCGCCATCACATTGCCCAGCGTGTAGGTCGGGAAAGAGCCGACATAGCCGGTCGACCAGTGCACGTCCTGCAGCACGCCGCGGGCGTCGTCGGGCACCTCGAGGCCGAGATCGGAGCGCATCCGATCGGCCCAGGCGGCGGGCAGGTCGGCGATGGCCAGGTCGCCGGCGATCACCGCGGCCTCCAGCTCGACCCGCAGCATGATGTGCAGGTCATAGGTCAGCTCGTCCGCCTCGACCCTGATCAGCCCGGGCCGCACCTGGTTGACAGCGCGCCAGAACTCCGCGGCCGAGACATCGGCCAGCTGCTCCGGGAAGGCATCGCGCAGCAGCCCGAAATTCAGCTCCCAGAAGCGGCGCGACCGGCCAACCCGGTTCTCCAGCAGCCGCGACTGGGATTCGTGCATGCCGAAGCTGGCGCCGCCGACGGCGTAGAGGTTGACGATGTCGGTGGCGAGCGCCGACCGGCCGATCTCCGGGTCGATGCCCTGCTCGTACATCCCGTGCCCGGCCTCGTGCAGCGCCGCGAACAGCCCGGCTGGCAGGTAATTCGGCCGATAGCGCGCGGTGATGCGGACATCGTCGCGGGTGAAGGAGATCTCGAATGGGTGCACCGTCTCGTCCAGCCGGCCATGGGCGTAGTCGAAGCCGACCCGCTCGGTCAGCGCCCGCGCGAAAGCCTTTTGCCGGTCCACCGGATAGTCGCGGTCCAGGAAGTCGCGCCGCGGCGGCGGCCGGTCCAGCACCCGCTGCATCAGCGGCACCAGGCGGGCGCGCAGCGTGGCGAAGATCGGCCGCAGCCGGGCCAGGGTCATGCCCGGCTCGTATTGCGCCACCAGCGCGTCATAGGGGTAATCGGACCAGCCCAGCGCATCGGCGATCCGGCGCTGCAGCGTGAAGCTGCGCTCGAGATACGGGCGGAAGGCCGGGAAGTCGGAGCGCGCCCGCGCCGCGGCCCAGGCCGCTTGCGCCTCGGTTTTCAGCAGCGCCGCCTCATGCAGCAGCGGCGCGGGGATGCGGTCCAGCGCGGCGACGCCGTCCTGCATCGCGGCCACGGCGCGGCGGCGCCGGCTGTCCGCCGGCTCGCCGGCCACCTCGTCGCGGGCGGCCGCAAGGGCGTCGCGCATCGCCGGGCCGGTCGCGATCTGCCGGGCCAGCGCCGTCAGCGTCGCGATCTGCCGGCCGCGGGCCGCGACACCGCCGGCCGGCATCTGGGTGCGGGAATCCCAGACCAGCAGGTTGACGGCGTTCAGCACGTCGTTCAGCCGGCCGGATTCCTCAGCGAAGCGGTCATAGCCCATGGGCGGCTTCCTTGTGCGGCAGCGGCGCGGCGGCGGGCAGCGGCGCCCGGTCCAGCAGGTGGCAGGCGGCGGTGCCGGTCTCGGTCTGGCGCGGCAGCGGCGCTTCGATCCGGCAGCGGTCGAAGGCGTGCGGGCAGCGCGGGTGGAACGGGCAGCCGGAGGGCAGGTCGACCGGGCTGGGCAACTCGCCCCGCGCCGCCGGCACGCGGTGACGCCGGGCGGGATCCAGGTCCGGCGCCGCCGCCAGCAGCGCCTGGGTGTAGGGATGCCGCGGCGCCGCGAACAGCGCCTCGGTGTCGCCGGTCTCGACGATGCCGCCGAGATACATCACCGCCACCCGGTGCGACAGGTGACGCACCAGCCGCAGATCATGCGCCACGAACAGCACCGTCAGGCCCAGGCGCTGCTGCAGCTCCAGCAGCAGGTTCACCACCTGGGCCTGGACCGAGACGTCGAGGGCGGAGACCAGCTCGTCCGCGATCAGGCATTCCGGCTCCACCGACAGCGCCCGGGCGATGCCGATGCGCTGGCGCTGGCCGCCGGAGAATTCATGCGGGTAGCGGTCCGCCGCCTCGCGCGGCAGCCGCACCAGGTCCAAGAGCTCGGCGATGCGGGTGGGAATCTCCGCCTTCGGCCGCATCCGGTGCACCGACAGCGCCTCGGCCAGGGTCTGGCGCACCGTCATGCGCGGGTTCAGCGAGCCGCGCGGGTCCTGGAACACCATCTGCACCCGGCGGTTGAAGGCGCGGCGCTGCGCCCCCTCCAGGGCCCGGATGTCGACGCCGTCATAGCGCAGGGTGCCCTCGTCCGGCTCGATCAGCCGGACGATGCAGCGGGCCAGGGTCGACTTGCCGCTGCCGGATTCGCCGACGATGCCCAGCGTCTCGCCGCGCTTGACCGACAGGTCTATGCCGTTCAGGGCGTGCACCGCCGGGTGGGGGCGCCGGCGCAGCGCGTCGGCCACCGTGCGCTCCAGCCGGAAGCGCTTGGTCAGCCCGGCGATCTCCAGGATCGGCGCGCTCATGCCGCACCCCGGGCTTCGGCGACTCGCGCGCTCTCGAAGCAGGCCACGGCAGCGTCCGGCCCCACCGGCTCCAGCGCCGGCCGCTCGGCCCGGCAGCGCGGCGTGGCGAAGGCGCAGCGCGGGGCGAAGGCGCAGCCGGGCGGCCGCTCGGTCAGGGGCGGCGGCGCGCCCTCGATCGAGCGCAGCGGCAGCCGCGGCCCGCCGCCGCGCGGCACCGAGCCGAGCAGCCCGAGCGTATAGGCGTGGCGCGGCCGCTCGAACACGGCGGCGACCGGCCCGGTCTCCACCACCCGGCCGGCATACATCACCGCCATGCGGTCGCAGCTCTGCGCCACCACGCCGAGGTCGTGAGTCACCAGGATCACGCTCATCCCCAGCCGGTCGCGCAGCTGCAGCAGCAGGGTCAGGATCTGGTCCTGGATGGTGACGTCCAGCGCCGTCGTCGGCTCGTCCGCCAGCAGCAGCTTCGGCTCCGAGGCGAGCGCGATGGCGATCATCGCCCGCTGCCGCATGCCGCCGGAGAACTGGTGCGGATAGTCGTCGAGCCGCCGGGCGGCGGCCGGGATGCCGACCAGGTCCAGGAGCTCGCGCGCCCGGTCGCGTCGCGCCCGCCGGCCGAGACCGGTGTGCGTCCGCAGGCTCTCATCGATCTGCAGCCCGATCGGCAGCACCGGGTTCAGTGCCGTCATCGGCTCCTGGAAGATCATGGCGATCTCGCCGCCGCGCACCCGGCGCAGCGCCTGCTCCGGCAACGCCATCAGGTCGCGGCCCTGCCACAGCACCTGGCCGCCGACCCGGCCGGGCGGCCGCACCAGCCCCAGCACGGCGCGCAGGGTGACGCTCTTCCCCGAGCCGGATTCGCCGACCAGCCCCAGCACCTCGCCGGCGCGCAAATCCAGGTCGACCCCGGCGACCGCCGCAGCCTCGCCCCCGCTGGCCGGAAAGGTCGCGGTCAGGCCGCGGATCGACAGCACCGTGTCAGTCATGACTCAGGCCGCAGCAGGTCGGCGACGCCGTCGCCCAGCAGGCTGAAGCCGAAGCCGGTGAGGACGATGGCGACGCCGGGGAAGATGGTGATCCACCAGGCCTGGGACATGAAGTTCTTGCCGTCGGCGATCAACAGGCCCCATTCCGCGGCGGGCGGCTGGGCGCCGAGGCCGAGATAGCCGAGGCTCGCGCCCAGCAGGATCGAGAGCGCCATGTCGGTCATCCAGTACACCAGCACCGGCGAGAGGGTGTTGGGCAGCAGGTGGCGCAGGATGATGCGGGCATCGCCATAGCCCATCACCTTGCCGGCGGCGGCATAGTCCAGCCGGTTCTGCACCTTGATCTCGGCGGCGATCAGCCGGGCGTAGAACACCCAGCCGACGGCGCCGACCGCGATGTACATGTTGAACAGCCCGGGCCCCAGCACGGCGACGATGGCGATCACCAGCACCAGGAAGGGGAAGGTGATGACCACATCGACGATGCGGCCGAAGATCGGCTCCCAGATCCCGCCGTAATAGCCGACCAGCGCCCCGACCGCGGTGCCGAAGACCACCGGGAACAGGGTGGTGAACAACGCGATCTGCATGTCCAGGCGATAGGCCCAGATCACCCGGCTCAGGATGTCGCGGCCGAAATTGTCGGTGCCGAAGGGGTGGGCCCGGCCCGGCGGCTGCAGCAGGGCGCGATAGTCGAAGGCGGTGGGGTCGTAGGGCGCCACGAGGTGGGGCGCGATCGCCAGGATCAGGCTGGCCCCGACGATCAGCAGGCCGGCAATCAGGGCTGCGGAGGGACGCCGCCGGGCGCGGGCCGGGGCCAGGCCGACCGCGGTCACGACTTCACCCGCGGGTCGAGCGCCGCCTGCACCAGGTCGGTCGCCAGGAACACCAACGACACCAGCACCGCCATCGCCAGGGTCAGGCCCTGCACCACGGGGTAGTCGCGGCCATAGATGCTGTCGATCATCAGCCGGCCGGCGCCGGGGATGGCGAACACCGTCTCGGTGATCACGGCGCCGCCGATCAGCGTGCCGACCGACAGGCCAAACAGGGTGACGGTCGAGATCAGGGCGTTGCGCAGCACGTGCCGGCCCAGCACCAGCCGCGGCGCCAGGCCCTTGGACCGGGCGAAGTCGACATATTCCGCGCCCAGCACCTCGATGATCGAGGCGCGCAGGTTGCGCATCAGCACGGCGGACAGGCTCAGCGCCAGGGTGAGGGCCGGCAGGAACAGGTGCCAGGCGCGGTCGGCCCAGTCGTCGCCATAGCCGCCGACCGGGAACCAGCGCAGCCCGGCGGCGAACACGGTCAGCAGCACCAGGCCGAGATAGAAGATCGGCATCGACAGCCCGACCTGGAAGGCGCCGCGGATGGCGGTGTCGGCCGCCCGCCCGCGCCGCATCGCGGCGGCGAAGGCCAGCGGCACCGCCATCAGCAGGGCCAGCAGGGCGGCAAAGCCGGTCAGCGCCAGGGTGACCGGCATCCGCTCCAGGATCAGGCGCATCACCGGCACCTTGAGATGGATCGAGGTGCCGAGATCGCCCTGGGCGATCCGCTCGACGAACAGCAGGAACTGCATCGGGATCGACCGGTCGAGGCCGAGCTGGGCGTTCAGCCGCGCCACGTCGGCATCGGTCGCCTTGTCACCGAGCATGGCGCTGGTCGGGTCGCCGGGCAGCAGCCGGACCAGCACGAAGATCACCACCAGGACGAAGAACAGCGTCGGGACCAGCTGGATCAGCCGCTTGGCCACGTGGTTCAGATTCACCGGCGGGCCTCCTGTCCTTGCGGCCAGCCGGCGGGGCCTCGCTCTCTGTCAGTGCCGCCCTTACGAGTCCCCCCTCCCCTTGCGGGAGGGGGGTAGGGGGAGGGGGCTGTCGATCGAAGAGGGGTGGCGTTGCAGGACTGGAGCGTGTCGAGAACCGATTCCTTGCCCGATGATCGGGGCGAGAGGCACGAACCCCCGCCCCCTAGCCCCCTCCCGCGAGGGGAGGGGGGACTCAAGAAACCGGAAGGTTCAGCCATGAGGCGGCTCGATCGACGCATCCGCATCACTTCGTCAGATACGCCCCGGCGAAGATATTGTTGCCGAGCGGGATCTGGACGAAACCCTGCACGTTCTTGCGCAGCGCCACCGGATAGGGCGTCTCATACAGGTACAGGATCGGACCGGACTCGGTGTAGATCTTCTGGATCTGGGCGTATTGGTCGGCCCGCTTCTTGGCGTCGCTCTCCTTCTGCGAGGCCTCGAACAGCTTGTCGACCTGGTCGTTCTTCCAGCCCGAATGCAGCGCCTCGATCACCGGCGAATAGGCGAAGTAGGAGGTGATCTCGCTCGGGTCGTTCAGGTCGTCGGTCCAGGCAGCCATCCGCATCGAGAAGTTGCCCTTGCGGTAGCGGTCGGTCAGGGTCGCGTTGTCGACCTGCTCGATCTCCAGCTTCACCCCGATCGCCGCCCACATCTGCTGCACCGCGGCGCCGATGCCGAGCTGGTCCTGGTTGCCCGGCAGCGCCATGATCTTGGTGCTGAAACCGTCGCCGAAACCGGCCTCCTGCAGCAACTGCTTGGCCTTGGCGGGGTCGACCGGATACAGCGGCGTGTCGCCGGTGTGATACAGCGTCGCCGACGACATGAACGAGGTCTGCGGCTTGCCGACGCCATGGGTGACGATCTGGATGATCGCATCCTTGTCGACGGCATAGTTCAGCGCCTGCCGCACCTTCTCGTTCGCCAGCGGGTTGTCGCTGCCGTCGGCCAGCTTCGGCCGGACATTCATAGTGATATACTGCACCCGGGTCGACGGGTAGAGCTGCATCTGCAGGTCGGCATCGGCCTTCAGCTCGGCGACCCGCGCGTAGGGGATGAACTCGGCGCCGTCCAGCTCGCCCGATTGCAGCTTCAGGATGCGGGTGGCGTCGTCCGGGATGATCTCGAAATCGACGGCGTCGAGATAGGGCAGCGGCTTTCCGTCCTCGCCCTGCTTCCAGTAGTAGGGATTGCGCACGATCCGCATCGACGACCCGCGCTCCCACTTGTCGAACTTGAAGGGGCCGGAGCCGACCGGGTGCTCGGCGAAGGCGTGCGCCTTCTCGTCGTCGGTGGCGCCCGGCGTCGCCTCGAAGGCGGCCTGCGGCAGGATCGCGGTGTTGAAGGTCGACAGCGCGGCGATCAGCGCCGGGTCCGGGTGCTGCAGCTTCAGCACCACCGTCTTCGGGTCCTGGACCACGATATCGCCGATCGAGGCGATCAGGTTATTCCAGATGCCGTTCTTCGGGTTGCGCGCCCGGTCCAGCGACCATTTCACGTCCTCGGCCGTGATCGGCTTGCCGTCCGAGAACTTGGTGCCCTCGCGCAGGGTCAGGGTGACCGACATCCCGTCATCGGACACCGTCCAGGCCGTAGCCAGGCCCGGCTCCACCGACATCCCGTCGGCCGATGGCTGCAGCAGCGTGTCGTAGAGATTGGTCAGGATCCAGATGTCGACATTGGCGTCGTTCAGCACCGGGTCCAGGAACAGGCTGTCGGCATAGCGGCCGTACCGCATCTCGCCGCCGCGCTCGACCGCCAGCGCGCCCGCGCTCGTCCCTGCCAGCAAAACCGCCGCCACGGCTGCCTTCAGCAGCATCCTCATCGCGACCTCCACTGTTGATTGAAGCCCCTCCCGGGTCGCCATGTGTTCTGGCGTATTAGAACGCTAACGCCAGGGCGGCGGGAGAGTCAATCGACGACAGAAGGGCTCGATAAAGAAACAAATGCAATGTCTTGGCCAAAATCTGGAAACTGCGTTGCTGTTGCTCGAATGAGTGTGCTAGTGGGTTGATACAGGAGATCATCGCCCCATGAAGCTGCAGATCGACCGCGAGCTGCCGGTGCCTCTCGGGCTCCAGGTCAAGGGCCTGATCGAATACGGCATCGCCTGCGGCGAGCTGAGCCCGGGCGAGCGGCTGCCCTCGGTGCGCGAGCTGGCGGAGTCGCTGGCGGTGGCGCCGATGACGGTGGCCCTGGTCTATCGCGGCCTGCGCGAGGCCGGGCTGATCGAGACCCGCCGCGGCCGCGGCAGCTTCGTCGCCGAGAGCGGCGAGCCGCGGCGGCGGCCGCGCACCGAGATCGCCGAGATCCAGCGCCGGCTCGACCACCTGATCGACGACGCCGTGGCGATCGGGCTGACCCCGGCCGACCTGACCGGCATGGTCCAGGCGCGCCTGATGCAGCGCCGGCCGCGGCGGCCGGCCCGCACCGTGGTCATGCTCGGCCTGTTCGGCGACGCCACCCGCGCCTATGCCGCCGCGATCCAGTCCCGGCTGCCGGACGGCACGGCGGTGCAGCCGCTGACCATGGACGAGCTGCGCGGCGACGAATCGGCGCGCCGCCGGGCGGCGGAGGCCGAGCTGGTGGTGACCTTCCCGAACCGCCAGCGCGAGGCCGCGGCGCTGCTGCCGGACAGCCGGGTGATGGCGATCCGTTTCATCCCGTCGGAGGAGACGCGGCGGGCCCTGGCCGGGCTGGACCCGCTGGCCCGGCTGGGCATCGCCTCGCGCTTCGCCGATTTCCTGCCGATCATGAAATCCGGGGTGCAGCGCTTCGCCCCGCATGTCCGCCAGGTCGCCGGCGCCGCGCTGGGCACGCCGGCGCTCGAGACCGTGATCGACCAATCCGATGTCGTCGTCCTCTCGACCGGCGCCGAAAGCGTGCTGCCCCGGCTGCGCCCCGGGGTCAGGGCGATCGAGTACCGGCACAGCCCGGACCCGGTGGATGTCGACCAGCAGATCGTCCCATTGCTCTCGCCCGAGGCCGAGGGCGTCGCCGAACCGCAGGAGGCCGTGCCGTGAAGATCAGCGAGATGAACTGGAGCCAGGTCGAAGCCTGGCTGCAACGCGACGACCGCGCCGTGCTGCCGCTGGGCAGCACCGAGCAGCATGCGGGCTTGAGCCTGTCGGTCGACAGTATCCTCAGCGAGCGGGTCGGGGCCGAGGCGGCGGAGCCGCTGGGCGTGCCGGTGTTCCCGGTCGTGGCCTACGGCATCACCCCGTATTTCCTGGCCTATCCCGGCACGGTCAGCCTGCGGGTCGAGACCTATGCAAGGCTGGTGCAGGACATCCTGGACAGCCTGCACCGCGCCGGCTTCCGCCGCATCCTGATCGTCAACGGCCATGGCGGCAACCAGCCGGCCCAGTCGGTGGCGACCGAATGGATGACCGGCCATCCGGGCACGGCCGTGAAGTTCCACAACTGGTGGAACGCGCCGGAGACCTTCGCCAAGGTGCAGGAGATCGACGCCGTCGCCTCGCACGCCTCCTGGATGGAGAACTTCCCCTGGACCCGGCTGGCCGGGGTCGACCAGCCGACCCAGCGCAAGCCGATGATCGATTTCGCCCGGATGCGGGTGATGGACCCCGAGGCGGTGCGGCGCTATCTCGGCGACGGCAATTTCGGCGGCTACTACCAGCGCACGGACGAGGAGATGCAGGCGATCTGGGACGTGGCGGTGGCCGAAACCCGGGCGCTGCTCGAAGGACCCTGGGCATGAGAGAGATCACGCCGATCCTGGTCTGGGGCGCCGGCGCCATCGGCGGCACCGTGGGCGCCGCCCTGCTGCGCGCCGGGGTCGACGTGCTGTTCGTCGACCAGGCCGCCGACCATGTCGCCGCGATCAACCAGCGCGGCCTGCGCATCACCGGCCCCATCACCGAATACACGGTGCCGGCCCGCGCGGTGACGCCGGACGCGGTCGAGGGCGTGTTCGAGCGCATCTTCCTCTGCGTCAAGGCGCACCACACCGCCGGGGCGATCGAGGCCGTGGCCCCGCATCTGACGCGCTGCGGCTATGTCGCCTCGCTGCAGAACGGTCTGAACGAACGGGTGATCGCGGCGAAGATCGAGAAGGTCCGGACGATCGGCTGCTTCGTCAATTTCGGCGCCGACTACCTCGAGCCCGGCGTGATCCTCTATGGCGGTCGCGGCGCGGTGGTGGCCGGCGAGCTGGACGGCGAGCGTACGCCGCGGATCGAGCAGCTGCACAGCCTGCTGCGCCGGTTCGAGCCGCAGGCGGTGCTGACCGACAACATCTGGGGCTATCTCTGGGGCAAGCTGATCTATGGCGCGCTGCTGTTCGCCACGGCCGTGACCCCGGACTCGATCGCCGACGTGCTGGCGGCGCCGCGCCACCGGCCGGTGCTGACCCGGCTGGGGCTGGAGGTCGGCGCCGTGGCCGCGGCGGCTGGGATCCGGCCGGAGGCCTTCGACGGCTTCGACCCCTCGGCGTTCCGTCCCGGCGCGCCCGCGGAGGCGACCACCAAATCCTTCGATGACATGGTGGCGCACAACCGCAAATCGGCGAAAAGCCATTCCGGCATCTGGCGCGACCTGGCGGTGCGCCGCCGGCCGACCGAGGTCGATGCCCAGCTCGGCCCGATCGTCGAGATCGGGGCGCAGCACGGCGTGCCGACGCCGATCACGGCGCGGCTGATCGCGCTGGTGCACGACATCGAGGCCGGGCGGCGCGAGATGGCGCTGGCCCTGCTGGACGAGTTGGAGGCCGTCTCGGCCTGATTCGTTGGGTTCGCGTTAGCGAACCCAACGCCGTTCTCGTCGCGCCATGTTGGGTTCGCTACCGCGAACCCAATCTACAGGGGGCGTCTCATGACCCAGGATTTCACCGGCCGGACAGTCATCGTGACCGGCGCCGCCCATGGCTTCGGCCGGGCCATCGCCGCCGCCTTCGCCGGACGCGGCGCGGCGGTCTGGGCCTGCGACTTGCTGGCGGGGGAGCTGGCCGAGACCGGGCGGCTGATCGGGGCGCAGGGGGCGGTGCGCGCCGTCGACGTCACCGACCGCGCCGCGGTGCAGGCGCTGGTGGCCGAGGCCGAGGCGGCTTCAGGCGCCGTGGACGTGCTGGTCAACAATGCCGGCGGCGTGCTCGGCCAGGTCGGCCGGCCGATCGAGGAGATCGGGCCCGAGGCCTGGCAGGCGATCTTCGACGTCAACCTGTCCGGCGCGTTCTGGTGCGCCCAGGCGGTGGCGCCGGGCATGAAGCGCCGCGGCGGCGGCCGCATCGTCAACATCTCCAGCGGCGCCGGGCTCGGCGTCAGCCTGACCGGGATCCAGGCCTATGCCAGCGCCAAGGCCGGGCAGATCGGCCTGACCCGGCAGCTGGCGCATGAGCTGGGGGCTTGGGGCATCACCGTGAACAATGTCGCGCCCGGCTTCGTCCGCTCCAACCCGACGACCGAGCGGCAATGGGAGGCGATGGGCGAGGCGGGCCAGGCCCGGCTGATGGGGTCGATCGCGCTGCGGCGGCTCGGAACGGTCGACGACATCGCCAATGCCGTGCTGTTCTTCGCCTCCGATTCGGCCGGCTGGATCAGCGGCCAGGTGCTGAGCGTGGACGGAGGCAAATGAGCACGGTCGAAACCCTGCTGCTGGACCGGTTCGAACGGTCCGTCGAGGAGCTGAAGCAGTACTGCTCGATCCCGAGCGTCAGCACCGATCCCACCTACAAGCCGGAGGTCGAGCGGGCGGCCCGCTTCGTCGCCGACCGAATGGCCCGGGCGGGGCTGGAGCGGGTCGAGATCCTGCCGACCGAGGGCCATCCGGCGGTCGTGGCGGAATGGTGCCACGCCCCGGGCGCGCCGACCGTGCTGGTCTACGGCCATTACGACGTGCAGCCGCCTGACCCGGTGGATCTGTGGACCTCCCCGCCCTTCGCGCCCGAGATCCGCGACGGCCGCCTCTACGCCCGCGGCGCCTCAGACGACAAGGGGCCGTCGCTGATCCCGATCCTGGTGGCCGAGGCCTTCCTGGAGCGCGACGGCAGCCTGCCGGTCAACCTGAAATTCCTGTTCGAGGGCGAGGAGGAATGCGGCAGCGCCCATCTCGAGGCGCTGGTCGAGGCGGAGGCAAAGCGGCTGGCGGCCGATGTGGTGCTGTCGGCCGACGGGGCGATGTGGCGGCCCGATCTGCCGACCGTCACCGTCGCCAGCCGCGGCATGCTGGCGCTGGAGCTGGAGCTGCACGGCGCCGGCAAGGACCTGCATTCCGGCCGGCATGGCGGCAGCGCGCCCAACCCGCTGCCGGCCCTGGCCCGGCTGCTGGCGACTCTGCATGACGAGGCCGGCGAGGTCGCGGTCGCCGGCTTCGATGACGGCATCACCCCGCCCGATCCGAAGCTGATCGAGGCGATCCAGGCCTCCGGCTTCGACCCGCAGGGCTATTTCGCGGCGATCGGCGCGGCGGCGCCGCAGCCGATGCCCTCGGCCGAGGAGCTGCTGGTGCGGCAATGGCTGAAGCCGACGCTGGAGCTGAACGGCATCACCGGCGGCTATGGCGGCCCCGGCACCAAGACGGTGATCCCGGCCAAGGCAGGGGCCAAGATCTCCTGCCGCCTGGTCGCCGGCCAGGATCCGGAGCGGGTCTTCGCCGCGATCGAGGCACATCTGCGCCGGCATGCCCCGGCCGGCTATCGCCTGGAGATCCGCCGCCACGGCCCGGGCTCGCCGGCCTTCGCCCTGCCGGCCGACCACCCGGTGCTGGCGCTGACCGAGGGGGTGCTGGGTGAGCTGTTCGGCCAGCCGCCGCTGCGGGTGGCGATGGGCGCGACCATCCCGATCGGCGGCGTGTTCCGCCGCGTGCTGGGGATCGAGACGGTGTTCTTCAGCTTCTCGACCGCCGACGAGGACTACCACTCGCCGAACGAGTTCTTCCGGCTGGAGCGGTTCCGCGACGGCCTGGTCGGCTGGGCCCGCCTGCTGCCGCGCCTGGCCGGGCACAGCCCGGGCTGACCGCCGCGCGTCTGCGACGCCGGCTGTACAAAGCCGTGCGGTTTGCCTCACAACGCCCCGGAGACAGTCGAACAGGGGGCGCACGACATGGCACGTCAGGACAGCGGTGACGCCGCCGGCGGCACGCGCGACCGCATCAAGGCGGTCGCCGCCGAGCTTTATGTCCTGCGGGGACATGAAGGCTTCAGCTTCGGCGACATCGCCGCCGCGATCGGCACCACGCGCGCCAACATCCACCATCACTTCGGCAGCAAGCAGCAGCTGATGCGGGAGCTGATCGAGGACATCGCCGCGAACGCCGAGGCCCGCATCCGGCGCTACTGGCTGGACGGCAGCGCCCCCTTCGCCGATCGGCTGGCGATGCAGCTGGACGACCTGTGCCGTTTCTACGACCGTTTCAACAAGAGCGATGGGGACCGCCATGTCTGGAGCCCGCTGTCGCGGCTGCGCCACGACCTGCCGACGCTCGGCGAAGAGGCGGTGGCGGCGTTGGAGCGCGTCAACCGGACCTACGATCTCTGCCTCCGCCACGCGGTCGGCGAGGCGGCGAAAGCGGGCCAGCTGCGGCCGGGGACTGATGTCGAGGATGTCGTCCGGGTGCTGCGCGTCACCCTGCTGTCCTGCCCGCCGATGACCCAGGATTCCGGCCGGTTCGAGGAGATCGAGCTGCTGTTCCGGGCGCTCGGCCGCCTGATCAGCGCGGCCGGAGAACCGCAGAACTGATCATCCAGACCCGTTGACGGTGCCGCCATAGCCGTGTACTTACTTACACGTAAGTCAGTGGCACGCCGTCGACAGAGCGCGGCCATCGAGGGAGGCGGGCAGGGGATGCGGGACGAGCGCTTCACGCAATTCGAGGTTCGGCCGTTCACCGGCGCGCTGGGGGCGGAGATCATCGGCGTCGACCTCAGGACGGCGGCCGAGGACAGCTTCGCCGAGGTGCTGCGCGCCCTGCACGACTACCATGTGCTGGCGGTGCGCGATCAGGCGCTGGACCCGGCCACGCTGCAGCAGGTCGCCCGCCGCTTCGGGCCGTTCAGCGGCAACCCTGTGCACACCCCGATGGAGGGGTTCGACGACATCGTCCGCTTCGTGCGCGAGCCCGACGACACCGGCAAGGTGATCGGCGAGGACTGGCACATGGACCTGGCCTGGCTGGCGAAGCCGCCCGGGGTCACCATGCTGTATGGCGAGGAGGTGCCGCCGGTCGGCGGCGACACCTGCTTCACCAGCCTGGAGAAGGCCTACCAATCGCTGTCGCCGCGGCTGGTCGCGATCCTCGAAGGCCTGACCGGCATCCACAGCGGGCGCGGCGTGTTCGCGATCAACGCGATGCAGAAGCGGCTCGGCGTCACCGCGGATGTCGCGGCGATCGAGAACGCGGCGGTCGAGCACCCGGTGATCTGCGGCCATCCGGTCACAGGGCGGCGCTATGTCTTCGTCAGCAGCGTCCTGACCCATTTCAAGGGCATGACCGAGGAGGAGAGCAGGCCGCTGATCGACTTCCTGATGGCCAGGGCGACGCGGCCGGAGTTCCACTGCCGCCTGCGCTGGGCGCCGCGCACGCTGGGCATGTGGAACAACCCCTTCGTGCTGCACACGGCGATCAACGACTATCCCGGCTACCGCCGGGTGATGTATCGCACCACCGTCGAGGGCCGCGTGCCGCTCGCCGCGGCGGCCTGACGCCCCGCACCGAACATCGCCGCCGCCCAGGGCTCGGGGCAGGCGGCGTTTCCGACCAAGAAGCGGCCCGGGAGGCGGAATGCAAGCACGCTGGAAGCGTCTGAGACAGGGGCTGGCGGGGGCGCTGCCGCTGGTCGCGCCGGTGCACGTCCTGGTGCTGGGCGTCATCGTGATTCCGTCGGCCTTCGTGCTCTGGCTCAGCTTTCAGGCTTCCAGCTTCGGCCAGGCGGCGAGCTTCGTCGGCTTCGACAACTATCTCCACGTGCTGTCCGACGGCTATTTCTGGCGGTCGCTGCTCAACACCGTCGCCGTGGTGGCGGTGGCGGTGCATCTCGAGCTGCTGCTCGGCCTTGGCATCGCGCTGCTGTTCGCCAGCGGCCTGCCGGCCCGGCGCCTGCTGCTGGTCGTCGTGCTGGCGCCCTATGCGATCAGCGAGGTGACGGCGGCGGCGATGTGGCGCTTCCTGTTCGACCCCGATGTCGGCCCGGTGACCAACGCGCTCCTGGATCTCGGCCTGCCGACGCTGGACTGGACGTTTGTGCCGTCGCACGGGCTGGTGCTGGTCGGGCTGCTGACCATCTGGCTGCACCTGCCCTTCACCTTCGTCATCCTCTACGCCGCCCGGCTGGCGATCCCGAAGGACCTGTACGAGGCCGGGCGGGCGGATGGCGCCTCGCCGCTGCAGCTGTTCCGCAATGTCACCCTGCCGCTGCTGGCGCCGGCGATCCTGATCGCCATGCTGTTTCGCTACATCTTCGCCTTCCGGCTGTTCTCCGAGATCTGGCTGCTGACCCAGGGCGGGCCGGCGCGGACCACGGAGGTCGTGGCCGTCTACCTCTATCTCGAGGCGTTCCGCTACAACTCCTTCGGCACCGCCGCCGCCACCGCCTGGATCATGGTCGTGGTCTCGCTGCTGCTGGCCACCGCCTATATCCTGCGGCTGCGCAAGGGGATGGCGGCCGATGCGCGCTGACCGCCTCCTGGTCAAGGCCGGCAAGGCCGTCGCCGTCGCCGCGGTGGTCGCCTGGTCGATCGTCCCGATCGCCTTCATCGTCCTGTCGTCGTTCAAGCCGGGCCGAGACATCTTCGCGGTGCCGCCCAAGCTCTTGTTCGAGCCGACGCTGCTGCATTACCAGCACCTCTGGCAGCGCTGGGGCAGCTTCTTCGACGGGCTGGTCAACAGCCTGATCGTCACCGCCGGCTCCGCCGCGCTGGCCGTCGCCGTCAGCTCGCTCGCCGGCTATGCCTATTCGCGGCACCGCGGCCGGGTCCTCGCCGGCTCGGTCTATCTCCTGATCGGCGTGCGCCTGATCCCGCCGATCGTGGTCACCCTGCCGCTGTTCCCGATCGTCAACCTGCTCGGGCTGAACGACACCCATCTGGTCCTGATCCTGCTGTACACGAGCTTCTTCGTGTCGCTGGGCACGATCCTGATGCGCACCTTCATCGACCAGGTGCCGCGCGAGCTGGACGAGGCCGCGGTGATCGACGGAGCCGGGCGCCTCACCGTGCTGCGCCGGATCGTGCTGCCGCTGGCGGCGCCGGGCATGCTGGCGGTCGCCGTCTTCGTGGTGGTGTTCGCCTGGAACGAGTTCCTGTTCGCCTTCATCTTCACCGCCACCCGGGCCAAGACCGCGCCCTTCGTTCTGTCGGAGATGATCAGCTCGGTCGACGGCGTCGACTGGGGCGTGCTGTTCGCCGCGGCCACGATCCAGCTGCTGCCGGTGCTGTTGTTCGTGATCGCCATGAACCGGTTCCTGGTCGCCGGCCTCACCGCCGGCGCGACCAAGGGATGAACGAGACAGGGAGGAACACATGAAGACGCAGCTGACGAGGCGAAACCTGCTGGCCGGCACCGTGGCCGGCGCCGCCGCCATGGCGCTGGGCCGGACCGCCTCGGCCCAGGCCAAGACACTGAACGTGCTGTCGCATCTGGTGCATCAGAACGTGCTGACCAAGGGCACGGCCGGCGACGTCATCGCCCCATGGCGCCAGGCGGCAGGGGCGGAGATCGCCTGGACCACCCTCGACAGCAATCCGCTGCAGGACCGGCTGTTCCGCGAGGCCAGCCTGGGCCAGACCGGCTTCAATGTCGGCTACGTCATCGACAACCGGGTGACGCCGCAGATCGCCGGGCTGTTCGAGCCGCTCGACACCTTCCAGGCGTCCGACCCGATCGAGGATATCGACGACATCGCCCCCGGCCTGCGCCGCGCCGTGACCGTCGACGGCAAGCTGGTGGGCATTCCGGTGCGGCACGCCACCCAGGCCCTGTTCTACAACGAGGCGCTGCTGGAGGAGGCCGGCTTCAGCGCCCCGCCCGCGACGCTCGAGGAACTGGTCGGGCAGGCGAAGAAGCTGACCTTTACCTCCGCCGCCGGAAACCGGGTGGTCGGGATGATCCTGGCCAGCGACCTCGCGGTGTTCCCGGTGATGTTCGCCCGCGCCTTCGGCGGCGACTTCATCAGCACCGACCGCAAGCTCCTGCCCGACCCGGCGGCGATGGAGAAGGGGCTGGCGGTGCTGGCCGACCTGTTCCAGGCCGGCGCGCTGCCGCGCAGCTACGCCAACACCCGCAACGACGACATGGTGACCTGGCTGCAGCAGGGCCGCGCCGCTTTCGGCGTGCTGCCCTTCGCCCGCTTCGCCCAGCTCAACAACCCCGAGCAGTCCTCGGTCCCCGGCAAGATCAAGGCGGTCGCGTTCCCCGGATCCTCGGCGCTCCCCGCCGATGTCGAGATGGCGGCGGTGGTCGAATCCTGGGCCATGGCGATTCCGGCGAACTCGACCGACAAGGCGCTGTCCTGGAGCTTCATCAAGGCGGTCTCAAGCAAGGCGGTCACGCTCGGGGCGGCGCGCAACGGCAACGGCCCGGTCCGCGTCTCGACCTATGCCGATGCCGGCTTCGCCGCGGCGCAGCCCCTGGCGAAGATCGAGGCGGCGGCCCTGGCCAAGGCCCGGCCGGCCTTCCCGGCCTTCCCCGAGGCGGTGCGTGCCCAGGCCACCTTCCTCGAGGAGGTCCAGCTGGCGGTGCTCGGCCGCAAATCGCCGCAGGAGGCGGTGGCGGCGATCCAGGAGCGGGTCGCCCCGCTGCTGCCGGCCTGATCGCGGTTCGGGCTCAGCCGCGGCGCAGGCCGCGAAAATGAAGGGCGGGGAGACGACGCTGCGGCTTTCCGCCGTGGGGTAGTCCCCGGCGTCACGGCCTGCTCTGTCGGAGGCAATGGGCGTGAAACAGGCAGCGCGGGATGCAACATGGGACCGGACGGACGCCTCATCCCTCCCGATTGGCGATCCGCCCGGCCCCATGCGGGGGCTTGGCAGCCGTGTTGCGGCGCAGCCGCCATTCCCCGAGGCAAGGGTAGGTGACCGGCCTGCCTCGACCCAGGCGACCATCCGGATATGCCGGCTACAGCGTTGGAGGGAGCCCGGCTGGCCTTGGCGGAATGGTCACAGGACCGGACAGGCTGCCCCCTTGGAGGGCGAGGCGCCCTGTCCGGTCCCGTGTGGGGATCTGAGGGCCTGTTGGCGGGGGAACGCCGGCTCACCTCACTCCTGGGGAAAGCCTAGGCCTGCGGCCGTCCTCGGCATAGATCACCTTCCGGCGGCAGCAGGCTGGCCGGGAGATCGCACCAGCCCACCGACGGAGGGTAGGGTCTACTCCTTCTTCGCGCTTGCCGCGCTCCTGCCCCGGGCCGAGGCAGCGAACGAAAAAGGCGGAGAACCGGGATCGGTCTCTCCGCCTTGCAAGCCCTTGTCCCGCCGCGGAAGTTCGCAGGAACGTTCAGGAAATTCGATGGTAGCTGGGGAGGGATTTGAACCCCCGACCAAGGGATTATGATTCCCCTGCTCTACCACTGAGCTACCCAGCCATCGGGGCCGAGCGTATACGCGCCCGCCGCCGCCCCTGTCAAGCCGCCCGGGACAGTGTCGCAGAACGCCGCCGCGGCTTGCGGCGGCGGCCGTGCTTCCGTTACCTAGAGGCATGACCGCGATGCCCCACTCCGTCCGCCGGATTGCCGCCGCCCTCGTGGTGAGCGCCGCCGTCGCCGCGCCGTCCTTCGCCCAGCAGGCCGCGCCCCCTGCTGCACCGACAGCCGCCCCGCCGCTGGCGGCGCCGGCGCCGCTGCCGGACGATCTGCGGATCGCGCCGCAGGCCCAGAGCTTCACCCTCGAGAACGGGCTGCAGTTCATCGTCATCGCGGCCGGCACCGCCCCGGTGGTGACGCAGATGGTGTGGTACCGCGTCGGCTCCGCCGACGAGGCGCCGGGCCAGTCCGGCATCGCCCATTTCCTGGAACACCTGATGTTCCACGGCACCACGTCGCATCCGCAGGGCTACTCGCAGGAGCTGGCGGCGATCGGCGGGGTCGAGAACGCCTTCACCACTGCCGACTACACCGCCTACTACCAGTCCGTGGCCAAAGAGAACTTGGCCCTGGTGATGCGCTACGAGGCCGACCGGATGCAGAACCTCGTGCTCGAGGAGAAGCGGGTCAACGCCGAGCGCGACGTGGTGCTGGAGGAACGGCGGATGCGGATCGAGAACGAGCCGTCGTCCCGCCTCGGCGAGGCGATGAACGCCGTGCTCTACCTCAACCACCCCTACCGCGCGCCGGTGATCGGCTGGCCGTCGGAGATCGAGGCTCTGCGGCGCGAGACCGCGATCGCCTTCTACGACCGCTTCTACACGCCGAACAACGCCACGGTGGTGATCGCCGGCGATGTCGACCCCGCCGTGGTGAAGGCGCAGGCCGAGGAGATCTACGGGCCGGTCAAGCGCCGGGCCGAGCCGCCGCCGCGCGTGCGGCCGCAGGAGCCGCAACCGCCGGCGCCGCGCCGGCTGGATCTGACCGACGCCCGCGCCGGCCAGCCCTATCTGCGCCGCAACTACCTGGCCCCGTCGGTGGTCACCGCGGCGCCGGGCGAGGCCGCGGCGCTGCAGGTCTTGGCGGCGGTGCTGTCGGGCGAGACCGGCCGCCTCTACCGCGCCTTGGTCACCGAGCAGGGCAAGGCGGCCATGGCCGGCGCCGGCTATGACCCGGACGCGCTCGACTACAGCCCCTTCGCCGTCTACGCCGTGCCGCGCGGCGACGTGGCGCTGCCGGATCTCGAGGCGGCGATGGACGCGGTGCTGGCCGGCGTGCGCGACGAGGCGGTGCCGGAGGAGGAGCTGGCGCGGGCCAAGCGCCGCCTGCTGGCCGGCGCGATCTACGGCCAGGACGATCCGGGGGCGCTGGCCCGGGTCTTCGGCGAGGCGGCGGCGCTGGGCCGCAGCGTCGCCGACGTGCAGGGCTGGCCGGGCCGCATCGCCGCGGTCAAGGCTGCGGATGTGCAGCAGGCTGCGCAGACCTACCTGCAGCCGCCGCGCTCCGTCACCGGGCTCCTGACCCGGCCGGCGGATGCGACCCAGGCCAAGCAGCCCTGACCGCGCGAGGACGACACCGATGAAGCTCATGCTTTCCCCGCTGCGCGCCGCCCTGGCCGGCCTGCTGCTCGCCGCCGCCACGCTGCCCGCCGCCGCCACCACGATCGACCGCGTGGTCAGCCCCGGCGGCATCGAGGCCTGGCTGGTCGAGGACCACACCGTGCCCGCGGTCACCATGTCCTTCTCCTTCGACGGCGGCGCCGCCCAGGACCCGGACGGCAAGGCCGGGCTGGCCTCGCTGCTGGGCGAGATGCTGACCGAGGGGGCTGGGCCCTATGACGCGCCCGGCTTCAAGACCGCGCTGGCCGACCGCTCGATCCAGCTCGGCTTCTCGACCTCGCAGGACTACAGCGGCGGCAAGCTGAAGACACTGACCACCGAGCGCGAGGCCGCTTTCGAGCTGCTGCGCCTGGCCCTGGCCGAGCCGCTTCTGGCGCAGGGCGACCTCGACCGGATCAAGGCCGGCCGCATGGCCGATCTGAACTTCCAGGAGAACGACCCCGGCACCATCGCCGACGACCGCTGGTCCGCCGCCGCCTTCCCCGGCCATCCCTATGGCCGGCCGTCGATCGGCACCAAGGACAGCGTCGCCGCCATCGGCACGGCCGACCTGCAGGATCTGCGCCGCCGCCTGTTCGCGCGCGACGGGCTGCGCCTGGCCGTGGTCGGCGACATCGACGCCGCCACGCTGGGGTCGGCGCTGGACCGCATCTTCGGCGGCCTGCCGGCCCAGGGCGACCGCACGCCGGTGCCGGAGATCGAAATCGCCGCCAAGGGCACCGAGACGGTGCCGATGGCGGTGTCGCAGGCGTCGATCCAGCTCGGCTTCCCCTCGCCGCGGCGCGACGATCCCGACTATTTCCCGGCGATCGTGATGAACCACATCCTCGGTGGCTCGACCTTCACCTCGCGCCTCTACCGTGCGGTGCGCGAGCAGCGCGGCTTGGCCTATTCGGTCGACAGCGACACCATCCAGCTCCGGCACGCCGGGCTGCTGCTGATCACCGCCGGCACCCGGGTGGACAAGGCGGGCGAGAGCCTGTCGGTGATCCAGGACGAGATCGCGCGGCTGGCGAAGGACGGCCCGACCGATCAGGAGGTGGCCGAGGCGAAAAGCTACCTGATCGGCAGCTACCCGCTGGGCTTCGCCTCGCATGACAGCCTGGCCGCCTATGTGCTGTCGCTGCAGCTCGCCGGCCGCGGCCGCGACTTCATCGACCAGTATCCCGGCCTGATCGGGGCGGTGACGCCGGCCCAGGTCAAGGCGGTCGCCGCCCGGGTGCTGCAGGTCAAGGACCCGACCGCGGTGGTCGCGGGCACCCCCGCAAGCTGACCAGAACGCTCAGGCCGGATCGGGTCACCCGGTCGCGCAGGACGGTAGGATGTTACCTCTCCCGCGTGCGGGAGAGGCAATTTGCGAAGACGTTCGGCATCCAGCCCGGCTTATGCCGCCTGCGCCGTCCGCACCCGCTTCGGCAAGGTCATGGCGGCGACGCCGATCACAACCAGCACCAGGCCGTACAGCGCGGTCGGGGCCGGGGTCTCGCCCAGCGCCAGGACGCCGATCGCCACCCCGACCGGCACCCGCAGATAGGCCTGCGCCATGGTGGCGACCGAGCCGAGCGAGGCGATCAGCCGGAAGTAGAGGACGAAGGCCAGGGCGGTCGAGACCACGGCCAGCCCGGCCAGCGCCCCGAGCGAGCTGGCGGATGGGTCCAGAGTCCAGGGCCGGTCCAGCACGAGGCTGAGCGGGATCAGCATGGCGGCGCCGGACAGCATCGACCCGGCGGCCGGCACCATCGGGTCCAGCCCCTTGAAGTTGCGGCCGAAGATGGCGGCGATGCCGTAGCACACCGTGGCGGCGACGATCGCCAGCTGCGGCAGCAGCGCCTGCCCGGCGCCGGACAGGGCGTCGAGGCCGATCACCAGGGTGATCCCGGCGATCCCGGCGGCGATGCCGAACATCTTGCGGCCGGTCACCGCCTCGTGCCGGGTCACCGCCCAGGTGAACAGGAAGGTGAAGATCGGCGAGGTCGAGTTCAGGATCGCCGCCAGCCCGGCATCGACCCGGGTCTCGGCCCAGGCGATCAGAACGAAGGGGATGGTGCTGTTGACCAGCGCCTGCACGGCGAACAGCCGCCAGGTCCGGCTATCCATCGGCATGCGGATGCCGCGCAGCCGCAGCACCAGCAGCAGGATGCCGCCGGCGATCACGGTGCGGGCCGCGATCAGCGTCACCGGCGGGATGGTGGCGACGCCGAGCTTGATGAAGCTGTAGGAGGCGCCCCAGAGGGTGGCGAGCAGCACCAGCAGCAGATAGTCGGTGACGGGCGGGCGCTCGGCGGCGGATGCGGACATGGGGGCCTCCTCGGTGGGTGGCCCGACCATGCCCCGCGCGCGGGCGCATGTCGCGCGCCGACGCTGCGGTTTCCGTCGAAGTGTCGTGGGCCTCAGTCGTCGAGGAGCGCGGCCAGCTTCATGCCGACGGTGAGAGAGCCGTTGGCTTTGATCTTGCCGGTCATGTAGGCCATGGTCGGGCTCAACGAGCCGTCGACCATCCGCCGCAGCGTCTCCGACTTCATGGTCAGGGTCACGTCGGCCGGGGCGTCGCCGATCGACACGGCGGGGGCCGGTCCGGTGCCGTCGAGCACGATGAAGCCGTCGGTGCCGAGGTCGAACTTGACGCGGGCGTCGAGCGCGGGGCCGCCGGCAGCGCGGCCGCGCACGGCTTCGGCGAGGGCGTCGAGCGACATGGGCAAAGTGTCCTTTCTGTCCGCTTATCTCTGAGGTCAGGCGGCGGCGCGCTCGGCCCGGGCGATGAAGCCGCCGCCGAGCACCCGGTCGCCGTCATAAAGCACGGCGGCCTGTCCCGGCGCCACCCCGTGCTGCGGCGCGTGCAGCTCCAGCACCGCCGCATCCGGGCCGGTCAGCCGCACCGTCGCCGGCACCGGCGCCTGGGCCGAGCGCAGCTTGGCCTCGACCGTGCGGCCTTCCGGGCCGGGGGCCGCATCCAGCCAGTTCAGCTCGGTCAGGGCCACGCTGTGCCGGGCCAGCGCCGACCAGGGGCCGACGATGACGCGCTTCGCCTCGGGGTCGAGCCGGACGACGTAGAGCGGCTCGTCGTTGGACCTGCGGCCGCCGATGCCCAGGCCCTTCCGCTGGCCGATGGTGTAGTGGACGATGCCCTGGTGGCTGCCCAGCACCGTGCCGTCGAGATGCACGATCTCGCCGGGCCCGACCGCGCCGGGGCGCAACCGCGCCACCACCTCGCCGTAGCGGCCCTCGGGCACGAAACAGATGTCCTGGCTGTCCGGCTTGTCGGCGACGACCAGACCCAGCCGCACCGCCTCGGCCCGGGTCGCGGCCTTGGCGTTGCCGCCCAGCGGGAAGCGCAGGAAGGCCAGCTGCTCCGCCGTCGTCGCGAACAGGAAGTAGCTCTGGTCCTTGCCGGCATCGACGGCGCGGTGCAGCTCCGGCCCCTGCGGCCCCTCGACCCGGCGGACATAATGGCCGGTGGCCAGGCAGTCGGCGCCGAGATCGCGCGCGGTCTCCATCAGGTCGCGGAACTTGACCTTCTGGTTGCAGCGGATGCAGGGGATCGGCGTCTCGCCGCGCAGATAGCTGTCGGCGAAATCATCCATCACCGCCTGGCCGAAGCGGCTCTCATAGTCCAGCACGTAATGCGGGAAGCCGATGCGGTCGGCCACGGTGCGGGCGTCGTAAATGTCGGCCCCGGCGCAGCAGGCGCCCTTCCTCTGGATGGCGATGCCGTGGTCGTACAGCTGCAGCGTGATGCCGACGACGTCGTAACCCTGCTCGGCAAGCTGGGCCGCGACGACGGAGCTGTCCACGCCGCCGGACATGGCGACCACGACGCGCGTCGCGGCCGGGGGCTTGTCGAAACCGAGTGAGTTCATGGCGGGCAGAATATAGGGATCGCCGCCGGTTTTCGAAACCCGCCGCGAATGCGCAAAAAGCACGGGGGTTATTGTCCGACATGATGCGGCGGTCCTACACTCGGCCAACGCAAGGAGGAAACCCGGACATGTTTCGCCCCAACCGGTTGAAGGAAGGCTGCGCCGCGGCGACCAGCTGTTCGGCGCCTGGGTCGGCAGCGGCTCGCCCACGGTGGCGGAGATCATGGCCCATGCCGGCTTCGACTTCGTCATCCTGGACACCGAGCACGGGCCCGGCGGCATCGATGACACCATCGGCCTGCTGCGTGCGGTGCAGGCGTCGGACACCCCGGCGGTGGTGCGGGTGCCGGCGCATGACCCGGTCTGGCTCAAGCGCGTGCTGGATGCAGGCGCCGACAGCCTGATGGTGCCGATGATCGAGAGCGCGGCCGAGGCCGAGGCGCTGGTCCGCGGCTGCCGCTATCCGCCGGCCGGCCGCCGCGGCTATGCCGCCGGCGCGGTGCGCGCCTCGACCTATGGCTTCGAGCCGGACTACATGCGCAAGGCCAACGACAACCTGCTGCTGCTGGCCCAGATCGAATCCAAGGACGCGGTGCCGGAGGCCGCTGCGATCGCCCAGGTCGACGGCATCGACATGGTGTTCATCGGCGTCAACGACCTCGGCGGCTCGATCGGCCTGCTCGAACAGTTGCACGACCCGCGGGTGCAGGACCTGGTCAGGCAGATCGAGGATGCGGTGCGGCCGACCGGCACGCCGCTCGGCACCGTGCCCAGCAGCGCCTCGACCTGGGCAGAGCTGTTCGACCGCGGCTACCGCATGGTCACCGGCGGCGGCGACGTGCCCTATCTGCGCCAGGCGGCCTCGGATTCGGTCGCGGCCCACAAGGCCTACCGCGAGGGCGCTGGGAAGGGGACCAAGGGCGGCGGGTACTGACCCCTACTTCAGCGCCCCGGCCGTCAGCCCGCTGACGATCCGGCGCTGCAGCAGGGCGAAGACGATCAGGATCGGCGTCACATAGATCGCGGCATAGGTCATGATCCCGCCCCAGTCATTGGTGTTCGGGCCCATGAAGGAGGACAGGCCGACCGTCGCGGTCTGCAGGGTCTCCGCCGCGATCAGCGACCGCGAATAGACGTACTCCCCGAAGGACTGCAGGAAGATCAGCACCGACACCACCAGGATGCCGTTGCGGGCGAGGGGGATCATGATGCGCAGGAAGGCGCCGATGCGCGAGGCGCCGTCGACCCGCGCGGCATCCTCCAGCTCGCGCGGCACCTGCAGGAAGGTCGACCGGCACAGCACGATGTAGAGCGGCAGCACCTTGGCGGTCTGCGCCAGCACCACCGCGGCGCGGGGCGTTTCCAGCAGGCCGATCTGGCTGAAGGCGACGAAGATCGGCGTCACCATCAGCGACGGCGGCAGCACCTGCAGCATCAGCACCAGGAACAGCGCCACCGCGGTCCAGGCGTTGCGGTGCCGCGACAGGGCATAGGCGGCGCCGGTGCCGATCAGCGTCGCCAGCACCGTGGTGCCGATCGCGATCAGCAGCGAGTTCCACAGGTACCGGTCCATCGCATGCTCGGCGAAGATCCGGCCGAACTGCCATTGCGGGTCGGTGGGCCAGAAGCTCGGCGGGAAGGCGAAGATCTCGCTGCCCGACTTCAGTGCCGTGACATACATCCAGTACAGCGGGAACAGGTAGATCGCGGCGAACAGCAGGGCGAAGCCCAGCAGGATGAAGGGCTTTGCCGGCTTCATGCCGCGTGCTCCCGCTCGGTCGAGCGGACATAGAGCGCGGCGACCAGGATCACCAGCGCGATCATCAGCACGGCAACGACGCTGCCGGCCGAGATCTCATAGGTTTCGAAGGACATCTGCCAGGACCAGTACTGGGCGACGTTCGACGCGTTGGCCGGGCCGCCCTTGGTCATGGCCGCGATCAGGTCGAACTGCTGCAGCGTGAAGATGATCCCCAGCGACACCACGGCGCCCAGGGTCGATCGCATCATCGGCAGAGTGATGTGCAGGAAGCGCCGGCCGGCCCGGGCGCCGTCGATCTCCGCCGCCTCGTACAAGTCGCGCGGGATCGCCGCGAGGCCGACCGACAGCAGGATCATGTTGAACGGGATGCCCAGCCAGATGTTGGCGATGATCACCGCGAACAGGGCCACGTCCGGGTCCGACAGCCAGAAGATCTTGCCCTCGGTCAGGTGCAGGCTGGTCAAAGCGTAGTTCAGCACGCCGAAATCGCCGGCGAGGATCCATTTCCAGATCGCGCCGACCACCAGCGCCGGCATGATCCAGCCGGCCAGGAACACGCCGCGGATATAGGTCGCGCCGGGGAAGGGCTGCTGGAAGAACAGCGCCAGGCCGAAGCCGATGCTCAGCTGGAAGGTGATCGACAGCACGACGAAGATCACCGTGTTCTTCAGGATCTGCAGCGCCTCCGGCCGCGCGAACACGTCGCGGTAGTTGTCCAGCCCGGCGAAGGGCCGGTCGAAGGAGGCCAGCGAGAACATGTCCACCTGCTGCAGCGACATCACCAGCGTGTAGACCAGCGGGAAGGCGGCGAAGACCAGCAGGTATCCGACCGCGCACAGCACCAGCACCACGTCGAAGCCGCTGCCGTCCCGCAGGGTGCGGAACAGGGGGAGGCGGGCGAGGGCGGGGCGGCGGGAAGCTTCTCTAGTCCCCCCTCCCCCCGCGGGAGGGGGATAGGGGGAGGGGGCTCGCGCCACCGGAGCTGCCGGCTGGAAATTGACCGAACGGTCGGTCATCGATTGGCTGGTTCGGGTGCGCGTCATCGACAACCCCCTCCCCCTGCCCCCCTCCCGCGAGGGGAGGGGGGACTCGTTGTTGCGGCGATGGCGGTGCTCCGCCTCACTTCTTCAGCACGCGGTCGATGGTCGCCTGGGCGGTCTGCAGCGCCGTCTTGGCGTCGCTCTGATGCGTCAGGGCCGACTGGATCGCGGTCTGGATCGCCTTCGAGATCTTCGGCCAGTCCGGGTTCGGGCCGCGCGGCCGGGCGTACTGCATCTGCTCGGTGAACACGGCATAGGCCTTCGGCCATTGCGGCGAGTCGACCTTGGCGTCCTGGACCGGCGGCAGCAGGCCGAACTCGTTCCAGATCCGGTGGTTCTGCGAATAGATGTATTCCAGCAGCATGAAGGCCTCCTTCGGGTGCTTGGAGGTCTTGAAGATCACGTTGTTGAAGTCGCCGAGGGCCGAGGCGCGCGGGCTGCCCTGCTTCTCGACCGGGAACAGTGCCACGCGATAGTCGAACTTGGCCTCCTTGGCCATGAACGGCAGCTCCCACGGGCCGGAGATGACCATCGCGGCGCTGCCGGCGTTGAAGGTGCCGGATGAATCATGCTGGCCGCGGATCAGCGTGTCGGGCGAGGCCAGCTTCTCGTCCAGCAGCTTCTGCCAGAACTCCAGCGCCCGCACCGCACCGTCCGACCCGACGCTGTCGTAGTCGGCGCCGGCGCTCTGGATGAAGGGCAGGAACTGGAAGGTGCCCTCCTCGGTGCCGATGGCGGAAAAGGCGAGGCCGTAGACGTTCTTGGCCGGGTTGGTCAGCGTCTTCGACGCCTGATACAGCTCGTCCCAGGTCTGCGGCGGCTTCTCGGGATCGAGCCCGGCCGCCTTGAACATGTCGGCGTTGTAGTAGAGGGCCAGGGTGTTGGAGGCGCGCGGGATGGCGTAGAGCTTGCCGTCCCAGATCGAGGAGTTGCGCGGGCCGGGATAGAAGGCGTCGGCCTTGATCACCTGCGACTGCTCGACATAGGGCGACAGGTCCAAGAGCACCCCGCGCGCTGCGAACATCGCGGTCTCCGGGTTGTCGATGCCGATCACGTCGGGAGCCGATCCGGCGGCATAGGATCGCATCGCGTCGTTCACCACGTCGGCGAAGTTGACGTGCTTGATGTTGACCGTGATGTCGGGGTGCTGGGCCGCGAACTCCTTGGCCAGCACATAGGTGAACTCGCCCTCGTCGTCATGGGTCCAGACCTCCAGCGTCACCGGCTCGGCCCGGGCCAGGGCGGTGGAGGCGAGAAGGGCGGCGGTTCCCAACAGAAGTCGCAGGGTCCTGGACATGAGCTTCCTCCACTGTGTTGGTTGTTCTATTGCGGATTGGCGATGAACTCCCCGCCGCGGCAGCGCTGCAGGTAGCGCAGGCCCTCGACCTGGCCGGTCATCTCCAGGTCGCCGCGATAGACCGGGTCGTGCCAGCCCTCGATGTCGATCGAACCGCGGAAGCCGCCCAGCCGCAGCTCGGTGATCACCCGGGTCCAGTCGGTGTCGCCGAAGCCGGGGGTGCGGTGGAAGGCGAAAGGCACGCGGCCGTGCACGCCGTGCTCCTTGACCACGTCCCAGCGCACCGTCGCGTCCTTGCCGTGGACGTGGAAGATCTTCGGCGCCCAGCGCCGGATCTGCGGCACCGGGTCGATCAGGTAGTACAGCTGGTGGCACGGCTCCCATTCCAGGCCGAGATTGTCGTCCGGCAGGGCGTCGAACATCAGCTCCCAGGCGGCCGGGTTGTGGGCGATGTTCCAGTCGCCGGTCTTCCAGCTGCCCTCCATCGGGCAGTTCTCGAAGGCCAGGCGCACGCCCTTGTCGGCGGCGCGCCTGGCCAGCCGGCCGAACACCTCCTTGAATCGCGGCAGGCTCTCCTCCAGCGGCTTGCCGCGCACCCGGCCGGTGAAGCCGGCGACGATGTCGGTGCCGAACAGATGGGCGTTGTCGATCAGCGTCTCCCACCCGGCCAGGGTCTCGCGGTCCTGCGCCTGGTCCTCCAGCGGGTTGCCGAACATGCCGAGCGCGCCGACGGTGACGCCGCTGTCGCCGATCGCCTCGCGGATCTGCCCGGCCAGGCGCGGGACGTCCTTGCCGCCCAGGGTCTGCCAGAAGAACGGCTCGATGCTCTCGAAGCCATGGGCGATGATCTGGCGGACATAGCCGGCCGGGTCGTCGCCATTGGCGCGCACCATGGTGCCGATGCGGATGTCCTGGTGCCCGGTCCGGGCAGGCTTGGCGCTGGTCATGGTCCCTCGATCGTCTGGATGGCCACGCGGCGGCCCTGGCGCGCGCTCTCGATCGCGCCGAAGACCATGGCGAGGCTGTGGAAGTTCTGGTGGCCGACCGTCTCGGGCTCGGTGCCCGTGCGGACCGCATCGACGACGTCGCGGATGATTCCGAGATGGCCGCCGGTCCGGTCGGCCGGATCCGCGGGCGGCATCTCGATGGTCTCGGGCGCGAAGAACAGCCCGTCCCGGTGGTTGCTCGCCACCTCGGCCCGAAAACCCTCGGCCCCGTCCCAGCTCAGGCTGCCCCTGGTGCCGGTCAGGCGCCATTGGCTCTCCCAGCTGGTGCGCAGCCCCTCGGCGCACCAGCTGCCGCGATAGGTCAGGACGGCGCCGCCCTCCAGCTCGAAGATGGCATTGGCGCTGGCGCCATGGGCGTACCAGGACCCGGCCGGGTTGCTCTCATGGCAGTAGACGGCGAGGGGGCGGCGGCCGGCGACCAGGCGGGCGGCATCCAGGGTGTGGATCGCCATGTCCAGCAGCAGCACATGCTGCATCTCCTCGCGGAAGCCGCCGAAATGCGGCGCGACGAAGAAGTCGCAATGCACGCCGGTGATGTCGCCGATCAGGCCGCTCGCGGCCGCCCGCTGCAGCCGGCGCACGCCGGGATGATAGCGCCGGTTCTGCACCACCGCATGCACCCGCCCGGCCGCCTTGGCGGCGACCACCAGCTCGCGCGCGGCGTCCAGGCTGTCAGCCATCGGCTTCTCGCTCAGCACGTGGCAGCCGCGGGCGAGGCCGGCCAACACCACGTCGCGGCGGGCCCCCGGCACGACAACGTCGAACAGGATGTCGGGTTTGAGGCGATCCAGCAGGGCCGGCACGTCGGTGCCGATCTCGGCGCCGGCCAGACCGAACTCCTCGGCGCGGCCACGGGCCCGCCCGGGGTCGAGATCGGCCAGGCCGACCACCTCCAGCCCCTCGATCTGGCGGGCGGCTTCGAGCCAGGCCCGGCTCATGGCGCCGCATCCGGCAAGGACGGCTCGCACCTGGTTTCGCTCCCTCGGTTCGGCGGTTTGTACGATTGTGTCGCCGTAAACGTTTACGATATTGATGTCGGGCGCATCCGGCTGTCAATACGGTTCTGGCATTACCGATGCGTTCGGTTGCACTCTGTCGCCGCGGAAGGGAGAAGATCACTTGGGAATCCGCGAGCTCGCGAAGCATCTGAACATCTCGATCGGGACCGTCTCCCGCGCCCTGAACGGCCGCGGCGACGTCAATCCGGAGACAAGGCGGCGGGTGCTGGAGGCGGCGGCGGCGCTGGGCTATTCGCCGAACCAGTCCGGCCGCAGCCTGCGCCAGGGGTCGACCAATGCGATCGCCTTCATGCTGCAGACCTATAGCGGGGCCGAGCTGTATGGCGAGCCCTTCTTCATGGGGCTGTTCAGCGGCGTGCAGCAGGCGCTGGGCCGGCACGGGCTGGACCTGATCGTGCTGCTGAACACCCCGGACGGCGACCATGAGGCGCAGCTGCGCCGGGTGGTGGAGCGGCGCCTGGCCGACGGCATCCTGCTGCCCTGGACAAGGCGGGTCGACCCGCGGCTCGACTTTCTGCTCGACCGCCGCTTCCCCTTCGCCGCGCTGGGCCGCAGCCTGTCCGGCGGTGAGCATCCCTGGATTGACCTCCACTTCGAGCAGGCGGCGGATGTCGCGGTCGACCGCTTCGTCGGCTTCGGCCACCGCCGCATCGGCCTGGCCAACAACGGCCACGACCTGATGCACGCCCATATCCTGCTGGACGGCTATCGCCGGGCCCTGGCGCGGCACGGCATCGGCTTCGACGAATCGCTGGTGCGGACCGAGGAGATGACCGAGGCCGGCGGCTACCGCCTGGCGTCGGGCCTGCTGGACCAGGGACCGCTGCCGACGGCGCTGCTGGTGGCGAATGAGCGGATGGCGGTCGGCGTCTACCGCCGGCTGAACGAGGCTGGGGTGCGGCCGGGACGGGACATCGCCATCATCGGCGGCATGATCGACAGCCCGGCCAGCCGCTTCCTGTCGCCGGCGCTGACCTGCTTCCGCCTGTCGCTGCACGATCTCGGGGTGAGGCTGGCGGAGGCGCTGCTGGCGACCATGCCCGGCCATGCCGATGCCTATGGCGGCCTGGTCCAGGACCTCTGGCCGCTGGAGCTGGTGCCGCGGGAGAGCGACCGGGTGCTGCTGGGCGGGTGATCCCGATCGATTAGGTTCCGGTTGACGGGATGGGAATCCCATCCGTACCCTGCTGTGTCATAACAATTTCAAGAATAGTTCACAGCCGAGGGGGAAGGCCGTCATGAGCCTGAGCTTCAAGGATGCCGTGTCCCGAGTCGGACAGCAGCGCAGCCCGGCCGCCACCCAGCGGTCCGCGAATACGGATCAGTTCAATCTGTCCGTGCAGCGCGCCAAGGACGAGAAGCCCGCCGCGCCCCCTGCGCAGCAGCCGGAGGCGGCGCCGGTCTATCGCTGGAACAGCGACCCGGCCGGGATCGCCGAGCGCAAGATCGAGCCGGGGGTGTGGCCGTTCCGGATCTATGCGCAGGAAGGCGTCGACCCGAAGGACAACAAGGCCCTGCACGACCAGCTGGCGGCCACGCCGCAGCTCGACCCGAAGGCCTTCGGCAACCGGCCCGGCGCGCCCGCCGGCATCGATCAGGCGCTCGAATCCTGCGACAAGGTCTATGTCCTCGATTCGGACCGGCTCGGGCTGCTGAACAACCAGCGGACGGCCCTCGCGACTGCCAGCGACCCGAAGAAGAGCGAGGCGGACCGGGACAAGGCGAAGGACGACCTGGTCGTCGCCATCGCGCAGGAGGTCGACCAGGCCTCGCTGGGCCAGGGCGTGCCCAGCTTCGGCACCGACGCCAACGGCAATGGCAAGCTCGACAGCGGCGAGTTCAGCAAGCTGGTCGCCCCGATCGCCGAGCGCGCGCCGAACGACCCGGTCTTCCTCGACGCGCTCAACCAGGTCCGCGAGATGAAGGAACGGTCGTGGAAGGCCGACGGGCGGACCACCGACCAGCTCGGCAAGATCGCCGAGGCGGGCGATCGCGGCGACTATGCCGCCGTCACGGCCGAGACCAAGCGGCAGCTGGTCGCCCTCGCCGACGGCACGGAAGGGCCGGACGCGGCGAAGATCACCGCCCTCACCAAGCGGGCGGGCATCTACCAGGCCTATGTCGGCGGGGACGAGAAGAAGTATCTCGCCGCCGTCACCGAAGGGACGAAGCAGGCGATCCAGGAACTGCGGGTCGAGCGCCCGGTGCGGGAGCTGCAGGCCGCCTGGGGCAAGGGCGGCACCGACGGGGCCAAGGCCTTCCTGGCCAAGCTGCGCGAGACGACGGACACCAAGGACACTCTGCCGGGCAGCGGCTCGCTGCTGGCCTCCGACCCGCGCGTCCAGGGCATGGTCGACCAGTCGATCGACGCGATCGCCGGCTCGCAGTCCACCGGCGACGACCGGCGGGCGCAGATGAAGGCGCTGATCGACCTCGGCGCCTCCTGCCAGACCATCCTCTACAATGACGGGGCCAAGGCCGGCGCCGGCAAGGCCTTCGTCGACCATGTGGCCGCCCGGATCGTCGACAAGATGAACGGCGATCTGCCCATGGACCACCTCAACCTGCTGCACGAGCAGCAGTTCTTCAGCCTCATGAGCCGTGAGGACGCGGAGGGGTCGGGCACGTCGCTGTTGACCGCCATCGCCGCGCGGACCGCGACTCTTGGCGCTCAGGAGGTGGCGGATCACGAGAAGAAGGGCGAGCTCGGCCAGAGCGACTACCTGTCGCAGAACTCGAACGCCCAATGGGCGGTGCGGCGCAGCATCGAGCAGTTCGACGCCGCCGCGACCAAGCAGGACGACAAGATCAACAAGCTCTACAACGAGCTGTATCACGGCCTCACCGGCTGGGGCGGGATCAAGGGCGACGACCCGATCCCGGCGTCGGCCCAGCTGGCGCGGGACATGGAGGCGATCGACAACCTGTCGCCGGAGAACAAGCAGAAGGCGCAGGAGCTCACCAAGGAGGGCGAGAAGAAGCTGCCGCAATGGGAGCGGCAGGAGAGCATCCAGCTCGCGCTCGACCTCTACAAGCCCGACCTGAAGAAGGTCGACGGCTTCGACAACGACGCGCCGATACCGATGCTCATGGGCACCGGGATCATGATGACCAAGTCGAAGTCGATGCAGGAGGCGGTGAAGGACCTGCCGGAGCTGCCCAAGACCAAGACCGATCCCTACGCCAACGCCTCGACCTCGGATCCGGCGACCGCCGGCACGATCTGGGTCCAGCGCGCGACCCGCGCCCTGGCCACCTTCGCCGTGGTCGAGACGATGAAGGGCGGCGTCAAGGACATCAACCAGGCCATGGCGGAGAATCGCTACCAAGCGATTCTCCGCGGCGAGGCCACGGCCAGCCGGGCCGAGATCGACGCCCTGCAGAAATACATCAAGGACCCCAAGACGAACCCCAATAAGGACTTCGCCAAGTTCTTCGACGGGCTGAAGGCAAGCCTGGGGCAGGGGCGGCTGGAGGACATCATCGCCGGGCGGGCGAAGCCGACCGACGCCGAAAAGCGGCAGATGGCGAGCGCCGACCGGCTGAACATCGGCACCAACGCCATCACCCGCCTCTCCGGCGGCGGCAGCGCCATCCTGTTCGGCCGCAATCTCGGGGCGCTCGACGGCTCGCCGGCCGATCTCGTCTATTACGTGCCGCACACGATGATGATGCTCAACGCCGCGCAGACGGCGCTGCTGCCGAACGCCCGGGAGATCCTGACCGGGAAGGATGCGGGCGCGCCGGGCAGCCTGGAGACCCGGCTCAAGGGCGCCCAGGCCCGGGTCGCCGCCAGCGATCTCGGCCCGCTGCAGAAGGGGCTCTGGGGCAAGTCCCTCGGCGCGTTGAACGGGCTGCGCGGCGGCGGTGTCGACGTGCTCTATGTCGGGGCCGATCTCAGCAACGCCGTCATGAACGGCTTCGGCATCATGGGCACGAAGCAGGATTTCGTGAAGACGGCCGGCTACGCCACCGCCACGGTCAGCGACGCGATGTTCGCCCTCACCGCCAGCGCGACCCTGTCGAACGGGGCGATCGCCGAGACGGCCCTCGGCCGGCTCATCACCGCCCTCGGCCCGCTGAAGATCAGCGGGATCGCCGCGGTGCTGCAGGTGGCGGGCGCCGGCATCGTCCAGGGCCGGGGCGCCTACAACGCCGCGCACACCTACGACAAGGCGGATGCCGACGCCGTCCAGGTGCTGTACGGCGTCAAGGACCGGAAGGTGGCGGAGGTGCTGGCGGACCACAACGACCTGCTGGACGAAGGCCTGCTGGGGATCCTGCAGACGGTCTTCCCGGGCGACGAGCACCTGATGGGCGGCGACGAGCTGACCCGGAGCTCCGGCAACGTCCTGACCGGCACCTACAGCGAGCTCGACTACACGCGGGCGCGCCTCGGCCGGCTGTTCAACAGCTGGTCGCCGGAGCAGGCGGAGGAGGTGGCCAAGACCGTCAAGGACATGACGGCCAAGGACGGCAAGCTGTCCGAAACCCAGGACGATCTGAAATATCTCCAGCTGCCGCCCGATCCGACCAAGGCCGATCTCTCGAAATATCCGGGCGTCCGCTACAACAGCGACACGAAACGCTACGAGGATTCGGCGACCAAGATGCACTGGGAGGGCGATCGCTGGTGGGCGCCGCCGAAGAAGGTCACCGAACCGGTCGGCCTCGGCTCTGTGCCGAGCCAGGATCCGCTCTGGTACGATCCCGGGCAGCAGACGCTGATGCATGAGAACGGCTTCGCCTTGCAGGTGAAGCCGAACAGCCAGGAGGGGCTCAAGGCCTGGCTCAAGGGCAAGGGCTATCTCGACTAGGCCGGGGTGACGCCGGGGGAGACCTTTTCGGCATCACTGATCTCGCCGTCATTGCGAGGAGGCGAAGCCGACGAAGCAATCCAAGGGCCGATTCGCACTGGCCCCTGGATTGCTTCGCTGCGCTCGCAATGACAGTGTTGAGAATTCTGAGAGTAGCCGGAGAGACGGCGGCCAGCCCTACTCTGCGGCAGCCCGCCCATCGACCCGACCGCCGCGGCGAAGCTGGCCAGGCTGGCGGTGCGCAGCGGCGCGAAGGGCTTCTCGGCCGCGCGGCACAGGCGCTTCACCTGGCCCGCCGCGTGGTGGCTGACACAGTCGACCGGGAAGAAGGCGATATCGGCCTGGCTGACCAGGCCCGGCAGCAGCGTCGGGCTATCCTCGACGCCGCCGTCATGGCTCAGCAGCACGCCGCCGAAGCGCGCGGCCAGGGCCCGCAGCTGCTCGACCTGCTTCGGCCGGCCGCCGACATAGAGCAGCGTCCGCCCCTGCAGCTCCGGCGCCGGCCCGGACGCCTCGGCGGGCTCCGCCGCCGGCTGGTCCAGCGCCGCCTCCAGCGCGGCGATCTCGCCCTGCAGCGCCGCGGCCTGGCCCTCCGCCTGCTCCACCCGGCCGGTCAGCCGGGCGACAGCCTCGTCCTGCGCCGCCAGCCGTTCAGCCAGCAGGGCTGACCGCGCTTGCTCGTCGGCCAGGCGCCGGCGCAGCGCCTCATTCTCCACCGGGGCAGGCGTCGGCGCCGCGGCTTGGCGTCCCGCCGCCTGCTCCAGCGCCGCCACCCGCCGGGCCAGGGCCTCGCGCTCCGTGCCGATCTGCTGCAGCCGCTCCTCCTGCCGCGCGATCCTGTCGTCGCGGGCGCCGAGCTCCTGCTCCAGATGGCGCAGCCGGGCGATGTCGGCGCGGTTCGACATGCCGACGAGATGCGACAGCATGTGCACCTCGCCATAGACCTCCTGCACCAGCGGCCCGTCGGTGGCCGGGTGGCTCAGCACCGCCCAATAGGCGCCGGGGATGTCGCCGCGTTCCAGCGCCTCCTGCCACAGCGCCCGCACCTCCGCCGCCGTCCTGGCCTTGGCGAAGCGCCTGATCGCGGTCTCGTGCCGCTTGTCGAGCAGCTTGTTCAGCAGCTTGCCGGCGACCTCCTTCTGCCCGGCGGCCCGCACCGCGCGGCCGTGCAGCGCGTGCTCGGAGGCGGTGCGCGCATCCGGGTCGTTCAGCTTGGCGAAGAGCTGCCGCAGATCCGCGGTCGACAGGCAGGTGCCGACCACCGAGCAGTGCAGGTTCGGCGACAGCTCCCAGATCCGGTCGCGGCCCCTGGCCGGAAGGACGAGGTCGTCCGGACTGATCGTCGATGGACGCGGGATGACCGCCGAGGAGGGCACCGGCATTGCGGCTGTTCGAAACAGAGGCACGGAAACCGGCAGGGTTGGCATGCCCGGACTCCCATCGATATATCCAGTTGAATATCACGATGGGCCGCGGTCAAGAGATCGTCAACGTTGTATTAGAGTGGATATATCGACTTCCTGCCCAGACGGGCACACGGGCACACGGGCCGCGGCGCGCCGGCGGTGGGGCCGGCGCGCCGCGGTCGTCAGGCGATCATCGGCCGGGCCGTTTCGCCGGCGGGCTCTGGCTGGGCGGTGTCGGCTCCGGCCCGGACCCGAGCGGGGCCACCGGTGTCGGGGCGTAGCGAGACTCGCCCAGCGTGCCGCAAGCGGCGGCGAAGCTGCCCGCGGCGCCGAGCATGGCGCCGGCGGCGAAGCGGCGGAGGAACGACAGGCTCATCTGAGCCTCCATGGCTAGAGTTTGGCGACGTCGAGCACCGCTTGGGCGAAGGCCTGCGGGGCCTCCTGCGGCAGGTTGTGGCCGATGCCGCCGGTGATGGTGCGGTGCTCGTACTTGCCCGAGAACTTGCCGCGATAGGCCGACGGCTCCGGGTGCGGCGCGCCGTTGGCGTCGCCTTCCATGGTGATCGTCGGCACGGAGATCACCGGGCCCTGGGCCAGCTTCTGCTCGATCTCGTCGTAGCGCTTCTCGCCCTCGGCCAGGCCGATGCGCCAGCGGTAGTTGTGGATCACGATGTCGACATGGTCGGGGTTGTCGAAGGCCGTGGCGCTGCGGTCGAAGGTGGCGTCGTCGAAATGCCATTGCGGCGAGGCCAGCTGCCAGATCAGCTTGTTGAAGTCGTCCCGGTTCTGGGTGTAGCCCTCGCGGCCGCGCTCGGTGGCGAAGTAGAACTGGTACCACCACTGCAGCTCGGCCTTCGGCGGCAGCGGCTTCTTGCCGGCGGCGACGCTGCCGATCAGGTAGCCGCTGACAGAGACCAGGGCCTGGCAGCGCTCGGGCCACAGCGCCGCGACGATGTCGGCGGTGCGTGCGCCCCAGTCGAAGCCGCCGATGATCGCCGTCTTGATCTTCAGCGCATCCATCAGGGCGATGGTGTCGACCGCCAGGGCCGCCGGCTCGCCGTTGCGGACCGTGCGCTCCGACCGGATCCGGGTGGTGCCGTAGCCGCGCAGATACGGGATGATCACCCGGTAGCCGGCCGCCGCCAGCAGGGGCGCGACGTCGACGAAGGCGTAGATGTCGTAGGGCCAGCCATGCAGCAGCAGGACCACCGGACCGTCGGCCGGGCCGGCCTCGGCATAGCCGACATTGAGGTCGCCGGCGTCGACCTGCTTCAGCGGGCCGAAGCCGGCGCCGGAAGAAGCGACGGGCTTGGCCGCCAGAACATTGGCCTGAGCGGCCTCCGCGGTCCCGATCGAGACGAACGGGGCGGCGGCCAGGGCCATCAGCGCAGTGCCGAACAGGCGGCGGCGCGGGAGATCGATATCGTCGGGCATGCGAGGCTTCCTTCGGGGGCCGGCAGGGGCGGCTCAGATCACGGTCAAGGTAACGTCGATATTGCCGCGGGTGGCTTTGGAATACGGGCAGAGCTGATGCGCGGCCTCGACCACCTGCCGGGCGACCTCTCGGTCCAGGCCGGGCAGGCTGATGGTCAGCCGGGCCTGCAGGAAGAAGGCGCCGTCGGTGGTGCCCAGGTCGACCTCGGCGTCGACCGCGCGGTCGGCCGGCAGGGTGACCTTCATCTCGCTGGCGGCGCGGCCCATGGCGCCGATGAAGCAGGCCGACCAGCCGGCGGCGAACAGCTGCTCCGGATTGGTGCCGGTGCCCGGGCCGCCGGGGGGCGACAGCTTGATGTCCAGCCGGCCGTCCGCGCTGCGGGCCATGCCGTCGCGGCCGCCGGTGGTGTGGGTCTTGCCGGTGTACAGGACCTTGTCGATCTTGGTCATCATGGTCTCCAGGGTGTTCAGGGGGGCGTCAGGGGTGAAAGGGACGCCCTGGTCTGGTGCCGCCGGCGCCAGGCGCTCGGGGTCTCGCCCAGCCAGCGGCGAAACAGCTTCGACAGATGCGCCTGGCTGGCCAGGCCGCAGGCCAGGGCGATCTGGCTCAGCGGGTCGTCGGTGCCCAGCATCAGCTGCTGCGCCCGCTCCAACCGCAGGCCGGTGATGTAGCGCTGCGGCGTGGCGCCGAAGCTGTCCTTGAAGGCGCGGGCGAAATGGCTGGCGCTCAGCGCCGCCTGCTCCGCCAGCTCCTCGATCCGCAACGGGCGGTGCAGGGACCGGCGCAGATAGCGGTCGACCCGGCGCTTCTGCCAGGGCGCCAGCCCGCCGCGGGCCCCTTTGCCCCGGGTCGCGGCCGACAGCGTCAGCAGCGTCACCAGCCGCACCGCCGCGGCGCGCGCCGCCTCCGGGTTCCGGCCCAGCCCGCGGCGGACATCCTCCAGCAGCGCCTCGGCCGTCTCGGCGGGGCCGCGAGACGCATCGGCGGCCAGGGCCGCGAAGCTTGTCCCGTCCATCTCCATCACCGGTGTCCTCCAGCCCGTCGTCGATGCTGGATATCTAGTCGAGGGCTGGGGGGATCGCCCGTTAAGGGTTGTGAGCCGTTGTTAGCGACCGCAAAGCACGGTGAACACGGGCCCGGCGGGAAGGCCGGGTCCGTGTCCTGTCCCGGCGGTCCAGGGGTCAGCGCAGCGAGCGGAAGGCGGCACGGACCTCGCCGGCGAGCAGCTCCGGCTCCTCCCAGGCGGCGAAATGGCCGCCCTTGTCGACCTCGTTGAAGTAGATGAGCGTGTGATAGGCGCGCTCGACCCAGCTGCGCGGCGCCCGATAGATCTCGCCCGGGAAGATCGTCACCGCCGCCGGCAGCGAAATGTCCACCGCGTTGAAGTTGTTGGAGTGATCCTCCCAATAGATCTGCGCCGCGGAGGTGGCGCTGTCGGTCAGCCAGTACAGCGAGATGTCGTCCAGGATCTCGTCGCGGGTCAGTGACTTCTCCGGGTCGCCGCCGCTATAGGTCCATTGCGCGATCTTGTCGTACATCCAGGCGGCCTGGCCGACCGGGGAATCCGCCAGGGCGTAGCCCACGGTCTGCGGCCGGGTCACCATCATGGCCGAGTAGCCGGTGTTGTTCCGGTAGAAGTCGTTCAGCTGGTCGTAGGCGGCCTTCTCCGGGGCCGGCAGCCCGGCCGGGGCAGGCAGGCCCTGCGCCAGCAGCGGCTGCAGCTCGGCCGGCACCGTCGCGGGCATGTTGACATGGATGCCGATCAGCCCCGGCACCTTCTGCATCGCCATCCGGTGCGAGATCACCGATCCGCAATCGCCGCCCTGCGACACGAAGCGCTTGTAGCCCAGCCGCGCCATCAGCTCGCCCCAGGCGCGGGCGATATGGTCCGAGCCCCAGCCGGTGGCGGTCGGCTTGCCGGAGAAGCCGAAGCCCGGCAGCGACGGCACGACGAGGTGGAACGCGTCCTCCGCGCTGCCGCCATGGGCCGTGGGGTCGGTCAGCGGGCCGATGACCCTCACCAGCTCCAGGATCGACCCCGGCCAGCCATGGGTCATGATCAGCGGCAGGGCGTTGTCGTGCTTCGAGCGGACATGGATGAACTGGATGTCCAGCCCGTCGATCTCGGTCACGAACAGCGGCAGGGCGTTCAGCTTCGCCTCGACCTTGCGCCAGTCGTAGTCGGTGCCCCAGTACCGCACCAGCGCCTGCAGCCGCGCCAGCTGCACACCCTGCGACGCGTCGGCGACGGTCTCCTTGCCCGGCCAGCGCGTCGCCGCGATGCGCCGGCGCAGGTCGGTCAGCGCATCCTCCGGAATCTCGACGCGGAACGGGCGGATCGCGCCGCCCTGGGTGGCGGCCGCGGCCAGCCGCGCGGGCAGGAAGCTCAGCGTGCCGGCGGCGGCTATCATGGTTGCGGACGTCGCCAGGAAGCCGCGCCGGGTGGCGGGCGGCACTGCGTCGGACATGATCGTTCCTCTGCTGCGGGACGGACCGGCCGAAATGGGCCGGTGCGTGCGCGACCCTAGCGCCGGGTCCGCGCCCGTGCTTTCACGGGACCGCCGGGTTTGCCGCCGATTGCTGGATTCTGCGCCGGCCCTTCCCCTAGGATGCGGCCGATTCGAACCGTGGCGGAGAGTGGCGCGTGATGATGGGGCCGACCCAGGCTGGGGACGTTTTCTCCTTCGGTCCCTTCCGCCTGGCCGCGGGCGAGCGGCTGCTGACCCGGGAGGGCGCCCCGGTCGACCTGGGCGCGCGGGCGCTGGACATCCTGGTCGCCCTGGTCTCGCGCCCGAACGAGCCGGTCGGCAAGCGCGAGCTGATGGCCGAGGTGTGGCCCGACGTGACGGTCGAAGAGGGCAGCCTGCGCTTCCACATCGCCGGGCTGCGCAAGGCGCTGGGCGATGGCCAGGACGGCGCGCGCTACATCACCACCCTGCCGGGCCGGGGATACTGCTTCGTCGCGCCGGTGCTGCGGTCGGCCCCGCCGGCCCAGGCGGCTTCCTTCACCGGCGCCACCTTCCTGCCGGCACGGCTGGCGCGGATGGTCGGGCGGGAGGAGGAGATCCAGGCGCTGTCGGCCCAGCTGGCCGCGGCGCGCTTCGTCACCATCGTCGGCCCCGGCGGGGTCGGCAAGACCACGGTGGCAGCCGCGGTGGCACATGAGCTGCTGCAGGCCTTCGCCGGCGCCGCCCTGTTCGTGGATTTCGGGCTGCTGACCGATCCCCGCCTGGTGCCGGTCGCGGTGGCGTCGATGCTGGGCCTGCCGATCCAGTCGGAGGATCCGGCCCCGCGCCTGATCGCCCATCTGCGCGACCGGCGCTTCCTGCTGGTGCTCGACAGCTGCGAGCATGTGATCGACGGCGCGGCCGCCCTGGCGGCGGAGATCTTCCGGACCGCGCCCGAGGTGCACATCCTGGCCACCAGCCGCGAGGCGCTGCGGGTCGAGGGCGAGCAGGTCCGCCCCCTGGCGCCGCTGGCCAGCCCGCCGGAGGACTCCGGCCTCACCGCCGCGACGGCCGGGGCGTTCCCCGCCATCCGGCTGTTCCTGGAGCGTGCCGCCGCGGCCGGGGCCCCGCTCGAGCTCAGCGACGCGGACGCCGCGCTGGTGGCGGAGATCTGCCGCCGGCTCGACGGCGTGGCGCTGGCGATCGAGCTGGCGGCCGGCCGGGTCCAGGCCTATGGCCTGCGCCAGACCGCGGCCCTGCTGGACCAGCGCCTGCCGCTGTCCTGGCCCGGCCAGCGCAACGCGCCGCCGCGGCAGCGCACGCTGCAGGCGACGCTGGATTGGAGCTACGACCTGCTGTCGGAGCCGGAGCGGCTGGTGCTGCGCCGGCTCGCCGTGTTCGTCGGGCCGTTCACCATGGAGGCGGCGCTGGGCGTGGTGACCGGCGGGGCGGTGGACGACGCCCTGCTGTTCGGCGCGATCGACAGCCTGGTCGCCAAGTCGATGGTTGCGACCCGCCCGGTCGGCGCGATGATGCGCTACCGCCTGCTGGACACCACCCGCGCCTATGCCCTGCAGATCGCCGGCGAGGCCGGGCGCGCCGATCTGGCCGCGCGCCATGCCGGCTATTACCGGCGCTGGCTGGAGCAGCTCGGCGGCGACTGGCCGACCCTGTCGAACGCGGCGGAGCGAGGGCCGTATCTGTCCGCCATGAACAATGTGCGCGCGGCGCTGGACTGGTGCTTCGGCCCGGGCGGCGATGCCGGGCTCGGCGTCGCGCTGGCCGCGGCGGCGGCGCCGGTGTTCCTGGCGATGTCGCTGCTGACGGAATGCCGGCGCTGGTCGGAGCGGGCGATCCTCGCCCTCGACGGCGATACCCGCGGCGGCGACGACGAGATGCATCTCCAGGCGGCGCTGGGGATGGCGCTGCTGGTCCTGCAGGGCGGCAGCGACGCGGCGCGCACGGCGCTGGAGCGGGGCCTGGCGATCGCCGATACCCGCGGCGACGCCCTCGGCCAGCTGCTGCTGCTGGGGCCGCTGCACATGTTCCACCTGCGCACCGGCACGTTCGACAGCGCCCTGGAGCTGGGGAGGCGGGGCGCCGCCCTGGCCGGGTCGGTGGCGGATCCGGCTGCCGCGGCGCTGGCGCATTTCCTGCTCGGCATCTCGCTGCACCTGGCCGGCGACCTCGGGGGCGCCCGGGCCGCGCTGGAGGCAGCGCTGCGGCACCAGCCGGGCGGGCCGCGGGCGAGCACGATCTATCTCGGCTTCGAGGGCCAGAACCTGTCGGGCGCCATCCTGGCCCGGACCCTGTGGTTGCAGGGCCATCCGGACCAGGCGGCGGAGCAGGCGCGCCGGGCCGTGCGCGAAGCCGAGCGGATGGACCATCCCGTCACTCTGTCCGTGGCCATGATCTGGGCGATCACCGTGTTCCTGTGGACCGGCGACCTGCGCAGCGCCGAGCAGCATGTGGCGTGGTTCACCGCCCGCGCCGGCTCCCATTCCCTCGGCCCGTATCTCGCCGTCGGGCAGGCCCTCGGCGGTGCGCTGGCCCTTCGCCGCGGCGATGCGGCGGCCGCGGTCGAGGCCCTGCAGGACGGCCTGGCGGCGCTGCACGAGGCGCGCTACGAGGTGCTGACCACGGCGCTCGAGATCGCGCTGACCGAAGGGCTCGCGGCGACCGGTCGGGCGGTCGAAGGCCTGGACCTGGTCGAGGAGACGATCCGGCGGGTCGAGGCCCGCGGCGACCTCGTCTACATGCCGGAGCTGCTGCGGGTGAAGGGGCTGCTGCTGGCGGCATCGCAGGCGGTGGGCGCCGAGGCCTGCTTCCGCCAGTCGCTGGACCGGAGCCGAGGCCAGGGCGCGCTGGCCTGGGAGCTGCGGGCCGCCGCCGGTCTCGCCGCGCTGCTGGCCGGGCAGGGCCGGTCCGGCGAAGCCGCGGCGCTGCTGCGGCCGGTGTTCGACCGATTCACCGAAGGCGCGGAGACGGCGGATTTGCAGGCCGCCGCCCGCCTGCTGGCGATGCTGGAGGCGTGAAGGGGGAGGAGAGGGCGCACGGGCCCTTCCGGCCCACGCTTTTATCCGTCATTCCCGCGAAAGCGGGAATCTTCCCCGGTGCAGGCGTAGCGAGATCCCCGCTTTCGCCGGGATTGACGATGTTTTGAATGGGACGATGCGCGCGGATGCGCTCAGCCGGCCGAGTCCGGATGTTGGCGCTAAGCTCCATCGATCTCCGTCGCGATCCACCGGGCAAAGGCCTGCATCGACGCGGTCTCGGTTCTCGACTTCAGCCGGGTCAGCCAGTAGCTGCCCGTCGACGCCGTGACGTCGAAGGGCTGGACGATCCGCCCCGCCTCGATCTCCCGCGTGAACATGGCGACGGGGACGAGAGCCACGCCGACCCCCTGCGCCGCCGCCTCGACCAGGGTCAGCGACGAGTCGAACATCCAGCCGCGCAGCTTCGGCGGCTCGATGCCGGCGGCCCGGAACCACAGGCCCCATTCATCCACCCGGTATGATCGCAGCAACTGCTCGTTGGCCAGATCCGCCGGGCTGCGCAGGCGCGGGCGCAGCGACGGGGCGCAGACCGGCGACAGCGGCGCGTCCATCAGCCGGGCCGCATCGGTCCCATGCCAGGCGCCGTCGCCGAAGCGGATGAACCAGTCCAGCCCGTCGAGCAGCATGTCGGCGGTGTTGTTGTTGGTCTTGATCCGCAGGTCGACGAAGGGGTTCTGCTGCTTGAAGCCGTGCAGCCGCCGCAGCAGCCAGCCGGTGGCGAAGGCGGCGACCACGCCGACGGTCAGGATCTCCCGGAAATTGCCGTCCTCGAACTGGCTCAGCGTCGCGCTCATGCGCCGGAACGCGTCGGTCAGCACCGGCAGCAGCGCCAGCCCCTCATCGGTCAGGGCCAGGCCGCGCGGCAGGCGCTCGAACAGGGTCACGCCCAGCGTCGCCTCCAGCGCCTTGACCTGATGGCTGATGGCGGTCTGCGTCACCCGCAGCTCCAGCCCCGCGCGGGTGAAGCTGCCCAGCCGGGCGGACGCCTCGAAGGCCCGCAGGGCGTTGAGCGGCATCTTCGAGACGTCCATGGTCCGATCCGGCTAAGGCCAACTTCAGCTCATGTCTATGCCAAGCATTCCTCGTTTGGCCAGGGGCATGGCGTCCGTCTATTCAAGCTCGAACGGCGATGCCGACACACTGGCAGCCACCCCACTCATGGAGACAGGATTTGACGATCTTGGTATCGCGCCGGCTGGCGCTGGCCGGCTCTCTGCTCGCGGTTCCTGCGCTGGCCTCGGCAGCGCGGGCGCAGTCCGGCGGCGACGCCGCGGCCCGGCTGGCCGAGCTCGAACGCGTCCATGGCGGCCGCCTCGGCGTGGCGGCGCTGAACCTCGCGACCGGTGCGCGCATCGGGTACCGGGCCGATGAGCGCTTCCTGCTGTGCAGCACCTTCAAGGCCCTGGCGGCGGCCTTCGTCCTGGCTCGCGTCGACCGGAAGCAGGAGCGGCTGGACCGGCGCATCGTGTTTTCGCGCAAGGATCTCGTCGGCAAGTCGGTGCTCGAGCCGCGGGTCGGCAGGGCCGGGGCGACGATGGCCGAGCTGTGCGATGCGGCGGTGACGTACAGCGACAACACGGCGGGCAATCTGCTGCTCGCCAGCTTCGGCGGTCCGGTCGGGCTGACCGCCTTCCTCCGCTCGCTGGGCGACGAGGTCTCGCGGCTGGACCGCATCGAGCCGGGACTGAACGCCTATGCCGGGCCGGGCGACCCGCGCGACACCACGACGCCGGCGGCGATGCTGGAGACGCTGCGCAAGCTGCTGTTCGGCGACGCGCTGTCGCCCGCCTCGCGCCACCAGCTGGCGGCGTGGCTGATCACCAACAAGACCGGCGATACCCGGCTGCGGGCCGGCTTCCCGGCGGGCTGGCTGGTCGGCGACAAGACCGGCACCGGCGGCAACGCCGAAGGCAGCACCAACGACGTCGCCGTCGCCTGGCCGCCGGATCGCGGCACGGTGATCGTCACCGCCTATTGCGAGCTGCCGTCGCAGACCTTCGAGCAGCGCAACCCGGTGGTCGCCGAGATCGGCCGGATCGTCGCGCAGGTCTGAGCGGGCGTCGCGGCACGGCCGGGGCATCCCGGCCGTGCCGCCGTTGCGTCAGGCGATGTGCAGCCGGACGTCGACATTGTTGCGGGTGGCGTTGGAGTAGGGGCAGACGTGGTGCGCCTTCTCCACCAGCGCCTGCGCCTGGGCCTTGTCCAGGCCGGGCAGCGAGATCGTCAGGTCGACATCGATGCCGAAGCCGCCCGGGATCTCGCCGATGCCGACCTCGGCCTTGACCGATGCGTCGGGCGAGATCTGCACCTTCTCCTTGCCGGCGACGAACCGGATGGCGCCCAGGAAGCAGGCGGAATAGCCGGAGGCGAACAGCTGCTCCGGATTGGTGGCGCCGCCCTTGCCGCCCATCTCCTTCGGCACGGCCAGGGGCAGGTCGATGATGCCGTCGGACGACTTCGAGCGCCCGTCGCGGCCGCCGGTCGAGGTCGAGGTGGCCTTGTAGATGATCTTCTCAGGCTTGCTCATGGGATGCTCCTGGGTTGGGCCGCACCGTGATGCGGCCGGGGAAGACGGTACAGAGATGGGATGGCAGCCTGAGGCTGCCACCCGGCTGCGGCGCTATTGGTCGAAGCGCCGGGGATCGACCGCGGCGAAGCTGCTGCCGCGGCCGAAATCGTCGAAGCGGACCACCAGCGGCGCCGGCGACGGGTCGCGATAGGGTCCGAACTTGAAGTACTGGTCGCCGCCGCCCGGGACGCCGATCGGGCCGCGCACGGTGGCGACCGGCCGGCCGTCGGCCCAGATCTCGACCAGGTCGTCGGGCCGGCCGGCGACGCGCAGATGCACCACCATGTCGACCCAGGCGCCGAAGGGCGAGGGCAGCGGCGCCGTGCGGTCGATGGCGAGGCCGCGGCTGCACTCGGCCGCGCGGTCCGGCGGCCCGGCGTCCAGCTCGCCATCCAACTCGGGGGTGCCGCCATGCAGGAAGCTGCGCCTGCCGTCGGGAAAGTCCGAGAAGTCGTAGCCGTCCTGCCAGGCGACCAGCACCCGGCATTGCCGGACGGGCGACGCGGTCTCCTGCTCCACCGTCAAATGGAAGGCGCCGCCCTTGAAGCGCTGGGCCAGGATCGGGCTCCGGCTGGCGTCCTGCTTCCACTGGCCGACCACCAGCCGGTTGCCGCCGGCCCCGGCGTCCGGGCTGTCGATGCGGAAGCTGAAGCCGAACCAGCGGTCCGTGCCCGGCGGCTCGGTCGATTGCAGCCACAGCTCGGCGCGCTGGTCGTCCTCCGGCGCGAACACCGCCCCCGGCGCGGTGTCGAGGCAGCCGCTGCGCTGCCGCTCGATCTCCGCCTTCGGGATGGCCGGCGGCATGGTCGCGTCCGGCAGCAGGGCCATGCCGGCGGCATAGCGGCCGGAGCGCACCACCGTCTCCTCGATGAAGAAGCGGTTCTCCGCCCGCGGGCAGGGGGCCCAGAGCTGCGGGTCGATGCGGCCCGATTCGAATCCATCGCTGATCTCGGCGGCGGCCGGTGCTGTGGCCAGGATCAGGACGGCCGGCAGCAGGAGCCGCCGCGACAAGGCTGCGAGCATGATCGTCCCGGTGTATCGGGCCGTGGCAGGATAGGCGTCCGGCCCGACGCAGCCAAGCGGCGCCGGTTCCTCACTTGTCGAACCGCCGGGGATCGACCTCCTCGAAGCTTTGGCCCAGGCCGAAATTGTCGAGATGGGCCACGACCGGGGTGTCGCCGGGGTCGCGGTACGGCCCGATCTTGAAGTACTGACGGCCGCTGTCGTGATAGCCGAGCCGGCCGCGGACGGTGACGATCGGCTGGCCGTTGGCCCAGACCTCGATCAGGTCGTCCGGCTGTCCGTCGACCTTGATATGGACCACCATGTCGACCCAGGCGCCATAGGGTGAGGGCAGCGACGCCTTGCGGTCGATGCTCAGATCGCTTCCGCAATCGGCGGTATAGTCGGGCGGCAGCTTTGCGCCGGTCTCGTCGAAGCCGTCATGCAGGAAGCTGTGATGCGGCGGGAAGTCGGAGAAGTCGTAGCCGTCCTCCCAGGCCACCAGCACCCGGCACTGCTGGTACCTGGCCGGACCGTCCTGCTCCACGGTGAGGTAGAACTTCCGGTTGCGGAAGCGCTGGCCGAGGAAGGGGCTGTACTGGCCGCTCTGCTTCCATTGCCCGACCAAGAGGCGCTGGCCGTCGGCCTCAGGCGCGACCGGCGCGTCGATCCGGAAGCTGAAGCCGTACCACTGGTCGGTGCCCTTCGGCTCGGTCGCGCGCAGCCACAGCTCGGCCCGCTGGTCGCTGCCCGCCATGAACTCCATGTCCTTGTCGGAATCGATGCAGCCGCTGCGCCGGTGCTCGGTGTTGACCGCCTCGATCGCCGGCGGCAGGTCCGGCGTTGGCAGCAGCGCCATGCCGGCCGAATACCGGCCGGAGCGCGCCAGCATGTCGTCGATGAAGAAGCGCCCCTCCGGCCGCCGGCAGGGCGACCAGACCTGCGGCGGGATGCGCCCGCCCTCGAAGCCGTCGCTGATCGAGCCGGTCGTCGGATCGGCGGCGGCCGGGGCGGCGGCCAGCAGGAGAAGGAACGCTGGCAGGGGCCACCGCATGAAGGCTGGAAGCATGGATCTGTCGAACTGCCGAATCGGGAAACGAAGCGGCAGGATAGGTCAGCGCGGCGGCCGGGTGGCGCCGAGAAGACGCGGCAGGTCGCCGCGCCATGCCACCAGCGAGAACACCAGCGCCGCCACCAGCACGAACAGCGCCGTCACCGCCGCCATCACCGGGGTATAGCCGTAGCGCAGGGCGTTGAAGATCTTGATCGGCAGCGTCTCCACCGTGGACCCGGCGACCATGTAGGCGACGATGTATTCGTTCAGGCTCAGCACGAAGGCGAAGGCGTAGCCGGAGATGATGTAGGGCCGCACCGAGGGCAGCACGATGGTGCGGAACACCGTGCGCTCGTCGGCGCCCAGGGTGCGCGCCGCCTCTACCGCCGCGCGGTCGATCGAGGCCAGGCCGAGGGCGATGTTCACCAGCGGCAGGGTGACGAAGAAGATGCCGTGCGAGACGATGGTGGCGGCGATGTGCCCGTACAGGCCGACGATCTGCCAGAAGATCAGGAAGCCCAGCGCCGAGACCACCGGCGGCAGGATGAAGGGGGCGATGCCGAGAGTGTAGAGGGCGCGGCCCCAGCGCGGGTTCCAGCGCCAGAGGTACCAGGCCATCGGCAGCGCGATCGACACCGACAGGGCGGCGGCCAGCACGGCGATGGTGACGCTGTGGCCCAGCGCGCCGACCCATTCCGGGTCCTGCAGCATCTCGCCATACCAGGCGAAGGACAGGCCCTGCGGCGGGAACAGCAGGCGCTTCTTCTCGTTCAGCGACACGCCGATGATGACGATGATCGGCGCCAAGAGGATGGCCCCGATCAGGCCCATATAGAGGCGGCTGAGGACGCGGCTCATCTCAGCGCCTCCTTCCCTGGCCGAGGAGAAGGGTGAGGCCGATCAGGGCCAGGCTGACCAGCACCAGGAACACCGCCAGCGCCGCGGCGAAGGGGATGTTCGACTGGTAGATCGCCTGGTCGGTGATCAGCACCGACAGGGTCCAGTGCTCCGGCTTGCCCAGCACCTGCGGCAGCACATAGCAGCCGAGGGTGAAGACGAAGACCAGGATGGCGGTGGCCAGGATCGCCTGGCGCAGCGACGGGATCACCACGGTGAAGAAGCCGCGCAAAGGCGAGGCGCCGAGGGTGCGGGCGGCCTCGGTGATCTCGGGGTCCAGGCGGTTCACCGCCGGGTACAGCATCAGCACCGAATAGGGGAAGCCGATGAAGCAGAGGCCCATCAAGAGGGCGCCGAAGCTCGGCGTCCAGGCCTCGGGCGAGTCGAGGATGCCGAGGGTGACCAAGAGGTTGGACAGGCCGGCCGAGCGCGACAGCAGGATCGACCAGGCGAAGCCCATGATCACCTCGGACAGCGACAGGATCGACAGGATGCAGACCAGCCAGGCCACCTGCGCCGGCCGGCGAGTGCGGCTGAGGAACCAGGTGAAGGGCACCGCGGCGACGACGCAGAACACCGCGGCCAGGCCGCAGATCATCAGCGAGAAGCCGAGCACCCGGGTGAACAGCGGGGTCCAGAACCGGGCGTAGTTGTCGAGCTCGAAGGCCGGCTGGTACAGCCCGCCCTCGACCCGGTGGTAGAAGCTGAACGCCACCATGATCACGAAGGGGATCAGAAAGAACACGCACAGCATCGCCGCCGGCCACAGCGCCGGCAGCCGGGCGATGAAGCCGTGGGGGGCGTTCCGGGCCGGCGCCGAGGCGGCCGATGCCGCGGTCATGGCGGGCGCGGTCATGCCGCCAGCACCACGCAGGATTCGGGCGGCAGCTCGACCGTCACGGTCTGGCCGGCGGCGATCGGCGGCAGGTCCTTGCGGGCGGCGGCGGCGACCAGCCGGGTGCCGGCGCAGTCGACATAGACCTCGACCGAATTGCCGACGTCGCGCACGAAGTCGACCGTGCCCGCCACCCGGTTCGGCCCGGCCTCGCCGGCCGGGCGCAGCTGCACCTCCTCCGGCCGCACCAGCAGGGTGGCGCCGGCGCCGGGCTTGAGGCCGTCCAGTCCTTCGCTCGCGGTCAGCACGGCATCACCGAGGCGCAGGGCACCGCCATCGACCCGCACCGGCAGCAGGTTGCCGGTGCCGATGAAGTCGGCGACGAAGGCGTTGGCCGGGCGGCGGTAGATCTCCAGCGGCGCGCCGGCCTGCTGGATCCGGCCCTGGCCCATCACCACGATGACATCGGCCATGGTCATGGCCTCGCGCTGGTCGTGGGTGACCAGGATGGTGGTAACGCCCAGGCGCTGCTGCAACTGGCGCAACTCGATCTGCATCGCCTCGCGCAGCTTGGCGTCCAGCGCCGACAGCGGCTCGTCCAGCAGGAACAGGCTGGGGTCGATCGCCAGGGCCCGGGCGATGGCGACGCGCTGGCGCTGGCCGCCGGACAGCTGCGAGACGTGGCGGTCGGCCACGCCCGGCAGCTGCACCATGGCCAGCAGCTCCTCCGCCCGCTTGCGCTGCGCCGCCTTGTCGGCGCCACGGATGCGCAGGGCATAGGCGATGTTCTCGCCGACCGTCAGGTGGTCGAACAGCGCCAGCGACTGGAACACCATGCCGAAGTTGCGCTGGTGCGTCGGCACCGGGGTGACGTCGCGGCCATCCAGCAGCAGCTGGCCCTTGGTCGGGGATTCGAGGCCGGCGATGATGCGCAGCAGCGTGGTCTTGCCGCAGCCGGAGGGGCCGAGGAAGCAGACCAGCTTGCCGGCCGGGACGGCCAGGTCGACATCGGTGACGGCGGTGACCCGCCCGTAATCCTTGGCGATGCCCTGGAGGCGGAGCTCGTGCATGCGGCGCGGGTCCTGTCTCGGAGGTAAAGCCCCCGGCCGCAGGATCTGCGGCCGGGGGCGCGCTCGATCAGCCGGTGATCATGCCGGTCCACTTCTCCGCGACCCAGTCGCCGCGTTCGGTGTACAGCTTGTAGTCTGGGATGATCGGCTTGATGTCGCTGGAGACGGCGGCAAATTCCTCCGCCGACAGGCTCAGGATCTCGCGCGGCACGATCGGCGCGGTGCCCACCTTGCGCGACAGCGTCTCCTGCTGGGCCGGCTGGCACATGTAGTCGATGAAGACCTGCGCCTCCTCCAGCTTCTTCGACGCCTTGCTGACGGCCCAGGAGCCGCGGTCGGACACGCCGCCCTCCTTCGGGAAGGTCGAGCGCACCGGGAAGCCGTCCTTGATCGCAAGGCCGGTGACGTCGTGATAGTACTCGCCCATCGGGATCTCGCCTGACTGCAGGGCGTTCTGGAACTGGCCCTCGTCGCGGTACCAAAGCGACACGTTCGGCTTCAGCTCGGCCAGCTTGGCCAGCACCTTCTCGACGCCCTCATTGGTCGCCAGGATGTCGCTGTTGCCGCCGAAATGGGTGTGGGCGGTGATCTCCAGCAGGAAGGAGTTGCTGGCCAGCGCCATCAGGCCGAGCTTGCCCTCATTCGCCTTGTCCCACAGCGCGGCCCAGCTGGTCGGCGCGTCCTTGTAGGTCTCGGTGTTGGTGACCAGGGTGATGAACCAGGCCACCGCCGCGACGCCGGCGATGCGGCCGTCATCGTATTTGTTGAGGAACTCCGGGAACACCTTCGCGGCGCCCGGCATCTTCGCCGGGTCCAGCGCCTGCCACAGGCCGGACTTGATGCCGCGCAGCATGGCCACCTGGGCCATCATCGACACGTCGGCCGGGGCCTCGCCGGCATTGGCCGCGGTCTGCAGCTGCACCAGCCAGGCCTCGCCGGTCGGCTCGCCGACGCCCTCGACCTTGATGCCGCTGGCCTTGGTGAACTCCGGGAAGACGTGCTTGCCGAAGCTCTCCTCGAAATAGCCGCCATAGGTGCCGATCTTGATGCTGCGCTCCTGCGCATGCACGAAGGGCGCCCGGCCGATCGTGGCCAGGGCGGCACCGGCGGCGGACAGCTTCAGCAGCGTCCGCCGGCTCGGGGAATAGCGATAGATCTCGCGGGTCATGAAACCTCCTCGTGTTTTCTTATGCGGCGTCGTCGCGAGACGATGCCAAAGCGGCCGTCAGCCGGTCCGCGACGATCGGGGCCACGTCGCTGCCGACATTGGCGAAGGCGACGCGCAGGAAACGGTCCTGCCCCGGCCCGAACATGCTGCCCGGCAGAGTCAGCAGATTGTGCTCCAGCGCCAGCCCGCGGGCCACCTCGACCGCATCGCGGCCGGCGAATGGATGCTCGAGATAGGCGAAGAAGGCGCCCAGGCTGACCAGGCGCCAGCCTTCCGGCTGCGACAGGCCCCCCAACTTCGACAGGACACCGCGGAACACGGTCGCCCGCTCGCGCATCGACGCGGTGTTGCCCTGGACCCAGCCGCCGAGCTGATCGAGCCCGAACAGCGCCGCCTCCTGCCCGATCCGCGGGGCGCAGATGGCGACGCAGTCCATCGCCTTCTCGATCTGCGCCATCAGCGCCGGCCCGGCGGTGATGGACCCGACGCGGTGGCCGGTGATCGCGAAGACCTTGGAGAAGCTGTAGAGATGCACCACCGTCGAACCCCAGTCGGGGTCCTGGAACAGGTCGTGCGGCCGGTCGTCGGTCGGCAGGAAGTCGATATAGGTCTCGTCCAGCACCAGGGCGATGCCGCGACGCTTCGCCAGCTCGTAGAAGGCGCGCAGCGTCTCGGCCGGATAGATCGCGCCGGTCGGGTTGTTCGGCGTCACCAGCACGATGGCGCGGGTGCGGTCGGTGACGAGCTTGGCCACCTCGTCGACATCCGGCACGCCGCCGGCATCGGGCCGGAAGGCCGGGTGCAGCGCCTCGATGCCCGTCGCGTCCAGCCACATGCGGTGGTTGAAGTAGTAGGGCAGGGGCAGCACCACCTGGTCGCCGGGCCGGGCCAGCGCCGCCATGGCCAGGCAGAAGGCCTGGTTGCAGCCGGCCGTGATCGCAATATTCGCCGGGCCGATGGCACCGCCGTAATAGCGGGCGAAGCGCGCCGCCAGCGCCGCGCGCAGCTCGGCCAAGCCGAGGATCGCGGTGTAGCGGTGCACGGCGGGATCGCGCAGCCGCTCGGCCAGATGCGCCACGAGCGCCTCGGGCGGGGCATAGCCCGGCACCGCTTGGGCCAGGTCGATCAGCGGCCGGTCGGCCGGGAAGCTGCGGCCTTCGACCCAGCGCTGGGCCTCGGCGATCGGCGGCGCCGCGACGGCGGTCAGGAGAGGATTGAGCATGATCATGGCCGCCTCATTATACCGGATCGCGCCGCAGCGGCATGGTCATGCAGTGGATGCTGCCGCCGCCGGCCGCCAACAGGTCCAACTCGGGCTCCAGCACCGCCAGCCCCTCGGCCCGCAGCGCGGCGTTCACCCGGGCGCTGTGCTTCGGCGACAGCACCCGGTCGCGGCCCAGCGCCAGCAGGTTGCAGCCCATCGACATCACCTCCTTGTAGGTGACGTCGATCAGCTTGATGCGGTGGCCGCGCAGCCAGTCCAGCAGGCCGTCGTCCAGCACCTCGGTGCAGGCCACGGCCAGGCCATCCGCGGCCATGCAGAAGATCACGTCGAGATGCAGGAAATGCTCGGGGAAGGGCTCGACCCGCGCCTCCCAGCCCTCGGCCTCGAACCAGCGGGCGAATTGCCGGGCGCCGGCCTCGTTGGTGCGCTCGCCGGAGCTGCCGATCAGCACCAGCCCGGGGCGGATGATGTGGATGTCGCCGCCTTCCAGCGTGCCGTCGGTGGAATAGCGCCAGACGCCGCCATGCTGCTGGTAGAACTCGATCACCGAGGCGTATTCGCCGCGCCGCTGCGGCCGGAACAGCTGGGTCACCACCGGGCCCCAGGGCGTCACCTGGCTCGAATCCCTTGTGTAGACCTGATAGGGCAGATGCGGCTCGGTCTTGAGGTAGTGGCAGGTGACACCGGCGCTTTCCAGAGCATCGACCATCTGCCGGTACTGGCCCTGCACCCGCTGGTGGTCATAGGCCGATCCGGCCTCCAGCGTGGCCCGGGCGATGCTGTTGGTCGGCTGCCAGGCATAGTGCTCCGGCGTCGCCAGCAGCACATCGCGCAGCACGCCGGTCTCGGAATCCAGGGTCCAGGTCACGCGCCGCCTCGCTGTTCATCACCGTTTCGTTGCCGGAAGGATGACAAATGTCACGCTGCTGAAAAATAGCGGCGTCGCGACGTTCACTTCGCGATTTCTCGATGTAATCTCGTCGCTATGAAGAACGTTTCAGATGTCGAGCTGCGGCTGCTGCGGATCTTCGTCACCGTGGCCGATGCCGGCGGCTTCGCCGCGGCGCAGGCGGCGCTGAACCTCGGCGCCTCCACCGTCTCGACCCAGATGGCGCATCTGGAGCAGCGGCTCGGCGCCCGGCTGTGCGAGCGCGGCCGCTCCGGCTTCCGCCTGACCGAGAAGGGGCGGGCCGTCTATGACGCGGCGCGCCGCCTGCTGGAGGCGGTGGAAGGCTTCCGGGCCGAGACCCTGGCCCTGGACGCCCGGCTGGCGGGCGACCTGCGCGTCGGGCTGGTCGACGCCACGGCGGGTGATCCGGGATCGCCGGTGATCGAAGGGCTGCGCCGCTTCGGCGGCCGCGACCACCGGGTGCATCTGCATCTGGCGATCGACACGCCGCCGCTCCTGGAACAGCGGCTCCTGGACGGGCGGCTCGACCTTGTCGTCAGCGCCTTTCCGCGTCACATCGCGGGGCTGGTCTACACGCCGCTCTACCGCGAAAAGCAGGTGTGCTACTGCGGCGCCGGGCACCGGCTGTTCGGCGCGCCGGACAGCCCGGAGACCCTGGACGAGATGCGGCGCGAGCGGCTGATCACGCGCGGCTACTGGAATCTCAGCGACCTGGCGCGGCTGGGCCTGTCCGAGGCATCGGCCTCGGCCACGGTCGACTGCATGGAGGCGCAGGCGATCCTGATCCTGTCCGGGGGGTATATCGGGTTCCTGCCGACCCATTACGCGGCGCCCTGGCAGGCGGCAAACCGGCTGTACCAGCTGCTGCCGGGCCTCCTGGGGTATGACGCCCCGTTCGAGATCGTGACCCGCAAAGGCGCCACCGTCACCCGCGCCGCGAAGCTCCTGATCCAGGATCTGCAGGCGTCGCGGCCGTCTGTCGCGGAGCCCGCGTCGCGCAGTTGAGGCAGTCTCGCTCAGGTCTGCCGGATGGCCGGAAAGAAGACATTTGTTTAATGTTTCGTACACTTGTCAATTTGTCTGATAAATCCGATAGTGCCGCCGCCGGACGCGATTCCGGACAGAATATTTCGGGAGGATCAGGGTCCATGCGTGGTGTGAGAAACTGGGCGCTGGCGGCGCTCCTGTGCGGCGTCGCCGCGGTGCCGGCTCATGCGGCGGACGGCGTCGCCACCGGCGACACCTCGGGCAAGAAGATCGCGCTCAGCAACAACTACGCCGGCAATTCCTGGCGCCAGGCGATGCTGAAGAGCTGGGACGAGGTCGGCAAGGCGGCGGTCGACAAGAAGCTGGTGGCCGAGGCCCCGGCCTTCACCACCGCCGACAACTCGCCGACCGACCAGGCGGCGCAGATCCAGAACATGATCCTGCAGGGCTATGACGCGATCGTGATCGACGCGGCCTCGCCGACCGCGGTCAACGGCGCGGTGAAGGAGGCCTGCGACGCCGGCATCGTCGTCGTCTCCTTCGACGGCATCGTCACCGAGCCCTGCGCCTGGCGCATCGCCATCGATTTCGAGGGCATGGGCAAGACCCAGATGGACTACCTGGCCGGCCGGATGAAGGGCGGCAAGCTCTTGGAGATCCGCGGCCTGGCCGGCGTCTTCGTCGATGACGAGATCCACAAGGGCATCGAGGCCGGGGTGAAGGCCCATTCCGGCTTCTCGATCGCCGGCTCGGTGCATGGCGACTGGACCCAGACCGTGGCCCAGCGCGAGGTCGCCGGCATCCTGCCGACCCTGCCGGAGATCGACGCGGTGGTGACCCAGGGCGGCGACGGCTACGGCGCGGCCCAGGCCTTCCAGGCGGCAGGGCGCAAGGTGCCCCTGATCATCATGGGCAACCGCTACGAGGAGCTGAAGTGGTGGAAGGAGCAGACGGCCAGCGGCTATGAGACGATGAGCCTGTCGATCGCCCCGGGCTCGGCCCAGGTCGCCTTCTGGGTGGCGCAGCAGATCCTGGCCGGCAAGGACGTGCCGAAGGACCTGCGGCTGCCGACCGTGGTGGTGGAGCAGGCCAAGCTCGACTACTGGCTGGCCCACACGCCCGAGGGCGGCGTCACCAACGCCACCTATCCGCAGGATTGGACCGTGAAGCTGATCGACGCCATCGTCGGCGGCAAGGACCTGCCCGCGACCCCGACGGAGGGGTAAGCGGGCTGAGAGCCCATGTGGCCCGGTCGCCGGCGGCCCCCGCCTTGCGCTAAACTCCCTCTCCTAGGGGAGAGGGAGGGGCCCATTCGCGTTGGCGAATGGGAGGGTGAGGGGGATGGCCGGCAACTGGGAGTTGGAGAGCCGTTCGGTCGGCCGGGCACGACGCCTGCGGCAGAATGGAACCGATGCGGAGCGGAAGCTGTGGTTCGTGCTATCCCGACGGGGGATCGAAGGGGCGAAGTTCCGCCGCCAGCATCCCTTCGGCCCCTATGTCCTCGACTTCTACTGCGAGAAGGCCCGGTTGGCCGTCGAGGTCGATGGCAGCCAGCACACCGAAGAGCGGGACCGCGACCGCACAGCCTATCTGAACGCCCAGGGCGTGACCGTACTGCGCTTCTGGAACCATCAGGTCCTGCAAGAGATCGAGGCGGTGGCCGAGATGATCGCGCACGAGCTGCGGCACCGAGCCACCCCCTCACCCTCCCGCCGCCAACGCGGCGGGCCCCTCCCTCTCCCCGAGGAGAGGGAAAGCTGAGCGTCCGGACATGACCGCTGTACCGATCGTCGACTTCGCCGGGGTGGCCAAGAGCTTCGGGGCGGTCCGGGCGCTGGGCGGGGTCGACCTCGCCGTGGCGCCCGGCGAATGCCTCGGCCTGGCCGGGCACAACGGCGCTGGCAAGTCGACGCTGATGAATGTCCTGGCCGGCATCCTGGCGCCGGACGAGGGCAGGCTGACCGTGCTGGGCGAGGACCGCACCGGCCGCTACGCCATCGGCCCGGCCCAGGCGCTCGGCATCCGCTGCGTGTTCCAGGAGCTGTCGCTCTGCCCCAACCTCACGGTGGCGGAGAATGCGCGGATCACCCATCCCGGCCTGACCGGCCCGGGCTGGCGCCGCCGCGCCGGCGACCTGATCATCGGCACTCTCGACCGCATCTTCCCCGGCCACGGCATCGCGCCGGAGGCCGAGGTGGCGGACCTGTCGATCGGCCGGCGCCAGATGGTCGAGATCGCCCGCGCCTTCAGTGTGACCGATGCGCCGCTGCACCTCGTCATCCTGGACGAGCCGACCTCCTCGCTCGACGCCGTCGCCGCCGGGCAGCTCCTGGACTATGTCCGCCGGCGGGTGGCCGAAGGGCTGTCGGTGATCCTGATCACCCATATCCTGGGCGAGATCCTGTCGACGGCCGGCCGCATCGTGGTGATGCGCGACGGCCGCGTGGTCGGCGCCTGGAAAGCCGGCGAGATCGACAAGCCCGGCCTGGTCGCCGCCATGGGCCATGCCGTCTCCGCCGCCGCCGAGGCCCGGGCCGAAATCGACCGCTCGGCGCCGGTGCGGGTGCGCGTGCCGGCCGGGGCGGGGCTGGAGCTGGTGGCGCGCGAGGGCGAGATCATCGGCCTCGCCGGCCTGGCCGGGCACGGCCAGAGCCGCCTGCTGCAGCGGGTCTACGACGCCGCCACCGGGCCGCGCCTCGGCCTGCGCCGCGGCGCGGAGGTGCGCGGCCGCGTCGCCTTCGTCGCCGGCGACCGCCAGACCGAGGGCGTGTTCCCGCTGTGGTCGATCGAGCGCAACATCACCATCCGGTCGCTGGCGGCGTTGCGCCGCTTCGGCCTGATCTCGCCCGCCGCCGAGGCGGCGCTGGGCCGGGAGTGGAAGGAGCGGATCGGCATCCGCGCCCCCGACCTGTCCGGCGGCATCCTCACCCTCTCCGGCGGCAACCAGCAGAAGGCGCTGTTCGCCCGGGCGCTGGGCTGCGACGCCGACACCGTGCTGATGGACGACCCGATGCGCGGCGTCGATGTCGGCACCAAGCACGAGGTGTACGGGCTGATCCGGGCCCAGGCGCAACAGGGCCGCAGCTTCCTCTGGTACACGACGGAGATGGAGGAGCTGGAGCACTGCGACCATGTCTATGTGTTCCGCAACAACCGCATCGTCGCCGATCTCAGCCGGTCGCAGCTGACCGAATCCGCCGTCCTCCAGGCCTCCTTCGCGGAAGAAGAGCGCCGCGCCTCATGACCGATCTCGCCTTGCCCCGCCCGCGGCCGACCTGGACCGCGCCCCTGACCCGCGCCTCGACCTGGCGGGCGCTGCTGCCCTTCCTGTCGCTGGTCGCCATCCTGGTGCCGATCTTCCTGATCAACCCGAGGACGATGAGCTATCTCGGGCTGAACCTGATGCTCGGCCTGGCGATCCCGATCATGTTCGCGACCCTGGCGCAGATGTGCATGCTGACGGTCAACGACCTCGACCTCGGCATCGGTGCCTATGTCGGCTTCGTCACCTGCGTCGCCGCCACCTGGCTGGTCGACGAACCCCTGCTCGGCATCGCCGTGCTGGCCGGCGGCGTCCTGGCCTATAGCGCGGCCGGTGCGCTGATCCATTGGCGCAACGTGCCGTCTTTGGTGGTGACGCTGGGCATGAGCTTCGTCTGGCTCGGCCTCGCCATCCTGGTTCTGCCCTCGCCGGGCGGCGCCAGCCCGGCCTGGCTGCGCGCGGCGATGGGCTGGAAGCCGCCCTATGTGCCGCTGCCGATCCTGGTCGCGATCGGACTGGCCGCGCTGGTGCATCTGTTCCTGATGCGCTCGGCCCTCGGCGCGGTGCTGCGCGGCGCCGGCGGCAACCCGAAGGCGATCGCCCGGGCCGGCTGGTCGCTGCTCAAGATCCGGGTCGGGCTCTACGCCCTGGCCGGGGTGTTCGGCCTGCTGTCCGGCCTGTCGCTGCTGGGCCTCTCGACCTCGGGCGATGCCAACATCGCCCAGCGCTACACCCTGCTGTCGATCGCCGGCGCCATCCTCGGCGGCTGCGACTTCGTCGGCGGCCGGGTGTCGCCGGTCGGGGCGGTGACGGGGGCGCTGGTGCTGACCCTGGCCGGGTCGCTGCTGACCTTCATGCGGATCTCGCCCGACTGGCAGATCGGCGCCCAGGGCGCGATCCTGATCATCGTCCTGGCTTTGCGAGCCCTGACCAGCCGGAGGCGGCCGCGATGACCCGGGTTTCAGCATGGACATCCGACCGCCCCTGGCTGTGGTCCTGGGCCGGCGCGGTGCTGCTGTGGCTGGCGGTGGTCGCCATCGCGGCGGGCGAGGGCGCGGGGCAGGTGCTGACCGCGGCCCTCAGCTTCGGCGTGTTCTTCGTCGTCGTCGCCATCGGCCAGATGTTCGTGATCGCGATGGGGCCGGGCAATATCGACCTGTCGATCCCGTCCAACATCGCCCTGTCCGGCTCGGCCGCCATGATCGTGATGGCCGGGCAGGACGGCATGGTCCTGCCGGGGCTGGCCGCGGCGCTGGCCTGCGGCCTGGTGGTCGGCATCGCCAACTGGGCGCTGATCCGCGGCTTCGCCATGCCGCCGATCATCGCCACCCTGTCCTCCAGCCTGGTGTTCCAGTCGGTCGCCATCGCCTATGGCCGCGGCCTGCGCATCTCCCCGCCCGACGGCTTTGCCGCCTTCACCACCTGGCAGGTGGCGGGCGTGCCGATGATGGCGGTGGCCGGCTTCGTCCTGGCCGCCATCATGGCGGTGGTGCTGCAGCGCACGATCTACGGCCGGTCGGTGCTGGCGGTCGGGCAGAATCCGCGCGCCGCCCACCTCGCCGGGGTGAAGGTCGAGCGCACCCGCTTCCTGACCTACGCCCTGTCCGGGGGCTTCGCCGGCCTAGCCGGGGCGCTGATGGCGGGGTATTTCGGCGGTGCCTCGCTCGACATGGGCAAGGACTACCTGTTGAACTCGATCGCCGTGGTGGTGATCGGCGGCACCAGCGTCGCCGGCGGCCGGGCCAACCTGCCCGGTCTGTGGGGCGCGTCGCTGTTCCTGTTCCTGCTGGTGACGATGCTGAACGCGCTCGGCACCGGAACCGGGTTGCGGCTGGTGCTGACCGGCCTGATCATCATCGCCGTGATCGTCGCGGCGGGCGGCGAGAAGACGCGCTGAGACGAGGAGACCCACTTTGGCCACCCACAAGATCGCCGTCATCGGCCTCGGCAAGATCACCCAGGACCAACACCTGCCGGTGATCGACAAGAGCGATTCGTTCGAACTGGCCGCCGTGGTCAGCACCCGCGGCCTGAGCCATGGCGGCGTGCCCAGCTACCGCAGCCCGGCCGAGCTCTACGCCGCCCGGCCCGACATCGGCATCGTCGCGGTCAACACCCCGCCGGAGGTGCGCCACGGCCTGGCCCGCGAGGCGCTCCTGGCCGGCAAGGACGTGCTGCTGGAGAAGCCGCCAGCGGCGACGCTGACCGAGCTGGCCGACCTCGAGGCGACCGCCGTGGCGCAGGGCCGGGTGCTGTTCGCCACCTGGCATTCGCGCTTCAACCCGGCGGTCGAGGCCGCGCGGGAGCTGCTGGCCGAGGGCGGCGTGCGCTCGGTCAGGATCGAGTGGCGCGAGGATGTCCGGAAATGGCATCCAGGCCAGGACTGGGTGTGGGCGCCCGGCGGCTTCGGCGTGTTCGATCCCGGCATCAACGCGCTGTCGATCTTCACCCGCATCCTGCCCTTCGTGCCCTTCGTCCGCAGCGCGGAGCTGACCTATCCGGCCAACCGGCAGACGCCGATCGCGGCCCAGGTCACGTTCGCCAGCACCGACCCGGCGGCGCCCACCCTCACCGCCGATTTCGACTGGCGCGAGCAGGGCGACGAGAAGTGGCACATGACGATCGAGACGGCGGACGGCCGCCCGGCCCGGCTGTTCAAGGGCGGCGGGGCGCTGTCGGTCGGCGGCACGGTCGTGGCCGAGGCGCCGAGCGAGGAATACGAGCGGATCTACGCGCACTTCGCCGAACTGCTCGCCGCCCGCCGCAGCGACGTCGACGGCGCGCCCCTGCGCCTGGTCGCCGACGCCATGCTGGTCGGCAAGCGGCTGAGCACCGATCCGTTCGAATGGTAGGGTCACAGGCAAACTGAGCAGATTGCCTCTCCCGCCTGGCGGGAGAGGTCGGGCGTCCGCAGGACGACCGGGTGAGGGTTGGCCCAGGCTCGACAAACTCCCCTCACCCGGAGCCGCTTCGCGTCTCCGACCTCTCCCGCAAGCGGGAGAGGCAACACAAACGAGCCCGTCGAGAATCCCGTGGGCCAGAAGGCCTCACTTGCAGGCGCAAGCCGCGCCCACGCTGCCAAAATTCTTGGCCACGAAGTTCTGGGCGTCGGAGAGGTAGTCGAAGGCGCCGAACTGGCAGACGTCGCTGCCGCGGGCGGTCTTCTCCTGCTCCAGGGTGCGCATCTCGATCTCGATGCGGTCATCGGCGCAGAACACGCCGTACTCGCCGGCCGCCCAGGCCGGGCCCGCCACCGCGATCAGGCCGGCAAGGCCGAACAGCACATCACGCATGATTGCCCTCCCCCTGTCGGTTCGTTCCGCCGAGCATAGCACAGGAGGAAGGGCCCGCGCCGGCCCCGGGGGCCGACGCGGGGGCTCTCGATCAGACCAGACCGGTGTCGCCCATCGCCGGGTCGGAGACGCTGGGCAGGCCGTCCTCCATGCGCCCGGCGAAGCGCCGGGTGAACAGCGCATCGCCCTCGACCCGCGCGGTGAAGTCGTACCACTTGCCCTGCAGCAGCAGCGGCAGATAGGCGGTCGACTGGCCGTGCGGCACCACCAGCTGGCGCCAGGGCAGGTCGAACAGCCTGTAGGCGTTGGCCCTGATCGTGAACACGCAAGGCGCGTTGCCGCGGTTGGCCAGCCGCACGATCAGGCCGCAGGCGCGCTTGTCGTAGCTGACCGTGATCTCCGGCACAGGCTTGCGGCCGCCGGCGGCGACGGTGCCGGTGAAGTGCCGGTGGAAGCCGTTCGGCCCCAGCACCCACAGGTCGTACTTGCCGTAGTCGGGCGACGTCGTCCACTCGCCGTCCAGCTCCTTGCCGGCCTCGACCGAATAGCGCCGCGGCACCCGGTCGAGATGCAGCCGGTCATAGACGTGGAACACGGCGCCGGCCTTGCCGGTGTTGGCGAAGTTCAGCCGCACCCGGTTGTCGTCGGCCTCGGCGTCGACGGCCAGCTCATAGGGCAGGGCCCGCGACGGGCGGATGCCGCGTGCCTGGCGCGGCGCCGCCTGGCTGGCCTCCGCCGGCACCGGCACCTGCGGCAGCGTCTCCTGCTGCGCCCGCAGGGCGTCGGCCTGTGCCTTGGTCTGGGTCGGCAGCCGCGGCGGCCGCTCGCTGTTCGGGTTGAAGAAGTTGAAGGCCGAGGTCAGGTCGCCGCAGATGGCGCGGCGATAGGGCGGAATGTTCGGCTCCTGCACTCCGAAGCGCGTCTCCAGGAAGCGCAGCACCGAGGTGTGGTCGAACACCTCGGAATTGACCCAGCCGCCGCGGCTCCAGGGTGAGACGATGTAGCAGGGCACGCGCGGGCCGGGGCCGAAGACGCGGCCGTCCGGCTTCGGCTGGCCGGTGGTGCCGGGCGGCACCGGGTAGTTGAAGCGCTCGAAGGCGAGCTTGTCGTCCGCCAGGGTCGAGGCGCCGGCCGGGCTGCCGTCAGGGTTCAGCGAATGCACCGCCGGCGACGGCACATGGTCGAAGAAGCCGTCATTCTCGTCGAAATTGACGATCACGACGGTTCGGCTCCACAGCTCCGGGTCGGCGATCAGCGCCGACAGCACCTCCTGGATGTACCAGGCGCCCTGCACCGGGCTGGACGGACCGGGATGCTCGGAATAGGTCGCCGGCGCCACCACCCAGGACACCTGCGGCAGCCTGCGGGCCTGGATGTCGGCCCGGAACTCGACCAGCCGGTTGCTGGAAGGGGTGGTCAGGGCGCTCTGTGGCATGGTGTTGCCGACGCCCTTGTACAGCGGCTGGGCCTTGTCCTGCGCCTGGGTCCAGGCGACGTAGGGGCTGCCGTCCGGGCCGTTGCCGACCGCCTCGCTGGCGCGGCGGTACTGCTTGAAGCCGACCAGCGCGTTGTCGCCGAAATTCTCCGGGATGTTCTGGTAGACCTTCCAGCTGATTCCGGCCTTCTGCAGCCGCTCCGGATAGGTGGTCCAGGTGTAGCCCAGGCTGGACGGGCCGAAATCGTCCCACTCATTGACCACCGCGGCGACGCCGGCGCCGGTCGCACCGTTGGTGCCGGTCCAGAGGAACAGCCGGTTCGGGTTGGTGCCGCCGTTCAGCGAGCAGTGATAGGCGTCGCACAGGGTAAAGGCGTTGGCGAGGGCGAACTGGAAGGGGACCTCCTCTTCCATGTAGTAGCCCATCGACTGGTTCTGCTTGAACAGCGGCCACTGGTTCATCTGGCCGTTGGCCCAGGCCGCCTGCATGTCGTTCCAGCTGTGCGGCGTGCCGTTGACGCGCTGGGCGTTGCCCTTCTTCTCGTCCAGGTGATACGGCATCACCACCCGGTTGCCGTTCCATTGCTGGAAGACGGTGCGCCCGTTCGGCAGCGGGATGGTGAAGCGATCGCCGAAGCCGCGGACGCCCGGGAAGGTCCCGAAGTAATTGTCGAAGGACCGGTTCTCCTGCATCAGGATCACCACATGCTCGACATCCTTGATCGAGCGGGTGGCGTTGTGCGCCGGGATGGCCAGCGCGTCGCGGATCACCGGCGGGAACATCGACAGCGCCGCGGCACCGCCGGCCGCGGCACCGGCCATCTTCAGGAAATCGCGCCTGCTTTCGGAAGTCATCTCGGATCCTCGAAGGAAAACTCGACGCTCCGGTCGCGTCGGGGCAGTGGTCGCCGGACATGCATAAGGGACAGCGCCACCCTCCGCCGCGAATCCCTGGGATTGCGACGCCGGTAATGGCGCTGTTTCAAATGTGGCCGGACCGTAGCCAAGGTTTGTTGCAGGCAGATGTCGCTTCGCTGGGTTTTCTTGAGAATGTTGTGGACGATTTCTGTTGCAGATCGAGATGAAAGGTTTTGCAGATGCTTGCGAATCTGATTTGCGCCGCAGCATGCGGGTGAAGCTGGCTTACCGGTTCTGAGAGGGCGGCCTCGCGGCACGGGAACCGCGGCGTTCGGCCGGCCGTTCTCGTGACCATGCTTCCACCGGTCATCCCCCGATGCCTCAGGCCGTCGCGCCATGGCGCGTGAGCTCCGGCGCATGCCGTCGCGACGCCAGCTGGCGCCGATTCCGTCAGGCGGGTCGCGGCGGCCGATCTATGCCGCGCTCGCCGGCAACCTGGCCGTGGCGATCACCAAGGCCGCGGCAGCATCCTGGACCGGCAGCGCCGCCATGCTCAGCGAGGCGATCCATTCCGCCGTCGACACCGGGAACCAGGGGCTGCTGCTGCTGGGGCTGAACCGCGCCGCGCGGCCGGCCGATGAGCGCCACCCGTTCGGCCATGGCATGGAATATTATTTCTGGGCCTTCGTGGTCGCGCTGATGATCTTCACCCTGGGCGGCGCCGTGTCGATCTACGAAGGCGTGGCCAGGGTCGTGTCGCCAGAGCCGGTCGCCGGCATCTGGGTGAATTTCGTGGTGCTGGGGGCCGCCATCCTGTTCGAGGGCGGCTCGCTGCTGGTGGCCTGGCGCGAGTTCCGCCGCGCCCACCGCGACGACGCGGCGCTGTGGACCGCGATCCGGGGTAGCAAGGACCCCGGCATCTTTGCCGTGCTGCTGGAAGATGCCGCCGCCGTGACCGGCCTCCTCATCGCGCTGCTCGGATTGGCGTTGACCCTGTGGTTCGACGCACCGGTCTTCGACGGCCTGGCTTCGATCGGCGTCGGCTGCCTGCTGGTCGGCGCGGCGGTGATGCTGGGCAACGAGACCCGCAGCCTGCTGGTCGGCGAAAGCGCCTCGGCCCCGGTCGTCGCCGGCGTGCGCGAGATCATGGCCCGCGACCCGCGGGTGGCGCGCGTGGTGGAGCTGCTGACCATGCATCTCGGCCCGGCGGAGGTTCTGCTGGCGATGACGGTCGATTTTCACGACGACCTGCCGCGGGCCGAGCTGCAGGCGGCGGTCGATGACCTGACGGCGCAGCTGATGCGCGATCAGCCCGAGATCACCCGGGTCTTCCTGCGGCCGAGCCCGCCTCTCCGGCCCCCGGCGGGCTGAGACGCAACGGGCGATGCCATCGCTTCGCCCGCTCCAGCAGGATGACCGGGTGGTCCTTGTAGGTCAGGCGGCGGACCTCCTGGTAGGTGCAGGCCTCGGCCAGGCGCAGCGATGGAGCATTGTCCGGGTCGATGATGCAGACGCTGCGGGCCCAGCCGCGGGCGTCGGCCCAAGCCAGGGCGGCGCGGACCGCCTCGCCGGCCAGGCCTCGGCCATGGGCCCAGGGCGCCAGGACCCATCCGGCCTCCGGAGCACAGTCGAAATCCAGGCCGCGGTGGAAATCGGCGAAGCCGACATCGCCGACGAAGCGGCCGGTGGCGCGGTCGCGCACCGCCCAATAGCCGAAGCCGAGCAGCCCCCACAGCCCGCCATAGCGCAGCAGCCGCGCCCAGCTCTCCTCGGGCGTCGAGGGGCGGCCGCCGATGAAGCGGGTCACGTCCGGATCCGCCCACATCGCGGCGAGGTCGTCGAAATCCTCCGCCCGGTGGGGGCGGAGGATCAGGCGCTCGGTCTCGATGGTGCTGCTCACTTCTTCGTCACCAGCCGGTAGTAGATCTGATCGGTGGTGGCGCCGTTGACATAGCCCTGCACCGACTTCGCCATCGCCACCTGGGCGACCGCCTGGAACATGATCACGATCGGCGATGACTCCTGAACCTTGCGCTGCAGGTCGACATACATCGCGTCGCGCTTGGCGGCGTCGCGCTCCTTGAGGGCGGCGTCGGTCTCGGCGCTCAGCTCCGGCACCAGCCAGCTGTTGCGCCAGGTGGTGGTGCTCTGCGGTGCGCTGTCGCTGTTGTCGACATTGTAGGCGAAGGCGCCGGCGTTGGAATGCGGGTCCATGAAGTCCGGGCCCCAGTACAGCAGCACCGCCTCATGGTTGCGGGCGCGGTACTTGGTGATCACCTGGCTGCCGGTGCCGGGCACCAGCTCCAGGGTGATGCCGGCCTTGGCGAAGGTCGATTGCAGCGACTGCGCGATCTCGGTGAAGGGCGGGCTGGAGATCACATCCATCTTGATCGTCAGCCCGTCCTTGACGCCGGCCTCGGCCAGCAGCGTCTTGGCCTTGGCGACGTCCAGCGTGTAGGGCGTGTCGTTCAACGCGCCGGGGAAGCCCTCGGGCCAGAAGGCCTGGTGCACCTTCATCTGGCCGCGCAGGAAGCTCTTGGTCATGCCGTCATAGTCGACCAGGTAGCGCACCGCCTCCCACACCTTGGGGTTCTGCAGCGCCGCCACCTTCTGGTTCAGGCTGAAGAAATGCACTGCGGCCTGCGGATAGGTGCCGATGGCGATGCCGTCCTTGCCCTCCAGCGCCGCCACCTGGTCCGGCGTCAGGTCGCGCGCCATGTCGGCGTCGCCGGCCTCCAGCAGCAGGCGCTGGGTCGCCGGCTCGGCGACATGGCGGTAGATCACCGATTTCATCGCCGGCGCGCCGCGGAAATAGGACGGGTTGGCGCGCAGCGCGATCGACTCGTTCGGCTTGTAGGCGCGCAGCGCGAACGGCCCGGTGCCGGCCGAGTTCTGGCCCAGCCAGGCATTGCCCAGATCGCCGTCCTTGGCGTGCTCCGTCACCGTCTTCTCGTCGACCACCGAGGCGGGGCGGGAGGCCAGGATGTTGAGCACGAAGCTGGGGGCGAAGCCGCCGCTGGTGGTGATCGTCACCTCGGCATCGCCGGTCTTGCGCACCATCTGCCCGACATTGTCGGGGGTCCAGCCCAGCTGGGTCAGGACGAAGGCCGGCGCCTTGTTCAGCTTGACGGTGCGGGCGAGCGAGAACACCACATCCTCCGGCCGCACCGGATTGCCGCTCTGGAAGGACACGCCCGGCCGCAGCTTGAAGACCAGGGTGTTGCCGTCGTCTGACACCGCCCAGCTTTCGGCCAGGGCGCCGACCAGCTTCTGCATGTCCTCGGCCTCGTATTGCACCAGCCGGTCATAGGTGTTGGTGACGATCTCGCCGGAGGTGAACTCATAGGCCTGGGCGGGGTCCAGGCTGACGATGTCGTCGATGTTCTTGGCCACCACCAGCGCATCGGCCGGCGTCGCTGCGACCGCGGGAAGCGGAAGCGGCGCTAGCAGGGCCGCGGCGAGAAGGAAGGACGGTAGGCTGCGCATGCTCTGTCTCCCTGTTCGTTGTTCGATTCCGTCAGCCGGCCAGCAGGGCCGGCACCAGCAGCGGGGTCAGCCAGCGGCCGCGTTCGGCGGCGGCCTCGTCGTAGCGGCCCTCGGCGTCCAGCACATTGACCGTGCCCAGCACCCCGCCGTCATAGACCACCGGGAAGTTCAGCACCGCGCCGCAGCCCAGCGAGCCGATCAGCTCATGGTCCGGGAACACCTCGGCGATCTCGGCCAAAGTGCGGCCCAGGAACACCTCGCGCCGGCCGATCACCTGGGCCGACCAGCGGTCTTCGTGCATCGGCTTGCGGCCGGTGACCGGATAGGACGCGGCGTCGTTGGTGTAGACCCGCTCCGCCTCCGCCGTGTCGGCGCGCAGCGCCATGATGGTGAACAGCTTGTGGCCCAGCAGCGCCCGGTACGCGGCGTCGGCGGCGCGGTACAGCGCCTGCGGCTGGCCCGGCTCGGCCTGGGCCGCGGCCAGCGCCGCCATGGCAGCGGCCACCTTCGGATCGGTCAGTGTCGTCATGAATCGTCTCGCAATCGGTCGAAGATCGGGGCCGTCCCGGTCCACAGCACCCGGGTCCAGCCGTCATGGGCGTTGCTCCAGCGATGCGCCCGGCCGGCCGGGTAGTGCAGGCTGTCGCCGGCATCGAGGCGGATGCTCTCCTCGCCGATGCCGACCAGCAGCGACCCCTCCAGCACGAAGGCGATCTCTTCGCCCTCATGCTGCACCGCCTCCGAGGCATAGCCGGGCGGCACATGCACCAGCACGGCGTTCAGCGCCTGGCCGGGGAAGGCGGTGCTCAGGCGTTCGTAACGGATCCGGTCGGGCGGCGCGTCGCCGATGGCGAAGACCGGCCGCTCGCCGCGGCGGGTCAGGCCGCTGGCCGGGCGCGGCGCGGCCAGGAAGGCGTCGAGCGGGACGCCGAGGGCGCCGGCGATGCCGGACAGGGCGCTCAGCGAGGGCGTCGCCAGGTCGCGCTCCAGCTGCGACAGGAAGCCGACCGACAGGCCGCTGCGTTCGCCGAGATCCTTGAGGGTGAGGTCGAGCGCGCGGCGGCGGGCGCGGATCGCCCGGCCGAGATGCGGTACGGCCGCCCGTGCATCGGCTGTCTGCGCTGCCGCGTCCCCCGCCATGAGCCCCCCGTTGTTGTCCGCGAGCCTAGTCGGATTTTTGCTGCCATCAAAATTTTTTTGATGGCAGGATGATGACACAGGGAACGTTACCCGGATGCCTCCGGGGCTGCGGCTTGACTCCGGTTCGACGCGGCCCGGAAGATGGGCCGCCCGGTACCGTTCCGTGGTCTTGGACATAACAAACAGGGAGGGGAAAACGTGATCAAGCGTTTCACCCGCAACATACTCGCAGCGACCATCCTGGCCTGCGCCAGCCTGCCGGCGATGGCCGAGACGCCGAAGGATACCTTGGTCGAGGCCTGGCAGATCGACGACATCATCTCGCTCGACCCGGCCGAGATCTTCGAGTTCTCGGCGGCCGAATACCAGGCCCAGGTCTATGAGCGGCTGATCGGCTACGACGTCAAGGACGTCAGCAAGATCCTGCCCGGCGTGGCCGAGAGCTGGACCGTCTCCGATGACGGCCTGACCTACACCTTCAAGATCCGCGACGGGGTGAAGTTCCACTCCGGCAACGCGCTGACCGCCCAGGATGCGGCCTGGTCGCTGCAGCGCGCGGTGAAGCTGAACCTGTCCCCGGCCTTCATCCTCGGCCAGTTCGGCCTGACCGCGGAGAATGTCGACCAGGTGGTGACGGCGCCGGACGACCGCACCCTGGTGTTCAAGACCGACAAGGCCTACGCCCCGACCTTCGTGCTGAACTGCCTGACCTCGGGCGTCGCCTCGGTGGTCGACAGCAAGGAGGTGAAGGCGCATGAGGCGAATGGCGATTTCGGCCATGAATGGCTGAAGACCCATTCCGCCGGCTCCGGTCCGTTCAAGCTGTCGGGCTGGAAGCCGAACGAGTCCCTCGTCTTCGACCGCAACGACGACTACTGGCAGGGCAAGCCGGCCTTCCGCCGCGTCTTCATCCGCCACGTGTCGGAGGCGGCGACCCAGCTGCTGCTGCTGCAGAAGGGTGATATCGACGTCGCCCGCAACCTCAGCGCCGAGCAGCTCAAGTCGCTCGACGGCAACCCCGACATCAAGCTCGAGAACGCGCCGAAGGGCTCGGTCTGGTACATCAGCTTCAACACGCTGCACCCGCCCTTCGACAAGCCGGAGGTGCGGCAGGCGCTGAAATACCTGATCGACTATGACGGCATGGCCAACAGCTTCATGCGCGGCATCGCCGTCAAGCATGAGGGCTTCATCCCGCAGGGCATGCTGGGCGAGATCGCCGACGAGCCGTTCAAGCTCGACGTCGCCAAGGCCAAGGAGCTTTTGGCCAAGGCCGGGCTGCCGGACGGCTTCAAGACCACCTTCGACGTCTGGAACGCCTCGCCCTCGATGGACATGGCGCAGTCGATCCAGTCGACCTTCGCCCAAGCCGGCGTGCAGGTCGAGATCATCCCCGGCGACAACAAGCAGACCCTGACCAAGTACCGGGCCCGCAACCACGACATCTATATCGGCCGCTGGGGCACCGACTATCAGGACCCGAACTCGAACGCCGAGACCTTCGCCATCAATGTCGACAATGGCGCCGACGCCAAGTCGAAGACGTTGGCCTGGCGCAACGGCTGGCAGGATGCGGATCTGACCAAGCTGGCGCAGAGCGCGGTGACCGAGCGCGACGGCGCCAAGCGGGCGAAGATCTACGAGGACCTGCAGCGCAAGCACATGGAGGTCTCGCCCTTCGCGGTGATGTTCCAGCAGACCGAGGTGCCGGCGATGCGCAACAACGTCTCGGGCATCACCTGGGGCCCGGCCTTCGACAGCAACTTCTACTGGACCGGCAAGAAGTCCTGAACCGCAGCGAGGATCCGGAATCGTGCTGAAGCTGCTCGCCTGCGGCATCCTCGCGGCGACGATCGCCTGCTCTGGCCTCGCGGCCAGGGCAGGCACGCCGCCCGACACGCTGGTCGAGGCCTGGGTGATCGACGACCTGGTCTCGCTCGACCCGGCCGAGATCTTCGAGGCGTCGTCGACCGAATACCTGGCCCAGGTCTATGACCGGCTGATCGGCTACGACCAGAAGGACGCCAGCAAGATCGTGCCGCTCCTGGCCGAAAGCTGGGCGGTGTCGGACGACGCCCGGACCTACACCTTCAAGATCCGCGACGGGGTGACGTTCCACTCCGGCAATCCGCTGACCGCCCGGGACGCGGCCTGGTCGCTGCAGCGCGCGATCAAGCTGAACCTGGCGCCGGCCTACATCGTCAGCCAGTTCGGGCTGACGGCGGAGAATGTCGACCAGATGATCACCGCGCCGGACGACCGGACGCTGGTGTTCAAGACCGACAAAGCCTATGCGCCGACCTTCGTGCTGAACTGCCTGACCGCCACCGTCACCGCCGTGGTCGACAGCAAGCTGGTGCAGGAGCATGAGGTGAACGGCGATTTCGGCCATGAATGGCTGAAGACGCATTCCGCCGGCTCCGGCCCGTTCAAGCTGCAGTCCTGGAAGCCCAACGAGCTGCTGGCGCTCGACCGCAACGACGGCTACTGGCAGGGCCAGCCCGGATTTCGCCGGGTCTTCATCCGCCATGTCCCGGAGTCCTCGAGCCGGCTGCTGCTGCTGCAGAAGGGCGATGTCGATGTCGCCCGCAACCTGACCCCGGACCAGCTGAAATCGCTGCAGGGCAATGCCGACATCACGCTCGAGCCGGTGCAGAAGATGTCGATCTTCTATGTCAGCTTCAACGTCCTGCACCCGCCCTTCGACAAGCCGGAGGTGCGGCAGGCGCTGAAGTACCTGGTCGACTATGACGGCATCGTCGCGACCATCATGCATGGCCTCGCCACCGTGCATCAGAGCCTGGTGCCGGCCGGCATGCTGGGGGCGATCGACGACGCGCCCTTCAAGCTCGACGTCGACAAGGCGAAGGCGCTGCTGGCCCAGGCCGGCCTGCCGGACGGGTTCAAGGCGACGATGGATGTGATCAACCAGTCGCCCTATATCGACATCGCCCAGGCGCTGCAGGCCAGCTTCGCCCGGGCCGGGGTGGCGGTGGAGCTGATCCCGGGCGACGCCCGGCAGGTCCTGTCCAAGCAGCGCGCCCGCAAGCACGAGATCTATATCGGCCGCTGGGGCCCTGACTATGAGGACCCGGATTCCAATGCCGGGACCTTCGCGGTCAACAACGACAACAGCGACGCCACCGCCTCGAAGACCCAGGCCTGGGCCAATGGCTGGCAGGATGCGGGCATGACCGCCGAAGCCCAGAACGCCGTGCTCGAGACCGACGGCGCCAAGCGGTCGCAGATCTATGCCGAGCTGCAGCGCCGCCACCAGCAGATCTCGCCCTTCGCCTTCATGTTCCAGCTGTCCGAGGTGATCGCCAGCCGCAAGCCGGTCACCGGCCTCACCTGGTCGGCGACCTATGACAGGAACCAGTATTGGACCGGCAGGAAGTCGTGACCCCGTGACCGCCACCAACCTCCAGCCGGGTCCGACCTCGGTCCGGCCCGGCGCCCGCCGCCGTCGCCGGCGCGGGCTCGCCCTCCGCATCGCCGGCGTGGTCGCCTCTCTGGCGACCACCTTCTTCGGGCTGCTCCTCGTCACCTTCTTCATCGGCCGGGTGGTGCCGATCGACCCGGTGCTCGCCGTGGTCGGCGACCGGGCGCCGCGCGATGTCTATGAGAAGGCGCGGCTGGAGCTCGGCCTCGACAAGCCGCTCTGGGACCAGTTCGCCCGCTATGCCGGCGACGTGCTGTCGGGTGACCTCGGCACCTCGGTGCTGACCTCGCGCCCGGTGCTGGAGGATATCGGCCGGGTGTTCCCGGCGACGCTGGAGCTGGCCACTCTGGGCGTCCTGTTCGGCATCGTCATCGGCGTGCCGGCGGGGGTGATGGCTGCAGTGAATCGTGACCGATGGCCCGACCATCTGGTCCGCGTGGTCGGGCTGATCGGCTATTCGGTGCCGATCTTCTGGCTCGGCCTGGTCGGCCTGCTGCTGTTCTACGCCAAGCTCAGCTGGGTGGCTGGCCCCGGGCGGCTCGATGTGTTCTATGACGGCCTCGTCGACCCGGTGACGGGCGTGATCACGCTCGACGCCGCGCTGGCCGGCGAATGGGAGGTGTTCTGGAACGCCATCGACCACCTGCTGCTGCCGGCGGCGCTGCTGGGCTATTACAGCCTCGCCTATATCAGCCGGATGACGCGGTCCTTCATGCTCGACCAGCTGCGCCAGGAATACGTCACCACGGCGCGGGTCAAGGGCGTGTCGGAGCGGGCGGTGATCTGGCGCCACGCCTTCCGCAACATCCGGGTGCCGCTGTTGACCGTGGTGGCGCTGTCCTATGCCGGGCTGCTGGAGGGGGCGGTGCTGACCGAGACGGTGTTCGCCTGGCCGGGCCTCGGCCAGTACATCACCAACTCCCTGCTCAACGCCGACATGAACGCGGTGCTCGGCGGCACCATCGTCGTCGGCGCCGTCTATATCGGGCTGAACATGCTGTCCGACCTGCTGTACCGCGTGCTGGACCCGAGGGCGCGATGACCGATACGCAGGTTATCGAAGCCCGCGTTATATTCCCTCTCCTCGGGGAGAGGAAAGGGAGACACCAACGGCGGGATTGCGAACAGATTGCCTCTCCCGCTTTCGGGAGAGGTCGGACATCCGAAGGATGTCCGGGTGAGGGGATAGCGGCTTTGCCGAAAGCACAGCTTTGCCGAGAGCGAGCATTTGATCTGCCCGGTCCTGAAGCGTCGAGCCTGGTGTCGCGGCTGGTCCGCCCTCACCCGGTCTCGCTGCGCGAGCCCGACCTCTCCCGCAAGCGGGAGAGGCAATCGGATGACGCCGGGCAGATGTGTAGATGCCCTCCCTCTCCCCAAGGAGAGGGGATGATCGCGCTGTCGTCGGAATTCCAACCATGACGAACTCCACCGACACCCTGTCGAAGCCCGACACCTGGCGCGGCTGGCTGCTCTCCGACACGCCGCATTCGCGCGGCCAGGCGCGGCTCGGGCGGCTGTATCTGCTGTGGCTCGGCCTCGCCCGCAACCCACTGGCGATGGTTGGCCTCGTCATCGTCCTCCTGCTGCTGGTCGCCGCCGCGCTCGCGCCGCTGCTGGCCCACCAGTCGCCGATCGAGCAGGACCTGGCCGACCGGCTGCAGCCTTTCAGCGCCGCGCATTGGCTCGGCACCGACGAGCTCGGCCGGGACATCTGGTCCCGCATCATCTATGGCACCCGGCTGACCCTGCTGATCGTCGTGCTGGTGGCGATCACCGCGGCTCCGGTCGGGCTGCTGATCGGCACGGTCTCGGGCTATCTCGGCGGCTGGGTCGACGCGGTGCTGATGCGCATCACCGACATCTTCCTGGCCTTCCCGAAGCTGATCCTGGCGCTGGCCTTCGTCGCCGCGCTCGGGCCTGGCATCGAGAACGCGATCATCGCTATCGCCATCACCTCCTGGCCGCCTTATGCCCGCATCGCCCGGGCCGAGACACTGACGATCCGCAACGCCGACTTCATCAGCGCGGTCAGGCTGCAGGGCGCCTCCAGCGCCCGCATCGTCGCCCGGCACATCGTGCCGCTGTGCCTGTCCTCGGTGATCGTCCGGGTCACGCTCGACATGGCCGGCATCATCCTGACCGCGGCCGGCCTCGGCTTCCTCGGCCTCGGCGCCCAGCCGCCGCTGCCGGAATGGGGGGCGATGATCTCCAAGGGCCGCAGCTTCATCCTCGACCAGTGGTGGGTCGCGACCATGCCCGGCATCGCCATCTTCGTGGTCAGCCTGGGCTTCAACCTGCTCGGCGACGGGCTGCGCGACATCCTCGACCCGAAGCAAGGCGGTCAGTCGTGACCGCCCCGCTGCTGGAGGTCGAAAACCTCTCGGTCACCTTCGACACCGCCAAGGGCCCGGTGCGCGCGGTGCGCGGCATGGGCTTCACCCTGGGGCGCGAGAAGCTGGGCATCGTCGGCGAAAGCGGTTCCGGTAAGTCGATGACCGGCCGCGCGATCCTGCGGCTGGTGACGTCGCCCGGCCGGGCCCAGGCCGACCGGCTGCTGTTCGACGGCATCGACCTGCAGCGCCAGAGCGAGCGGCAGATGCGCGCCATCCGCGGCCGCCGCATCTCGATGGTGATGCAGGACCCGAAATTCTCGCTCAACCCCGTGGTCACGGTGGGCGAGCAGGTGGCCGAGGCCTACCGCATCCACAAGCGCGCCTCCGCCCGCGAGGCGAAGCGCCGGGTGCTGGAGATGTTCGAGGCGGTGCGCATCCGCGACCCGGAGCGGGTGTGGGGCCTGTATCCGCACGAGGTCTCGGGCGGCATGGGCCAGCGCATCATGATCGCGATGATGCTGATCCCCGACCCGGACCTGCTGATCGCCGACGAGCCGACCTCGGCGCTCGACGTCACCGTGCAGATGCAGGTGCTGGCGATCATCGACGACCTGGTGACCCAGCGCGGCATGGGGCTGATCTTCATCAGCCACGACCTGAACCTGGTCGCCAGCTTCTGCGACCGCATCCTGATCATGTACGCCGGCCGGGTGGTCGAGAGCTGCCGGGCGGCGGAGCTGCACCAGGCCAAGCATCCCTACACCCGCGGCCTGCTTGAATCGCTGCCGCAGATCGGCGACACGAGGCCGTTCCTGCCGGTGCTGCAGCGCGACCCGGCCTGGCTGGAGGCGTGACGATGGATGCGATGATCACGATCAACGGCCTCGACGTCGTGTTCGGCGACACCCATGCGGTGCGCGACGCCTCGCTGACGGTGGCGCGGGGCGAAAGCTACGGCCTGGTCGGCGAAAGCGGCTCCGGCAAGTCCACCATCCTGCGCGCTTTGTCCGGCCTGAACTGGGACTGGACCGGCCGGATCGCCGTCGATGGGCGGGAGCAGGGGCGGCGCCGCGACAAGGGTTTCTTCAAGCTGTGCCAGATGGTGTTCCAGGACCCCTATGGCTCGCTGCATCCGCGCCAGACCGTGGACGCGACGCTGATGGAGCCGCTGGCGATCCACGGCTTCGACAACCGCGACGCCAGGGTCGAGCGGGTGCTGAAGGAGGTGGGCCTCGGCCCCAGCTTCCGCTTCCGCTACCCGCACCAGCTGTCGGGCGGGCAGCGCCAGCGCGTCGCCATCGCCCGGGCGCTGGTGCTGGAGCCGCGGGTGCTGCTGCTGGACGAGCCGACCTCGGCGCTCGATGTCTCGGTGCAGGCGGAGATCCTGAACCTGCTGAAGCGGCTGCGGGCCGAGCGCGGGCTGACCTATCTCCTGGTCACCCACAACCTCGCCGTGGTGTCGGTGATGTGCGACCGGCTGGCGGTGATGAACCGCGGCCGCATCGTCGAAACCCTGACCGCGGCGCAGCTGCATGACGGCACGGTGACCCAGCCCTATACCCGCCAGCTGCTCGAGGCCAGCCGTGGCTACGACCGCGCCGCCGCCGACCGGATCGAGGATTTCGCGGCATGACGGCCGGAGGCGCGGAGACGCCGTGCCTCCGGATCCTGCCTCACTGGCCCAGCTTGGCGACTTGCGCGTCCGTCAGCTGCACCATCTTGCCGTCCTCCCACCTGTAGAGGACGTAGTTGCTGCCGGCAGGATCGCCCTTGGCGTCGAAGGTGAGGGGGCCGATCACCGTGTCATAGGCGCTGCCGTCATGCAGCGCCGCGGCAACCTTGGCGCCGTCGACCGATCCCGCCTTCTTCGCCGCCTCGGCCCAGACCTGGACGGCGGCGTAGGTGTAGAGGGTGTAGCCTTCCGGCTCGTAGCCCGCCGCGCGGAACTGGGCGACGGCGTCCCTGGCCTTCGGCTGGTCGCGCATCTCCGGCCCGAAGGTGACGAGCGCGCCCTCGCCGGACGGCCCGGTGATGCCCCAGAACTCCTGGGACACCGTGCCGTCGGGGGACAGGAACTGCGCCTTCAGCCCCTGGTCGCGCATCTGGCGCAGGATCAGCCCGCCTTCGTTGTAGAGGCCGCCGAAGAACACGGCGTCGACATTCGCGGCCTTCATCTTCGAGACGATGGCCGAGAAATCGCGCTCGCCGACGGTGATGCCTTCATACATCACCTCCTTGAGGCCGAGGCTGTTCATCCGCGCCTTGGTCGCGTCCGCCACGCCTTTGCCGTAGGTGGTCTGGTCGTGCAGGATCGCGACCTTGCGGCCCTTATGGGCGGTCGCTAGGAACGTGCCGGCGACATCGCCCTGCTGGTCGTCGCGGCCGCAGGTGCGGAACACGGTCTTGATGCCCTGCTCGGTCAGTTGCGGGTTGGTCGAGCCCGGGGTGATCTGCAGCACCCCCTCCTCGGCATAGACTGTCGAGGCCGGGATCGAGACCGAAGAGTTGTAGTGGCCGATCACCGCCGCCACGCCTTCGCCCACCAGCTCATTCGCCGCCGCGACGCCCTGGCGGGGATCGGAGGCGTCGTCGCCATAGACCAGCGTCACCTGCTGGCCATTGACGCCGCCGGCAGCGTTCAGGGCCTTGACCGCAGCCTCGGCGCCGCGGCGGTACTGCTCGCCGGTCGCCGCGTTCGGGCCGGTCAGCGGCGCGGCGAGACCCAGCCTGACCTCGGCCATCGCCGGAGCCTGGACGGCGAGCACGCCGAGCGCCGCGGTCGCCAGCAGGGTGATCGCAAAACGTGCTTTCAAAGCATCTCTCCTTGAGTCGGTAGAGGCCGACAGTCTTATCCGGACCGAACGGGGTTCGATCTCGGATTGCGGTTACAGCCGTAAGCCATGTGTCGCCGGCGGCGCTGATTCGCGCAGCACCCGGCCGGCCGCTAATCCGGCCCGGTCGGCATCGGCCGGGGATCCGGCGCCGGGCAGATCTCGACCGGGCCGCACCACCCGTCCTCGATCCAGGCGACCATTTCCTCAGCCGGAGGAGTGCCGGACCAGGCATCGGGCGCCAGGTCCAGGCGCAGGCAAGGCCGGTCCCCGGTCGACCGGTTGTCGTTGGCGGCGTCGCCGCCGGAAAGGACAGGCATCGAGTGCTCCTGACTCGCGGCCGGGCACGGCCGCTTCACCGGTTGCCGCATGCAGCCGGCGTGGTGTCGGAAGGTCCCCGTTTCAGATCCCGCGCCGCGCCGCGGCTCCGGCCGCGCATCGCCGCTGCCGGCTTGCTGCCAGGACGCGGATTCGACTGCGGATATTCTTCCGGGATGGGAAAGGTCTCTCAACCCCCGAGGATTGGGGGATTGCCGGGCGGCGCTATGAGTCGAGCAGGCCGAGGCTGAGGGCGTTGGCCACGGCCTCGCTGCGGCTGGTCGCCTGCAGCTTGCGCATCGCCGAGGCGACGTATTCGTCGACGGTGTAGGCCGACAGGGCCAGGTGCCGGGCCGCCTGCTTGCTGGAGGCGCCGCGGGCGACCCAGGCCAGGCAGTCGCGCTCGCGCGGCGTCAGCGGCGACGGCGTGGCGCCCCGCGCGCGGGCCGCGGCGAGCCGGTCCTGGATCTTCAGCGCCCGGCCGAGATGCGGGCCGAGATGCCGCAGCAGCTGGACCTCCCCGTCGCCCCAGTCGGGGCGGCGCCGCGACCGCCAGAGGGAGAGATGAATGCCGAGGCCGCGGCGGTCGGCATCGATCCAGTACAGGCCGCTGTGCCGTCCCTGCGGCCGGGCATAGTCGTTGTAGAATTCGGTGCGGATGAAAGCCGGATCGGGGATCAGCATCCGGTCGACGAACACCGCCGGCAGCTGCGGCAGCATCGGCAGGATCGGCCAGGTCTGGTGGTAATGCGTGTTGTAGAGCGGGACGTAGCCGGGATCGGACTGGATCCGGATCGCCTTGTCCGCCGGCATCGGCGCGCCGGTCGGATGCAACGTCACGGCGGAGTCGCTGCCGAGCAGCCGGGCCAGGCCATCCAGCACCGATGCCCAGTCGTCCTCGCCCAGCGCGGCGTCATAGGACTGGCTGATCAGGCCGGTCAGCGCGCGCCCGCCGATCGCGACATGAGGCTCAGGCATCGAGCAGGCCGAGGCTGAGGGCGGTGGCCACCGCTTCGCTGCGGCTGGTCGCCCGCAGCTTGCGCATCGCCGAGGCGACATATTCGTTGACGGTGTAGACCGACAGGGCCAGGCGCTGGGCGGCCTGCTTGCTGGAGGCGCCGCGGGCGACCCAGGCGAGGCAGTCGCGCTCGCGCGGCGCCAGCAGCGGCGGCGCGTCGCCGACGCGCGGGCCTGTCGGGACGAGCCGGCCCTGGATCTTCAGCGCCCGGCCGATATGCGGGCCGAGATGCTGCAGCAGCCGGACCTCCTCGTCGCTCCAGTCGGGGCGGCGCGGCGACCGCCAGAGCGAGAGATGCGACGCCAGGCCGTGCCGGTCGAAATCGACCCAGTACAGGCCGCTGTGGCCGCCCTGCGGCCGGATGTAGTCGTTGTAGAATTCGGTGCGGAGGAAGTCGTTCTGCGGCACCAGCATGCGGTCGACGAAGACCGGCTGGGCCTGCAGCCGCTGCATCATCGGCAGGATCGGCCAGGTCTGGTGGTAATGGGCGTTGTAGAGCGGGATATAGGCGGGATCGCAGCCGACGCGGATGGCGGCATCGGTCGGCATCGGGGCGCCGGTCGGATGCAGCGCCACGGCTTCGCCGCCGAGCAGCACCAGCACCCGGCGCAGCACGACCGCCCAGTCCTCGTCGCCGAGGGCGGCGTCGTAGGTCTGGCCGACCAGCTGGGCGATAGCGCGGTCATCCGGCATGGCGAAGCGAGGCAAGGACGCAGCAAACCGCCGGCGCGATGCCGGCGGTCGATCGAGACTATAGCAGGTTTGTGGTCCTTTGGCGGCTCTCGCCGAAGCCGCATGCAGCGCGATCAGTGGAGGGTCTGGAGCAGCAGCGCCGCCGACAGGGCCGTGCCGCCCGTGACCGCGGCGAAGCCCGGCCCGGCGCGCCACAGCAGCACCGCAATCAGCCCGAAGGCCGCCACCAGAACCGGATTCATCCGCACCTCCCCATCCAATGGCGAACCCGCATCGCGCCCGGCGGCCGCTCCACACTGAAAACAGAATTTGCGTCGAATTGTTTCCTTATCGGCGCAAAATAACCGGAATTGCGGCAGGCGCACCGCGCGACGTTCCACCGTCAAGGTCTCCGATTGCGCGGTTTGCCTCAATCCCCGAGGATTAGGGGATCACCCCTCGAGCAGGTCCAGCACCATGGCCTTGGCCACGGCCTCGCTCCGGCTGGTCGCCGCCAGCTTCCGCATCGCCGATTCGACGTGGTCGTTGACCGTGTGGATCGACAGATCGAGCTGGCGCGCGATTTCCTTGCTGGACGCGCCGCGGGCGATCCGGGCCAGGCAGTCCCGCTCGCGCCAGGTCAGCTCGGCGGCGCTGCGGACCAGTTCGTCCGCCAGCCGCCGCGCCGCGCTGGCGCCGAGACGGCGCTCGATCTCCAGCGCCTGTTCGAGATGCGGGGAAAGCTGGTGCAGCAGGCGCAGCTGCGCCGGCTCCCACTCCGGCTGCCGGCGGGAGCGCCAGACCGAGATCAGGGCCGGGGTGGCCCCGCCGCCCTGCCGGTTGCGGTCCAGCCAGGACAGGCTGGCATGCTGGTCCTGCGGCGTCAGGAAGTCGGTGTAGAACTCGGTCCGGACATAGTCCTGGTCGGCCAGCAGCATGCGGTCGATGAAGACCGACCCGCCGGGCAGCCGCGGCAGCCAGGACCGGATCGGCAGCACGCTGTGATAATGGGCGCCGTACAGCCCGACATAGGCGAGATCGATGCCGCTGACCAGCGTCTGCACCGCCTGCCCGGGCGCTTGCGGCCGCTGCAGCACGGCGGCATGGGCGCCGAGCATCCGGGTCAGGTTGCCCAGCACCACGGTCCAGTCTGCGTCGCCGGCCGCGGCGTCGTAGATCTGGCCGATCAGGTCCAGGAACTGGTGCTCGTCCGGCATGGCGGCATCGCGATGGGCGGCTTCGGCCGGGGGCCGGGCGGCGTGTTATATCACGCCCGCCGGCCCCCGTCCCGGTGCGGCTATTCCCCGGCGGCGGGGGTGGCGGCGAGCTCGGATTGCAGCCGCGCCGCGCCGAAGGCGACGCCGCGCTTCTCCGGCCCGAAGGCGATCAGCAGGGCGATCACCACCGCCACCACGCCGGTCACCCAGGCCATGGCCAGGGCATAGTCGTTGCCGTTGGTGACCGCGATATGGGTCTGCAGGGTCAGGTTGATCGCGGCCAGCAGGTTGCCGGTCTGGTAGACGAAGCCGGGGAAGGTGCCGCGCGCCTCCTCCGGCGATAGCTCGTTGAGATGGGCCGGGACCACGCCCCAGGCGCCCTGCACCGCGACCTGCATCAGGAAGGCGCCGGCGGCCAGCAGCACCGGGCCGGAGGAGAAGGCCCAGAGCGGCAGCGCCGGCAGGGCCAGCAGCGCCGCGACCACGATCACCCGGCGCCGGCCGAAGCGCTCCGACAGCACGCCGCAGGCGATGCCGCCGAGGATGGCGCCGATGTTGTAGACGATGGCGATCAGGCTGACCTCGTGCGGGCCCATGCCGTGCTGGACCTTGAGGAAGGTCGGGTAGATGTCCTGGGTGCCGTGGCTGAAGAAGTTGAAGGCGGTCATCAGCAGGATGGCGTAGATGCCGAGCCGCCAGTGCCGCCGCACCGTGTCGCGGAGCGAGATGCCGTCGCGGGCAACCTTGGTCTCGGTCCAGGACGGCGATTCCGGCACGCTGCGGCGGATGTACAGCACCAGCAGCGCCGGCAGCACGCCGATCATGAACATGCCGCGCCAGCCGATCGAATCGTAGAACAGGCCGTAGACGATCGAGGCCAGCAGGTAGCCGGTCGGATAGCCCGCCTGCAGCAGGCCGGAGACGAAGCCGCGCGAGCGGACCGGCACCGTCTCCATGGTCAGCGAGGCGCCGACGCCCCATTCGCCGCCCATGGCGATGCCGTACAGCATGCGCAGGATCAAGAGCACGGTGAAGGTCGGGGCGAAGCCCGAGGCGAATTCCAGCAGCGAATAGGCCAGCACGTCGACCATCAGCGTCGGCCGGCGGCCGAAGCGGTCGGCGGCACGGCCGAACAGGAAGGCACCGAGCGGCCGCATCGCCAGGGTCAGGGTGACCAGCCAGGAGGTGGTCTCGGCGCCGGTGCCGAACTCCTGGGATATGTCGGTCAGGATGAAGACGAGGAGGAAGAAGTCGAAGGCGTCGAGGGTCCAGCCGAGAAAGCTGGCGACGACGACGCTCCGCTGCTGGGCAGTCCATCCCTGCATGTCGGGCCTCTGAGCCGTGGCTGCGGCGGTCAGCGCCCCTTCCATCCGCCCCGTCGCCGGGCGTCAGCTTCCCCCCGCTTCGGCGCCCGCGTCTCGCGCCGATCGGGCATGGCTCATGTGTGGGAACGGGGCGTCCGGACAAGGCCATCGGCCGGAGCCGCCCCCTCACCCGAAATCGCTGCGCGATTTCGACCTCTCCCCGAGGAGAGGTGAAAATCCCCTCTCCTCGGGGAGAGGGAGGGGCCCGGCGCGCAGCGACGGGAGGGTGAGGGGGAGAGCGGTTTCTCAGTCAGTGGGCATCTTGTCGATGCCGCCATGCGCGGCGGACCAGGAGACCGGGTCGTGCAGGAATTTCTCGACCTCGGCCAGCGTCTTCGGGTCGAAATGGTTGCCGGCCTTGCACACCTCCAGCACGTCCCACCAGGTGGCCAGCCCGTGCAGCTCGACCCCGATCGACTCGAAGAACTTCGGCGTGTCCTTGAAGATGCCGTAGTTGAAGACGACGAAGACGTGCTCCACCACCGCGCCGGCGTCGCGCAGCGCTTGGCAGAACTTGGCCTTGCTGCGGCCGTCGGTGTTCAGGTCCTCGACCAGCAGCACCCGCTGGCCCTCGGTCAGCACGCCTTCGATCTGGGCGTTGCGGCCGAAGCCCTTCGGCTTCTTGCGGACATACTGCATCGGCAGGGCCAGCCGGTCGGCGATCCAGGCGGCATAGGAGATGCCGGCGGTCTCGCCGCCCGCCACCGCGTCGATCTTCTCGAAGCCGATCTCGCTGAGGATCACCGAGGTGGCGAAATCCATCAGCACGCCGCGGATGCGGGGGAAGGAGATCAGCCGCCGCGTGTCGGTGTAGACCGGGCTGGCCCAGCCCGAGGTGAACTTGTAGGGCGTCTCGGCGTTGAAGCTGACGGCGCCGGCCTCGAGATAGGCCTGGGCGGTCAGGCGGGCGATGGTCTTGCGGTCGGGGAAGCTGGTCGAGAGGATCATGGCAGGCTCCGGCGGATTTGGGCTGTCTTAGGACCGGGGCTGTCATCCGGCAAGCGCGCTTGCGGTATTTCTACCGCGTGGCCATGATCCGGCCGCCGCAGCAGGACGCCCCGCCATGACCGACCGCCTCACGATCCGCCGCCCCGACGACTGGCATCTGCATCTGCGCGACGGCGCCATGCTGCGCGCGGTGCTGCCGCACACGACGGCGCATTTCGCCCGCGCCATCATCATGCCGAACCTGACGCCGCCGGTGGTGACCACCGTCGATGCCCGGGCCTATCGCGACCGCATCCAGGCGGCGCTGCCCGACGGCGCGCGCTTCACCCCGTTGATGACCGCCTATCTGACCGAGAGCACCGACCCCGACGATCTCGCCCGCGGCCAGGAAGAGGGCGTGCTGACCGCGGTCAAGCTGTATCCCGCCGGGGCCACCACCAACTCGCATGGCGGAGTGCGCGACCTGGCCAAGGTCCGTCCGGTGCTGGAGCGGATGCAGGCGATCGGCCTGCCGCTCCTGGTGCATGGCGAGGTGGTGGATCCCGAGATCGACATCTTCGACCGCGAGGCGGTGTTCATCGAGCGCCACCTGCAGCCGATCCGCGCCGACTTCCCGGAGCTGCGGATCGTCATGGAGCATGTCACCACCCAGGATGGGGTCGATTTCGTGCTCGACCAGGGCGATGGCCGGGTCGGCGCCACGATCACGCCGCAGCATCTGGTGCTGAACCGCAACGACCTCTTGGTCGGCGGGGTGCGGCCGCACTACTACTGCCTGCCGGTGGTCAAGCGCGAGCGCCACCGCCTGGCGCTGCGGGCGGCGGCGACCTCGGGCGACCCGCGCTTCTTCCTCGGCACCGATTCCGCGCCGCATCCGGTGCATGCGAAGGAGACGGCCTGCGGCTGCGCCGGCGTGTTCAACGCCCGGGTCGCGGTCGCCTGCTACGCCCAGGTGTTCGAGGAGGAGGACGCGCTGGACCGGTTCGAGGCCTTCGCGTCGCTGAACGGTCCCGCCTTCTACGGCCTGCCGGTGAATGAGGACACCGTCACCCTGGTCCGCGGCGCCGAGGATCTGCCGGAACGGCTGCCGGTGCCGGGCGGCGACGATGTCCATGTCTTCCGCGGCAAGGCGGTGCCGGGCTGGCGGGTCGAGGGCTGAGCCAAGTCGTTACCTCGGCCAGATCTCCAGACCGACATCCTCCCGCAGGCTGTCGGGAAGCGTTTCGAAACGGTACGGCTTGCGGCGCGGCGTGGTTCGCCGGCTCGGTCGCAATGTCAGGAGGGCGCGCAGGCACGTCAGGCTGGTTATGCGCGCGGCAGCCAGAATGAACATGATCGCCTCGCTAAAGAGGCCGGGCTGCAGCCGTTGCTGCAGCCCGGCCGAGACGCGGGGGCAGTCCGATCGCTAGAGGTGGAAATACGGGTCGAGCACGCGCACCTCGGTGATGCGCTCCACCGGCAGCCCGTTGCGGTTCGCCGCCTGGCGGATCGCTTCCGGCGAGGGCGCGTCGTAGATGCAATAGGTCCGCTTCTTGTCCGGGGTCACATAGGACTGAACCCAGGTGACCCCATCCCGGGCATTGTTGGCGATGACGGCGGCTGCCGTCTGCCGTCCCTGCTGGTCGGGGACCAGGCCGAGACCGTCGGAGAACTGGCGTTCGATCAGATAGCGTGGCATGGCGTTGTCTCTCCCTTGTGCGGTTCGGGACCGCTTCACCTCGCCACGTTATGTCCGGTGTGAATCCCGCGCATCGGGAGGGCCTCCCTATTTTGCAGCCGGCGCCTCCCCATGTTGCGGCAGCAATTGCTGTTCCAGGGCGATGCGGGCGGCCTCGCCGCGCGTGCAGGCGCCGAGCTTGGCCAGCACCGACGAGACATGGTGATCGACGGTCTTGGGCGAGACATGGAGCCGGGCGCCGATCTGGCCGTTGCTGAGCCCCTGGGTCAGGCACTCCAGGATCTCCAACTCGCGCGTGGTCAGGCCCAGCGGGTTCTGGCGCGTTGCGGCCCTGGGGCCGCGCGGCACCCGGCGCACGCCCTCGACGCGCATCCGCTGGCGCAGCGCCGCGGCCGCCGGGGCGGCGCCGAGCCGGTCGAAGATCTCGAGCGCCGCCAGCCTGGCCGGCATGTCGCCGTCAGCCAGCGCGCGCGCCTGCTCGTAGGGGCAGCCCAGCCGCTCCCAGGCCGCGGCAGCGCCCTGCCAGTCGCCTTTGACCTGCAGCAGGAAGGGACGGGCGGCCCAGCGCGGCGGATCGTTCCGGTCGCCGGCCCGCCAGCGCCAGAAGGAGAACTCGCCCGCATGCCAGCGGTGGCCGTGCCGGACCGCGAGGTCGTAGGCCGCCGCCGCTTCCGCCATGGTGCGCTCGGGCTGGTCGGCCAGCCAGGCGGCCTCGGCCCGAGCGGCGCGCGCCGGCGCCAGGCGCTGCAGCGTGTCGGTCTGCAGCACGAGGTCGAGCGCTTCGTCCAGCACCGCGGCCACGCCCGGATCGCCGCGCCGCGCCCGCACCCGGCCGAGCGCAACGAGCGCCATGATGCGGCTGACCATGGCGACATGCGGGCCCTCGATCAGTGCCGTCGCGATCTCGGCGGCCTCGTCCCACCGGCCCTGATAGAGCCGGGTCAGGGCGAGCCAGGACCGCATGTAGTGGTTGGCATGGTCCAGGTCGCGCTCGGCGGTGTAGGCGATGCCGGAGGCGAGGTGAGCCTCGGCCTCGGCGAAGCGGTATTGCTCGCCGTAACAGGAACCGAGATCGGAATAGGATTGGCCGACCAGCGCATCCAGCCCGGCCTTCCGTGCCAAGGCAAGGCCACGCTCCAGATGCAGCCGGCCCCTTTCGTTGCCGAACACCAGCATGGCCGCGCCGAAGACGTTCTCCGCCGCGGCGACGGTGGCGTCGTCGCCGAGCCGCGTGGCCAGCTCGATCGCCTTGCGACCCCAGCGCACCGCCGGCCGGCGGTCGCGATGCAGCATCCGCAGATGCGCCTGGATCCGATAGGCATGGGCAAGCTGGCGGGTCGGCGGCATCGCCTCCAGCACCTCGATGGCGCGGCGGCTGGCCTCCTCGGCGGCGGCGTTCCGGCCGCTGCGGACCAGGGGCCAGGCCAGGGCGGCCAGGTTCTCGCCCTCCTTCAGCCGGTCACCGGCCCGGCGCCACAATGCGATGGCGTCGTCGCGCGCCCGGCAGGCCTCGGCGAGGTCGTCGACGATGGCGCATTCCTCGGCATAGGCTTCGAGCAGCCTTGCGCGCTCGGTCGGTGCCCGGTCCGCGGCGAAGGCCAGGACGCGCCGGTACTGGCTGGCCGCCGCGCCATGGGCGCCGGCGGCCGCCGCAGCCCGCGCCGCAGCGGGGCCGAATTCGAGGACGGCCGGGCCATCGCCCGCGCCCTCGGCGAAATGCGCCAGCTGGGCCTGATCGCCGCGCCCGGCCTCCGCGGATTTGAGGCCGGCGAGCGCCGCCCGGCAGATCTCCCGCCGCCGGCCGGGATCGAGGCCGGCCAGCACGGCATCCCGGACCAGCTCGTGCCGAAAGGCGACGCCGTTCTCGGCCGATGCCAGCAGCCCCGCGGCGAGACAGTCGGAGAGGCCGTCCACGGCGCCGCGCTGCGTCCGTTCGAGCATCGCGTGCTCGACCCGGCTGCCGATCACCGCGGTCGTCTCCAGCGTGGCCCGTGCGGCTGGTTGCAGCTTCGCCGCGCGCGCCAGCACCGCATCATAGACCGTCTGCGGAACGCCCCGCCCGGCATGGGCCAGGACCTCGGCCAGGAAGAACGGATTGCCGCCGGTCTGCCGGTGCAGCGTGCGGGCTTCGAACGGCAGGTCGGCGATCAGCCGCCGCACGGCGTCGACCGTCAGGCTTCGCAGCTCGATGCGGCGGACGATCCGCGACATCGCCAGATCGCCGAGGAGCAGGCGCAGCGGGTGCTGGGCGCCCACCTCGTCGCCGCGATAGGTCAGGATGATCAGGACGGGGTTCTCGGCAATGCGGCGGCCGAGATATTTGATCAGGTCGAGCGTCGCCTCATCGGCCCAATGGACGTCCTCGACCAGCAGGATGACGGGCTGCGGCTGGCCGCGAAGCAGGTCGAGCATGGTGGAAAACAGGGCGGCGCGGGGCGCCTCGGCCTCGAGCTGGGCCAGCAGCCGCCCGCCGGTCTGGCGGGCGATGTCGTAGAGCGGGCCGAGCGGCGACGGGGTGAACAGCGAATCGCACTGGCCCTTGAGCAGCCTGGCCGTCCGGCCGGCCGTGGCGATGAAGCGATCGACGAAGCTGGTCTTGCCGATGCCGGCCTCGCCGCTGACCAGCACGATGCGGCCCTCGCCGGCCATCGCCTCCGCGAGGGCGATTGCCAGCGCCTGCAGCTCGTGGTCGCGTTCGAGCAGTTCCATGGGCAAGGCCCCGGTACGGGAATGGGCCACTGTGCCTGAACTTCTGGGCAGGATCACGTCGAAGGCGTGGGCGCCGCTGCCCTGATCGCAGGACAATCTTCCAGCGCCGGCCGATCCGGCATGGCCGGCCGCCCATTGTCGGAATCATGCCTCCCAAAGGGCGAAAAGTCCTCTCGGCAGGGTTGTGGTCTGGCCGTCAGAGACGTCGGAACACGATGCTCAGATTGTTCGCCGGCATTTCGGTGACGGCGGGTCCCGAAAAGCCAGCCGCATCGGCCAGGTTGGTCACGGCCTCCAACTCCCGCAGGCCCCAGGACGGATCGCGGCCGCGGAGGTCCCGGTCGAAGGCTTCGTTGCTCGGCGCCGTGGGGACGCCGGCGCGGCGATAGGGGCCATAAAGGTACAGCGGCGCGCCCGGCGGCAGGATGGCGGCGGCGCCGCGCATCAGCCCCTCGGTCGCGGCCCAGGGCGAGATGTGGATCATGTTGATGCACAGGACGGCGTCCGCCGTGGTCACCGGCCAGGGCGGCGAGGCCGCGTCCAGCGCCAAAGGCGGGCGCAGATTGGCCAGGCCGCTCTCCGCCGCCCAGGCCGCGATGCTCTGCCGCGCCTCCGGATTGGGATCGGACGGCTGGAACACCAGCTCCGGCAGCGCCCGCGCGAAGTGCAGGACATGCTCGCCGGAGCCGCTGGCGATCTCCAGCACGGTGCCGGTCCGGGGCAGCACGCCGCGCAGCACGGCGAGGATCGGGTCCCGGTTGCGCGCCGCCGCGGGCGCCTGCTGGCGGTGGTCGGTCATCACGACCCAGCCGGCCGGCGGGCGGCGGCGAGCAGCAGGCCGAAGCCGATCATCAGTCCGCCGGAGATCCGGTTGAACCAGCGGAATGGACGGGCGCTGCGGAAGTACCGGCCGAGGCGGGCGCCGATCAGGGCGTAGATCGTGATCGCCACCCCCTCCAGCACCAGGAAGCTGGCGCCGAGCAGGGTGAAGCTGGCGGCGTAATCCTGCGGCACCACGAATTGCGGGAAGAAGGCGGTGAAGATCAGGATCGCCTTCGGGTTGCCGGCCGCGACCCAGAATTCCTGCCGGATCAGCGCGCCGAGCGGCTGGGGCGGCCCGGCCGCGGCCGGACCCGGCGCCGGGGCGTCGGCCCGCAGCAGCTTGATGCCGAGCCAGATCAGATAGGCGGCGCCCAGCCATTTCACCACCGCGAAGGCCAGCTCCGAGGCGGTGAGCAGCGTGCCGAGGCCGAGCCCGGCGATGGCGATCATGATGGCGAAGGCAACCAGCCGGCCCGAGGCGGCGGCCACGGCGCGCAGCGTGCCGTCGCGCGCGCCGTTCGACAGCGACAGCAGGTTGTTCGGCCCGAACGCCATGTTCAGCGCGAAGCAGGCGGGCAGGAAGAGAAGGTAGTCGTCGAGCGTCATGGTCGGTCTCCGGCGGCACAGCCTGCCAGAGATCGGGGCGCGGCGGAACCGCCGGCAAAGCGGAGCGCGGCGACAGAATTCGATCGCATGATGTGATAATTTTCGCAAAATGGATTCTATGAGATCGATGCGATATCATCTCCTATTCATTGATCTCTGGCCGAAATCATTGGCATACTCAGATTCCATCGAAGGATTTGAGAGAGGTTTCGTGCTGATCTCTTTCGACAAGGTCGCGATGCGGGCCTATCTCGGCGGGGTCGAGCCGGTGCTGTTCCGGCTGCGCAAGGAGCAGCGCCTGCGCATCTGGGGGCTGGGCGCCGCCGACCTGCCGGAGGCGGCGCTGCGGCTGCAGACCGAGGGCTGCTGCGGCGGGCATCTCTGCCACCACATGGTGACGGCGCATCGCGACTATCTGGCGAAATACACGCGGCGCGGGCCGGACGGCGTCGCCCGGCTGTGGCAGGGCACGCCCTGCCTGCTCGACCTGACCCCCTTCGCCGATGCCGAGGCCTATGAGAAGGAGATCCGGAAGCATTCCTTCGGCTACATCCTGCGCGAGACCCGCAAGGCCGCGAAGGCGGGCTACCGCTGCCGGATCTTCGACCGCTTCGCCCAGGGCGACGACATGCGCGATATCGAGGCGTCGAAGCTGTTCCGCTGCGGCGGGCCGGTGCCGCAGGCCTTCGTCCAGCGCTTCGGCCGCGGCAACGGCGTGAAGGGCGACCCGTGGCTCGACGCCGAATGCCCGGAGCATTGGGCGGTCGACTGGGGCGTGTTCATCGAGGATGACGGGCGCGACCGGCTGGTCGGCACCATCGTGCTGCGCCGGATCGGCAACATCATCCGCATCGTCAGCTTCCTCGGCCATGCCGACCACCTGTCCTCGGGCGCGATGAAGCTGCTGTTCGTCGAGATCGCGCGCTGGCTGCTGCGCCGCGAGGACCCGCGGGTGCGGGGCGTGCGCTTCGTCCTCTACGGCGCCCTGGAGCAGGGCGGGCTGGGGTTGCTGCACTGGAAGCGTCGGCTGCTGGTCCGGCCCTTCGTCTTTGCCGACCCGGCGCCGGCCGGCCTCAGCCTGGCCGGTGGAACACGCCGCGCATGACCGGGACGAAGCCGTCCTGCCCGGTCGGCCGGCTCTCGATCTCATGGGTGAAGCGATCCGGTCCGACAGTGAAGACCGATCGGCCGATCCCGCGTGGCGTATGCTTCTCCAGCACCAGCCGGTCGTCCTCCCAGGCTCCGCGCGATGGGGTCAGAGGCGGCCAGCCGTAGCTGTCGAACCAGAACCAGACGATCTCCTCCGCCGCCGGGTCGACGGTCAGCACGCCATGCGCGTCGAAGCGATAGCCGCCCGACCGCTCCTCGCTGAAATCATGGATCAGCGCCAGGCCGGCGCGGTCGAAGCGGAACTCCCAGCGGCCGCGCGCCGGCCCACCCGGCCCCCAGGGATTGGAAAACACCTCCTCCTCGCCCTCCCAGGCGCCTTCGAGCCGGGCGAGCGATCGGTGCAGCGGGCCGGGGGGCAGGGATGTCATCGGGAGCCTCGTTTCGGGGTCGGGTCCGCACCCTAGCCGTGCGTCTGATGGCGTGCTATCGGGAATAGGCCTCGCGATTGCTCATTCTGGCCACCCCGTGCCGATCGAGATCCGCCGCTTCCGCCATGACGGCCGCTTCGACAGCCCGATCCATGCGCATGATCGCGGCCAACTTTTCGCCCTCGACCAGGGTCTCGCGCTGATCCGCAGCGGCGTCGGCGACTGGATCATGCCGTCCGGCCGGCTGTGCTGGATGCCGGCGGGCGTGCCGCATGGCGTGCTGACGCTGGGGCCGGTGGCCGGCACCAGCCTCTACGTCGATGCCGCCGGCCTGCCGCCGCGGCCGGCGGTGCTGCGGGCGCCGCCGCTGGCCCTCTCGCTGCTGGCCCGGATCGTCGAGGTCGAGGATCCCGGCCGCGGGGAGCGGCTGCTGGCGGTGCTGCTGGACGAGCTGGGCGCCGCGCCGGAGGAGCCGTTGCGCCTGCCGACGCCGCGCGATCCGCGGCTGCGCCGGATGACGGCGGCGCTGGCCGCCGACCCGGCCGATCGGCGCCGGCTCGACGACTGGGCGGCGGCGCTGGGCCTGCCGAAGCGCACCCTGGTGCGGCGCTTCAAGGCCGAGACGGGCCTGGGCTTCGTGCAGTGGCGGCACCATGCCCGGCTGATTCGCGCTGCGGCGCTGCTCGGCGACGGCGCCTCGGTGACCGAGGCGGCGCTGACCGTCGGCTATGACAGCGTCAGCGCCTTCATCACCCGCTTCCGCGCGGGCTTCGGCGTCACTCCGGGCCGGTTCGGCACCGATCGGGACTGACCGGTGCCGCAAATAAGGCGGGCCGTGACCCCGGATCGGCTCGGTGCCGCCATGTTTTGCCGGCTGAACTGGTGGGGCAACATGCCGGGGAATGGCCTTGATGGATCGCGACGCTTCGATCGTATTGCAGAGAGACAGGGACGATGAGGCTTCGGGCCTATCCCGGCCGGGACGGGCCAGCCGTTCTGCCGAGAACGAGGCGCGCATCGTCGCCCATCTGCGCGCGGTGCTGCTGGGCTGCGGCCGCTCGCCGGTCTGGAGCTAGAGCCGGGTGAGTCCGGGCCGGATCACTCTGGAGGATCGCGCCGTCGTCGACCTCTCCCGCCAGGTCAGGCGGGAGAGGCAACGTGAAGACGCTCGGCATCCCGTCATTCTCCGGCCCGGATATACCGGCGTGATCCGACCTGAAGCCATCACGCGCTCGTCGGGTACTCCAGCGAGGGATACCAGTCCACGCCGCGCCCTTCGGGCGTCATGTCCAGCACGGTCCACAACGGGGCCGGGTCGGGCGCGCCGCGCGGGTCCTGGCCAGGGTCGCTGGCGATCATCTCCTGCGACCAGAAGTGACGGATCGTGCCGTCCCTGCGGGTGAAAACGGCGGCCCCTCCACTATCCAATCCGCCGTCCGGGCTCCCGGCATAGTCTCGCGTGAAGGCATCGGTGAGAGCGCTCGCCAGCCTGAGGTTTTTCCAGCCTCGCTCGCGCTTCACCGCCGCGAGCCGCTCCAACGGCGAGCGCGCGACGACCACAAGCGATATCCTCTGAGCGATGTCGTCGGCGTTGCCGTCCCAGGCGTCGAGCAGGTTCGTGCACATCGGGCATGGCCGCTTCCTCTCGGGACCGAACATGTAGTTGTAGACCACCAGCGTCTGCTTATCGCCGAACAGGCCGGCGACGTCACTCGGGCCGTCTTCGGTCTCGAACCGATAGTCACCGGTCACCGGACCTCCAGGCGGCAGCGCCCGGCGCATCGCCGCCACCCGCTCGATCTGGCGGCGGAGCTCGAACTCCTGGGCGAGCAGCGCTTGTCGCGCTGCCCGGTACTCGACGCTCTCATTGGGGATGCGAATGGGACTTTCGCGGGCGAGCTGATCGGCGGGGACGCAAGTCTCGGCTTTGGCGTTCATGGGTCGTCTCCGGAAGTATCCTTCTCCAAGACGATTGGAGCGCGTCCGGGCCGACACGGCCGACGGCATATTTTTCATCGGACCCGCTGTCGGGGTCGGCTTTCACCCGCCGGGGCCAGACACGTCGTTCCGCGCTAGCCGCGCCCCAGCACCTCGGCGCTCGGCCGGACGGCGATGCGGTCCCACCAGGCGGCCAGCCGCTCGTGCCGGGCCAGCAGGTCCCGCCCTTCCGGCGCCATCCGGAAATAGTCGAGGATCGGCGCCGCATGCAGGTCGGCGAGGCTGAGCGCGCCGCCCAGCAGCCAGGGGCCGTCGCCGAGGAAGCCCTCGAGCACGTCGAGGCACATCCCGGCCCGGGGCAGGGCGGCGGCGATCAGCGCCTCGTCGCTCGGCCGGCCCGCCCTCGGCTTCGACACCCGTTCGACATAGATGTCCCAGACCAGCGGGCGGTAGGCGTAGCTGTCCAGCACGCCGATGATCTGGGTCATCCGGGCCCGGCCGCGGGCGTCGGCGGGCTGCAGCGCCGGCCCGGGGAAGGCCTCGTCGACATAGCGGGTGATGGCGGCGGTCTCGTACAGCGCGAAGCCGTCATGCTCGAAGGCGGGGATGCGGCCGAAGGGGTGGCGGCCGAGATAGCCCGGCGGCGGCCCCTCGGCGGCGAAGATGTCGACCTCGACCAGGTCGAACGCCACGCCCTTCTCCTGCAGCGCCAGCAGCGCGGCACGGACATAGACGCTGTAGCGGGCGCCGTAGAGGATCGGGGTCACGGGATTTCGACCTTCCGCTCGGTGTCGATCACCAGGATGTTGTTCCGCTCCAGCTGGTAGCGGCCGGTGTAGGTGCCGGGTTTCCAGCCCTCCGGCGGGGCGCGCCGGCCGCTGAACACCGACCAGAGGTTCTTCGACTCCGCCAGCACCGTGCGGTCCCGGTGCACCGGCTTGCCGTCCGGGCCGGCGATGGTGACGGTCTGGGTATCGCCGCCTCGTACGCCGAAGCTTTCGGCCCACATCACCAGCGGCGCATTCCGGCCGCCCTTGATGTCGGCATAGTCGCCGCGGCGGGCGGTCTCCCAATCGGCCGGACCGGCGGCGAAGCCGGCGATCAGCAGGGCGGTCGGGATGTAGGGCACATCCGCGGCCCACAGCGGATGGCCGGCCGTCTCGCAGCCGGAGCCGATCGGCAGCGCGGTGAAGGGGTCGATGAAGGTGGCGGTCCCCGCATCCTCCCTGAACACGCTGAACTCGACATGCGGGAACTCGGTGTTGCCGGACAGGCCGACCTGGCCCAGCGGCTGTCCGGTCTTGACCGCGTCGCCCTTGTTCACCCGGACGCTGCCCTGCTTCATATGGGCATAGCGGGTGAACCAGCCGCCGCCATGGTCGATGGTGACGCCGTTGCCGCCCTTGACGTCCTTGACGGCCTCGGCGCCGCGTTCCTTGACCGAGATGTCCGGCTCGCCGTCGCGGATGCCGGCCACCGTGCCGTCGGCCGCCGCCAGGATGTCGACGCCCTTGCGCATGGCGGCGAGGTCGGGGAGGCGGATGTCGGTGCCGTTGTCGCCGTTGTAGCCCAGGCGGTCGCAGCGGAAATTGCCGAAGCGCGGCCCGGCGACGGCGTCGACATAGTTCTGGATGAAGCAGTCCTGCCCCAGGGTGCAGGCGACCGGCCAGGCGAAGCGCGGCTCCTGCTCCTGCGCCGATGCGGCGGGCGCGGCGAGCAGGACGAGTCCGATCAGGGCGCTCCGCATCATCCGTCTTCTCCGTCTACAGCGTCACCACCCGGATCCGCCGGCCCTGCACCGCCAGGGCGATGCCGCCGCGCTTCAGCGCCAGCGCATCCTCGCCGAACATCTCGCGGCGCCAGCCATGCAGCGCCGGCACCTGGGCGTTGTCGTCCATGGCGATGGCCTCCAGGTCGTCGCTGCCGGCGACCAGCTTCTGGGCCACGCCCTCATCCTCGCATTTCATCTTCAACAGCACACGCATCAGCTCGACCAGCGGCGCGATGCCGGGCGGGGTCGGCGGGCGTTGCGCCAGCTTCGGCGCCTGGTCGGGCGGCGTCGCCAGGCCGCGCTCGACCGCCGCGATCAGCCCCTGGCCCTGCCAGCCCTCGGCCATGTTCCGGCTCATGCCGCGGATCCGGGCCATGCCGTCGATGTCGCGTGGGCTGTGCGCCGCGATCTCCAGCAGGGCCTCGTCCTTCATGATGCGGCCGCGCGGGATGTCGCGCTTCTGCGCCTCGCGCTCGCGCCAGGCCGCCACCTCGCGCAGGATCGCCAGGAACTTGGCCGAGGCGTTGCGCGGCTTCAGCCGCAGCCACGCCTGGTCCGGCTCGGTCCGGTAGGTGCCGGGGTCGCACAGGATCGCCATCTCCTCGGCGAGCCAGGCTTCGCGGCCGGATTGGCTCAGCTGCTGGCGCAGCGCCTCATAGGCCGGGCGCAGATGGATGACGTCGGCCAGCGCATAGTCGATCTGGCGCTCGGTCAGCGGCCGGTGCGACCAGTCGGTGAAGCGCGAGGACTTGTCGATCCGGGCATTGGCCAGCTTGCCGACCAGGTTCTCGTAGCTGACCGATTCGCCGAAGCCGCAGACCATGGCCGCAACCTGGGTGTCGAACAGCGGCGTCGGCACCCGGCCGGTCAGGTGGTCGAAGATCTCCACGTCCTGGCGGGCGGAGTGGAAGACCTTCAGCACCTTCGGGTCGTGGACCAGCGCGAACAGCGGCGCCAGGTCGATGCCGGGCGCCAGCGGGTCGATCGCGGCCGCCTCGTCCAGCCCGGCGATCTGCACGAGGCACAGCTTCGGCCAGAAGGTGTGCTCGCGCATGAACTCGGTGTCGATGGCGATGTAGTCGGCCGCTGCCATGCGATCGCAGAAGGCGGCGAGCTCGGCGGAGGAGGTGATCAGAGTCATCCCTAGCGTTGTAGCGGATGAAACCCCCGGTTGCCGAGAGCTTTACGTCGATCCGCCGAACGGAATGCCGCATGCGGCGAATCCGGCTAGTCTCGACCGCGAACCGGGGTGGGGCCGGGGCGGGACCAAGGCCATGCTTTCGCCATGGCCGTGCGGGAGCGTGGAGGCGACGGCAAGGAGGGCCGCATGAGACGATCCCTGGCATCCACGGCGGCCGCGGCGATTCTGGCGGCGACGACGTCCTTCGCCGGTGCGGCCGAGGAGGCGCCGCCCGGCCTGTTCCGGGTCGGCGACACCGGCGTGCGCTGCCTGAAGCAGCCCTGCCCCTGGCGCGGCGTGGTGCCGGTCGAGGACGAGAGCGTCGCGGCCGGAACCGTCCCCCCGGCCTATGCCGGCGACGCGCCGCCGGTGATCGCGGCGCGGACCGAGCTGCTGGACCAGGTGCGGCGCGAGATCTGGCGCGCCTGGGCCGCGGGCGGCTGCCTGCTGGTCCATGGCCGCTTCGACCGCCGCGGCACCGCGGCGGTGCCGGTGCTGTCGGTCGACCGGATCATCGGGCCGTGCAGCCGGTGATCCCGATACCGGCCGTCCGGCGCCGGCTGTCACCAGCTGCACCCGGCGCCGGCGCATCGTCTCGGCCGGCCGATTCCATCTGCGCCGCACGATCGGTCCCTTCAGGCCGCAGGGATGGCCGAGGCTGATACCAGCGGCCCTTGAGATCGAGTCTCCGGTTCCTTTCCCGTCATGACGAGCCCTGCCCCTTGCACCCCGCGAGGCCGGCATTCCTACGGATTTCGTTGTACAATCTATAATAGATTTTCTAAGAGATATGCAATCAGAGGTGATCAAAAAATCTAAAGGCCCGTTTAGCAAAAATGCATTGCGAGATAAATTCTTTTCCGTTTTATTACAAAGGCGGTTTTTAGCGAAAGGATTTCAGTAGTTGCAATTTCTATACGCAAGTATTTCTACAAAACCGTAATCTATGTTTTGATCGATCGGCCATTCATTGGCTTTCCGATGACAGGAGAGGCGTGCCAAAAATTTCGTCAGACGCTGAAGAGAAAAACGAAATCCCGGACCCAACGTACGACTTTCAGGGAAGGACAAGGGGATGCAGCCGACAGTTTCAATATTGAGAGAAACTCGAGACAGCGACAGGCGTGTCATCCTTCTGCCGGATGGCGTCCAGCAATTCGTCGACAGCGGATTCAAGACCTATGTCGAGACCGGAGCCGGCGCCGGGTTGGGCGCAAGCGATACCGACTATGCCTCGGCCGGCGCGACCATCGTCTCGACAGGCGAGGCCTGGACGGTGTCGCCCTATGTGCTGAAATACAAATGCCCCAGCGTCGAGGAGCGCCAATACCTGCGGCGGCCGCTCCACATCGCGGCGCATTTCTATCCCGGAGAGAATTACGAGCTTACCCAGCATCTGAAGACGCACAACGTCACCGCCTACAGCTATGAATATTTCCAGGCTGACGACGGCTCCTTTCCTCTGATGACCACCGACAGCGAGATCGCCGGAAAGCTGGCGATCCTGTTCGGGGCCCGGCAGCTGCTGACGTCCCAGGGCGGGCTCGGAATCATGCTCGCGTCGATCCCCGGCGTGAAGCCGCCGAAGGTGGTCGTCATCGGGCACGGCAACGCCGGCGGCGCGGCGGCGAGAACGGCTGCCGCCCTGGGAAACGAGGTTGTCGTCTTCGGGCGCAATGTCGAGAGCCTGAGGCGATTTGCGGCGACGGTGCCGCCATCCGTCCGGTGCCTGGTGATCGACCCGGACAGCCTCGCCCGGGAAATACCCGACGCCGATCTCGTGGTCGGGGCGATCCTGATATCGACCTACGACACGCCGACCATGGTCTCGGAAGATCTGGTCAGGCAGATGAAGGCCGGGTCCGTCATCATCGACGTGACCTGCGGCTATGGCCGCGGATATCTGCCGACCGCCCACTCGCTGACCCGCCTCGGCGCGCCGCCATACCAGGTCCACGGAGTCTGGCACTATAAGGACCCCGTCATGCCGACCCAGGTGCACCGCACCTCGGCGACGGCGGCCAGCAGCAACCATGCCCGCCACCTGGTCAATCTGGGCAGGTCGATCTTCGACGACGGCTTCGTCGACGGCCCGTCCCAGAGGGCCAAATTCACCGACCGGGGCCAGATCGTGCACCCCGATGTCATCAGCGACTTCGCGCTGATCGAGCAGCGTCCGTCGCTCAATGTGGGAGGCGGTCATGGCTGAGTACGCACACGTCTCCTACGGGGAGAGGGCCTCGCTCTATCGCGAGGAGTATGTCGACACGGTGGATCTGCCCTTCCTGTTCGGACTGATCACCCCGGAGGTGAACTCGATCCTCGAGATCCCGTCCGGCGTCGGCAGGAACGTCCTGAACATGGCGCGCAGCGGCTGCCCGATCATGGCCGTCGACCGCGAGCCGGAGATGGTTCGCGTGCTGAACGATCGGCTCGCCGAGGAGAAGCCTCGGTCGAGGGTGGAGACCGCCGTCGGCGATCTCACGCGCCTCGATCTCGGCCGGACCTTCGATCTGATCGTGGTGCCGCGCGAGGCCTATCAGCTTCTGAGCACGCCGGGCGCCGCACGGGACGGGCTGACATGCCTGAAGAACCACCTGTCGGCTGCGGGACGGATCGTCGTCGATCTGTCGCCCTTCTTCCTGTCCCCGGCGGCGCCCGAGGTCCTCCGGCCCGACTATTTCGATCCGTCGCTGCCCGACGGCGTCTGGGCCTATGACTGGCGCCGCCCGACCAGCACCGGCGCCATCTTCTGCCGCCATCACCTGCAGCGCCAGAACCGGGATGGGACGCTCGATGTCTCGTTCCGCTACGAGCTGGCCGAGCCTGGCGGCCGCTCCCATCGCTCGGAGACGACGACCAGCTTCAGAATCTACAGCCATGCGGAATTCGCCGCGCTGGCGTCCGACATCGGCCTGCAGATCCTGTCCTGCTACGGCGACTACAGCGGCAAGCCGTTCGAGGACGGCGATCCGCGGATGATCTTCAACCTGGCGCTGGCCGCCTCACCCGACGCCGGCAGCGAGCCGGGCGTCAGCTCCCGATTTTCCGACGGGTTCGACAACGAGCGGCACTCCGCCATCATTTCGGACTTCCGGTCCGTGCCGCTCAGGGACGACGTCGTCACCTATTTCCGCTCGTATTCGAAGTCGAATTTCCGCGGCCCCTTCGTCGAAGGCCAGGGGGCGGAAGAGATCCTCGAGACGATGTCTTCCGACAGCGGGTCGGGCCGCGCCCTTGATCTCGGCGCCGGTACATCGAGCCTGTTCTGGTATCTTCCCGCCCGGCACCTGACGTCGATCACCTGTGCCGACATCGCCCCGGAACCGCTGAAGATCCTGCACGAGCTGACGCAGGATGCCGAATTTCCGGAATGCTATCGCTGGATCGAGCGGCGGTTCGACCTCGATCCGGGCTACATGTCGCGGGCAAAGCAGCGGATCAGCCAGTACGCGGTCTTCGACGCGCTCAGCCGGTGGCCGGCGGTGATCGGCCGCACGCCATACGACCTGATCACCGCGTTCGGAACCTTGTCCCTGTGCCGGGATGCCGATCAGCACGCCGCGGCCTTCGCTGAGATCCACCGTCACCTCAAGGCCGGCGGCCGGACCATCGGGGCCGACTGGCTGCGGAAGCCCGAATTCCTGTCAAAGCACGGCCACGACAATTCCTTCCTCACCAGGACGGTGGTGGAGCACGCGATCCGAAACGCCGGCTTCCAGCTCACCAGATGCGAGGAATTGACGATCCGGGACGACCCCTACTACCGGGCGATCGTCTACTGGTCGGCGACCCGTCGCTAGCGGATAGCGGATCCCATATATTGGAGGGTGCTATGAACTACGCCAAGCCAGAATCCGAGTATGGCCAATATGTAGAGGTCAACGGCCAGAGTTGCCTTGGTTCGCATTATATCGGCGAAGTGTTCGGCGGCATCGGCATGAACGATCCGAATTTCATCGAGATCACGCTGCGGCGCTGCGCCTATGCTGCAGGGGCGACCGTCCTGCAGTCGAATTTCCATCACTTTCCGTCGGGCGGCGTGACGGGCATCGTCGTGCTCTCGGAATCGCATATCAGCATTCACAGCTGGCCCGAGCACGATTACGCGGCCGTCGACATCTTCATGTGCGGACACGCGAAGATCAAGGAAGCCATCCGCGTCCTGGAAGCGGATTTCATGCCGAAACGCCTCGTCGGGACGACGATGCTGCGCGGCCATGACATCCCCGACCGCAGCTTCGCCGACGCCGGCGACGCCCTGGAGTGCCGCCCCGACTGACCGCGCCGCGGCCCCGGGCCGGCCTGGCGCCGGCGGATCGAACGGCCGCGGAACCGAAAGCCTGTTTTCGTGGGAGAGCGACATGCTGCAACAGCATCCGAACCATTTGACCGTTCAATGGTCGCAAACCGATCACAGCGACTATCATTGGCTGTGGCTGCGCGACAAATGCCAGTGCCCGAAATGCTTCAACGCCAACAGCCGGCAGAAGTATTTCGACAGCAGCGTTCTGCCGCTGGACACGAAGCCCACCAATGTCGAGAACGACGGCGAGACGCTGACGCTGACCTGGCTCGACGGGCATGTGACCGCCTATGACCTGGGTTGGCTCAAGGCCCGGGACTATTCGGACGGGCGGCCCGCTGGCGGCGACGACGCGCGTCCCACCCCGTCGATCTGGGAGACCCCGAGGCTTCCGCCCGGCGCCCAGTTCGACTGCCGCGAGGTCCTGGACAGCGAGCAGACGATGGGCGAGGCCCTCGAGACGCTGCTTCGGCTCGGGATCGTCGTGCTCAAGGCCCGGGATGGCGAGAAGACGCCGTTCGAGCAGCTGATGGAGCGCATCTGCGGCTTCCTCCAGCCCACCTATTTCGGCACCTATTTCGACCTCAACGTCAAACCGGAGGAGACAACCGACAGCGTGGCCTTCAGCACGCGGGCGCTGCCGCTGCACACCGACATTCCCTACTACTCGCCGCCGCCGGACTTCCAGTTCCTCAACGGCCTCGACGTCAGCCCGCTCTGCCTCGAGCGCGGGGTCGGCAACACCCGGTTCGTCGACGGCCTGACAGCGGCCACGACATTCAGGACGGAATACCCGGACCTGTTCGACGTCCTCACCCGCGTTCCCGTCATCAACCGCGCGGAATATCCCCTTGCCGGAAAGATCTACGAAAACGTCGTTCCGATCATCATGCTGTCGGCGGATGGCTCGATCGATCGAATTCTCAACAATCCGTCGAAGATGTTCTTCGACAATGTCGAATACGGCGACATGTATTCGCTGTATCAGGCCTATAAGACCTTCAAGGACTGGCTGACCCATAACGGGCCATCCTATTCGCACAGCTGGTCCGATGGCGACCTGGTGATGTGGGACAACCGGCGCGTGCTGCACGGCCGGGGGGAATTCGGCAGCCAGGGCATCAAGCGGATCCTGCGCGGCGGCTATATCGGCGAGAACGAGCTGGTCGCCCGCCTGCGCTACATCCGCAGCAGATTCGCTCCCGACGCCAATCTCCGTCCGCACAACTGAACCCCAGCCGGCCGCACAGGCAGCGAGAGAGCCATGAACATCGACACGATCTCGACCCACAAGAAGTGGAGCCCCGACACCCGCCCGGAGGCCTTGCGCTCCATCCTGCTCAATCCGGAGCTCAGCTTTCTGATGGAGGCCCATAGCGGGATCTCCGCCAGGATCGTCGAGGAGGCCGGCTTCCCCGGCATCTGGGCATCCGGGTTGTCGATCTCTGCGTTGCTGGGCCTGCGGGACAACAACGAGGCCTCGTGGACCCAGGTCCTCGAGGTGCTGGAATACATGGCGGATTCGACGGATCTGCCGATCCTGGTGGACGGCGATACCGGCTACGGCAACTTCAACAACGTCCGGCGTTTCGTCCGCAAGCTGGGCGAGCGCGGCCTGGCTGGCGTCTGCCTCGAGGACAAGCTGTTCCCGAAGACGAACTCCTTCATCGGGGAAGCCCAGCCCCTCGCCGACATCGACGAGTTCGCGGGCCGGATCCGCGCCGCCGTCGACAGCCGGAAGAACGACGCCTTCTGCGTGGTCGCCCGCGTCGAGGCCCTGATCGCCGGTCACGGCATCGCCGAAGCGCTGCGCCGCGGCGAGGCCTATCACGCGGCCGGGGCCGACGCGATCCTGATCCACTCGAAGAAGGACAACGCGGCGGAGATCGTCGAATTCGCGCGGTCCTGGGGCGGCCGCGCCCCCCTGGTCATCGTTCCGACGAAGTATTTCCGCACGCCGACATCGGTGTTCCGCGATGCCGGGATCTCGACCGTCGCCTGGGCGAACCATCTCGTCCGGTCGTCGATCGCGGCCATGCAGCAGACGGCGCAGAAGATCTATGGCGACGAGTGCCTTCACAACGTCGAAGGCACGATCGTCGGCGTCGACGACATCTTCCGCCTGACCAACCAGGACGAGCTCAGCGCGGCGGAGGATCGCTATCTGCCGCGTGTCCGGAGCCGCGCCACCGATGCCGGCCTGGCGACCCGCGCAGGCTAGGCGATCTGTCGAACTTTGGGGGGAAGACCCGATGCTGGAAGCCGACCAATTCATTGGTGCCGCCCTGGCGAACGACTTCGCCTTCTTCACCGGGGTGCCATGCAGCTATCTCTCGCCCCTGATCAATCGCGTGATCAGCCGGACCGACACCCGCTATGTCGGCGCCACCAGCGAGGGCGAGGCGGTGGCGATCGCGGCCGGAGCCTGGCTCGGCGGCCGCCAGACCGTGGTGATGTGCCAGAACTCCGGCCTGGGCAACACCATCAATCCCTTGACCTCGCTCAACTTTCCGTTCCGGATCCCGACCTTGCTGATCGTCACCTGGCGGGGCAAGCCGGGTGAGCCGGACGAGCCGCAGCATGCCCTGATGGGGCGGATCACCCGGGATCTCATCGACCTGGTCGACGTGCCTCAGTGTCTGTTCCCGACCGCCGAGGCCGAGATCGAACCCTTCTTCGCCAGGGCCCGCCGCTACATGAACGAAGAAGGCCGCTCCTTCGCGATGGTGATGTCGCGGGACAACGTCACCTCGCTGCCGCTCAACGAGGTGCCGCGCACCAGGCACACCGCCATCACGGAATACAATAACCTGACGACGGGCGGCGTGCGGCCCGCCCGCCGCCAGGTCCTGGAGCAGATCCTGGGTGACTTGCCGCAGGAGGATGCGATCGTCGCGACGACCGGCAAATGCGGCCGGGAGCTGTTCACCCTGCAGGACCGGGACCAGCATTTCTACCAGGTGGGCTCGATGGGCGCCGCGAGCGCCCTCGGCCTCGGCGTCGCCCTGACGGCGAGCCGCCGGGTGGTGGTTCTGGATGGGGACGGCGCCGCCCTGATGAAGCTCGGCAATCTCGCGACGATCGGGGCGTATCAGCCGTCGAAGTTCGTGCACATTCTCCTCGACAATGGCGTCCATGACAGCACCGGGGGGCAGTCGACGGTTTCGTCCACCGTGGATTTCGCGGCGGTGGCCCTGGCCTGCGGCTATACCGCCAGCTGGGTGTGCGACGACATTCCCGGCTTCCGCCTGGCCCTCGCGAATTCGGGCTCGAAGGCCGGCCCCGTGCTGATCCATATGCGGATCTCGCCGGGTTCGATGATCCAGCTCGGACGCCCGACCCTGGCGCCGCACGAGGTCGCCCAGAGATTCAGAACATTCGTAACCGGCGGCGAAGACCCGCTGCGGCACAGCCGATCCGGAAGCTGACGGCGCATACCGCAGATCCGGAGACACCAACCGCCGGCCGGGCTCAACGAGCCCGGCCGGCGGCGGCGTTTGACTCATGGCCGAGGAGCATGGCCCGGACCATCCGCTCCGGCCGCCGGCGGGGCGAATGCCAGCGGCCTTTGAGATCGACTTTCCACCCTTCCTCGTCATGGCGAGGACCCCGGCCTTGAGCCGGGGGACGTGGCCATCCAGGGGGCGATTCCGCTGGATGGCCACGCCCCTTCGGGGCTCGCCATGACGGGTCAAGATTTCGGGCCGTTGGTGGAGATCTCCATCCGGGCCGAGCCACGACGATCGCCCTCGGCCTGCCATCCACCGCTTCGCTCGGGAGCGCCGGCGGCGATCGCTCCGATCCGCTACACGCGGGGAGCCGGCACCAGCGCGTCCGCCGGAAATGCGATCGCCGGCATCGCGTAATCCAGCTGTGCCGCCGCGGCATCGTGCCGGCAGGAGATTTCCTCCAGCAGCCATTCATGGAACGCCTGGATATGGGGCTTGCGAACGGCGTCCGGCTGCGTGACGAAGAAGTACGAGTGCGGCAGGCTCAGCGACGAGTCGTGGGCGATCCGGATCACGTTCCTCGAGATGGCGTCCTGGGCGTGAATGTCCTTCACCAGAGCGAGGCCCTGGGAGGCTGCGGCGGCGGCGATCAACAGCGCGTCGTCGGCAAAACTGATGCCCCGGGCTGATCTGGCTTCTGCGGCCCTGACGTCGTGGGCCCGGAACCACATCGGCCAATCCGCATGGTCGTTGTCCTGCAGCAGAGGGAAGTTCAGGCAGTCCTCCGGGCCTTCGATCGCCGGATTGCCTTCGAGCAGCCGGGGGCTGCCGACGACGACGAGCCGGGGCGAGATCAGCTTGGTGGAGGGCAGGTCGTCATAGTCGCCGCTGCCGTAGCGGATGGCGACGTCGAAGGGCGCGCGCCGCAGGTCCACATGCGAGATCGAGGTCTCGACCCTGATCTCGATATAGGGGTTTCTGTCGGAGAAGCGGCCCAGCCGCGGAACCAGCCAGGACGACGCGAAGGACGGCGACGTGATGATTCTCATCACGTTCCGGGCCGGCCTCTGGTGGCAGAGATCCTGGACCGCGTCCTGGATCTGCTGAAACGGCAGATGGATGGCGTCCAGCAGCCGGAGACCATGGGATGTCAGTCTGATGTCCCGGCTCGAGCGTTCGAACAGCAGGACGTTGAAACGCTGCTCGACGACCTTGACCTGCTGGCTGACGGCGCCGGACGTCACCCCCAAGCTGCGGGCAGCCTCCTTGACACTCTTGAGGCGCGCCACCTCGACGAATGTTCGCAATGCAGTTAAGGAGACTGATTGTGTCATCGTCACACTCAGGGAAGTATCGATAAAGAGAATCCTGCTTCTTCGATGACTTGGTCCGGACAGGTGTCGCTGATGATCCGCCGCTATTGGTAGCCGAGGGAGATGGCCCCCAGCGCGACCACGATGCAGGAGAACACGCGGCGAACCGTCAGCTGCTCGCTCAGGAACATCCGGCCGATCAGGGCGGCGAAGACCACGCTCGTCTCGCGCAAGGCGGTGATCGGGCCGGCAGGGCCGAGGGCGAAGGCGGCGACGATGATGCCGTAGCCCAGCATCGCGAACAGCCCTCCGAACAGCGCCCGCCGCGTTTCCGGCGACCGGATGTCGACGCTGAGCTTGCCGCGCCACAGCACGAAGGTCGCCGGCAGCAGCATGCCGTAGATGATCAGCACCCAGGCCGTGTAGCCCCCCGTGGTGCCGGCCTTGCGGACGCCGATGGCGTCGACCGTGGCATAGCTCGCGATGATCGCCCCGGTGGCGATCGCGAAGAGGATCGACGACGTGGCGGCTCGGCCCTTCCCCAGGGACAGGCTCATGATCCCGAGGGCCACCAGGACCACGCCCACGGTCTGCTGCGTATCGAGGTTCTGGTTGGCGAACAGGAAGTCGCCCAGGGCCACCAGCAACGGCACCGTGCCGCGGACGATGGGATAGACCTGGCCCAGCTCGCCGTTTCGATAGGCCGCCACCAGGAAGGTGCTGTAGCCGATCTGGAGGCATGCCGACAGGATGATGTAGGGCCAGGCCGCCGGAGCCGGAAGCGCATAGAAGCAGGCGAGCGGCACGGCGACGATGGTGCTGGAGAAGCTCATCACCGTGACCGTCCAGAGCCTGTCGGCACCGGTGCGGAGGAACGCATTCCATGTCGCATGGAGGATCGCGGCGAGGAGCGCCAGCGCGATGACCGTCGTGGTCATTGCAGCGACTCCGACGGTGCGACCAGGCTGGCCACGGCCTTCCTGGCCTCGCGGATGGCCGTCTCGCCTTGCCCCAGCTGGGCCATCAGCGTCGCGCCTTCGATCAGCATCAGGAGGGCGGACGAGGCGCCCTCCGCCTGTTCGGGCGACATCGCCTCTTCGAGAATCCGGTAGAGGCGCTGCTTCAGCCCGGCCTTCTGCTCCGAGACGGCCTGGAACACGGGATGGCTGGCAGCCCCGAATTCGGCCAGGGCATGGGCGAAGAGGCAGCCGTGGAAATCGCTGCTCCGGAACCAGCCGTCATACCAGTCGAGTATGGCTGCGATCTTGCTCCGGGGCGTGTCCGCCCGGGCGACGAACCGGTCCAGCTGCTGGTCGAAGTTCTGCGCCCGGTAGCCGAGCACTTCGACGATGAGCTCGTCCTTGCTGGGGAAGTGCCGGTACATCGTCATCTTGGCGACATTCGCCTCGGCGATGATGCGATCGATGCCGGTCGCATGGAATCCGTCCCGCTTGAAGAGCTCATAGGCGGTTTCGACGATGTGCTGGCGCTTGACGGCGCTGCCGTAGGTTCCGGACATCTGCTCCACCGGAAAAAAGTGAAGGGGTGATACAGACCTGTCTCACCCTGCGCCGAAGTTGCGGTTTCGTCAACGGAAAGGTTGGCGAGAGTCACGGAAGCGTGTCGGACGGCCTATGCCGACCTGTCGTCGGGCGACCGGGTCATCAGGCCGTTCAGCGGGTGGTTTCGCTCAGGTCGCGGAAGATCGCGGCGAGTTCGGCGCGTTCCTCGAAGCCGATGCCGGGCGCCTGCGGCAGGCTGGCGAATCCGTCGGTCGCCATCGCGCCGTCGCCGAGCCCGCCGAAGGGCCGGAAGCTGAGCGGGTTGACCTCGGCGCCGCCCAGCCCGAGGGCGGCGACCACGTGCAGGGTGAACAGGTGCCCGCCATGCGGCCAGAACGCCCGGCGCGGCCAGCCGGCGGCGGCCATGACGTCGACGATCTGCAGAGTGCCGGGCAGGCCGTAGCAATGCACCGGGTCGAACAGCAGGATGTCGCGGTCGGGCCGCAGCCCGCCATGCAGCGCCAGCAGCCTGGCCTCGGCCGCCGAGAACAGCGCCTCGCCGGCCGCGATCGGCCCCGGATAGGCCGCCGCCACGGCCGCCTGGGTCGAGAAGTCGAGCGGATCGCAGACATCCTCGAACCACCACAGGCCGAGCGGCGCCAAAGCGGCGGCCGCGGCCAGCGCGGCGGGGCCGTCATAGGCGTTCATGGCATCGACGGCGAGGCGGCCGGCGTCTCCCAGCGCCGCGGCGGCGACCTCGATCCGGCGCAGATCCTGCGCCAGCCCGGCGGCGCCGATCTTGATCTTGGCGCGGGTGTAGCCGAGATCGGCCAGCCGGCGCATCTCCTCCGCCAGCCGGGCGAGATCGTCGGCCGGGTACGGGTAGCCGCCGCCGGCATAGACGGGCACGCGGTCCGGCACTGAATCTCCGCGCCCGAGCCGGCCCGCCAGGAATCGGTGCAGGGGCAGGCCGGCGATCTTGGCGGCGGCGTCCCACAGCGCCATGTCGAGCGTGCCGACGGCGACGCAGCGCTCGCCATGGCCGCCGGGCTTCTCCCCGGCCATCATCAAGGACCCGGCCCGGAACGGGTCGAGATTGGTGCCGGACGCGTCGGCCAGGGCGCCGTCGGCCGCGGCCAGCAGCCGCGGTGCGAAGCGTTCCCTGATCAGCCCGCCCTGGGCGAAGCGACCGATCGAGCCGAAGCCGTAACCGATGACCGGCCGGCCGTCGCGGACTGCATCGGTAGTGACCGCGACGATGCTGGTGGTCAGCCCGCCGGACGGAATCGCCGGATCGGCGTAGCGCGAGATCGCGACCGAGCGCTCCCGGATGTCGACGATCCGCATCGATCGCCTCCTGGTTGTGGTGGCCGTCGCATTGTAGCAACCGGTTCCTACCCCTCCCAGTCGAGGCCGAGGTCGAGAATGGGCGCGCTGTGGGTGATCCAGCCGGCGGAGATCAGGTCGACGCCCGATGCTGCGATCGCCGGGACCGTCTCCGGCGTCACCCGGCCGGAGGCCTCGGTCACGGCCTTTCCGTCGACCCGGCGCACCGCCTCGCGCAGCTGGTCCGGGGTCATGTTGTCCAGCAGCACGGCGTCGACGCCCTCGGCCAGCGCCTCGTCGAGCTGGGCCAGCGTGTCGACCTCGACCTCGATCCTGACCAGATGCCCGACCGCGGCGCGGGCCCGGGCGATCGCCGGCCGCACGCCGCCGGCCACGGCGATGTGGTTGTCCTTGATCAGCACCGCGTCATCCAGGCCGAAGCGGTGGTTGACGCCGCCGCCGGCGCGGACCGCGTGCTTCTCCAGCGCCCGCAGCCCGGGCGTGGTCTTGCGGGTGCAGGCGATGCGCGCCTTGTGCGGCTGGGCGGCGGCGGCCAGCGTCGCGGTCGCGGTGGCGACTCCGGACAGGCGGCACAGCAGGTTCAGCGCCACCCGTTCCGCCGCCAGGATCGGCCGGGCCGGGCCGTCGATCCGGATCACCGCGTCGCCCGGCGCCACCCGGCTGCCGTCCGGTCTCAGGATGGCGACGGCGATGCCGGGGTCGAGCAGGTGGAAGGCCAGGGCGGCGGCGTCGGTGCCGGCCACGGTGCCGGGCTGGCGGGCGGCGAGGACGCCGCGCATCCGCGCCTCGACCGGGATCACCGCGGCGCTGGTGATGTCGCCGGCGCGGCCGAGGTCTTCGGCCAGAGCGGCGCGGACGATCGGCTCGACCAGCAAAGCGGGGAGAGAGGGCAGGTCCATGGTCGGCCTCACGGGCGGGCGGTGCCGGTACGGGGGGCGTCGCCCTCCAGCACATCGGCGAGGGTCAGGAAGGAGGGGGCGGAGGCCGGATCGGCCTCGGGCCGGTCGCTGCGGCACTGGGCGCCGCGGCTCTCGCGCCGGCGCAGCGCGGCGGTGGCGATCAGCAGGCCGGAGAGAGCGCGGTCGGACAGGGCTGAGGGCGCGGCATCGGCGAGGGGACGCAGCGCCGTGATCGCGGCCAGCAGGCCGGCGCCGTCGCGGACCACGCCGACATGGCGCTCCATCAGCCCGCGCAGCGTGGCGACGATGCCGGCATCCGCGGCGGGTCGGCGGGCGGCGCCGAGCGGCAGCGGGCGCAGCGGCGGCCGGGACTCGCCGCCACGGATGTCCGTGGCGATCCATCCGGCGAAGGCCAGCGCCTCGAGCAGCGAGTTGCTGGCCAGGCGGTTGGCGCCGTGCAGCCCGGTCGCCGCCACCTCGCCCGCGGCCCAGAGGCCGGGCACGGAGCTGCGGCCGCGTCCGTCCACCGCGACGCCGCCCATGTGGTAATGCGCGGCCGGGCGGATCGGGACCGGCTGCCGCGACGGGTCCAGGCCGGCGTCGCGGCACAGCGCGGTGACCTTGGCGAAGCGCCCCAGGCGATCGCCAAGAGGCCGCGCGTCGAGGAGCACGGCCTCGCCGGCCATGACCCGGCGGAAGACGGCGCGGGCGATGACGTCGCGCGGGGCCAGATCGCCCTGCGGGTGGTCCGCCATCACCCGATCGCCGGACGCCGTGACCAGCACGGCGCCTTCGCCGCGCAGCGCTTCGGTGGCCAGCGGCATCGGGTCCCGGCCGACGGCCATGGCGGTCGGGTGGAATTGCACGAACTCCGTATCGCGCAGCACCGCCCCGGCCCGCGCCGCCAGGGCCAGGCCGCCGCCGGCGGCGCCGAGTGGGTTGGTGGTGTGGGCGTAGAGGCCGCCGATCCCGCCGGTGGCCAGCACCACGGCCCGGGCCGGGATCGCCACCGGCGCGCCGTCCTCCCAGGCCAGCACGCCGCAGAGTCCGGCTTCGTCGCGCAGCAGGGCGGTGGCGCGGGCGTGGCGGACGGCGATGCGCGGATCGGCCTCGACGGCCTGGGCCAGGGTGTGCAGCACTGCGGCGCCGGTGCCGTCGCCGCCGGCATGGACGATGCGGCGGCGGCCATGCGCGGCCTCCAGGCCGAGGGCGAAGCCGCCGCTTTCGGCCCGGTCGAAGGGCGCGCCGAGCCCGGCCAGCCAGGCGATGCAGCCGGGCGCTGCTTCGGTGACGCGCCGCGCCACCTCCGGGTCGCCGAGCCCGGCCGCGGCCGCCAGCGTATCGGCGGCGTGCAGCGCCGGATCGTCGTCGGCACCCAGCGCCGCGGCGATGCCGCCCTGGGCCCAGCCGGTGGCGGCCTCGGCCCCGACCGGCGCGGCCGACAGCAGCAGGACCGGCAGCGGCGCCAGCCGCAGCGCCGTGGCCAGCCCGGCGATGCCGGCGCCGATCACCACCACCCGGTCCTGCGGGCGGGCAGAGATCGCGTCCATCAGCGCACCTCCAGCATGCGTTCGACTGCGGCGCGGGCGCGGCCGGCCACGGCGGGGTCCAGCTCCACCGCCTCGGTCATCGTCTCCAGCGCGTGCCGGATCTTGGGCAGGGTGATCCGCTTCATATGCGGGCACAGGTTGCAGGGCCGGACGAAGTCGATCTCCGGGAACTGCACGGCGACGTTGTCGCTCATCGAGCATTCGGTCACCAGCACCACCCGGCCCGGCCGCTGTGTCGCGACATAATCGCTCATCGCCGCGGTCGACCCGGCGAAATCAGCCTCGGCCACCACCTCGGGCGGGCATTCCGGATGGGCCAGCACGACGACGCCGGGATGGGCCTCGCGCAGCTGCCGGACATCGTCCGGGCCGAAGCGCTCATGCACCTCGCAGGCGCCCTGCCAGGCGATGATCTCGACCCTGGTCTCGGCCGCGACATTGGCCGCCAGGTAGCCGTCCGGGATGAAGATGACGCGCGGCACGCCCAGGCTCTCCACCACCTTCACGGCATTGCCGGAGGTGCAGCAGATGTCGCTCTCCGCCTTCACCGCGGCCGAGGTGTTGACATAGGTGACGACCGGCACGCCGGGATAGCGGCGGCGCAGCAGGCGCACATCCTCCGGCGTGATCGATTCGGCCAGCGAGCAGCCGGCCCGGGAATCGGGGATCAGCACCGTCTTGGCGGGGTTCAGGAGTTTCGCGGTCTCGGCCATGAAATGGACGCCGCACAGCAGGATGGTCGACGCCTCGACCCGCGCGGCCTCGCGCGCCAGCGCCAGGCTGTCGCCGGTGATGTCGGCGATGCCGTGGAAGATCTCCGGCGTCTGGTAGTTGTGCGCCAGGATCACCGCGTCGCGCTCCCGCTTCAGCCGCAGGATGGCGTCGATGTCGGGGGCGAAGCCGGGCCAGTCGAAGGCCGGGATGACGCGGGACAGCCGGTCGTACAGCGGCGCGGTGCGCGCGGCGACGGCGGGGGTGTAGTCGGACATCGGGTTCTGCTCACTTTGAGAATTACGAGGACAGGGGCGGCCCGAATCGGTGTCGCTTCAGTTACTCTAATTCTCAGAATAAGAAAAACAAGATGGATTCGCGGAAGGCGGCCCAGCGTCCCGCTGGGGGGTGTTGTTACCGGCCACGCGCGCCATCATCTCTCGGCGGGCGGGCGACCAAAGCCGGCCCGAGGACAAAGCACAATGATCACTCCCGTCGCCGGGCAGATCCCCGCCCGATGCCGATGACCGCCACCGCAGCATCCGGGGGGCGACCCGGCACCGCCCTGCAGGCCTGGGTCGGGCACGGCCGGCCGCTGCCGCTGCTGACCGCGGCGCTGGCCCTTGCCATCTTCCTGTTCGACACCTTCAGCCCGATGAAGATCGCGGTGGCGGTGCTGTACGCGATCGTCATCCTGATGTCGGTCGGCTTCCTCGACCGCCGCGGCGTGCTGCTGGTCGCGCTCGGCTGCGGCGGGCTGACGGTCGTCGGCTTCCTGGTCGGGCTGCGGCACACCGGGTTTGAGCCCCATCTCCTGCGCGGCATCGTCAGCCTGTCGGCGATCGCCATCGCCACCGTGCTGGCCCAGCGCAGCCAGGCGGCGACTTCGGTGCTGCGTGACAGCGAACGGCGCTGGCGCGGCATCTTCCAGTCGGTCGGCGTGGCGATCTGGGAGGAGGATTTCACCCGGGTCCAAAGCCTGTTCGGGGAGCTCGCGCGCGAGGGCGTTCTCCGGCGCCGGCTGGAGGAGGATCGCCGCCTGGTCGAGCGCTGCATCGCCCTGATGCGCACGGTCGACGCCAACGATGCCGCCGCCCGGCTGGTCGGCGCCGCGGACGCGGCCGAGGCGATCGCCGGACGTCCGCGCATCTTCCTGCCCGAAACCGTGCACACCTGGCGCGAGCTGCTGATCGCCCTGGCGGAGGGCCGGGCGTCCTTCGCCGGCGAGACCGTGCTGCAGACCATCGGCGGCGAGCGCCGCTCGGTCCTGCTCACCGCCACCTTCCCGGCCGACGGCGTGCGGTCCACCGGCCTGATCAGCGCCGTCGACATTACCGAACGCCAGGCCCTGGCCGAGGCCCGGGCCGAGCTGGCGCATGTCTCGCGCATCGTTACCCTGGGCGAGCTGACGACATCGATCGCGCATGAGGTGAAGCAGCCGCTGGCTGCGATCATGACCGACGCCCAGGCCTGCCAGCGGTGGCTCGACCGGCCGGTGCCGGCGCTCGACGAGGCCCGGGCCTGCGCCGGCCGCATCGCCGGCCAGGCCAACCGTGCCGACCACGTCGTGCAGCGGCTGCGCGACCTGACCCGGAAGGCAGAGCCGGAGCGGGCGGCGGTCGATGCCAACGCGGTCGTCGACGACGTGGTCGAGCTGATGCGGCGCGAGATCGCCGACCATGGCGTGGCGCTGCGGACCCGGCTGGCGCCCGGGCTGCCGCCGGTGGCGGGCGACCGCATCCAGCTGCAGCAGGTGCTGATCAACCTCGTCGTCAACGCGCTCCAGGCGATGGCGACGGTCTCCCGCCGCGAGCTCACGGTCGAGACCCTCGGCGGCCCGGCGGGGGAGGTGCTGATCCAGGTCGCGGATAGCGGCGTCGGGCTGGAGCCGGAGGCAATGCCGCGCCTGTTCACCCCGTTCCGCACCACCAAGCCCGGCGGCATGGGCCTCGGCCTGTCGATCTGCCGCTCCATCGTCGAAGCCCATGGTGGGCGGATCCGGGCGTCGCGCAACGCCGATGCCGGCCTGACCCTGCACATCACCCTGCCGTCGGATCGGGTGCGGGCATGACCGGCTTTGCACCCGAGGCGCCGCTGGTGCTGGTGCTGGACGACGAGGTGCCGGTCCGCACCGCGCTCGACAGCCTGCTGCGCTCGGTCGGCTTCCGCGTCGCCTGCTTCGCCGCGCCGGAGGAGCTGCTGCACGGCGACCAGCTGGCGTCGGCGAGCTGCCTGGTGCTCGACATCCGGCTGCAGATCACCAGCGGCCTCGATGTCCAGGCGCAGCTGGCCGAGGCCGGGCTCGGCATCCCGGTGGTGTTCATGACCGGCCATGGCGACATCCCGATGAGCGTGCGGGCGATGAAGGCCGGCGCGGTCGACTTCCTGACCAAGCCGTTCCGCGACCAGGACATGCTCGACGCCGTCGGCGCCGCGATCGAACGCGACCGCGAGCGGCGCGCGGCGGAGCAGCGCGTGGCCGAGGTCGCCGGGCGCTACGAGACGCTGACCCCGCGCGAGCGGCAGATCATGGTCCTCGTCGCCACCGGGCTGATGAACAAGGAGATCGCGGGGCAGCTCGGCCTCAGCGAGATCACGGTCAAGATCCACCGCGGCCAGGTGATGCGGAAGATGGCGGTGCGGTCGGTGGCCGACCTGGTCCGCATCGCCGACACCCTGGACGGCCGGCCCTGACGGGATCGGATCCCGCCCGTTGTAAACACATTGTGCAGTTGTATTAATCCGCAACCTTGTTCATGATGTGTTCCATGAATAAGACGCAGCCCGATTCGACCACGGAGACCCCGCCCAATCCCCAGGAGGAACGGGCGGCGGATCTGTGCGTGCTGTCGGAGCTGGTCGAGATCCAGATGTCGATCGCCCGGGCGGCGCAGCAGGAGGCGCTGCAGGCGCCGCAGCCCGGCGTCGACTATTGCCAGCGGATCGCCACCGTCGCGCGCGCGGTGCGGCTGACCCTGCTGCTCAAGGGCAAGCTGTCGCAGGAGCACAAGGAGAAGCGCAAGGCTGAGGCGAAGCGGGAGGCGGCGCAGGAGGACTTTCACGACCTGCGGGTGAAGCTGGCGCTGATGGCGGCCGCCTACGAGGCGTCGAAGGACAATGAGGAGATCGCCCGCCGCGTCGCCGAGGTGCGTGAGCAACTGGAGCGGCCGGAGGTGGCGGAGCTGATCGAAGCCAGCCGGGCCCCGGTCGCAGTGGCGGCCTTGTGCCGGCGCTGGGGCTTGCCGGTGCGGGTGGAGCGCTGGCTCGAGATGGCCGACGAGGCGATGGAGCAACTGGGCTTCCTGCCGTCGGATGACGACGATCCGCCCGAGGACTCGCCGAAACCCCGCCCGGCCTCCGGCCGCAAGCCCAAGCCGCCCGACACGGGGTGAGCCGCTCGCGCACTCATCCTTCACCACCCTTCAGCATTGATGAGCGCAGCCTTCCACACCCCCCCTCCCCTTGCGGGAGGGGGGTGGTGAGGGGGCTGCGCGCGTCCGCGCGCGAATGGGTCCTACCCGGCGCGGCGGATGACCACCGGGATCGATTTGTAGGTCGGCGTGCCGCTGCGCTCGTCATAGGAGTCGAGCGGCACCAGGTTGTTCGCCTCGGGGTAATAGGCCGCGGCCGACCCCCGGGCGATATCGTAGGCCACGGCGGTGACCCCGCGCAGCACCCGCGGCGGGGCGCCCGGATCGTTGGCCACCGCCTCGACATCGACCACGTCGCCATGGCCGAGGCCGAGCGCCGCGAGGTCGTCCCCGTTCAGGAACACCACGTCGCGCCGGCCGGTGATGCCGCGGTAGCGGTCGTTCAGCCCGTAGATCGTGGTGTTGTACTGGTCGTGGCTGCGGATGGTGGTCAGGCGCAGTGCGTCGGCCCGGGCGACACGCGGATCCTCCTCGACCCCGTCACAGACCAGGAAGTTGGCCTTGCCCGACGGCGTCCGCCATTCGCGCTGCGACGCCGGCACGTTCAGCCGGAACCCGCCGGGCTCGGACACCCGCTCGTTGAAGTCGAAGAAGTCGGGGAACACCGCCTCGATCTTGTCGCGGATGCGGGCATAGTCGGCGACCAGCCAGGTCCAGTCGACCTTGGTCTGCGGCAGCGTCGCCAGCGCCAGCGCGGCGATGATCGCCGGCTCCGACCGCAGCTGGTCCGAGGCCGGGGGCAGGGCGCCGCGCGAGGCGTGCACCATCGACATCGAATCCTCGACCGTGACCGACTGGGCGCCGGTCTCCTGCTCATCGCGCTCGGTCCGGCCCAGGCAGGGCAGGATGATCGAGTCCTGCGCCAGCAGCAGGTGCGACCGGTTCAGCTTGGTGGCGATGTGCACCGCCAGGTCCAGCTTGCGCATGCCGGCGAACACCGCGTCGGGGTCCGACATGGCGACGGCCAGGTTGCCGCCGAGGCAGATGATCGCCTTCGACCGGCCCTCGATGATCGCCTGCACCGATTCGACCGCGCTGTGGCCCTTCTCGCGCGGCGGGGCGAAGCCGAAGACGCGCTCGATCGCGTCGAGGAACGGCTTGGACGGGATCTCGGTGATGCCGACGGTGCGGTCGCCCTGGACGTTGGAATGGCCGCGCAGCGGGCAGATGCCGGCGCCCGGCCGGCCGATATTGCCGCGCAGCAGCATCAGATTGGCCAGCTGCTGCACATTCGAGGTGCCGTGCCGGTGCTGGGTCAGGCCCATGCCGTAGCAGACGATGACGTTCTGCGCCTTGGCATAGACCGCGGCGGCGGATTCGATGGTGTCGCGGCTCAGGCCGGACTGGGCCGCGATCACATCCCAGGAGACCGATTCCAGATCCGCCGCCAGCGCGTCGAAGCCGGCGGTGTGCTCGGCGATGAACGCCCGGTCCAGCAGCCCCGGCCCGCCGGCGGCGAGGCCCGCAGCGTCGGCGGCCAGCAGCGCCTTCATCATGCCCTTCAGCACGGCGACGTCGCCGCCGACCTTGACCTGGTGGTAGGCCGAGGCGATCGGGGTCGACCCGAGGGTCAGCATCTCCAGCGGATTCTGCGGCGCGGCGAAGCGCTCCAGCCCGCGCTCGCGCAGCGGGTTGAACACCACGATCGGCACCCCGCGCTTCGCCGCCTCGCGCAGCGTCGTCAGCATGCGCGGATGGTTGGTGCCGGGGTTGTGGCCGATGCAGAAGATGGCGTCGCAGTGGTCGAAATCCTCCAGCGTCACCGTGCCCTTGCCGACGCCGATCGACACCGGCAGGCCGACGCTGGTGGCCTCGTGGCACATGTTCGAGCAGTCGGGGAAGTTGTTGGTGCCGTATTCCCGGACGAACAGCTGGAACAGGAAGGCGGCCTCGTTCGAGGCGCGGCCCGAGGTGTAGAACTCGACGGTGTTCGGATCGGCGTAGCCGCGCAATCGGTCGCCGATCCGGCGAAGCGCCTCGTCCCAGCTGACCGGCAGGTAGCGGTCGGTCGCCCGGTCATAGGCCATCGGATGGGTCAGTCGGCCCTGGTCCTCCAGCGCATGGTCGGTCCAGCTCCACAGCTCCGCCACCGGATGCTCGGCGAAGAATTCCGGCGTGGTCCGCTTGCTCGTGGTCTCCCACGACACCGCCTTGGCGCCGTTCTCGCAGAACTCGAAGGACGAGGTGTGCTTCGGGTCGGGCCAGGCGCAGCCGGGGCAGTCGAAGCCCGAAGGCTGGTTCATCCGCCTCAGGCCGCGGATGTCCTCGGCGATCGCCATCTGGTCCTTGATCGCCCGGGCCACCGCGCCGAGGGCACCCCAGCCCCCGGCGGGGCCGCCATAGGGCTTCACGCCGGGAACGTCGCTGTCTTTCGCCATCGGGGTGCTCCTCGGAACCGGGCCGGTACTATACACGCGGCAGGGCGCTGGACGGCCTGGCAACCGGGGCGGGGACGGCCGCCTCGGCCTCATGGCCGGCGCCGCGCTCCTGCAGCCAGTAGCCAAGCCCGACCATCAGCCCGCCGCCGGCGAGGTTGCCCAGCGTCACCCAGACCAGGTTGTGCACCGCGCCGCCGAGCGTGATCGTGTCCGGATGCTCGCCCAGCAGGGCCAGGGCGAAGACGAACATGTTGGCGACCGAATGCTCGAAGCCGCAGGCGACGAAGATCGCGATCGGCCAGAAGATCAGCGCGATCTTGGCGGCGTCGTTCTCGGTGCGGCCGCACATCCAGATGGCCAGGCAGACCAGCCAGTTGCACAAGAGGCCGCGGGCGAACAGCTCATAGCCCGGCGCCGCGATCTTGGCGGCGACGACGGCGAAGAACTCGCTGCTGCCGTCGGTCAGCAGCACCCCGCCGCCGGCCATGTGCAGCAGCGCCGCCAGCACCACCGCGCCGACCAGGTTACCGACCCAGCAGGCGATCCAGACCCGCACCATGTCGCCCAGGCTGCTGTCGCCGCGCAGCACGGCGAAGGGCATGTACATGGCGGTGCCGGTGAACAGCTCCGACCCGGCGAAGACCACGATGGTCAGGGCCGAGGCGAAGACGGCACCCATCGCCAGATGCGACCAGGACGGGTCGGCATGGGCGCCCACGGTGAACATGAAGATGTCGCCGAAGCCGATATAGGCCCCGGCCAGGGCCGAGCCGATCAGGAAGGCCAGCAGATGGGCCCTGACCATGCCGGCCTTGTGCGCCCCGGATTCGGCATATTTGGCAATCGTGTCGCGATACATCGCCAACCTTCTCCTTCACGGCGTCGAAGAGGATTCACCCATCCCGCGCCAGGCCCCGCGCCTGGCGCAGGGGCCTGGCGGCGGGGTCGCCGGCTCAGCCGGCGACGACCGGTGACTTGTCCTTGCGCAGCGCGTCCATCACCGCCTTGTCGAGGTTGAGATGGCCCTGCACCAGCTCCGGCGGGGTGAGCGCCAGCCACTGGTTCAGCGACACGTCGGCGTAGGTGCTGCTCTTGAACATCTCGAGGAAGCGCAGCGTGGTGCTGCCGGTGTTCTCGATGTAGTGGCCCATGGCGAAGGGCACGTAGCCGACATCGCCGGCCGTGAAGTCGATGGTGCGGGCGGAACCGACCGCGCCGAACACGCCCATGCGGGCCTGGCCCTCGATGTAGTATTGCCACTCGTCGGCGTTCGGGTGCCAGTGCAGCTCCCGCATCCCGCCCGGCTCGATCTCCACCAGCGCGGCGGCGATGGTCTTGGAGGCCGGGAACACCGAGGAATCGGTGATGCGGACGGTGCCGCCCTTGGTCTTGATCGGGTCCTGCGCCATCATCCGGTGACTGAAGACCTGCGGCACCGGGCTCGCCCCGGCGATCCTGTCGCCGGCCAGCGAGCCTGGGATCGGCAGGTTGAAGATGTAGCGCTGGCGCGGATCCGGCGTGTTGCCGAAATACTTCGGATCGACGCCGAAATTCTTGCCCAGCACGTCGGTCGGCACATGCTTGAACCAGTCGCTCAGCAGGAAGGTGCCGTCCTCGTCGAATTCGCCGTCGTCGAACACCAGCAGGAACTCGCAGCCGTCCTTGCCCAGCCCCTGGATCGAATGCGGGATGCCGGAGGGGAAGTACCAGAGGTCGCCGACGCCGACATCGTCGACGAAGTTGTTGCCGGCGGCGTCGACGGCGGAGATCCGCGCCTCGCCATACAGCATGTAGGCCCACTCCGCCTGCTTGTGCCAATGCAGCTCGCGCGTGCCGCCGGCGTTCAGGCGCATGTTCACGCCGGCGATGTTCTTGGAGACGCTGAGCTCGCGGATCGTGACCTGGCGGGTCCAGCCGCCCTCCTCCTGGCGCACATGTGCGTCAGAGAACGAATAGCGCAGGTTCTGGAACGTGCCGCTGTCGGTCCGCGGCGGGTTCAGGAAGCTCGGATTCTCCTGGTCGCGGATCAGGTCGCGCGGGCCGGGATCGGTGCCGCCGCGGCCGGGGGTCATCGGCTGCGGCACGGCGGTGCCTTGGGCGTTCGCGCCGGTGGCGGCGACGGCAAGGCCGCCTGCGGCCATGGTGCCGAGGGCGGCGCGGCGGGTGAACAGGGTCATATGGTCCTCCAGTCCTTCGTGGTCCCGGCTTTTCAGGAGCCGGACCGCACGTCGCGGACGCTGAGCGCCGCGGCGGCGTCATGGATCCACGCGTCGATCGTCTTTCCCGGGAGGCGGGGAGGGGGAGGTCGGCAGTCGATCGCCGGGGGCCTCGCCCGCGCCTTCGGCCCAAGCCGATTGGCACGTTGGTGTGAGGGTCGGGGGCAGCAGGCGGAGCGGCGGTTTCGGTTGTAACCCGGAAGGATCGTCGCTTCGGCCATCGCCGGTCCGACCGTCGATGTCTCGAAAGAAAACGCCCTTTGCGGGCCCGGCACCATCATATTGGCGGTTGGCTTCGTAACCGGGAGCGGTGCCATGGGCCATACCTAGGTATAGGCCTGCGGTCAGGCCGCCCGCGGGCGTTGAGCAATGGCCGGCCCGCCGCCTACAGTGGGGGCAGGGGCATCGCGGCACGCCCGAAGTTGCCCGCAGCCATCCGGCCCGCCGCAGGCGTTCCGGCCGGACGTGATCGCAGGAGAGAGACCGTGGAACTGCGCAATCTGGGCCGGTCCGGCATCCGGGTCGGGCCGCTGGCCCTCGGCGGCAACGTGTTCGGCTGGACCGCGGACGAAGCCGCCTCCTTCCGGGTGCTCGACGCCTTCGTCGATGCCGGGCTGAATCTGATCGACACCGCCGACGCCTATTCCACCTGGGCGCCCGGCAACAAAGGCGGCGAGTCGGAGACGATCATCGGCCGTTGGCTGAAGCGCAGCGGCAAGCGCGACCGGGTGGTGGTCGCCACCAAGGTCGGCTGGGAGATGCCGGGCCGGCCGCAGCGCAAGGACCTGTCGCCGGCCTGGATCCGCGAGGAGGTCGAGAATTCGCTGCGCCGGCTGCAGGTCGACGTCATCGACCTGTACCAATCGCATCACGACGACCTGGAAACGCCGCAGGAGGAGACGCTGGCGGCCCATGCCGCGCTGATCAAGGCGGGCAAGGTGCGGGCGATCGGCGCCTCGAATTTCTCGGCCGACCGTTTGGCCTCGGCCCTGAAGTTGAGCGCCGAGAAGGGCCTGCCGCGCTACGAGACGATGCAGCCGCACTACAACCTCTACGACCGCTCGGGCTATGAGGGGCCGATGGAGGATCTGTGCCGGCGCGAGGACGTCGGCGTGATCACCTATTTCTCGCTCGCCAGCGGCTTCCTGACCGGCAAGTACCGTAGCGAGGCCGACCTCTCGAAGAGCGCCCGCGGCGGCGGCATGAAGGACCGGCTGAACCCGCGCGGCCTGCGCATCCTCGACGCGCTCGACCGGGTGGCCGAGGCGCATGGCGTGCGCCCGGCCACGGTGGCGCTGGCCTGGCTGATCGCCCGCCCCGGTATCACCGCCCCGATCGCCAGCGCCACCAGCCCGGAACAGCTCGACGACCAGATCGCCGCGACCCGGCTGACCCTGGCGGCCGACGAGATCCGGCTCCTGGACGAGTCGGGGAGATAGGGCTGGGGTCCGGGATCACCCCGGCCGGCGCGACACGGGCAGCCTGACCCCCGGCTCGGGCTGCTCCTGCAGCACCTCGCGGCGGAAGCGGACGAGGCGG
>NZ_VCCH02000070.1 GCF_005938675.2 Mycobacterium sp. KBS0706
GAAAATTTACGGCCGGATGGTTGCCCTGGCTCCCGTTACCGGGGTGCCCAGCGGATCGCGCCGGGCCACGGTCCCGGAGGAAGCGCCTGACTTCGGTGAATCACCTATCCTCAGCGCAGCCGGTCCCGCACCAGCCGGGCGATGCCGGCGGCGCGCTGCTCGACCGTCGCCAGCAGACGGTCGCGGCTGTCGGCATAGACCTGGCGGCGGGCGGAGTCGTCGAGGCCGCGCAGATTGACGTCGACGGCGTAGAGCACCGCCTCGACCGCGCCGCGCAGCGTCGCGGCGCCGGCGCCGACATCGCTGACGATCTGGGTCGCGGCCAGCGTGGCGGCCTGGTTGGCCAGGTCGATCCCCTCGAGCGCGGTCTGCGCCGCGTTCAGCGGGACCTCGGTGGCCGCGATGGTCGCTTCCCGCAGCGCCTCGCGTCGCGCCGCCTTCTCCGCCTCGGTCGCCTTCGGCAGCTTCAGCGCCGCCATGAAGGCGTCGAACACGGCGACGTCGGCCTCGGCATGGGCCGACAGCTCGGCGATCAGCCGTTCGCCGGACGTGATCAGGGTGTCGAGGAAGCTCCGGTCGGCTGCCTTGTTGGCTGTGATGCGCAGCGCCATCACCACCAGGCCGAGGCCGAGCGTCGCCGACACCATGGCCGCGGAGCCGCCGCCAGGGGTCGGCGAATCACTGGCCAGCGTGTCGCGGAAGGTGGCGAGCGGCCAGCGCCACAGGCTGTCTTCGGTCTCGGTCATCACACCCTCCCGGCGCGGCGCTGCAGTTCCACCGCCTGCAGCAGGTTGCTGAAGATCAGGGTCGCGGTCAGCGGCCCGACGCCGCCCGGCACCGGCGTCAGCGCCGCCACGACCGGGCGGACGCCGTCGGCATCGACATCGCCGACCACCCGGCCGTCGACCACCGAGATGCCGGCATCGACCACCACCTGGCCCGGCCGGACCATGGCGCCGGTGACCAGGCCGGGCCGGCCGGTGGCGACGAAGACGATGTCGGCGGCGGCGACCGCGGCGGCCAGGTCGCGGGTGCGGCTGTGGCACACCGTCACCGTAGCGTCGCGGTTGACCAGCATCGGCGCCAGCGCCCGGCCGACGGCACGGCCGCGGCCGACCACGACGGCCCGCGCCCCCTTCAGGTCGGCGGCGGTCTCGGCCAGCTGGATGCAGGCGGCCGGGGTGGCCGGCAGCAGCGCGTCGGCCTCGCGCCCGGCGGCGATCAGGCCGAGATTGTGCGGTGTCAGCCCGTCGACATCCTTCAGCGGGTCGAGCTGCCGGATGGCGACCTCGACATCCAGCCCGGCGGCCAGCGGCAGCTCCAGCAGGATGCCGTGCACGCCGGGATCGGCCGACAGCGCCGCGATGCGGGCGTCGAGCGCGGCCTGCCCGCCGGCGGGATCGACCGCCTCGACCCGGAAGCCCAGGCCCAGCGTGTCGGCGGTGCGCTGCTTGGCGGCGGCATAGCGGGCGACCGCGGCGTCGTCGCTGGCCACCACCACGGCCAGGCAGGGGCGCAGGTCCGGCGGCTTCTCCGCCTGGATCCGCGATCGGATCCGCTCCGCGATCGACTTGCCCAGCAGGGCGGCGGCTTCGGCCATGGCGAGGGTCCCGTTGAGGCGTCCGGCCCGGCATACACCATCGCGGCGCGGCCCGGCTCGACATTTCCGCCGGACAAGGCCATAACGCCGCCGCCCCGCGCCACTGGGGCCGCGACACCGTTCGGCCGATTCGCGGCGAAACGCGGATTCGGCGCGGAGCAAGCCCCGGAGCGAGCCATGGTCCCCGTCCTGTTCGCGCTCGGCACCAATCTCGGCGACCGCGAGGCCAATCTGCGCCGGGCGATCGCCTGGCTGCGTCGCGAGACCACGGTCGATGCGGTCTCCGCCGTCTATGAGACGGCGCCAATGTACGATACCGACCAGGACAGCTTCCTCAACATGTGCGTCGCCGCCCGCACCGGCCTCGCGCCCGAGGCGCTGCTGGCGCGGCTGAAGGCGGCGGAGGCGGAGATCGGCCGAGTGCCCAGCCGTCCCAACGGGCCGCGGCTGATCGATCTCGACCTGCTGCTCTATGGCGACCGCCTCGTCGACCGGCCGGATCTGACGGTGCCGCATCCGCGGATGGCGGAGCGCGGCTTCGTCCTGGCGCCCGCTGCCGATGTCGCCGCCGGCTGGGTCCATCCGGTCGAAGGCCGCAGCGTGGCCGAACTGCTGCAGGCGCTCGGGCCACTCCCCGGCGTGGTCCGGCGCGACGACCTGCGGCTGGGGTAGGTTCGGACGGACGGCCGCTTCGCGGCACCGGTCGTTCCGGCGCCCTTCACGAGCCGATCTGCAGGATGATCTTGCCGCGGGGGTGCGGGCGGGCGCCTTCCAGCATTTCATGGGCGGCCCGCGCTGCGGTCAGCGGCAGGATCGAGCTGATCTGCATGGCCAACTCTCCGGCGTCGACCATCGCGGCGATCCGCTCCAGATGAGCCGTGGTCACCTGCACCAGGAAGAACCCGGCCGTCACGCCACGCCGTGCGGCTTCCTGCTGGTCCGGCTGCGACACCGCCGAGACCAGCCTGCCGCCGCGTTTCAGCACGGCGAAGGACCGGCTCTGTGCTTCGCCGCCGACCAGATCGATCACGGCATCGACGAGCTCCACCCGGTCCTCGAGCCTGTCCTTGCGGTCGACCACCTCGTCTGCGCCCAGGCTGCGGAGATAGGCGAGGTCGGCCGCGCTCGCGGTGGCGATCACCCGCGCCCCGGCGCGATGAGCGATCTGCACGGCGTAGGCGCCAACATTGCCGGCGCCGCCGAGGACCAGCACGGTCTGGGTCCGGCCGAGCTGCGTCTGCTCGAACAGGGCCTGCCAGGCGGTCACCGCCACCACCGGCAGGGAGGCGGCCTCGACATGGCCGATCCGGCCCGGCTTTCGGGCGATCATGGCCGCCGAGGCGAGGGCATATTCGGCATAGGCGCCGGTGAAGCGGGCGTTGGTCACGCCGAACACCTCGTCGCCGGGGGCGAAGCCGGTGGCGCCGGGACCGGTCGCCTCGACCGTGCCCGATAGGTCGGAGCCGAGGGTCAGCGGCAGGGGCTGCGGCAGGACGCTTTTGCCGGCCCGGATCCAGCCATCCCAGGGGCCGACTCCGGCAGCGGCGACGCGGACCAGGACCTCGCCCTCGCCCGGTTCGGGCCGTTCGACATCCTCGAACGCGATCACCTCGGGCGAACCGAACCGGTGGACGCGGGACGCCTTCATCAATAGGGAAGCCGGGGGTTGCCGAGAGCCGAGCGACGTCGTCATGGACTGATCCTCGCTGGTTGCCCATCTCGGGGCTTGGTTTGGCCTGGACCCAGAATGCGACAACTCGGAAAGCGAGGGAAAAGATCATCGGCCGGGGGCGGACGGTCCCCTGGCAAACCCCGAGCCGGCTGATCGGCCTGATCGTGTCTGGCCGCCTCATCCGCCGCCGATGCGTGAGCCCCAGATCTAAGCCTCTGCCGGCGCCGGCCCGGCCGAGCCGCGCTCGATCAGCTCCGGCACCCCCAGCTGCGACGGCGGCGTCTCGCCCCGCAGCAGCGCCAGGACCTGCTCGGCCAGGTATTCGCCGAAGGGGCGCAGCGAGGTGCGGAAGGTGGTCAGCGGCGGGTTGGCCAGCGCAGCGATCGGGATGTCGTCGCAGCCGATGATCGACACGTCGACGCCGACCAGGAGGCCGGCGGTGCGCACCGCCTCGGCGGCGCCGAACGCCATCTCGTCATTGCCGCACAGGATCCCGGTCGGCCGCCGCGACAGCGCCAGCAGGGCCGCGGCCTGGCGCCTGCCGGTCTCGGCGGTGTAGTCGCCGCAGCGATGCCAGGCCGGGTCGGCTTCCAGGCCGGCCTCGGCCAGCGCTTCCTGCCAGCCGAGCAGGCGCTGGTGGCTGGCATTGACCTGCGCCGGGGTGTTGATCAGGCCGATGCGGCGATGGCCGCGGGCAGCCAGCCAGGCGGTCGCGGCCCGGCCGCTGGCCCGATGGTCGGCATCGACGAAGGGCGTGTCCGGCCGCTCGCCGTCGCGGCCGAGCATGACGAAGGGAAAGTCCAGCCGACGCAGATAGGCGGCGCGTGGGTCGTCGACCCGCACCCGGGTCAGAATCACGGCATCGACCCGCCGGCCCTCGACCAGCCGGCGCAGCACCTCGATCTCCTGGCAATCCGGCGCGGCGCCGGCGACCAGCACGGCGTAGCCGGCCGGCGCAAGCACCGCGTCGATGCCGGTCAGCAAGGGCAGGAAATAGCTGTCGACCAGGCCGGCCGGCGATGGTGTCAGCAGGAAGCCGACCGCGTCGGCCCGGCCGCGGCGCAGGGTGCGGCCGAGCGCGTTCGGCGTGTACCCGACCTCCGCCGCCGCCGCCAGCACCCGCTTGCGGGTCTCGTCGGCGACGTCGCTATGGCCGTTGAGGGCGCGCGAGACGGTGTAGGTCGACAATCCGAGCGACCGGGCGAGTTCGACGATGCCCACCCGTTTGCGATCCGCCATGCGCCCGTCCCGTCGTCAATCTTCGAGGCCGGCGAACAGCAGCACCATGGCTGCGGTCGAGGAGACGTCGGCGCCGCCGATCCCCTCGCCGGTGATCGGGTCGAAGTATTCGCGGAAGCCGCTGCGCCCGACAACGGTCATGCTGTCGCGGCGGATGCGCGCCGCCAGGTCGCGCCGGCCGGCGCGACGGATCCCGTCATACAGCATCCAGTTGACCGGCAGCGAGACCGCGCCGCGCCAGGGGCGCCCGGGGTCGAATTCGGGCTGGCCGGGCTCGAAGCTCGGCACCGCGACGGCGGCCTGGTCCAGCCAGCGTTCCAGCCGGGCCGGCAGGGCCGGGTGCCGCGCCGCCAGGGCCGGATCGGCGTAGAGCGGCAGCAGGCCGCCGATGCCGGGGTGGCGGATCGGCTGCCCGCTGGCGGCGTCGCGCGAATGGTAGGCGCCGTCGGCCTTGTCCCAGCATGCTTCCAGCGCCGCCCGGGTTCCGGCGATCATGCGGTCGACCTCGACCATGCCGGCGCGGTCGTCGATCATGTCGAGCAGGAAGCGCAGGTCGCGGTTGGCGCGCTGCAGGATGACGTTGAAGCCGATATCGGCGACGCGGAACGGGGCGGCCGCTGCGTCCCGGGCCGCCATCCCGCTCTCCTCGGGCCCACTCTCCTCGGGATGAGTGATCGCCGCCAGCCCGGTGCCCTCGGGGTCCCGCGCCGCGGCGAACCAGCGGTGCCAGGCCAGCAGCTTCGGCGCCAGGATCCGCAGGCGGGGGCGCGACCGACGCACCCCGAAGCGCTCGAACAGATAGCGGGCGGCGGTGGTGGCGACGGGCGCGTGGGTGAGGCCCGATGCTGCCGCGCTGCCGGCGGCATCGCCGGGCTCGCCGCCATGCGGCAGGAGGTGCGGCACCATGCCGTCCGGCTCCTGCCCGGCCAGCAGGGTCTCGATCTCGGTCCAGGCGCGGTCCTCGTGGAACTGGGCGAGGCCGAACGCGGCCAGGCTCGAATCCCAGTTCCGCTGTGCCGCGCGGGGGTCGGCGGCGGTCGGCACGATGTGGTCGCCCCGGTCATTGGCCCGGAGGATGGCGATCGCGGCCTTGGTCAGCTCTGTGGTCATGACGCTCGCGGTCGGTTTCGGCGGGCCGGCAACGGCGGCGAGTGGTTATCTAAATATTTATGAAAAATAAACATAAAAACAATGCGAAACGGTCTGGCTTTCCCGCGAGCCCCCCTTTACCGCGAGGCGGCGGACAGCCACACTGGCCGGCATGAGGCGCTCGGCGTTATGCGCCCCCGTCATCGTCCTGGCGGCATGGGGGGTGGCCGCCCACGCGGCAGAGATGACGGTCGCGGGGATCACCTTCAGCGACGCCGAAGGTGGCTTCGTGCTTGAATCCGCGACCGGCGCCGGGCGGCTGGACGACCCCTTCGTGGTGGTCGAGCGGATCACCGGCAAGGGCGAGGCGGCGCTGACCGTCAGCGGGCTGACGCCGGCCTTCGGCAACCGCGTCGGCACCGCGCATCTCGCCGGCTTCGCTTTGGTCAAGGTGGTGCGCAACGACACCGCGGAGACCTGGCGCGACTTCCCGGTCGAGCTGCAGGAGCAGCGCGGCGACCAGAGCCCCTATGGCGACGGCCTGTCCTTCGCCCAGGCGCCGGAGGCGGTGCGCGGCATCCGCGCCGACCGCTTCACCGCGGCCCAGATGTATGACGAGCCGCGCGACATGGTGCTGTTCCATGACGGCACGGTGCCGCCGGGCGGGACGGTGGTGCTGCGCGTCGTGGTCACCGACAACACCCCATCGGGCAGCTTCTACGTCGTGCAGCGCCGGATCCAGCCGACCGCGTCCCTGCCGCCGCCGTGGCGCGTCGCCAGGGCCCGGCCGTGAGCGGCGCCCTGCGCCGTGCCGCCATGGCCGGCCTGCTGCTGTGCCTGGGGCTTGCGGGCGCGGCGCAGGCGGGCGAGGTCTCCGCCGCAGGGCTGGTGTTCAGCGATTCCGAAGGCGGCTTCGTGCTCGAATCCGCCAGCGGCACCGGGCGGCTCGACGACCCCTTCGTGGTGGTCGAGCGGATCACCGGCAACGGCGAGGCGGCGCTGACCATCACCGGGCTGACCACCGGCTTCGGCAACCGCATCGCCACGGCGCATCTCACCGGCTTCGCCCTGACCAAGATCGTGCGCAACGACACCAACCAGACTTGGCAGGACTTTCCGGTCGAGCTGGAGCGCAAGCGCGGCGAGGGCAGCACCTATGATGACGGCCTGTCCTTTGCCCAGGGGCCGCATGTGTCGCGCTCGATCTGGGCCGAGGGCTTCGCCTCCGGCCGGGTGATCGACGAGCCGCATGACGGCCTGGTCTTCGAGGGCGGCAGCATCCCGCCCGGCGGCACGGTGACGCTGCATCTGGTGGTCACCGACAACATGCCGGCCGGGCCGATCTACCTGGTGCAGCGCCGCCTGGCGCCGACCGCGATGCTGCTGCCCGGCCGGCGCCGGATGGGCGCAACGCCGTCCTGACCCCGGCCCTGCCCCCTGGCTGGCGGCGCCGGTCCTCGCTATATCCAACGGGCCCGGCACGACGGCCGGGCCGGGACGAGGCCCATGCAGATCTTCCGCCACACCGAGAACCTGCCGACAGCGGCGCGCGGCGCGGTGGTCGCCATCGGCAATTTCGACGGCGTGCATCGCGGCCACCAGACCGTGGTCGCGGCGGCGCAGGCCGAGGCGCGACGGCTCGGCGTGCCGCTCTGCGTGCTCAGCTTCGAGCCGCATCCGCGCAGCCTGTTCCGGCCGCAGGACCCGCCGTTCCGGCTGACGCCGTTCCGGATCAAGGCGCGGCTCCTGGAGGCGCTGGGCGTCGACCTGCATGTGGTGCTGCATTTCGACCTGGCCTTCGCCGCCCGCTCGGCCGAGGATTTCATCGAGACCGTGCTGGTCCGCTCGCTCGGCGCCCGCCATGTCGTGGTCGGCTATGATTTCTGCTTCGGCCACCGCCGCGCCGGCACGCCGGAGACGCTGACCGCGTTCGGCCGGCGGCTCGGCTTCGGCGTCACCATCGTCACCCAGGCGTCGGACGAGACCGGCGGGCTCTACTCCTCCAGCCGGGCGCGCGAGCTGCTGGCCGAAGGCGACACCCGCGGCGCCGCCGAGATCCTGGGGCGGCCGTGGGAGATCGAGGGCCGGGTCGAGCATGGCGACAAGCGCGGCCGCCAGCTCGGCTTCCCGACCGCCAATGTCGAGCTCGGCGATTTCCTGCGCCCGGCCTACGGCATCTACGCCGTGCGCTGCGCCGTGGACGAAGGCGGGCCGCTGGCCTGGCATGACGGCGTCGCCAATCTCGGCATCCGGCCGATGTGGCGGACCGAGGCGCCGCTGCTGGAAGCCTATCTGTTCGACTTCTCCGGCGACCTCTACCACCGCCATCTGCGGGTGCAGCTGGTGGAATGGCTGCGCGGCGAGGAGAAGTTCGACTCGCTCGAGGCGCTGGTCGCCCAGATCGACCGCGACTGCGAGGCCGCGCGGCAGGCGCTGGCGGGGTAGGGCGCGACTCCGCGTGCCTTGACCCGGGGCGTCCATCCGGTACGATGAGAGCCATGCGCAAGCCGGCCGCCCTGTTCCGAATTATCCGCCCGGCCCTCTGACGGGGGTCGGGTCACCGCGCCGCGCGCACCCCTCACGTCATGCCGCTTCGAGGCCCATCGGGTCGTCCGGCTGGCATCCGATCGTCAAAGCGGGTATTGAGCCCCGCGTGGATCCACGAGCCCTCATGTCATGACCGTCCAGCCTGCCGAGACACCGGGCGCCGCCCCGGCTGCTTCCGACTACCGGTCCACCGTCTTCCTGCCGAAGACGGATTTTCCGATGCGCGGCGGTTTGCCCCAGAAGGAGCCGGAGCTGCTGGCCCGCTGGGCGCAGATCGACCTGCTGGGCCGGATCCGCGCCGCCTCGGAGGACCGCGAGAAATTCGTCCTGCATGACGGCCCGCCCTACGCCAATGGCGACATCCATATCGGCCATGCGGTCAACAAGATCCTGAAGGACATCGTCGTCCGCACCCGGCAGATGCTGGGCCGGGATTCGGTCTATGTCCCGGGCTGGGACTGCCACGGCCTGCCGATCGAGTGGAAGATCGAGGAGAAGTACCGCAAGGCCGGCCAGGACAAGGACGCGGTGCCGGTGCTGCAGTTCCGCGAGGAATGCCGTGCCTTCGCCCGGCACTGGGTCGGGGTGCAGTCGGAGCAGTTCCAGCGCCTCGGCGTGATGGGCGACTGGGCCGACCCGTACCTGACCATGACCGACGCGGCCGAGGCGCAGATCGTCCGCGAGATCCACAAGTTCCTGCTGAACGGCGGGCTCTATCGCGGGCTGAAGCCCGTGCTGTGGTCGGTGGTCGAGAAGACCGCCCTGGCCGAGGCCGAGGTCGAGTACCAGGACATCACCTCGGACATGGTCTGGGTGCGCTTCCCGGTGACCAAGGCGTCGCGGCCGTCGCTCGAAGGCGCCGCGGCGGTGGCCTGGACCACCACGCCCTGGACCCTGCCGGCCAACCGCGCCATCGCCTATGGCGCGGATTTCGAATACGGCGTCTACCGGGTCGACACCGTCGCCGAGGGCAGCCTGGCCAGGCCGGGCGAGACGCTGCTGCTGGCCACGACGCTGGCCGATGCGGTGGCGAAGGACCTCGCCGTCACCGGCTGGACCGCGATCGACAAATTCCCCGGCTCGGCCCTGGCCGGCGCCGTCGCCCGCCATCCGCTGGCGGGGCAGGGCTATGAGTTCGAGGTGCCGTTCCTGCCCGGCGGCCATGTCACGGTCGATGCCGGCACCGGCCTGGTCCACACCGCGCCCAGCCACGGCGCCGACGACTTCGACCTCGGCCGCGCCCATGGCATCGCCGCCACCGAGACGGTGACCGAGGACGGCCGCTACCATGTCAGCGTGCCGCTGTTCGCCGGCCATGTGATCTACCGGCCGGACGGCAAGAAGGGCGACGCCAACAAGGTCGTCACCGCGGCGGTCGAGGCCGCGGGCGGGCTGCTAGCCAAGGGCCAGATCCGCCACTCCTACCCGCACAGCTGGCGGTCCAAGGCGCCGCTGATCTTCCGCGCCACGCCGCAATGGTTCATCTCGATGGAGACGAACGGGCTGCGCGACACGGCGCTGGCGGCGCTGAAGCAGACCCGCTTCGTGCCGGAGCAGGGCTACAACCGCCTGTCCTCGATGATCGAGAGCCGGCCGGACTGGGTGATCAGCCGCCAGCGCGCCTGGGGCGTGCCGATCGCGATCTTCGTCGACAAGGCGACCGGCGAGCCGCTGCGCGACGCCGCGGTCAGCCAGCGCATCGCCGCGGCCTTCGAGCTCGAGGGCTCGGACGCCTGGTACAAGCACGACGCCCAGTTCTTTCTCGGCAACACCTTCAAGGCCGAGGATTACGAGCAGGTCTTCGACATCGTCGACGTCTGGTTCGAATCCGGCTCGACCCATGCCTTCGTGCTGGAGCAGCGGCCGGAGCTGAAATGGCCGGCCGACCTCTATCTCGAGGGCTCGGACCAGCATCGCGGCTGGTTCCACTCTTCGTTGCTGGAAAGCTGCGGCACGCGCGGCCGGGCGCCCTATGACGCGGTGCTGACGCACGGCTTCACGCTCGACGAGCAGGGCCGCAAGATGTCGAAGTCGCTCGGCAACGTGGTGGCGCCGCAGACGGTGATCGACCAGTCCGGCGCCGACATCCTGCGCCTCTGGGTGGTCTCGACCGACTATTCCGAGGACATGCGGATCGGCAAGGAGATCCTGAAGTACCAGTCCGACGCCTATCGCCGGCTGCGCAACACGCTGCGCTACCTGCTGGGCGCCCTCGACGGCTTTCAGGAGGCCGAACGGCTGCCGGCCGCCGAGCTGCCGGAGCTGGAGCGCTGGGTGCTGCACCGGCTGTGGGAGCTGGACGGCACGATTCGCCGGGCGATCGAGGCCTACGACTTCCACGCCTTGTCCACGGCGCTGCACAATTTCTGCGCCGTCGACCTGTCGGCCTTCTATTTCGACATCCGCAAGGACTCGCTGTACTGCGACCGGCCGGACGATCCGCGCCGCCGCGCCGTGCGCACCGCGCTCGACCTCCTGTTCGATCACCTGACGGTCTGGCTGGCGCCGATCCTCTGCTTCACGGCAGAGGAGGCGTGGTTGGCCCGGCACGGCGACGGGCCGGATGTCAGCGTCCATCTCCGCACCTTTCCGGAGGTGCCGGAAGCCTGGCGGGACGACGCCCTGGCGGTGCGCTGGAGCCGGCTGCGCGACCTGCGCCGCGTCGTCACCGGCGCACTGGAGGTGGAGCGCGCGGCCAAGCGCCTCGGCTCCTCGCTGCAGGCCCATCCGGTGGTGCATGCCGGCGCGGCCGAGGCCGAGCTGCTGCGCAGCCTCGACTTCGCCGAGATCTGCATCACCTCGGGGCTGGCGGTCGAGACCGGTGCGGCGCCGGAAGGGGCCTTCACCCTGGCCGACGTACCGGGCGTGGGCGTCGTCGTCGCAACCGCCGAAGGCCAGCGCTGCGACCGCTGCTGGAGGGTTCTGCCCGAGGTCGGCACGGTCGCGGCCCATCCGGATCTGTGCGTCCGCTGCGCCGATGCGGTGGACGCAGCCGGGGCCTCGGCATGACCGAGCCGAGGCTGTTCCGCCACGGCCTGATCGTCGCCGTGCTGATCCTGGTCGCCGACCAGCTCAGCAAATGGTGGGTGCTGAAGGTCCTGTTCGGCCTGGCCGAGCCGATCACCACGGCCAGCTGGGCGCCGCCGATCCGGATCAACGGCGTCCTCGATTTCGCCATGGTCTGGAACTATGGAATCAGCTTCGGTCTCCTCGCCGGCGACGCGCCGCTGGTGCGCTGGGGGCTGTCGGCGGTCGCGGTCGCCGTCGTCGCCGGCTTGCTGGTGTGGCTGTGGCGCAACGATCGCGGCCTCGTCGCCCTCGGCGTCGGGCTGATCATCGGCGGGGCGATCGGGAATGTGATCGACCGGCTGCGCTTCGGCGCCGTCGCCGATTTCTTGCATTTTCACGCCGGGGAGTATTCTTTCTGGGTGTTCAACGTGGCCGACAGCGCGATCAGCATCGGGGTGATGCTGCTGATCGCCGACAGTCTGTTCGGTCGGCGCACGCACCCGGTGACGGCGCAGCAGAGGGACAGATCGTGAGCGGGCAGTCTCGTTTTCTCCAGTCCACCACTCTTTCGCAGCCCGGCCGGGCGCGGCGGGGCCGGCTGGTCACGCTGACCGGCCTGGTCGTCGCCACCCTGGCCGTCGCCGGCTGCGGCGGCAACCAGACCGTGCAGGAGATGATCGGCTACGACCGGTCGACTCCCGACGAATTTGCGGTGATGCCTCGCGCGCCGCTGGCCATGCCGGCCTCGATGGAGGAGCTGCCGCCGCCGACGCCGGGCGCGCCGCGGCCGCAGGAGGCCCAGCCGCGCGAGCAGGCCGAGGCGATCCTGTTCGGCCAGGGCCAGAAGGTGACGCACGAGGCGGCCCCGTCCGCGGGTGGGGCGGGCGCGTCGGCGGTCCTGGCCAAGGCCGGGCAGGCGCAGCCGGACATCCGCACCACCGTCGACCAGGAGACGACGCAGATCGCGGCCAGCGAGGACGGCCTCGTCGACCGGCTGATGTTCTGGAACTCGAAGCCGCTGCCGGGCACCGTGGTCGACCCCTACAAGGAATCGGCGCGCCTGAACACCAATGCCGAGGCCGGCAAGCCGCTGACCACCGGCGACACGCCGATCATCATCCGCAAGCGCCAGGCACCGCTCGAAGGTCTCGTCCCGAGCTTCTGAGGATAGAGTCGATGGGCCGGCATCCGCCGGCCCATCGTGTTTTTGATCCGACACGCTGCCGCACCGGAGGCGCCCGCCCATGTCCGATCTGACCCGCTCGCCCGCCTGGACCGCGCTCGACGCGCACCGCAAGACGATGGAGGGCACGCATATGCGCGACCTCTTCGCCGCCGACCCGAAGCGTTTCGACCGCTTCTCGCTGCGCCTCGGCGAGGTGCTGCTCGACTATTCCAAGAACCGGGTGACCGAGGAGACGCTGGGCCTCCTCTTCGCCCTCGCCCGCCAGCAGGATGTCGAGGGCTGGCGCGACCGCATGTTTGCCGGTGACCTGATCAACGGCACCGAGCACCGCGCCGTGCTGCACACCGCGCTGCGGGCGGAGCTGACCGGCTCGATCGCGGTCGACGGCCAGAACGTGCTGCCCGAGGTGGCGGCGGTGCTGAAGCACATGCGCGAATTCTCCGACGCGGTGCGAGACGGCAGCTGGACCGGTTATACCGGCAAGCCGATCACCGACGTCATCAACATCGGTATCGGCGGCTCCGACCTCGGGCCGGTGATGGTGTCCGAGGCGCTGGTGCCCTACCAGCACCCGCGCATCACGCTGCACTTCGTCTCCAATGTCGACGGCACCCACATTGCCGAGACGCTGAAGCGGATCGACCCCGAGACCAGCCTGTTCCTGATCGCGTCGAAGACCTTCACGACGCAGGAGACGCTGACCAACGCCCACACCGCCCGGCGCTGGTTCCTGCATTCCGGCGCGCCGGAAGCGGCGATCGCCAAGCATTTCGCGGCGCTGTCGACCAATGCGGCCGAGGTGTCGAAATTCGGCATCGACACCGCCAACATGTTCGGCTTCTGGGACTGGGTCGGCGGCCGCTACTCGGTGTGGTCGGCGATCGGCCTGCCGGTGATGATCGGCATCGGCGCCGACGCCTTCGAACGCTTCCTGGCCGGCGGCCGCGCCATGGATGCGCATTTCCGCTCGGCACCGCTGGAGCAGAACCTACCGGCGGTGCTGGGCGTGCTCGGCGTCTGGTACGGCAATTTCTGGGACGCCCAGACTCATGCCGTGCTGCCCTACGACCAGTATCTGCACCGGCTACCGGCCTATCTGCAGCAGGCGGACATGGAGTCGAACGGCAAGTCGGTCGACCGCCAGGGCCACCGGGTCGACTACCAGACCGGGCCGGTGATCTTCGGCGAGCCCGGCACCAACGGCCAGCACTCCTTCTACCAGCTGATCCACCAGGGGACGAAGGTCATCCCCTGCGACTTCATCGCCCCGGTGGAAAGCCATAACCCGGTCGACGACCACCACCCGATCCTGCTGTCCAACGTCCTCGCCCAGACCGAGGCGCTGATGGTCGGCAAGACGCCGGACCAGGTGCGGGCCGAGCTGACCAAGGCCGGGATGTCCGGCGCGGCGCTGGAGGCGTTGCTGCCGTTCAAGGTGTTCGAGGGCAACCATCCTTCCAACACCATCCTGGTGCGGACGATCGATCCCTACACGCTCGGCCTGCTGGTCGCGCTGTACGAGCACAAGATCTTCGTCCAGGGCACCATCTGGAGCATCTATTCCTTCGACCAATGGGGGGTGGAATTGGGCAAGCAGCTGGCCAAGGCCATCCAGCCCGAGCTGCTGGGCGAGAAGGCGCCGGGGCCGCATGACAGCTCGACCCTCGGCCTGCTCACCGCGATCCGCGACTGGTCGTGATCTCACTGGCCGATCCATATCGAACGCATATGGATCGGCCAGAATCACACTATTGGACATGATGACGGCCGAGGCTCATCTCTAGGGCAATTCCCCCGCGAGCCGAGGACACGCCATGGCCGACTGGAACCCAGCCCTCTACCGCCGCTATGAGGACGAACGCACGCGCCCGGCCCGCGACCTGCTGGCCCGGGTCGAGCTCGACCCGCCGCAGGCCGGCCGGCCGCTGGTGGTCTACGATCTCGGCTGCGGCCCGGGCAATTCGACCGAGCTCTTGGTTGAGCGCTTCCCGGGGGCGGAGATCACCGGCATCGACAGCTCCGAGGCGATGCTGGCCGATGCCCGTGCGCGCCTGCCCGGCTGCGGTTTCGAGCGGCACGACGTCGCCGCATGGCAGCCGCCGCTGGCGCCCGACCTGATCTACGCCAACGCCACGCTGCAATGGGTGCCGGGGCATGAGACGCTGGTGCCGCGGCTGTTCGGCCTGCTGGCGCCCGGCGGCGTACTGGCGGTGCAGATGCCGGACAACCGCGAGGAGCCGACACACCGGCTGATGCGCGCGGTGGCGGGCGAGGGGCTGTGGAAGGAGACGATCGGCGAGGCCGCGCTGGTGCGCACGAAGATCCTGCCGCTCGAATCCTATTACGATCTGCTGGCGCCGCTCGCGGCCGAGACTGATGTCTGGCGCACCGCCTACCAGCACCGGATGGCGTCGCCGGAGGCGATCGTCGATTGGGTGCGCGGCACCGGCCTCCGGCCCTTCATCGACCCGCTGAGCGAGCACCAGCGCGCCGGCTTCCTGGCGGACTACACAAGCCGCATCGCCGAGGCCTACCGGCCGAAGGCGGATGGCAGGCTGCTGCTGGCCTTCCCGCGGCTTTTTGTCGTCGCCCGGAGCCCGCGCTAGGCCTTCCCGGCGTCGCGGCGGGACACCACATGGCAGGGACAGCCCACGACGATGGAGCCCGTCATGTCGATGACCCATCTCGCCGCGATCGGGTCGCTGCTCAGCGTCTTCCTCCTGCTCGCCGCGTGCCAAGGGATCGAGGTCAAGCCCGCCTCGCGTGGCGGCGGAGGCTCCAGCCTGGGTGCGGGCAGCAGCGGCCATGGTTGATGCCTCCGCGATCCGGTGACAGGATCGCGGCATGGCTTTCCATCTCTGTCGCACCTGCGGCACCCAATATCCCGACAGCCCGGCGCTGCCCGCCGCCTGCCCGATCTGCGAGGACGAGCGGCAATACGTGCCCGAATCCGGGCAGAGCTGGCTGACGCTGGACGAGTTGCGGCGCGATCACCGCAACAGCTTCACCGCGATCGAGCCCGGCCTCGACCAGGTCCTGGTCGAGCCGGAATTCGGCATCGGCGAGCGCGCCTTCCTGATCCGGCTGCCCGAAGGCGGCGTGGCGATGTGGGACTGCGTGGCGCTGCTCGACGACGCCACCGTGTCGGCGATCCGCGCGCTGGGCGGGCTCCGCGCCATCGCCATCTCGCATCCGCACTACTACACCACGATGGTGGACTGGGCGCACACCTTCGGCTGCCCGGTCCATCTCCATGCCGACGACCGGCAATGGGTGCAGCGGCCCGATCCGGCCCTGTCCTTCTGGTCGGGCGAGACCCTGGCGCTGGCCGACGGCCTCACCGCGATCCGCTGCGGCGGCCATTTCGCCGGCGCCTCGGTGCTGCACTGGGCGGCGGGGTCGGAAGGGCGCGGCGTGCTGTTCAGCGGCGACACCATCCAGGGCCTGCCGGACCGGCGCTGGGTCTCCTTCATGTACAGCTATCCGAACCTGATCCCGCTGTCCGCCCCGGCGGTGCGGCGCATCGCCGATGCGGTGGCGCCGTATGAGTTCGACCGGCTGTACGGCGCCTTCGTCGGTCGCCAGGTCAAGGCGGACGCCCGCGGCGCCGTGCTGCGCTCGGCCGAACGCTACATCCGGGCGATCCAGGGCTGAGGCGGGGGGATCAGCCGGAGGTATCGAGCTGGGAGCGGTCGATGCCCAGCCGCGCCATCTTCTCGTTCAGCGTCCGCCGCGGCAGGCCGAGGATCTCGAGCGCCGCGGCGACCGACCCGCTGCTCTCGCGCAGCGCTGCCAGGATCAAGGCGCGCTCATAGGCGGCGACGCGCTCGGCCAGCCCGCCGCCGGTGTCCGCCGCCGGGTTCAGGATGTCCCCCGCGCCGGCGCCCGACAGCCCCATCGCGAAGCGCTCGGCGGCGGCCTTCAACTCGCGCACATTGCCCGGCCAGCCATGGCCCAGCAGCGCCGCCACCTCGGCCGGCGACGGGCTGCGCCGATCCAGCCCCAGCCGCTCGGCGGCGGCGCCGGCGAAGCGGCCGAACAGCAGCAGCATGTCGTCGCCGCGGTCGCGCAGGGGCGGGATCTCGATCTCCACCCCGGCCAGCCGATAGAACAGATCCTCGCGGAAAGCGTCGGCCGCCACCCGCTCGCGCAGGTCCGCCTTGGCCGCGGCGACCACCCGGATGTCGACCGGGATCAGCCGGTTCGATCCCAGCCGCTCCACCACCCGCTCCTGCAGCACGCGCAGCAGCTTGGCCTGGACCGCGGGCGGCATGCTCTCGACCTCGTCGAGCAGCACGGTGCCGCCATCGGCATGCTCGAACTTGCCGACCCGGGCGGCGCGGGCGCCGGTGAAGGCGCCGGCCTCGTGGCCGAACAGCTCCCCTTCGATCATCTCGGCCGGAATCGCGGCGCAGTTGATGGCGACGAAGGGCCGGTCGCGGCGCGGGCCGAACTCGTGCAGCGCCCGTGCCACCACCTCCTTGCCCGTGCCGGTCTCGCCGCGCACCACGACGTCGACCGGCAGCGTCGCCAGCTCGGCCACCAGCCGGCGCAGGCGACGCATCGCCGGGGCGTCGCCGACCAGCGTGCCGGCCAGCGCGTCGTCCAGCCTCGTCTCCAGCTCGCCCACCCGGCGCCGCAGCCGGTGCTGCGACGCGGCGTTGCGCAGCACTACGGCCAGGTGGTCGGGCTCATAGGGCTTGGTCATGAAGTCGAAGGCGCCGGCCTGCAGCGCCGCCACCGCCATCGGCACGTCGCCATGCCCGGTCAGCAGCACCACCGGCAGGCCCGGCTGCTCGGCCGCCAGCCGGCGCTGCAGCTCGAGCCCGCTCTCGCCCGGCATGCGGACATCGGTCAGCACCGCGTCGGGGGCGAAGCCGTCGATCCGGCGCAGCGCCTCGGCCGCCGAGCGCGCAGTCTCGACCATGAAGCCGCACAGGCCCAGCCATTGCTCGATCGACCCGGCGACCGACGCGTCGTCCTCGACCACCAGGATGCGATGGGCTTCGGTCATTCGGCGACGGCCTTGGCGGGTTCGGCGAGCGGCAGCGTGACCAGGAAGGCGGTGCCGCCGAGGTCGGACGGGCGATGGCTGATGCCGCCGCCATGGTCGCGGACGATGCGGTAGACGGTGGCGAGGCCGAGGCCCAGCCCGTCGCCGGCCTCCTTGGTGGTGACGAAGGGCTCGAACAGCCGGTCGCGCACCGCCGGGTCGATGCCCGCACCGGAATCCTCGACCGTCAGCCGCGCTGTGCCGCCGCTGGTCTCGACCGTTGCCCGGATCCGCCGCTTCCCGCGGTCGCGGACCGCGTCGATCGCGTTGCTCACCAGGTTCATCACCACCTGGTCCAGCCTCCCGGCTTCGCCCATCACCACCGCCGGGCCGTCGCCGCTTCGCTCGATTGCGATGCCGAGATCGGCCAGGCGATAGGCCAGAAGGCGCAGCACGCCGTCGAGCACGGCGGCCAGGTCGACCGGGGCGGCATCGTGCCCGTCGCGCCGGGCCAGGCGCTTCAGCTGGCCGGTCAGACCGGCGACGCGGTCGACCGCCTGGGCCATGACGTCGATGTTCGCCGCCACCTTCCCGGTCTCGCCGCGGCCGGACAGCAGGCGGGTGCTGGCCAGATAGGTCTTCAGCGCCGCCAGCGGCTGGTTGATCTCATGCGCCAGCCCGGCGAAGGCCTGGCCCAGCGCGGCCAGCTTGGCGGCCTGCACCAGGTCGTCCCGGGTGCGGTGCAACTCCGCCTCGGCGCGGCGGCGCTCCTCGATCTCGTCCTCCAGCTGGCGGTTGGCGGCGGTCAGCGCCTCGGTCCGCTCGGCCACGCGGTGCTCCAGCTCGTCCTTGGACCGGCGCTCGGCGATCCGGGCCCGTCGCCGGGCGCGCCACAGCACCGCGGCCAGCACCACCACGATGACGGCCAGCCCGGCCGCCGCGGCGGCGACCAGGGCGTTGGTCCGGGCCGGGGCCGGATCGGCCATGGCGATCAGCGACCAGCCATGGTCTGGCAGCGGCAGGGTGAACAGCAGCAGGTCGCCGCCGGTGCCGGGGTCCAGCAACTGAACGGACCGGCCCTGGTCGTCAGTCTCCGCCCGGCCGGCGGCCCCCGTCCGGCTGTGGAAGATCGGCCGGGTGACCGAGGGCAGCCCGGCATAGCGCCGCTCCGCCAGGATCGAGGCCTGGGCGCGGTCGTCGAGGGCGAAGAGCGGCCGGTAGCGCCAGCCCGGCCGGGCGGCCAGGAACAGGATGCCGTCGGCGTCGGCGATCCCCAGCGTGGCGTCGGCCCCGGCCCATTCGCGCTCCAGCCCGGTCAGATCGACCTTGACCACGGCGATGCCGGCCGGCTCCGGCTGCCCGCTCGGTCCCGGCGCGTCGATCCGGCTGGACAGGAAATAGCCCGGCTGCCCGGTGGTGGTGCCGATGCCGTAGAAGCTGCCCTCACCCGTCGCCATCGACTCCTGGTAGTAGGGCCGATAAGCGTACCTGTGGCCGATGAAGCTGCCGGGCGTGTCCCAGTTGCTGGCGGCGATCGCCGTGCCGCCGCGGTCGAGGACGTACAGCGCCGCCGCCCCCGCCGCTTCGTTGATCGCCTGCAGGTGGCGGTTGGCTGTATCGATCGCCGCCGGACCGGGCGGCGTGCCGTACAGGGCGCGGATCTGCGGCGTCTGGCCGATCACCTGCGGCAGGTAGCGGAACCGGCCGATCGCGGCCTCGACGCTGGCGGCCGCCAGGGTCAGCCGCTCCCGCGCCTGGCCTTCCAGCGCCGCGAGCCCGTCGCGCAGCACCCAGCCCTGCACCGCCAGCGACAGGCCGGCCGCCGCCACGCCGACGGCGGCGAAGAGCAGGATCCGGCCCCGGCGGGCGGTCAGGCGGGACGGGTGCATGGCGATGCGCAACGGTTTCCAGGCCCCGCCATGCCGCGCGGCGGGGCCTGGACCCTATTACGGCTGCGCGCCGTCGTCGATCTTCGAGGCCGACTTGGTGTCGCGCATGAAGGCGTAGACCAGCAGCGAGCACAGGATGCAGCCGGTCACGTACCAGTAGAACCAGCTCTCATGGCCGATGTCCTTGAACCACAGCGCGATGTATTCGGCGGTGCCGCCGAAGATCGACACGGTCAGGGCATAGGGCAGGCCGACTCCCAGCGCCCGCACCTCGGTCGGGAACAGCTCGGCCTTCACCACCGCGTTGATCGAGGTGTAGCCGGAGACGATGACCAGCGCCGCCACGATCAGGCCGAAGGCGGCGACCGCGTCCGTCGTCTGCGCCAGGGTCGACAGGATCGGCACGGTGCAGACCGTGCCCAGCACGCCGAAGCCGATCAGCAGCGGTCGCCGGCCGATCCGGTCGGAGACGGCGCCGACCACCGGCTGCAGGCACATGAACAGGAACAGCGCCGCGGCCGAGACCAGGGTCGAGTCCGACTTGCTCATGCCGACGGTGTTGACCAGGAACTTCTGCATGTAGGTGGTGTAGGTGTAGAAGGCGACCGTGCCGCCCAGGGTCAGCCCGACCACGATCATGATCTCGCGCGGATGGCGCAGCAGGGCGCGCAGCAGGCTTTCGCTGCGCGGCGTGCGCTTGGACTTGGTGTAGGCCTCGGTCTCCACCAGGTTGCGGCGCAGATACAGCGCCACCACGGCGCAGATCGCGCCGATGAAGAACGGGATGCGCCAGCCCCAGGCCTCCAGCTGCTCCGGCGTCAGCAGCAGCTGCTGCAGCGCGATCAGCACCGCCAGCGCCAGCAGCTGCCCCATGATCAGGGTGACGTATTGGAAGCTGGAGTAGAAGCCGCGGTGGCGCTGCGTCGCCATCTCCGACAGATAGGTGGCGCTGGCACCGTATTCGCCGCCGACGCTCAGGCCCTGCAGCAGCCGGGCCAGCACCAGCAGCACCGGCGCGGCGACGCCGATGGTCTGGTAGGTCGGGGTCAGGGCGATGATCAGCGACCCGGCGCACATCACCATCACCGACAGGGTCAGCGCCGCCTTGCGGCCGTGCTTGTCGGCATAGATGCCCATCAGCCAGCCGCCGATCGGCCGCATCAGGAAGCCGATGGCGAAGATCGCGGCGGTGTTCAGCAGCTGCGCGGTGGTGTCGCCGGCCGGGAAGAAGGCCTTGGCGAAGTACAGCGAGAAGGCGGCGTAGATGTACCAGTCGTACCACTCGACCAGGTTGCCGACCGAACCGCCGAAGATCGACACGATCCTCTGGCGCGCGCCGACCGGCTGGGCGGCGGCGGGCGCGGGACGGAATCGGCGCTGGCCGAGACCGGAAACGGCGTCTTCCATGAGCATCTCCCCGAACGGGTTTCTTGGACCGGCCGCGACACGCGGCTGCCGGGAGAGGTGCAAGTGGGATGCCAGAGCCATGAACGGCTGGTTTCAGCCGTTCTGCGGGACCGGATCGGCAGATTTCCGCCGATTCGCGCGGACCGGTCGGCGATGATCCGCCGAGGCCGCAGCGGCTTGCCCCTGCGGCCGCTTCGCCGCATCCTGCCCCGCTACATCGGACATAAGAGGAATGGGCATGGCTCGCAGGATCGTGATCACCGGCGCCGGGGCGGGGCTGGGGCTGGAGCTGACGCGGTGGTACGCGGCACGCGGCGACACCGTGATCGGCGTGGTCCGCAGCGACGCCGCCGATTTCACGGCGGCGGCCGGGCCGGAGGGCATCCTGGTGCGCGGCGACGTCACCGACCAGGCCTGCGCCGACCGGCTGCGCCAGGTGCTGGCGGAGCGGGCGCCGGCGGTGGACATCCTCTACAACAACGCCGGCATGTCCGGGCGCGGCGCCCAGCTGGCCGGCATCCGGATCGAGGATGTGCAGCAGGCGCTCGACGTCCATTGCCTCGCCGCGCTGCGCATCAGCCAGGCGGCGATCGATGCCCTGCTGGCGGCGGAGCGGCCGGCCATCGTCAATGTCAGCAGCCGGCTCGGTTCGATCGGCCGGGTCGCGGCCGGCGATTTCGACCATCTCGGCATCGCCTATGCCACCCGCGTCTCCAAGGCGGCGCAGAACATGCTGACCGCCTGCCTCGCCCGCGAATTCGGGCCGCGCGGCCTCGCCGTCTACGCCGTCCATCCCGGCCGGATCCGCACCAGGATGGCCAGCGCCGACGCCGATCTCGAGGCGCCGGAGGCGGCGGCGCGGCTGGCCGGCTGGGTCGACCGTATCCGCCCGGACCGGCAGATCTTCTACGGTGAGCCGGAGCTCGGCACGTTCCCCTGGTAGCCTGGCCCCTGGTAATCCAAACGCATTTTTCCGGCCCGGTCCTGAAACTTTGCCGGCGGGCGATCCGTAAAGCCCTCCCGTCCCGAGATATCGGCGACAAACCAGGAATGGGAGAACCCGAAATGCGTGCCGATCAATACCTCTCCACCGTGTTCGGCGCCTGCCTCGCCCTTGTCGCGGCCGGTGCCCTGACCGGCCCGGCCTTCGCGGAAACCACCGTGATGGTCGGCGGCGCGGCGATGTACCCGAGCAAGACCATCGTCGAGAACGCGGTCAATTCGAAGGACCACACCACCCTGGTCGCGGCGGTCAAGGCGGCCGGACTGGTCGACACCCTCAGCGGCGCCGGCCCGTTCACCGTCTTCGCCCCGACCAACGCCGCCTTCGGCAAGCTGCCCAAGGGCACGGTCGAGACGCTGGTCATGCCCGAGAACAAGGCGATGCTGACCGAGATCCTGACCTATCACGTCGTGCCCGGGCGACTGACCGCGGCCGACCTGGCGAAGGCGGTCAAGGCCGGCCATGGCAAGGCCATGCTGAAGACGGTGGAGGGCGAAAGTCTGACCGTCGAGTGGAAGCATGAGCGGTTCGAGGTGGTCGACGCCAAGGGCGCCACCGCCTGGGTGACCATCCCCGACGTGCTGCAGTCGAACGGCGTGATCCATGTCGTCGACACCGTGCTGATGCCGATGTGATCGCCGAGGGAACAGGCGATTTCGCGTCCGCCTGCCGGGGCTCTGCTGCTAGAGTCCCGGCGCCCTTGCTGCGGGGACCGATGCCGGCTGAGGACGACGAGGAGCTGATCCGGATGCTGCAGGCGACCGGCCGCGGGGACCGGCGCGCGTTCAAGGCCGTCTATGACCGGACCGCGCCGCTGCTGTTCGGCATTGTCCTCCGCATCCTGCGCAACCGGGCGACGGCGGAGGAGGTGCTGCAGGATGCCTATCTCCGCATCTGGCGCGGCGCCGCGTCCTACTCGGCCGGCAGCGGATCGCCGTTGGGCTGGATGGCGGCGATCGCCCGCAACCGCGCCATCGACGTCGCCCGGCAGCGCCGCGAGGTGCTGGTCGAGCCTGACGAGGACGGCCGCGACTGGCTGGAATCGATCCCCGATTCGCGGGCCGAAGGCGCCGGCTTCGTCGCCCTGCGCCAGCTCGGCCACTGCCTCGGCCTGCTCGAAGACAGCCACCGCAGCTGCGTGCTGCTGGCCTATTACGAAGGCTATTCCCGCGAGGAGCTGGCGGCCCGCTTCGACCGCCCGGTCAACACCATCAAGACTTGGCTGCACCGCGGGCTGGCCGCGCTGCGGCAGTGCATGGACGGAGCCGGACCGTGACCGAGGAAGAGGCCGCCCGGATCGCCGAATATGTCCTCGGAACTCTGCCGCCTGAAGATCGAGCCGCGTTCGAGCGGGAGCTGGCGGCCGACCCGGCACTGAAGGCCGAGGTCACGGCCTGGGAGCGGCGCCTGGCCGGGCTGGCGGCGCAGGTGCCGCCGGTCGAGCCCGGGCCTCAGGTCTGGGCGACGCTGGAGCGCGCGATCGGACCGGAAGCGCCGGCCGCGCCCGCCGGCCCGGCCGTGCTGCAGCGCTCCGCCGAGGCGCGTCTCCTCCGGTCCCGCGCCCGCTGGCGCAGCGCGGCCCTGGCGGCCGGCGCCCTGGCCGCCGGCCTCGCTGCCTTCCTCCTGCTGCCCCGTTCCGAGCTGCCGGCCCGGCCGGACAGCTATGTCGCGGTGGTCAATCGCGGCGGCGACCTGCCGGCGCTGATTGTCCGGGTCGACACCCGCGCCGGATTGGTCCAGGTCCGGCCGGTGCGGGCCGAGGTGCCGGCCGACCGCAGCCTCGAGCTGTGGTTCGTCGCCGCCGGCGCCGCGCCGCGCTCGCTCGGTCTGATCGATGCCGACGACCGGAAGCGCCTGGCCATCCCCGAGGCGTTGCGCGGCACCGCCCTCGGCGGTGGCACGCTGGCGGTCAGCGTCGAGCCGGCCGGCGGCTCGCCGACCGGGGCCCCGACCGGGCCGGTGGTCTATTCCGGCACCTTGATCGACGATCCGTCCTGACCGCCGCGATTCCGGTCCGAAGCGGTCCGCTACCGCAGCGGCGCCTCGTAGGGGTGGTAATAACCCGCCTCCTGCGTCGACAGGGCCAGGACCTCGCCGTTCCGGAAGATCAGGGTGACGCCGTGCTCCTGCTCCCAGGGCGGATACAGCACCAGGCTCGAGAAGCGGCTCCGCCACCGGTCGGTGTCGGAGATGCTCAGGAAACGGATGTCGGTGGCGGCGAAGGCCGCGTCCGCATCCGGCAACTCGAACGGGTCGTCGGCATCGTCGGCGCCGTAATCGATCTCCGCGGCCGACTTGCGGTAATCGGCATAGAGGAGATCCTTGATCCGCGGCAGCAGGTCCCGCGGCAGCCGGACGAAGTCGAGCAGCGTCTCGATCTGCTTGGCGTCGACCGCGGCCTGACCGTCGTTGAGGAAGATCTCGACCTTCACGTCGCGATCGAGCAGATCGGAGCGCACGGTGAGGGCGTTCTCCGTGACGGTGACAACAGGTGCGGGCGCCGCCTTCCGGGCGGCCTGCCGCGACGCCGCCGCGCTGTCCATCGCCCGTTGGAACTCGGCCTCACGCGCGGCCAGGATCTCCGCGAAGCTCCGCTCCGGCGGCCGGAGTCGGAACGAGGCGAGCGCGGCCTCGAACGCCTTCACCGTCGTCTCCGCCTCTTCGTCGTCGAACGTAGCCTCGGCCCGGTACAGAAACCTCGGGTCGGGCGGCACGAGGATGACGATATGGCGATGCGAGGGGGGATCGTTCTCTCCGTCCGGGTAACTTCGGAGCACGATGTAGGTTCCCGGCAGGCCGTCGGCATCAAAGGCGCGGCGCTCGACGATCGCCTGCCCCTCGACCAGCCGTGCCGCCTCGCCCTCGATCCTCGCCGCAGCATCGCCCTCCACCTTGGATTCGGTCGAGCAGATCGAGAGTTCCGGCGATGTCACCGTCTGGGTGAAGGGCTTGGCCGTGACCACCTCATGCCAGTTCACGAGCCGGGGAAACGCATCGTCGATGTCGATCTCGAAGCTGTTGGCGATGACGTGCTGCATCTTCTCTCCCCGCGGCTGGTCTCGCGCAGCCGGTAGGATTGTCTGCGCGACGAAGGACATCCTGCCTTCAGCCTGCACGGTCTGACAGCCCTTGAATGCGATTTCGGCCACGAAGCCATTTCCCGCGGCCGGGTGACACGACTGGGGTCCCCCTTTAGAATCGGCGGCATGACCATCGACTCCCTGCGCACCATCCGCCGCCTGCCGCCGACCCTGGTCAACCAGATCGCCGCCGGCGAGGTGATCGAACGCCCGGCCGCGGCGGTGAAGGAGCTGGTGGAGAACGCGATCGACGCCGGCGCCCGCCGCATCGACGTGGCGCTGCGCGATGGCGGCCGCAGCCTGATCTCCGTCGTCGATGACGGCGCCGGCATGGATCCGGAGGAACTGGTGCTGGCGATCGAGCGCCACGCCACCTCGAAGCTGCCCGACGACGACCTGGTGCGGATCTCGACCCTGGGCTTCCGCGGCGAGGCGCTGCCCTCGATCGGCGCCGTGTCCCGCCTCTTCATCGCCAGCCGGCCGAGACATGCCGCCGAGGGCTGGAGCCTGTCGGTCGAAGGCGGGGCGGTGGCCGCGCCGGTGCCGGCGGCGCTGAACCAGGGCACCCGGGTCGAGGTGCGCGACTTGTTCTACGCCACCCCGGCGCGGTTGAAGTTCCTGAAGGGCGAGCGGGCCGAGACCCAGGCCGCGGTCGACATGGTCGAGCGCTTGGCCATGGCCCATCCGACCCTCAGCTTCTCCGTGTCCGACGCCAGCCGCACCCTGTTGCGGCTGGAGGCGGCGCAGGGCGAGCTGTTCGACGCCCGCCTGGCCCGCGTCGGCGCCGTGCTGGGCGGTGCCTTCGCCGAGAACGCCCTGCCGATCGAGGCGCAGCGCGAGTCGGTGCGCCTGACCGGCCATGCCGCGCTGCCGACCCTGAATCGCGGCACCGCCCAGGCGCAGTACCTGTTCGTCAACGGCCGGCCGGTGCGCGACCGGCTGCTGCTCGGCGCCATCCGCGGCGCCTATGCCGATGTGCTGCCGCGCGACCGCCACCCGGTGCTGGCGCTGTATCTCGAGCTGCCGCCGGAGGAGGTCGATGTCAACGTCCACCCGACCAAGGCCGAGGTGCGGTTCCGCGACCCGGCGCTGGTGCGTGGGCTGATCGTCAGCGCCCTGCGCCACGCCATCGCCGCCGCCGGCCACCGCGCCTCGACCAGCGTCGGAGCCGACACGCTGGCCGCCTTCGCGACCCAGGGCGGAGGGGCGCCGGGCGGGCCGGCGCCGATGCAGGCCCCGCTGTCCCGGTTCAGCGGCCAGGTCTCACCCTCCTGGTTCCAGACCCGCGGCCCGGTGCGGCCGCCCGCCGGCCTGGCCGAGGCGGCCGCCGCCTGGCAGGCGCCGATCGCCGCCGACCTGGCCCGGCCCTCCGCCAGGGCCGAGGCCGCGGTGGAGGAGCCGGCGCCGGACCACCCGCTGGGCGCCGCCCGGGCCCAGGTCCACGCCACCTACATCGTCGCCCAGACCGGCGACGGCCTGGTCATCGTCGACCAGCATGCGGCGCATGAGCGCATCGTCTATGAGCGGATGAAGGCCGAGCTGCTGTCCGGCACGGTCAAGAGCCAGGGCCTGCTGCTGCCGGTGGTGGTGGAGCTGAACGAGGCCTCGGTCGACCGCCTCGCCGCCCGCCAGGCCGAGCTGGCGGAGCTGGGGCTGGAGCTCGAGCCCTTCGGCCCCGGCGCCGTGGTGGTGCGCGGCGTGCCGGCCCTGCTCGGCCAGTCCGACGTGCCCGGCCTGGTGCAGGACCTCGCCGACGCCCTGGCGGAGTGGGACGACGCAAGGCCGCTGACCGAGCGCCTGGCCCATGTCTGCGCCACCATGGCCTGCCACGGCAGCGTCCGCGCCGGCCGCCGCCTGAACGCGGCCGAGATGGACGCGCTGCTGCGCAGCATGGAGGCCACGCCCAATGCCGGCCAGTGCAACCACGGCCGGCCGACCTATGTCGAGCTGAAGCTGTCCGATATCGAGAAGCTGTTCCAGCGGCGCTGAGCCACGGTCACGGCCCGCAGGCGGCTTCCAGCACCGCGAGGTCGTCCCAGGTGACCGGGAACACCGGGGTCGGGTGGCCGCCGATCGGCTCGAGGAACAGCTCGCCCTTCATCCCGCCGAGCCGCCGGTAGAAGCCGCGGGCGCCGTGATTGCCCTCGATCACCTCCAGGAAGGCGGCCTCGAAGCCCAGGCCCCGCAGCTCGGCCGCGGCCCGGCCCATCAGGCGCCGCCCGATGCCGCCGCCGCGCTGCCCGGGCGCGACATGCAGGTTGTCGATCAGCGCCAGCCGAGTGGTGCTCGGCCAGGCCGCAACGAAGCCGGCGATTCCGTCCGGCGCCATGGCGACCAGGATCACCCGGCGCGGCTCGTCCTTGCTGAACGTCCTGCCCCAGCGCGCCGCCAGCTCTCCGGCGGCCGGCCCGTCCAGGTAGCTGTCGGGCAGCAGCCCGCGATAGGCGCTGCGCCAGCTGCGCTGGTGCAGACCGGCGATCGCCGCGGCATCCGCAGCCGTCGCCGGCCGGATCTCGATGGTCATGGCGACCTCCCGCGAGAGCATAGCCCGGTCCCGGCGATGCCGCCTATCCTCGCACCATGATCGGTCCCGAACAGTTGGGCGAGCACCAGGGCCTGCCGCTGCTGCGCTTCGCCGACGCCGCCTCCTGGGAGACCTGGCTGGCGGCGAATCACATCTCCTCCCGCGGCGTCTGGCTGGCCATCGCCAGGGTCGGCTCGGGCACGGCCTCGGTGACCTATGAGCAGGCGCTGGACCTCGCCCTCTGCCATGGCTGGATCGACGGCCGCAAGCAAGGCGGCGACGAAGGCGCCTGGCGGCAGAAATTCACGCCGCGCGGCCCGCGCAGCGCCTGGTCGCAGCGCAACCGCGAGAAGGTGGAGGTGCTGATCGCCGCCGGGCGGATGGCGCCGGCCGGCCTCGCCGCGGTCGAGGCGGCGCGGCGCGGCGGGCGGTGGGAGGCGGCCTACGGCCTCAGCCGCCATCGCGGCGTGCCGGACGATCTGCAGGCGGCGCTCGATGACAATCCCGTGGCATCGACGTTCTTCGCCACGCTCGACTCGCGCAATCGCTACGCCGTGCTGTATCGTGTGCAGACTGCGAAGAAGGCCGAAACCCGTGCCCGCCGAATCGCCGATTTCGTCGCCATGCTTGCGCGCGGCGAACGGATTCATCGCGAATGAGGCGGCGCCGTCGGCCGGCCGCGGGACCGGCATGCCGGAACGGCTGTTGGCACCGCCGCCGAGGAAGCATATCTAGTGCGTCCGCGCGGGAGGCATTCATCCCCCGCCGGTGAATCGGGGATACATGCAACGAGTCGACGGAACGATGAGCGGGTACAAGGAAAAGGGGTTCGGGGACCGGCTGAGCAGCGCTCAGGATGCAAAGAAGGCGGCGCTGGAGCGGTTCCGCGCCAAGGTCTCGCCGGACAATCCGGAGCTGGCCCGGCAGCGGGCGGAGCGCGAGGCCCGGGCGATCGCGCGCGAGCAACGCGAGGCCGAGCGCCGGGCGGCCAAAGAGGCCGAGGCGGCGCGGCTGAAGGCCGAGGCCGAGGCGCGGGCGATCGAAGAGGCGCGGCTGAAGGCGGAGGCCGCCGAGGCCGAGGCCCGGGCGCGGCGCGAGGAAGCCGAGCGGATGGTGTCGCTCCTGGCCGAGCAGAAGGCCGAGCGCGACGCCCGCTACGCCGCCCGCAAGGCGCGCGTCAAGCGCTGACCTGAGAGGCGCGGGGCGTCATGTCGAAGACCACCCGCGCCACCCATGCGCTGCAGCAGGCGGGCGTGAGCTTCGCCGTCGCGACCTATGACTACGACCCCGGCGCCGACCGAATCGGTCTGCAGGCGGCCGAGGCCATGGGCGTGCCGCCGCGCATCGTGCTGAAGACGCTGATGGCGGAGGCCGACGGCAAGCCGGTCTGCGTCGTCGTGCCGTCCGATCGTGAGGTCGGCATGAAGAAGCTGGCCGCCGCCTTCGGCGCGAAGTCGGCGCAGATGATGCGGCCGGCCGATGCCGAGCGCGTCACGGGCTACCATGTCGGCGGCATCAGCCCGCTCGGCCAGAAGCGGGCGGTGCCGACCGCGATCGAGGAAGCGGCGATGGCCGAGGCCGAAATCTTCGTCAATGGCGGCCAGCGCGGCCTGCAGATCCGCCTCAGGCCGCAGGACCTGCAGGCGGCGCTGAAGGCCAAGGTGGCGCCGCTGGTGGCCTGATCGGGCGAGCGGCGGGCCGGAACGGGGGCGGGGTGCAGTCCTTCGACGTGGTGGTGATCGGCGCCGGGGCGGCCGGGATGATGTGCGCGGCCGAGGCCGGCCGGCGTGGCCGGTCGGTGCTTGTGCTCGACCACGCCGCGGCGCCGGGCGAGAAGATCCGCATCTCCGGCGGCGGCCGCTGCAACTTCACCAATCTGCACGCGGCGCCGGCCAACTTCGTCTCCGCCAACCCGCATTTCTGCATCTCGGCGCTGCGCCGCTACACCCAGCGCGACTTCATCACCCTGGTCGAGCGGCACGGCATCGCCTGGCACGAGAAGACGCTGGGCCAGCTGTTCTGCGACGGCTCGTCCCGCCAGATCATCGACCTGCTGCTGGCCGAGATGAACCGGGCCGGCGTCACGCTGCGCCTGTCGAGCAAGGTCGACTCGGTCGGGTGCGACGCCGACGGCTTCGTCCTGGCGCTGGGGGCCGAACAACTGCGCTGCCGGTCCCTGGTGGTCGCCACCGGCGGCCGGTCGATCCCGAAGATGGGCGCCACCGGCTTCGGCTATGACCTCGCCGCCCGCTTCGGTCTCAAGGTCACCGAGACCCGGCCCGCCCTGGTGCCGCTGACCTTCGAGCCGGCGTTGCTGGAGCGGCTGAAGCCGCTGGCCGGAATCGCCGTCGACGCCGAGATCGGCTGCGGCCGCACCAGGTTCCGCGAGGCGATGCTGTTCACCCATCGCGGCCTCAGCGGCCCGTCGGTGCTGCAGATCTCCTCCTATTGGCGCGAGGGACAGGAGATCGAGGTGTCGATGCTGCCCGGCACCGACATGTTCGACTGGCTGCGCGCCGCCCGCGCCGCGAATGGCCGCCGGGCCCCGCACACCGTGCTGGCCGAGGCGCTGCCGAAGCGGCTGGCGCAGACCATCGCTGAGGCCGAGGGCGCGGCCGGCAACCTCGCCGACCTGTCGGACAAGGTGCTGCGCCGGGTGGCGGAGGCGGTGAATGGCTGGCGCGTGCGCCCGGCCGGATCCGAGGGCTACCGCACCGCCGAGGTGACGCTGGGCGGGGTCGACACCGCCGGCCTCGATTCGCGGACCATGGAGGCGAAGACGGTGCCGGGCCTCTACTTCATCGGCGAGGTGGTGGACGTCACCGGCTGGCTCGGCGGCTACAACTTCCAATGGGCCTGGTCGTCGGGTTGGTGTGCGGGACAAGCCGTTTGAGCAGCCTTTCAGGCCGTCGCGGTCGCGAAGTCGCCGCGCATCGGCTGCCAGATGGTGACGCCGCGCTCCTGCCGCAGCACGTCCGGCAGCGCCGCGATATAGGCCTGGCGGTAGTCGCGGGGGATCTGCACCTGCACCAGCTCGTCGAGATCGGCCCAGGTCTCGTACAGCATGAACAGCGTCGGGTCGTCCGGCGACCGGTGCAGCACGGCGTTGATGAAGCTCGGCTCGTGCCGCATCGCGTCCAGCACCGGCGCCAGCAGGTCCAGGAACTCGGCCTCGCGGCCCGGCTTGACATGCAGGGTGACGATGAAGGCGACGGTGGTGTCGCCGGGCCGGGTGACGGTGGACTGCAGCATCGGGGCCTCCTGTGGCAGCGGCCGGCAGGATGCAGGTGCGCCCGTCCCGCGGTCCATGACCTCGGAGGTCATGGATCGTCACATCCGGAAGATCCGCTTGCCGTCGCCTGGGCGGGCCCAGCTGTCGGCGATGGCGCGTTCGGCATCCGCCAGCGGGTGGACGCCGCCGAGCGGCACCCGGATCTCCGGCCGGGCGAAGACCGCGATCATCTCGCGCAGCATCGCCGCATCCGCCGGCGGCGGCGGGCCGAAGAAGTAGCGGTAGACGCTGGGCTGCAGCGAGACGCCGTTCAGCAGCAGGTCGAAATTGTGCAGCGTGAAGCTCTCCTCGCTCATGCCGCCGTTGATCACCACCCGGCCACCGAAGGCTAGGCTGCGGATCAGCGTCCCGGTCGCCGGCCCGCCGACATTGTCGACCACGCCGTGCAGCCCGGCGCCGCCGGTGACTGCCATCACCTCGGCCCGCAGATCCTGGCGGGACAAGTCGATCAGCGCCTCGGCACCGAGCTCGCGCAGGTCGAGCTCCGGATGCTCGCGGCGGACGATCGCGACCGTCCGGATGCCGCGTCGCCGGGCGAATTGCAGCGCCAGGGTCGAGATCGTGGAATATCCGGCCGTCACTGCCAGCCACAGCCCGGCCGCGACCCCGGACTCGGCCACCAGGTCCCAGGCGGTGATCGGGTTCATCAACTGCCCGGCCTTTTCGGCCGGCATGCCGGGCGGCAACGGGATCAGATACTCGGCCGGCACCGCCGCGTACTCCGCCCAGGTCCGCTCATGGCTGAAGGCCACCAGCGTGCCCGGCGGCAGCGCCACGCCCGGCCCTGCCCGTTCGATCACCCCGGCGCCGTGATTGCCGGCGATCTGGCGCGGAAATTTCGGCTTCTTCGGCTCGGGATACAGGTTCTGCACGAACAGGAAGTCGCCCGGGTTGATCGAGGCCGCGACCATCCGCACCAGCGCCTCGCCCGGCCCGATCTCCGGCACCGGCACATCGGCCAGGTACAGCACCTCTGCCGGCAGGCCGATCCGGTCGAACACCACCGCTTTCATCCGATCCTCCGTCATTCGCCGTCGATGAAGTCGCGCAGCAGCGCCACGGTCTGGTCCGGCGCCTCCTCCATCAGCCAGTGGCCGGTGCCGGGGATCACCACGGCGCGCACATCGGTGGCGACGCTGCGCATGAACATGGCGGGGTAGGGGCCGAAGGCGTGCTCGGCGCCGACCGCCAGCACTGGGATGGTCAGCTTGCGATCCTCCGCCCCGGCATTCTGCCGGGCATCCTCGGCGAAGGCGGCGAATTGGGCGAAGGCGGCGCGCATGCCGCCCGGCGCGGCGTATTGTGCGGCGTAGTGGTCACGGACCTCGTCGCCGATCCGGGCCGGGTCGGCGCTAAAGGCGTTCCAGAAATGGTCGAAATAGAGCCGCTCGCGGCCGGCGACCAGGCGCTCGGCGTCCGGGCCGCCGAAGTTCCAGTGCCACAGCGCCGGGAAGGCCTTGACCTCCTCCCACGGGCTGACGCCGGGGATCGGCGCCTCCAGGAAGGCCAGCCGGGTGACCTTGCCGGGATAGCGCGCGGCATAGGCATAGGCGACGATGCCGCCGAGGTCGTGCCCGACCAGGGTGGCGGTATCGAAGCCCAGCGCCTCGACCACGGTGCGAATGTCGGCGGCCTGGGTCGCCTGGTCGTAGCCGCCGGCGGGGCGGGACGACCGGCCGAGGCCGCGCAGGTCCGGCACGATCACGGTGTGGCGCGGCGCCAGCGCCGCCGCCAGCGGCCCCCACATGTCGCCACTCTCGGGATTTCCATGCAGCAGCACCACCGGGTCGCCGGAACCGCCGACCTGCACGAAGATCTCGGCGCCGGGCACGGCGATCGTCCGGCTCTGGAAGCCCGCCGGCAGGCCGGGTGGCGCGGCGGCAGCCGGCACTGTCGCGGACAGCCCGGCCGCCGCCAGGAACACTAGGGGAAGTCTGGTCATCGAAGCCTCGGAACAGGGGTGCGTTCAGAGACCCTAGAAGCGGTTGACCAGCGGTTGAATTGGCAGGATTGACAATCTCCATGCTAAAACTGCCGGATGACGGTCAAACCGATCCACATCGCGATCTGGCTGCCCGCCCGCTTCTACTCGGCGGTGGCGGCGACGCTGGTCGAGATGCTGGAGTTGGTGAACGCACTGCGGCGCGGACCGACCTTCACCTTCGAATTTCTGGCCCGGACGCCGGTCGCTGCCGCCACTTCCGGCATCGCCTTCCCGGCCCGGCCACAGCCGACGGCACCGGTCGACGTGCTGGTGCTGCTGGCGATGCCGGGGCTGAACGTGCCGGAGATGCTGCAGGCCCTGGCGGAAGAAAGCGGCCACGCCCGGCCGCTGATCGAGCAGGCGCGGCAGCAGGGCGCGATCATCGCCGCCCATTGCGGCGCCGCCTATTTCCTGGCCGATGCCGGGCTGCTCGACGGCCGGCGCGCCACCATCTCCTGGTGGCTGAAGGAGGATGCGCTGCGGCGTTTCCCGAAGGTGCGCTGGGACCCGTCGCGCCTGCTGCTGCACCAGGACCGGATCTACAGCTGCGGCGGCGGCTTCTCCGGGCTGGAGCTGGCCACCGCCCTGCTGCGCGACCTCGGCTTCGCCAAGGAGGAGCGGATCGTGCGCAAGCTGCTGGTGCTGCCGCCGGCCCGCCGGTCGCAGACGCCCTACGAGTTCCCGCTCGACCAAGCGACGCCGCAGCCGTTCCGCGATCGCCTGCTGCACCTGGCCCAGACCGATCTTCCGGCTCTCAGCCCGGAAGGGCTCGCCACGGCGCTCGGCCTGTCGCCGCGCACTTTGGCCCGGCGCTTCACCGAGGAGCTGCAGACCACGCCGGGCCGCTGGATCCAGGACCGGCGGCTGGACGCCGCGCGCGACCTGCTCGAGCGTGGCGACCTCGGCATCGCCGAGATCTGCTACCGGGTCGGCTACCAGGATGCGGCGTCGTTCAGCCGCCTGTTCTCCCGCCGCACCGGCCTGTCGCCCGGCGAATACCGCCGCCAGGCCCGCTGAGCCTCAGTCCGCGAACACCCGGTCGCCCTGCTCGTCGATGATCTGCTGCGCCTTGGTCACCGAGAAGGCGGTGGCGTCGTCCTTGCTGGCATGCTTGTCGGCGCGGATGAAGCGGTGGGTCTTGGTGCCCTCCGGGAAGTCCTTCTCGATCAGGCCCGCAGTCTGGTACTGGCCGCCGGCCTGGAAGGGGGCGGGGCGGATGCGGAAGCCCTTGTACTCGACCGCCGGCCCGGCCGGGGCCTCGCCGGACGAGGCCTCCTCGCGCTTGCCGCCGCCGAACAGGGATTTGAGGAAGGAGACCATCGTGCCGCCCGTTGCGCTGGAAAGGGAAGGCTCAGCCTAGCCCGGATCGCGCCGTGGATCACGCTTTCACCGCGGTGAGGTGCATGCTACAGCCATCCCGCCGTCGTCTGGAGACCCGCGATGAGGACCGACTCCACCGCAACCCGCTGAGCCGCAGCAGCCATCCGGTTGTTGCGGCGTTCCCGATCACGGCCCTTCCTGCCGATCCTGATGCGGACCGCCGCCGAAATCCCCTTTCCGCGGAGGTCTTCCCATGCCTGCACCCAGGCCATGGCCCTATTCCCTGGCAGCGACCCTGCTGCTCTTGTCCCCCTTCGACCTGATCGCCTCGCTCGGCATGGATGTCTACCTGCCGGTGGTGCCGCTGATGCCGGCGGCGCTGGCGGCGACGCCGGCGCTGGTCCAGCTGACCCTCAGCCTCTATCTGCTGCTGCTCGGCTGCGGCCAGCTGCTGTTCGGGCCGCTCTCCGACCGCATCGGCCGGCGGCCGGTGCTGCTCGGCGGCGCGCTCATCTTCACCCTGGCCTCGGCCGGGCTGGCGCTGACCGCCTCGGCCGGCCTGTTCCTGGCGCTGCGCCTGGCCCAGGCGGCCGGTGCCGCGGCCATGCTGGTCGCCACCTTCGCCACGGTGCGCGACGTCTACGCCGCGCGGCGCGAGGGCGCGGTGATCTACAGCCTGCTCGGCTCGATGCTGGCCTTCGTGCCGGCCTTCGGGCCGCTGCTCGGCGCCGGGGTCGACCACGGCTTCGGCTGGCGCGGCATCTTCTGGCTGCTCGCCGGGCTCGGAGCCCTGGCCGGGCTGCAGGCGCTGGGACGCTGGCCGGAGACGCGGCCTGAGGGTGGCGACGGGGTGCGGCTGCGCCATGTCGGCGCCATCCTCGGCAGCGGGCCGTTCTGGACCTACACGCTCGGCTTCAGCGCGGCGATGGGTGCGTTCTTCGTCTATTTCTCGACCGCGCCCGCGGTGCTGATCGGCGGGCTCGGGCTCGACCCGATCGGCTTCAGCCTGGCCTTCGGCACCGCCGCCCTGGTGATGATCGCGACCGCCCGCTTCGCCGGCCGCTTCACCGCGCGCTGGGGCCGGCGCGGCTGCCTGATCCGCGGCATGGCGCTGCTGCTGGCCGGGGCCGGGCTGCTGGCGCTCGCGCAGGTCGCGACAGGCCTGTCGCTCTGGGCCTTCCTGGGGCCGGTCTGGGTGATCTCGGCCGGCATCTCGGTCACCTGCGCCGTCACCGCCAACGGGGCGCTGCAAGGCTTCGGCCATGTCGCCGGCACCGCCACCGCCCTCTATGCCTGCCTGGAGGGGCTGATCGTCGGCGCCGTGGGCACGCTGGCGGTGCTGGTGCTGCCGGCCGGCATTGCGCTGGCCGGGTTCTGCACCCTCGCGGCGCTGGTCGTGACCGGCTTGGCGCTGCGCCTGCCGGCCGAGTGAAGAGGGAGGGGCGGGCCTTCCGGTCCGCCCCGTCCCGTCACGCCGCCATCGCCGGCGCCTGGTCGATGAAGCCGGTGATGCCGGACAGGAGGCCGCCGGCGATCTCGCCGAAATCGGTGCCGGCGACCAGCGGCGGAGCGCCGTCCGGCCCCAGCTCCCAGCGGAAGCGGATGCGGCCATTGTGCTCGTCGACCGTGCCGACCCGGCGGAAGCGGTGGCCGGGGAAGCGCTCCTGCACCGCCGCGATCATGGCGTCGATGCCGGCCCGGCCGTCGCCCCGCATCATCGGGTCGAGATAGGCGGCGTCCCCGGTCCAGGTCGTGTCGATCAGGGCTCGGCGGCGGCCGGCATCGGTCTCGTTCCAGACCGCGATGTAGCGGTCGACCAGTTCGGTGGCAGTCATTTCGGGCTCTCCTTGGTTGCGATGGCCCGATCCTGTCCGGCCCCGCGGACGAAAGCGATTACCTGCCAGGTCATGGATGCGCCGCCGCCCACCCGCTATTTTCCAGGCATGACCCGAACCGCCCCCAGCTTCGGCGACCACCTGCGCGACTGGCGCCGGCGCCGCCGTTTCAGCCAGCTCGACCTCGCCTGCGAGGCCGACATCTCCACCCGCCACCTCTCCTTCATCGAGACCGGGCGGTCGCGGCCGAGCCGGGACATGGTGCTGCACCTGGCCGAACGGCTGGAGGTGCCGCTGCGCGAGCGCAACACCCTGCTGGTCGCCGCCGGCTTCGCCCCGGCCTATCCGGTGCGGCCGCTCGACGATCCGGCCCTGGCCCTGGCGCGGCGGGCTGTGGAGCGGGTGATCGAGGCACATGCCCCGAACCCGGCCCTCGCGATCGACCGGCACTGGCAGCTGGTCGCCGCTAACGCCGCGGTGCCGCTGCTGCTGGACGGGGTGTCGGCGGCGCTGCTGCAGCCGCCGGTCAACGTGCTGCGGCTCGGCCTGCATCCGGACGGGCTGGCGCCGCGGATCGTCAATTACGGGGAGTGGCGCGGCCATCTGCTGGAGCGGCTGCAGCGCCAGGTCGAAGCGGCCGGCGACCCGGTGCTGGTCGAGCTGCTGGCGGAGCTGCGGGCCTATCCCGCCCCGCCCGCCACGATCGCGACGCTGGCCCCGCCGGAGGAGGCGCATCCCGACGTGGTGGTGTCGTTCCGCCTCGCGACCAAGTCCGGGATCCTGTCCTTCCTGTCGACCACCACCGTGTTCGGCACGCCGGTCGACGTCACCCTGTCGGAGCTGGCGGTGGAATCCTTCTTCCCGGCCGATGCCGCCACCGCCGAGGCGCTGCGCCGGACCGGCGCCGGCAACGCTTCGTAACAAAATTGTCGCCGGCTTGTATTTGACATAATTCCCGTAACCGGGTCACATGGCTTCAGACTTCCTTGGAAGGGGAGCCAGCCGATGCGACAGGTCTGGAACTGGGTGCGGCTTCTGGCAGCCGCCATGGGCGACGACGATGGGCATGAGCGCGAGCTGCACGCCGCGCTGCGCAAGGCGAATCGTGCCCCGCACCGCTGCCGCCGCCCGCTGCCGGACCCCGAGGTCTGATCACACCGTCGGTTCCTTCCGCTCGGCGAACGGTTTCCGCACGCGCTTCCGGGCGATGATCTGGTCCAGCGTCGCCGGCCGCAGCTCCTGCACATCGACCCCGACATCGTATTGCCGCGTCGCCGGCGTTAGCCGGCCATGCGAGTGGCCGTGCAGGTTCACCGACCCGCGGCCGATCTGGTTCCAGGTGCGGAACGCATAGTGGCACAGGATCAGGTGCCGCCCGTCGATCTTCAGCTCGGCATAGGCCTGCACCGACTCCCAGCCCGGCGCCGCCAGCGTCCCCGGCCCGTCATTGTTGCCGCTGATCAGGTGCTTGCGGCCGTTGAGGCGGCCCAGCAGCGCCGCCACCGACTCCGGTGGCGGGCCCAGCGCGAAGTCGCCGAGGTGCCAGACCTCGTCCTCCGGCGCCACCGTCTGGTTCCACAGCGCGATCAGCGCCTCGTCATGCCCGGCGACGTTCGGGAAGGGCCGCCGGTCGATCCGCAGCACGCGCGGATCGCCGAAATGGGCGTCGCTGGTGAAATAGACGGTCATGGCGGCATTCTGACCACGAAAGCCGGCATCAGGCCATTGACGGCGCACCCGCCGTCCCCGATCCTGACGGCATGAACGCTGTCCTCACCATCTCGCTGCACATGCGACGCCGGCTCCGTCCGGCGGCGGCTGTGTTGCGCGTTGAGGAAAGGGTGTCTCCGAGGGCCTAGGCCCGGATCACCTCTCGCGTTCAGCAGCCCGCCGCGGATCTCCCGGCGGGTTTTTTGTTGCCTCGCTCACGAAAGGATCTGGGTCATGAACCCGCCCGCTTCCGGCAGGGTGCCGTATCTCCGGCTTGTATCTTCGGTTGAGATTGCGCCGGCACGTCCGGTCCGTCTCGGCCTGTGGCTCAGCCTCTCGATCCTGGTCGAGACCATGCGCCGCCGCCGGAGCCGTGCCCTGTCGGTCGAGCGGCTGACCGACCATGAGCGCCGGGACGTGGGGCTGGAGCCGCACCGCCCGGCGTCGCATCCGCGCGACATGGTCCTGTGGCGATAACCCGTCCGGGGCCGACCCGCCGCCGCGCTACTCCGCCGGCGGCGCGGCCGGCTCCGCGTCCGACCGGGCGCCTTCCGTCCGGGTGATCCGCCAGGCCACCACCAGGGCCGACGCCAGCAGCGCCGCCGCCAGCCCGTAGGGCAGGCCGGGCGAATCCAGGCCCGGCGTCGGTGCGATGCCGAGCGCGAAGCTCTGGGTGAACAACACCGGGCCGATCATGCCGGTGATGCCGCGCAGCCCCGCCAGCGCCCCCTGCAGCCGTCCCTGTTCGTCCGCTCCGACCCGGCGCGACATCAGCGCCTGCAGCGCCGGCCCTGTCATGCCCCATAGCGAGAGCAGCGGGATCGCCGCCAGGAACAGCCAGCCGGTCGGGGCCACGGCGAACAGGGCGAAGCCGGCAACACCGAAGACCAGCCCCGCGGCCATCGCCCGGCGCTCGCCCAGCCTGGCCACGACCGGGCCGGTCAGGGCCACCAACACCACCATCGTCCCGGCGCCGGCCGCCGCCAGCGACAGCCCGACCGCCGCCTCGTCCCAGCCAAAGCGATGGGTGGTGTAGAGTACGTAGATATTAGGTACAGATTCCTGCGACAGGATCATCAGGAAGGCCGCGCCGGCCAGGCCGAGCAGTGCCGGGCTCGAGCGCAGCAGCGCCATGGCGCCGAGGGGGCTGGCACCGGTCCAGGTGAAGCGGGCGCGCCGCTCCGGTGGCAGCGATTCCGGCAGGACCAGCAGGCCATAGGCGGCGTTGGCGAGGCTGAGCGCCGCCGCGGCCCAGAAGGGCAGCCTGGGATCGAGGCCGGCCAGCAGCCCGCCCAGCGCCGGTCCGGCGATGAAGCCGAAGCCGAAGGCGGCGCCGAGCAGCCCGAACTTGGCGGCGCGCTGCTCCGGCGGCGTCACGTCGGCGACGTAGGCGGCGACGGTCGAGGCGCTGGCGGAGGTGATGCCGGAGATCATTCGGCCGATCAGCAGCCAGGTCAGGTTCGGTGCCAGCGCCATCAGCACATAGTCGAGGCCGAGGCCGAGATTGGACAGGAGGATCACCGGCCGCCGCCCGAACCGATCGGACAGCGCGCCCAGCACCGGCGCGGCCAGAAACTGCATCGCCGCCCAGGCCAGGCCGAACAGCCCGATGATCGACGCTGCCCGCTCCATATCGCCGCCCTCGAACTCGACGATCAGCTTGGGCAGGACCGGCACCATCACGCCGAGCGCGAGGGTGTCGAGCAGGATGGTGACGAACACGAAGGCGACCGCGGCGCGGCCCGGTCGGCGAAGAGGCGGGCTGGACATCTGGATCTCTCCGAACACGGACCGGCCCCGGAACCTCAGCACCGCGACAACACACCTATTCCGCCGGCGGCGCGGCCGGCTCCGGCTCGTCGCGGGCGCCGACGAAGCGGCCGAAGACGCGGCCGCACAGCCGGTTCAGGTCGTCCAGCACGGTGAACACCGCCGGCACGAACACCAGGCTCAGCACCGTCGAGGTGATCAGCCCGCCGATCACCACCGAGGCCATCGGCGAGCGGAAGGCGCCGCCCTCGCCCCAGCCGATGGCCGACGGCACCATGCCGGCGATCATCGCCAGGGTGGTCATCACCACCGGACGGGCGCGCTTGCGGCCGGCCTCGATCAGCGCCTCGGAGCGGCCGGCGCCGGCGGCGATCGCCTCGATCGCGAAATCGACCAAGAGGATGGCGTTCTTGGTGACGATGCCCAGCAGCATCAGGATGCCGATCACCACCGGCAGGCTGATCGGATAGCCCGTCACCAGCAGCGCCAGGAAGGCGCCGCCGATCGACAGCGGCAGCGACACCAGGATGGTGACCGGCTGGGCGATGTCGGCGAACAGCAGCACCAGCACGGCCAGCACCAGCAGCACGCCGGCGCCCATCGCCAGGGTGAAGCCGGAGAACACCTCCTGCATGATCTCGGCGTCGCCGAAGGGCCGGATGCTGACGCCGGGCGGCAGGTTACGAACCGAGGGCAGGGCCAGTACCGCGGCCATCGCCTCGCCCAGCGGGGTTTTGCCCACTAGGTCGCCCTCGATCGAGACGCGGCGCTGGCGGTCGTAGCGGTCGATGGTGGTGGCGCCCTCGCCGAAGCCGATATGGGCGACCGAGGTCAGCGGCACCTTGCTTCCGGTCGCGGTCGGCACCCGCAGCGTCTCGAATGTAGCCAGCTTACCGCGGGCATTCTCGGCGATCTGCACCCGGATCGGCACCTGCCGGTCGCCGGCCGAGAACTTGGCCAGGTTGGCCGAGATGTCGCCGAGGGTCGCGATCCGCACCGTCTCGGCGATCTGCGCCACCGAGACGCCCAGCGCCGCTGCCTCGGCCAGGCGCGGCACGATGCGGATCTCCGGCCGGTCGATCGCGGCGGTGGAGACGACATTGGCCAGCACCGGCACCTGCTCGCGGATCTCGCGCTCGATGTCGAGCGACGCCTGCACCAGCGCCTCGGAATCGTTGCCCGAGAGCAGCAGCGTATATTCCCGCGCGCCGCCGGCGCTGAAGCTGAAGCGCAGGTCGGGTTCGGCGGCGATCTTCGGCCGCATCGCGCTCTCCCACGCCTTCTGGTCCAGGCTGCGCCCGGCGCGCGGCACCAGGGTGGCGACGACCGTCGCCTTGCGCACCTCGCCGCCGGCGACGTCGAGCGGGTTGGCGCCGTCGCCGCCGACCACGGCATAGACGCTCTTCACCTCCGGCTGGGCGCGGAACAGGGTCGACAGGCGGTCGGCCACGGCCTGGGTGTCCTCCAGGGTCGATCCGGGCGGCAGCTCGATCGACAGCGAGGAGCGGGAGATGTCGTTGTTCGGCAGGAGGCCCGTCGGGAACAGGCTTGCCAGGGCAGCGGAGGCGATGAAGATGGCGAGGCCGGCGGCGATGGTTCGCCCGCGGTGCCGGATCGACCAGTCCAGCAGCCGCAGATAGGCGCGCATCACCCGGCCGTCGCGCTCCTCCTCCTGGGCATGGTCGCGCATCAGATAGGCCGCCATCAGCGGCGTCACCAGCCGCGCCACCAGCAGCGAGAAGGTGACGGCGACGGCCACGGTGATGCCGAACTGCTTGAAGTACTGGCCGGCGATGCCGCCCATGAAGCTGACCGGCAGGAACACCGCGACGATGGTCATGGTGGTGGCGACCACGGCCAGGCCGATCTCGTCCGCCGCCTGGATCGCGGCGCGGTAGGGCGATTTGCCCATGCGCATGTGGCGGACGATGTTCTCGATCTCGACGATGGCGTCGTCGACCAGGATGCCGGTCGCCAGCGTGATCGCCAGCAGGCTGATCGAGTTCAGCGAGAAGCCCAGCGCCTCCATCACCGCGAAGGTCGGCAGCACCGACAGCGGGATGGCCAGCGCCGAGATGATCGTCGCCCGGATGTCGCGCAGGAACAGGAAGACGACGATGACGGCCAGGATGGCGCCTTCGATCAGCGTCTCCATGGTCATGTCGTAATCGGCGCGGGTGTAGCGCACCAGGTTGTCGATCTCGCTGATCGACAGCTCCGGATGCTCCGCGGTCAGCTGCTGCAGCCGCGCCGCCGCGGCATCGCCGACGACGACGTCGGAGAAGCCCTTGGACCGGTACAAACTGAAGGCGACGACCGGCTTGCCGTCGACCCGGGCGAAGCTGCGCGGCTCGGCCCCGCCATCGGTCACCGTGGCCAGGTCCTGCAGCAGCGCCTGGCGGCCGCCGGGCAGGGCGATGCGACGCTGCGCCAGCTCCGCCACCGTCGCCGCCCCGGCCAGGGTGCGGATCGACTGTTCCTGCACGCCCACCGTGCCGCGGCCGCCGGCCAGGTCGATGTTGCTGGCGCGCAGCTGGTCGTTGACCTCGGATGCGGTGATGCCCAGCGCCGCCAGCCGGTCCGGCCGCAGGTCGACCCGGATCTCGCGGTCGACGCCGCCGATGCGCTTGACCTGGGCGATGCCGGGCACGCCCTGCATCGCCCGCACCACCGTGTCGTCGACGAACCAGGACAGCTGGTCGACGCTCATGCCCGGGATCGAGGCGGCATAGGTCAGGATCGGCAGCCCGGCGACGTCGATGCGCTGGATCACCGGCTCCTCGATGCTCTGCGGCAGGGTGGAGCGGATCTTGGCCACGGCGTCGCGCACGTCGTTCACCGCCCGGTCGGTCGGCGTCTCCAGCACGAACTCGACCATGGCGACCGCGACGCCGTCGGACAGGACGGAGGTAACGTGCTTGACCCCGGTCAGCCCGGCGATGGCGTCCTCGACCGGCCGGGCCACCTGGGTCTCCAGCTCGCTCGGCGCCGCGCCGGCCTGGGCGATGGTGACGGTCACCACCGGCACGTCGATGTTCGGCATCTGGGTGACCGGCAGCGACCGGAAGCTGACCAGGCCGACGACGATCAGCACCGCGAACATCACCAGCGGCGGGATCGGCTTGCGGATCGACCAGGCCGAGATGTTCAGCGCCATGGCTCAGCCCGCCTGGTCCGCGGCGGCGACCGGCGGCGACACCGGGGCGATGCGGTCGCCGGAGCGCAGGAAGCTGCCGGCGCGCAGCACCACCGCCTCGCCCTCGGCCAGGCCGCGGCGGATCTCGACCCGGCCGTCGCCGACGAAGCCGGTCTCGACCGGCCGGCGCTCGACGACCGCGTCACGGACCGCCTGGACATAGGCGCCCTCGGCGCTGAAGAACACCGCCGACAGCGGCACGGTCAGGGCCTGGCGCCGGCCGGTCTCGATCGTCCCCTCGGCGAAGACGCCGGGGCGCAGCCCGGGCTCGGCCGGCAGGGTGACGGCGACGCGGCCCAGCCGGGTGGTGGCGTCGACCGTCGGGTCGACCAGCCGCACCGTGCCGCGCACCGGCCGGGCGAAGCCGGTCAGCTGCAGCTCCACCGGCTGGCCGATCGCGACCCGCGGCATGCCGGTCTCGGTCACCTCGGCCCGGAACTCGACCTCGCCGTCGCGGATCAGCCGGAACAGCGGCGCGCTCGACATCCCGACCACGGCGCCGATCCGGGCCTGCCGCTCAGACACCACGCCGGCCACCGGGGCCTTGATCTCGGACCGGGCGATGCGCAGCGCGACATCGTCCCGCTGCGCCTGGGCCAGGGCCTTGTCGGCCACGGCCGAGTGTGCGGTCTCACGGGCCGAGGCGATGCGGGCCTCGGCGACCTTGACCTCGGTCTGCCGTGCCAGCAACTGCTCGGCCGAGGCGTTGCCGTTGGTGCGCAGCGCCTGGGTCCGCTCCAGCGAGGCCTGGGACTGGATGGCCGAGGCCTCGGCCTCGGCGATCGAGGCCTGGGCCTGCTGCGCCGCGGCCTCGGCCTTGGCGATGTTGGCATCGCTCTGGGCCAGCTGGGTGTCCAGCTGGGCGTGGTCCAGCCGGGCCAGCACCTGGCCGGCGGCGACATGGTCGCCGACATCGACGTCGAAGCTGACGAGGCGCAGGCCATCGACCTCGGCCCCGACCAGCACCTCCTCGCGGGCCGTCAGCGTGCCGGTAACGGCCAGGGTCTCGACCAGCTCGTGCCGCTCCGCCCGGGCGATGGTGGTGACGGGGACCGGGGCCGCGGGATCGCCCGGCTGCCCGACGCGGTCGGAGGCCAGGATACGCCAGCCGCCGGCCACCACCGAAAGGCCGAGCACCGCCAGGGCCACGAGGCCGAGCCGGCGGGAACGAATGATGCTCATCACCGGATCTCCCGCTCAGGCCGAGGCGCGGCGCTTCTGACGGGGGACCAGATCCTCCAGGATTGCGGCGATCTCGCGGCGGGCGTCGTAGCGGGCGAAATCGGCCTGCATCGCCTGGGCCCGGCGCCGGTAGCGCGGGTCGGACAGAACGGCGCGCACCGCGTCGCGGATCTGCTCCGGCCGCGGCTGGCCGGTGCCGAGATTGATCCCGGCTCCGCTCCAGGCCACGCGGGCCGCGATTTCCGGCTTCTCCTCGGTGTCCCCCGCCACCACGATCGGGACGCCGAGGCTGAGGGCGTAGTTGACCGAGCCATAGCCGCCATTGGTGACGAACACGTCGACCTTGGGCAACAGCCGGTCATAGGGCGCGAAGACCGTGGCGCGCGCATTCGCC
>NZ_VCCH02000071.1 GCF_005938675.2 Mycobacterium sp. KBS0706
GGTCGGTCCAGCCCGGCTGCTCGGCCCGGCGCAGCAGCTGCGGCGGGTCGGTCTCGACCTCCGCGATCAGGCCGGACATGGTGCGGCCATAGGCGGTGCAGAGCCGGCCGAGCAGCGACGCGGTCGGGCTGGTCTCGCCGCGCTCCAGCCGCGACAGCGTCGCCCGGCTGATGCCGCTGCGCTCAGCCAGGGCATCGAGCGACCAGCCCTGCTCCGCTCGCAGCGCCGCCAAACGCGCGGCCAACCGGGCATCGACCGGCTCCAGTTCATTCGCGAGCTCACTTCTCATGATCGGGAAATTATCCCGATCATGAGAGGTACGCAAGACGCTTACGGCGTCGGCGGCGGGGCGAAACGCGGGTCGGGCGCGTCGGCCGGGAACGGCCGCGGCGAGGCGGCGACGATCTCGTTGGCCGGGTCGTCGAGCGTGAACAGCGCGACGCCGATGACGCCGATGTTGCGCGGGTCGCCCTGCGGCGTGTTGGCGGCATAGGCGTCATCCGGCGCGGAGAAGCGGAACGCGGCAACCTCGTCCTCGCTCTTGCGGAAGCCCTCGATCACCAGCATGTCGCCGGGGCGCACCACATAGCCGCGGTTGGCGATGGTGCCGGGCCGGCCGTTCAGCACGTCGAGCCCGTCGACCGTGGCCACGACCTCGACCGTCCGCCGCCCCTGATTGCTGAACGCCAGCCGGTAGAGGTCGCCGGAGCGGCCCTGGAGGCGGAGATCGCCGCCGCCGGTCGGCGTCAGGCGCATCGGCGTGCCCCTGGCGCCGAGCACCGAGAATTCGACGGTGCCGTCCGCGACCGGCAGGCTGCGGATCGTGCTGACCGGCCCCATGGTCGCGCTGCGGCGGCCATCGTAGCGGATCGTCACCTGCGCCTCCGGCCGGCTCGGCCAGAAACGGGCCAGGCTGACGAAGCGGATCGGCGACCGGATCTCCTCGCCCCAGCGCGTGCCCAGCCGCTCCCGCTCCGCGATCTCTGGGCGGGCGGGCTCGCGACTCCGTGGCTGGGACGACGCCGCGCCGTGGCCGCCCAGCGGCACGAGCCGGTCGGCCGCGGTCTCGGGCGCGGAAAATCTCGACACCGTCTCCTGTTGCAGCACCGCCTCTTCCACCGGCGGCGGCGACGACACGCAGGCGGCCAGGGCCAGCAGCAGCCCGGCCAGCAGAATCTTCGACAAAGCGCGCACGATCTCTCCCCCGAGACATCCAGCGCCGCATCATCCGTCCCGCTCTGCGGCGAAGCCGTGGCAGGGCGGAGGTGAATCGAAGGCCGAGCAATCCCGGTACAGTGGCGGGCCGGGGTCCCTGCTACCGATCGGCGGCGCGCCGGACCGCGCCCAGACGGAGACGACCATGCCGCTTCGCCGTGCCCTGCCCCTGATCGCCCTCCTCGCCTCCCCCGCCTCGGCCGCGGACGCGCCACCCGATTGCCGCGCGCCGGCGGTTCTGGACGATGGCTGGGCCGTCGCCGCCCCGGCCGATGAAGGCTTCGACCCGGCGACGCTCTGCGCCGTCGGTCCGGCACTCGACCGGCCCGAGGCGAACGCCCATGCCGTGCTGGTCGTGCGGCACGGCCGGCTGGTCTATGAGCGCTACTTCGCCGGAGAGGACCAGCGCTGGGGCCAGCCGCTGGGCGCCATCCCGCACGATGCGGAGACCAGGCACGACCTGCGGTCGATCACCAAGAGCGTGACCGCGCTGCTGGTCGGCATCGCCGTCGATTACGGCTGGATCAAGGACATCGACGCGCCGGTGCTGTCGCTGCTGCCGCAATATGCCGATCTGCGCTCCCCCGAGACCGACCGCATCACCCTGCGGCACCTGCTGACCATGTCGAGCGGGCTGGCCTGGAGCGAGGACCTGCCCTACAGCGACCCCCGCAACAGCGAGCGGCTGATGTCGGACGCGCCGGACCCGTACCGCTACGTGCTGGAGCAGCCCTTCGCCACGACGCTGGGCGAGCGCTGGGTCTACAGCGGCGGGTCGACGGCGCTGCTGTCGGCGGTACTGAAGCAGGTCTCCGGCCGGCCGCTCGACGTGCTGGCGCAGGAGGTGCTGTTCGCGCCGCTCGGCATCGCCGATGTCGAATGGGTGCGCTATCCGAATGGCGATCCGGTCGCCGCCTCCGGCCTGCGGCTGCGGCCGCGCGACATCGCCAAGCTTGGCCTGCTGGTGCTCGACCATGGCGCCTGGCAGGGCAAGCAGATAGTGTCGGCCGGCTGGATCGAGCAGTCCACGACGAAGCAGATCGCCGCCGAAGACCAAGTCGATTACGGCTTCCAATGGTGGCTCGGCCAGTCGCAGGTCGACGGCCGGAAGATCCGCTGGAGCGCCGGTGTCGGCTGGGGCGGCCAGCGGCTGTTCCTGGTGCCGGACCTGGATCTGCTGGTGGTGGTCACCGCCGGGCTCTACGACCAACCTGACCTGCAGGATCAGCTCGGCCGGACTGTGCTGGACCGCTATGTGCTGCCGGCCCTGGCGTCGCCCTAGGGCGCTTCCTGCTGGAGATAGAAGGCGGCGGCGTCGGCGGTGAAGGCGGTGCGGGCGGAGGCGTCGAAATAGAACATGTGCCCGCCCTTGTAGAGCTTGAGCACGACGCGCCCTTCCCGCCCGAGGGGCGGCAGGTGGTCGATCAGGTAGCGGCTGATGGAATAGGGCGTGACGATGTCGCTGCGGCCATGGGCCACCAGCACGTCGAGATCGGGGTTCAGCACCAGCAGCTGCCGCAGGTCCCCATCGATGCTGGCCAGGAGACTGCCGCCGGCTTCCCATTTCCATTTCCGGGCGATCTCCCGATTCAGCAGGTTGAATGTCAGCATGGTCTTGAAGCCGAGCACGTCGTGCGCATAGCCGACGAACAGGCCGCCGAGGGCCTGGGTGTAGCCGTCGAGCACCGGATCGGAACCGTCGTCCGGCGGGGCTTCGGGGAACGGATCAGGCGCGGATAGTGCGGCATCGTAGAAGCTGACGATCGCTGCCCCACCCTCGCCGACCTGATCGAGAGTGGTCTTGCCGATGAAGCCGCGTGAACGGGCGACAACATCGGGCGACAGCCCGGCGACCCGGGCCACGCGGGCATAAAAGGCGTCGGCCGCCTCGCCTTCGGGCGGCCGGCCGGCCAGGGTCGTCAGGTAGTCGGTCAAGGCGAAGTGTTCGGCCGTGGCCAGCGCTTCGGGCGTAAAGGCGTCGCGGCGGTCGAGCGCGGCGGCGGCGAGCGAGGGCAGCCGCAGCGCGGCCACCAGCGCGAACCGATCGGCGCCCACCTGCAGCCGGCCCTCCATGAACGGTGAGACCATGACGATACCATTGACCAGGACGCCCTGCTCCCGCTGCAGCACGCGGGCCACCTTCACGCTGCGGTAGCCGCCGTAGCTTTCCCCGAGGATGAATTTCGGCGAGGCGCCGCGGCGGTTCTGCGCCAGATACAGCGCGATCACCTTCGCCAGCGACTGGGCATCGGCGCGCTCGCCCCAGAACTCTTCCGCCTTGTCGGGCCTGGCGGCCCGGCTCCAGCCGGCGCCCACCGGATCGATGAAGACCAGGTCGGTGAAGGCCAGCCAGGTGTCGGGATTATCCTGCAGGGTCGCCCGGGCGGGGTCGCGCACGACATCGGGCGCGATCGCCCTTGGCCCGGCCAAGCCGAGCTGCAGATAGGCCGAGGACGCGCCCGGCCCGCCATTGAACACGAAGGTGATCGGCCGGGTGTCGGCAGGCGCATCATCCAGGACATAGGCGGTGGTGAAGACCGCGGCCGAACGGTCGCCGTCCTGGTCGAACAGCGGCATGGTCCCGGCGGTGGCGGTGTAGGGCAGCGTCCGGCCATCGACCGCAAGTGTATGGCGGGTGACGGCATCGGCCGGCAGCAGCGCCAGCACGCCGCCGGCCGGCTGCTGCGCCCGGGCTGCGACGGCCAGCAGCAGGACCAGCAGCCCGGCGAGGACCGATCGGAGCGGAATCCGGTACAGCATGATCACCTGTCGGGCCATATATTCATCGTACTTTACCACGCCAAATATCCCGATGAAATCCCGCATAATCCATGTTATAAATACATGAGCAAGCGGAACAAAGATAATCGATCGCTTTCTATTCTCTGCAACTGCGATTGTGCAGATCCGATGTCCGCGCGTTTCCTGCTTGCCGCCGCCCTGTCGCTCCTGATCTCGGGATGCGATCGGACGCCCTCCTCAAGCTCCACGATGCCCGAAGCGGCGTCCGGCGAAACCGCCGGCGAGGTCGCCCGCCTGCAGGCGGCGCTGGCGCGGGATGTGCCTGGCCGGATCACCGATGCGCCGGACGGCGAACGGCGCTGGGCGGCCCTGGCGCAGGCCGAGATCAAGGCCCGCGGCCAGACCATCCGCCGGCCGCAGCTGGTGATGGTGGTCGATCGGAACCCCGCCGTGCAGCAGATGCGCATCCTGCTGGCGCAGCCCTCCGGCGCCTGGCAGAGCCTCGGCGGCACGACGGTCTCGACCGGGCAGGAAGGGCGGCATGGCTATTTCATCACGCCGACCGGCGTGTTCCTGCACACGGACGAGATCCTCGACTGGCGCGCCGAAGGCACCTTCAACGCCAACGGCATCCGCGGCCTCGGACTCCAGGGCATGCGGGTGTGGGATTTCGGCTGGCAGACCGCCGAGCGCGGCTGGGAGGCTGAAGGCCGGGAATCGACCATCCGGCTGCTGGTGCACGCCACCGATCCTGACGTCCTGGAGCAGCGCCTCGGCCGGCCGGCGTCGAAGGGCTGCATCCGCGTCCCGGGCCCGATGAACGTCTTCCTGGACCGCAACGGCATCCTCGACGTCGATTACGAGGCGGCGGCGAAGACCGACCCCCGCTACGACGCCGTGCTGCGCCCGGACCGCACCCCGACGCCGCTGGCGGGCAACATGCTGGTGATCGTGGATTCCGCCGGGGGCTCCGTGGCCACAGCGCAGGCGCGGTAGCGACCTATTCCGTCTGCACTCCGCGCTCGCGCAGCATCGTCACCAGAGCGTCGCGCTGCGGCAGGTAGTCGTCGCGCAGCAGGCCCAGCAGATGCGCGTCGAGGAACTGGCCGCCCTTGCGCACATGCTGGCGCAGCAGCCCCTCCTCCTGGAAGCCGAAGCGCTTGTGCATCCGCACCACGCCCGGATTGCTGGTCAGCACCTCGCAGCACAGCTTGTTCAGCTTCAGCTCGAGGAAGACGTAATCCAGCACCTTGAGCTCGACCCAGCTGCCGATGCCCTTGCCGCGCAGGTCGCTGGCGCCGAGGTAGAAGGCCCAGGCGCATTTGCTGTTCTGCTGGTCGATGTCGACCAGGTTGGCCAGGCCGATCGGCTCGCCGCCGTCCTGTATGATCCAGTAGACCCGGCGCGGGTCGGCGATGGCGCGGGCGAACCAGGCATCGTGCTCCGGCCGCGTGATCTCATGGTCGGTGTATTGGTGGACCGCGACATGCGGCAGGTTCCGCCAGGTGAACAGCCGGTCGGAATCCTCCGGCTCCACCCGCCTCAGGCTCAGCATTTGCGCGGTCCCCGATCGTCGTCTTCGGTGCTGTGATAGGACGGGCCACTCGCCGCTGCCAAGGGCCGCGGCGAGTGATCGGACCCGACCGCCTCAGCCTATGCCGCCAACGCCCTCCGGCGCTCCTCCACCACCTGCTCGGCGATGCGGCCCATCAGCTCCTGCAGATGGTCGAAGCGGGCGGTGAAGCTGCCGACGCCGAGCGTGACCGAGCGCAGCTCGACCGCCAGGCCGTGCATCTCCGCCTCCGGCAACTGGCAGTCGATCAGGTCCCAGCCGGTCCAGCCCTCGCGCGCCGTCATGCCGAGGATCTGGCCGCGGCGGCTGGAGACGATGGCGTGCACCTTGGCGGTGTATTCCGCCGGCACCGCGATCGTCACCGCCTGGATCGGCTCCAGCAGCACCGGGTCGCAATTCGCCAGCCCCTCGGCCATCGCCATCTGCGACACGGTGCGGAAGGCCTGGTCGGAGCTGTCGACCGAATGGTGCTGGCCATCGGTCAGCGCCACGGCGAGGTCGACCACCGGGAAGCCCAGCGGGCCGCGCGCCATCGCCTCGCGCGAGCCCGCCTCCACCGCCGGAATATAGTTCTTCGGCACCGACCCGCCGACCACCTTGTTCTCGAACACGAAGCCGGTGCCGCGCGGCATCGGCCGGATCTCGACCTGGATGTCGGCGAACTGGCCGTGGCCGCCGGTCTGGCGCTTGAAGCGGGAATGCTGCTTGGTCGGCCGCCGGATCGTCTCACGATAGGCGGTGCGGGTCGGCACCGTGGTGACCGAGACGTTGAACCGGCTCTTCAGCCGTTCGACCGCGATCTGCAGCTGGATGTCGCCCTGCCCGGCCAGGGTCAGCTCGCCGGTGGCGTCGACGTGGTGCACCGACAGCGCCGTGTCCTCCTCGCACAGCTTGGCCAGCGAGGTGGTCAGCTTGACGTCGTCCTTGCGGTCCGACAGCGACAGCGCCACGGCGTGCACCGGCTCCGCCGGCTTCGGCCAATTCCAGGTCGCCTCGGCAGTGCCGTCGGCGCGCAGCGTCTGGCCGGTGGCCAGGTCGTCCAGCCGGGCGATGCCGACGATCTCGCCGGGGCTGGCCTCGGCCAGCTTCTGGTTCTCGCCGCCCTTCAGCCGGTACAGGCCGGAGATGCGGCGGCTGCCGAGATTGCTGTTGTCGGCCAGCCGGCCGCTCCACAGCCGCGCCAGGCTGAGCTTGCCGGTGTGCGGCTGGTGCTGGGTCTTGAACACGGTCGCGGCGAAGCCGCCATGGGCGTCGTAGCCGAGCCGGGTCGCCGCCGCCTCATGCGACGGGGCCTCGTGGCGCAGCGCCTTCCATAGCCGGGTGACGCCGTTGCCGTGCTCGGCCGAGCCGAAGAACACCGGCACGATCAGGTCCTGCTGCAGGTCGCGGGTGAGCTGGGTGTAGATCTCCTTCGGCGCCGGGATCTTGTCCTCGAGCAGCTGCTCCAGCAGCGCATCGTCGAAATCGGCCAGGGATTCGAGCAGGGTCTGGCGCGCCTCGTCCTGGCGCGGCTTGACGTCGCCGGGCGCCTCGATCAGGTCGGAGGACTGGTTCTCGCGCCATTTGTAGGCACGGCCGCTGACCAGGTCGACATAGCCGGAGACGCTGTCGCCGTCGCGGATCGGAACCTCGCGCAGCAGCAGCGGCCGGGCCGAGACCTGCTGCAGGGCGGCCAGCAGGTCGCGCATGCGGATGCCGGACCGGTCCATCTTGTTGATGAACAGGATGTGCGGGATCTCGTGCTCGTCGAGGAAGCGCAGTAGCGGGGCCAGGATCACGGCGCGGTCCGGGTCGGCCTCGGCCACCACTACGGCGATGTCGGCGACCATCAGCGCGGCCAGCGCGTCCTGGGCCAGCTCGACCGAGCCGGAGCAGTCGATCAGGGTCCAATCCTCGTCGAGATAGCGGCAGGAGGCCAGGTTCGGCTCGATCGTCATCTGCCGGGCGCGGGATTCGGGCGAGGCGTCGCCCACGGTATTGCCCTGGGCCACGCTGCCCTTGCGCGGGATCGCGCCGGCGCTGTGCAGCAGCGCCTCCATCAGCGTGGTCTTGCCGCTCGAATACGGCCCGACCAGGGCCGCGCTGCGGAATCTGGGGGCAGGGCGTTCCTGCGGCATGCGCATCCTCCCTTGTGCACGGGCCTGCCATGCCGACCGGGACGAATGCCCGATCACGCGGGCCCTTTTGGAGGGTCAGCATGACACTTCCGCGACGATCGGCACAGCCCCGATCGAAGGGTCAGGCGATCGACCCCGGCGCGAAGGTCGGCGCCACCGTGACCGGCCGGCCCGGCAGGTCCAGCGCCGTCACCCGCTCCGGCGTGCGGGCGATCAGGCGGCCGGCGCGCAGCACCAGGAGACGGGTCGCCTTCAGCCGCACCGCCTCGAACGGGTCGGCCGCCTGCAGCAGCACCAGGTCGGCGCGGCAGCCCGGCGCCAGGCCGTAGCCGTCGAGCTCCAGCACCTTCGCCGCCTCGGTCGTCACCGCGGCGAAGCAGCGGCCGATGGCGTCGAGCGAGGTCATCTGCCCGACATGCACCGCCATATGCGCCACCTCCAGCATGTCGGCCGACCCCATCGAATACCACGGGTCCATGACGCAGTCCTGGCCGAGGGCGACAGTGATGCCGGCCGCCATCAGCTCCGGAACCCGGGTCATGCCGCGGCGCTTCGGGTAGCTGTCGTGGCGGCCCTGCAGGGTGATGTTGATCAGCGGGTTGGCGATCGCCGCAACGCCGGCTTCGCGCATCAGCGGGATCAGCTTCGAGACATAGTAGTTGTCCATCGAATGCATCGAGGTCAGGTGCGACCCCGTCACCCGGCCACCGAGGCCGAGGCGATGGGTCTCCGCCGCCAGCGTCTCGATGTGGCGGGACAGCGGATCGTCGCTCTCGTCGCAATGCAGGTCGACCGGGAGCCCACGCTCCGCCGCGATCTCGCACAGCCGGCGCACCGAGGCGGCGCCATCGGCCATGGTCCGCTCGAAATGCGGGATGCCGCCGACCACGTCGACGCCGAGGTCGAGCGCGCGCAGCAGATTGCGCTCGGCGGTGGCGGAGCGGAACAGCCCGTCCTGCGGGAAGGCCACCAGTTGCAGGTCGAGATAGGGTGCGACCCGGCGCTTGACCTCGAGCAGCGCCTCGACCGCCAGCAGCCGGTCGTCACAGACATCGACATGGCTGCGGATCGCCAGCAGCCCTTGCGCCACCGCCAGGTCGCAATAGGCCAACGCCCGGGCGATCACCGCCTCCTGGGTCAGCTGCGGCTTCAGCTCACCCCACAGCCCGATGCCTTCGAGCAGCGTGCCGGACCGGTTCAGCCGCGGCAGGCCGAGCGACAGAGTGGCGTCCAGGTGGAAATGGGAGTCGACGAAGGGCGGCGTCACCAGCCGGCCGCCGGCGTCGATCTCGTCATCCGCCTCCGCCGCCAGGCGCGGCTCGACCGCGACGATGCGGCCGTCCTTGACGCCGATGTCGATGCCGGTCCGGCCGTCCGGCAGGTTGGCATTGCGCAGGACGAGATCCATGGCGGGGCTGGCCTTCGGGAATTTCAGTGAGAGAACGGCGCCGCCGACGATAGCATGCGGCCAGTGCATGGAAAGACGGGAGAGCACCCATGTTCCACACGACATGGGGCGAGATCCGCCGGGCCCGGCCGGACGAGGCGGAGGTGATCCGGACCCTGGTCCGGCGCGCCTATGCGAAATGGATCATCAGCGTCGGCATCGAGCCGAAGCCGATGCGCGCCGACTATGTCCGCGCCCTGGCCGAGCATGAGATCTGGGCGATCGACGGCATCCATGGCTGCATCGCCCTGATCGAACTGAAGCCCGAGCCCGACCATCTGCTGATCGTCAATGTCGCGGTCGACCCCAGCCACCAGGGCCACGGCCTCGGCGGCCGGCTGCTGGCCTTCGCCGAGCGCGAGGCCCGGCGGCGCGACCTGACCGAGCTGCGGCTCTACACGAACATCCGGATGTCGGAGAACCGCGCCCTCTACGCCGCCCGCGGCTATCACGAGACGCATCAGGAGCAGCGGGGCGCGTACACCATCGTGCACATGGCCAAGACCATCCCTGCCGCCTGATGCGCCCCGTCGCCTACAGCACGAAGTCGGCGGCGACCAAGCCGATGGCACCGGTCAGGTTGATCTGGAAATCGCTGACCTTGTCGCCGTTGACGTCGCCGGTGATGGAGGTGACGCCGCCGGCTACGGAATAGTGCAGCTGGCCCGCCACACCAGTGAAGGCGCCGGAGCCGATGAAGCTGAAGGCCTGATCGCCGGCGACGCCGCTGTTGGCGTCAATCCCCGACAGGTCGATGCGGTCTCCCTGGGCGTGGCTGAAGTCGAGGATGACGTCGGCATTGGCTCCGACCACGCTGTCGCCGAGGCCGGTGAACCGGAACTGGTCGGCCCCGGCGCCGCCGGTCAGCGTATCCTTGCCGGCACCACCGGTGAGGACGTCGTTGCCGTTCCAGCCCTGCAGCGTGTTGGCCCCGGCATTTCCGATGAGGGTATCGTTGCCCTGACTGCCGGAGAGATTCTCGATCCCGGTCAGGGTGTCGCCCTGGGCGTCGCCGCCGATGCCGCTGCCGGCGGCGAGGCTGACCGTGACCCCGATCGCGCTGTCGTAATAACTGGCGGCGTCGGTGCCGACGCCGCCGTCCAGCGCGTCGGCCCCCGCCCCGCCGCGGAGCACGTCATCGCCACCCCACCCCTGCAGAACGTTGGCGCCGCTGTTGCCGACGAGGGTGTCGCTGCCCTGGCTGCCGTTGACGTTCTCGATCCCGGTCAGGGTATCGCCCTGGGCGTCGCCGCCGCTGCCGGTGCCGGCGGCGAGGTTAACCGTGACCCCGACCGCGCCGTCGTAGTAGCTGGCGGTGTCGGTGCCGGCGCCGCCCTCTAGGATGTCGGCCCCGGCGCCGCCGCGGAGCACGTCGTTGCCGTTCCAGCCCTGCAGCGTGTTGGCACCGGCATTGCCGGTGAGGCTGTCATTGCCCTGGCTGCCGGAGAGGTTCTCGATTTCGGTCAGGGTGTCGCCCTGGGCGTCGCCGCCGGCGCCGGTGCCGGTGGCGAGGCTGACCGTGATCCCGACCGCGCTGTCATAGTAGCTGGCGGTGTCGGTTCCGGCGCCGCCCTCTAGGATGTCGGCCCCGGCGCCGCCGCGGAGCACGTCGTTGCCGTCCAGGCCCCGCAGCGTGTTGGCCCCCGCGTTTCCGACCAGGGTATCGTTGAGCTGGCTGCCGATAAGATTCTCGACCCCGATCAGGGTGTCGCCCTGGGCGTCGCCGCCGCTGCCGATGCCGGTGGCGAGGCTGACCGTGATCCCGGCCGCGCTGTCGGAATAGATGGCGGTGTCGTTGCCGGCGCCGCCGTCCAGCTTGTCGGCCCCGGTCCCGCCGCGGAGCACGTCGTCGCCATCCATGCCGTTGAGCGTGTCGTTGCCGGCCATTCCGGTGAGCGTATCGGCGCCGCCATAGCCGGACAGCACATTGGCCACGGCCGAGCCGGTCAGGACGTCGCCGAAGCCGTCGGTGCCGGCGATGTTCTCGATGTCGGCGCCGATCACATCGCCCTGGGCGTCGCCGCCGGACGCCGTCAGGGTCGTCAGGTTAACCGTCACCCCGGCCGGGCCGTCATAGCTGATGGTGTCGATGCCGGCTCCGCCGAGCAGTTGATCTGCCCCGGCGCCGCCGGTGAGGAGATCGTTTCCGTCGCCGCCGCTGAGCGTATCGTTGCCGCCCTGGCCGTCCAGCGCGTCGGCGCCGGCCAGACCTGTCAGCACATTGGCGACGGCAGAGCCGGTCAGGACGTCGTCGAAGCCGGTGCCGCGGACGTTCTCGATATCGACGCCGATGATGTCGCCCTCGGCCTCCCCGCCCGAGGCGGTGAGCGCGGTCAGGTCGATGATCACACCCTCCGCGCCGCCATAGGCGATGGTGTCGCTGCCGGCGCCGCCGAGCAGCCGGTCCGCCCCGCCCCCGCCCTGAAGCACATCGTTCCCGGCGCCGCCGTCGAGCTGATCGTCGCCTTCCAGGCCGTTGAGCGTGTCATTGCCGCCGAGGCCGAACAGGAGATTGCCCTGGACCGACCCGGTCAGGACGTCGTTGAACCCGTTCGTGCCCTGGATGTTCTCGATGTCGCTGCCGATGACGTCGCCCTGGGCGTCGCCGCCGATGCCGGCCCCGCCGATCGTCACCGTCACCCCGGCCGGGCCATCGTAGACGATGGTGTCGACGCCGGCACCGCCGTTCAGCGTGTCGGCGCCGGCCCCACCTTCGAGGACATCATTGCCGCTGGCGCCGTTCAGGTCGCTGATCCCGCCATGGAGCACGTCGTTCCCGGCCCCGCCGAAGAGGAAGTCGTTGCCGGCGCCGCCATCGATGTTGTCGTCGCCGTCCAGACCGTCGATCGTGTCTCCGCCGCCCAGGCCGCGCAGGGCGTTGGCCCCGGCCGACCCGGTCAGGGTGTCGGCGAGGTTCGAGCCGTCGATATCCTCGATGCCCGGGCCGATCACGTCGCCCTGCGCATCGCCCCCGGACGCCGTCAGCGTCGAGAGGTCGATCGCCACGCCGGCCGTGCTTGAGGCATAGGTGATCCGGTCCGTGCCGGCACCGCCGTTCAGCGTGTCCGCGCCGGCACCGCCCTGGAGGATATCGTTCCCGTCACCGCCGATCAGGCTGTCCGTGCCGTCCCCGGCCGTCAGGGTGTCGTCGCCGGCGCCGCCGTCGAGCGTGTCGTCACCCTGGCCCGCGACGTTCCCCGCGGTCAGCGTATCATTGCCGTCGAGACCGAAGAGGGTGTTGTTGCCGGCCCCGCCGACCAGCCGGTTGTCGGCAGCCGATCCGGTCAGCAAGTCGTCGAAATCCGATCCGTCGATGTTCTCCACATCGGCGCCGACCGCGTCACCCTGGGCGTCGCCGCCGCTGCCGGTGCTGCCGATCGTGACCGTCACCCCGGCGGCGCTGTCGCGGTAGTCGGCGGTGTCGACCCCGGCCCCGCCGTTCAGGAAGTCGGCCCCGGCTCCGCCGACAAGCCGGTCGTTCCCGTCGCCGCCGTTCAGGGTGTCACGGCCCCCGAGACCGGTGAGCGTGTCGTTCCCGCCGAGGCCGTTGATCGTGTCGTTGTTCGCCGTGCCGTCGAGGAAATCGATGAACTCGGTGCCGTCGATGACCGCCATGATGAATCCCTGATCGGAAAACGAGAATTTTCTGACCCAATCCTGCCGGAAAAGGATGCTAATGACGGTTCGTTTTGCAGTTATTTTATTGCGCGACTTCCTCGCCGGCCGGCCCCGGAGGCTAGCCGCCGATCGCGCCGCTGAGGAGCGCCATGGCGACCGCCTCGGCACGGCTGCCCGCGCCCAGCTTGCGCATGGCCGAGGCGACATATTCGTTGACCGTGTAGACCGACAGGGACAGCCGGCGCGCGGCCTCCTTGCTCGACGCGCCGCGGCTGATCCAGGTCAGGCAGTCGCATTCGCGGGGGGTCAGCGGCCACCGGCGCGCCGGAGGCGGCGGCAGCGCCGCGGCGGGCGCGGATGTCCCGACCGCGGCCAGCCCCCGTTCGATCCGCAGCGCCCGTCTGAGATGCGGCCCGATCGCGCGCAGCATCCGGACCTGGTCGTCATCCCAGTCGGCCCGGCGCCCCGGCCTCCAGACCGACAGCATCGCCGAGAGGTCCCGCCGGTCGAAATCCACCCAGTACAGGCCGTGGTCCTTGCCCTGCGGCCGCATGAAGTCGTTGTAGAACTCCGTGCGCCGATACTCCGCGTCCGGGATCAGCGCCGAATGGGCGAAGGTCGCGCCGGGCTCCAGCATCGGCAGCATCGGCAGCAGCGGCAGCAGCTGGCGGTAATGCGCCTGGTAGCGCTCGACATAATCGGGGTCGGTCTCGGTCGCCATGGTCGCGGGGCACGACGCGGCCGGACTGATCCGGCGCAGCACCACCGACTCCCCACCCAGCGCCGCGCCGAGCTGGCGCAGCACCGCAAACCAGTCCTCGTTGCCGATGCCGGCATCGTAGATCTGGTCGATCAGCCCGAGGACCGAGTGGTCGTCCGCCCGGGCGAAGACAGACGGTACATCGACCGCCGGCCGAGCCGCCGACCTGCCGATGGAACGGCCTTGCATGATATCCCCTCTCTCTCGCACGCCAGGCAAAACCCGGCGCTGCACATGCCGTGCATAAGAGAATACTGGATCCGGCCGGGTTCTGTCGCGGTGATGCAGCGCACACCCTGAGAACTCGCTCCGAAAACTCCTCCCGGTTTGGGAATGAGCCTTAGAACAGGCTGTCCAGCGGCCGCGGCCGCTCGACGGCGAACCCCTGGGCCTGGTCGATCCCCATCGCGCGCACCAGCGCCAGCGTCTCGTCGTCCTCGACCTGCTCGGCGATCGTCACGGCGCCGAGGCGATGGCCGATCGCATTGATCGATTCGACGATGGCGCGATCGACCGCGCTGGTCGCGATCTGGCGAATGAAGCCGCCGTCGATCTTCAGCCCGTCGACCGCGAACTGCCGGAGATAGGCGAAGGAGCTGAGGCCGCTGCCGAAATCGTCGAGCATCACGGCACAGCCGGCGGCCCGCGCCCTGGCGACGAACCGGCCGGCCGCCGCCTGCGCCGTCTCGGCCGGAAAGATCTCGGCATCGTGCCGGCCGATGACGTCGCTCCCCGCCCGCCCCATCACCTTCTCGACGGCCGGGTTGATCAGCAGATAGCGGCCGCCGCTGTCCTTGACGTAGACCAGGTCGGGCGTCCCCTTCATCACGGCCTGCAGCAGGGCCAGGGTGTCGTGCAGCCGCCGACTGCGCTCGATGTCCTCGGTGATGTCCCAGCAGGCGCCGAGGCCGCGCAGCACACTGCCGTCGGTGGCAAAGGCCAGCCGCATCGAGGCGCGGATGTGACGGGTCGTTCCCGACATCCGGTGCAGGACCCGGTAGTCGACACGGTACTGGACAGCATGATCGCGCTCGGCCGCCTCGTGGATCTGCGTGACCCTCGCCACATCCTCCGGCGGCAGCAACCGGTGGAAGCCGTCGGTGCTGCGGTCGAAGCTGTCCGGCATCACCCCATGCAGCTCATGCGTCCGGGCATCCCACAGGCGCTCGCCGGTGATGAAATCCACCTCGAAGATGCCGACGCCGCCGGCATCGAGCGCGAGCTCCAGCCGCTCGGTCACCCCGGCCAGCTGCGCCTCGGCCTGCTTCTGCGGGCCGGCATCGATGACCTGGAGGATGTAGCGGAACGGCGAATCTTCTTCCGCATCCAGCGAAGAGACGCTGACCAGCCCATGCAGGATGCTGCCGTCCTTGCGGCGATAGCGGCGCTCGACCCGATAGCCGTCAATCTCGCCGCGCTGCAAGGCATCGAGGCGACGGTGGACGTCGTCCCGCTCCTCCGGATGGATGACGTCGTCGACACCCAGGCTCGCGCATTCGTCCCGGCTGTAGCCGATCAGCGCGCACAAGGCGGGGTTGGTGTAGAGCCAGCGCCCCTCCTGATCGAGCAGCACCATGCCGATTGCCGCCTGGTCAATGATCCGGCGCAGCAGGTCCGCGCTGCCGGGAAGGACGGGCGGGCTCCGGTGCCCGGGGCTCCGTCCTGCAGAATCGTTCATGACGTCAATGCTCGCCGACGAGGGCACTCGCAATAGGCACGGCCTCAGGATAATCCGTTATGCCGAGAGACGGAAATCCGGAGCGGATGATGATGGATGTGACGATGCGAGCGGCCGAAGCGGCCGACCTGCCGGCGATCCTGCGGCTACTGGCGGACGATCCCCTGGGCAAGACCCGCGAGGCCGCGGTCGAGGCGCCCTACCAGGCCGCCTTCGCCGCCATCGCCGCCGACCCGAACCACGAGGTGGTGGTGGCGGAGCTGGACGGCCGGGTGGTCGGCTGCTTCCAGCTCAGCTTCATCCCCGGCCTGTCGCGCCGTGGCGCCTGGCGGGCGCAGATCGAATCCGTGCGCATCGAGTCGGCGCTGCGCGGCCAGGGCGCGGGCCAGGCGATGATGGACTGGGCGATCGCCCAGGCCCGGGCGCGCGGCTGCGCCCTGGTCCAGCTGACCACCGACAAGCGCCGGCCCGACGCCCACCGCTTCTACGCCAGGCTCGGCTTCGTCGCCAGCCATGAGGGCATGAAGCTGGAGCTGTAGGTCAGGGCTGCGGCATGCCCTGGGCGGCCGCGCCTTGCAGATAGGCGGCCTGAAAAGCTTGCAGCTCCGACAGGTCGATGTCGGCCACCGCCCAGAATTCCAGCCCCGACCGCACCCAGTGCAGCAGGCGGTACCCCTCCTCCGTCTCCGCCGTCACGGCGGCGTCCGCGGCGTCCGGGTTCGGCCAGACGAACAGGTTGACGATGTGTCCGCCGCCATGCCGGTAGACCAGCGCCGCCACCACCCGGCGGTCGAGATAATCGAGCCGCCCGCCCACCAGCGGAAAGCCCTGCGGCGCGAGATCGACCACCGGCGGGGCCGCATCGATCTTGCCGACGAACCAGGGCTTGACCGTGTGCCGGTCGGAGGACGGCACGTCGACCAGATGCTCGGCCAGCAGCGACCGCACATGGCTGTCGACCAGTTGCCGGGCGAGGTCGTCGCCGCTGCGCGGCAGCACCAGCAGCAGCATCAGCGCCATGGCCAGCGCCGCCGCGCCGGCCCCGCCCCAGCGCCAGTCGCCCAGGAAACGCCGCCACCAGGGAACCGAAGGAGGCTGCAGCGCCGCTTCGAGCTTCCGGCGCAGCGCCTCCGGGGCGCGATCGCGCAGCTCCGGGCGCCGCAACGCCATCCGGATCGCCTGCTGTCGCCGGTACTCCGCGGCGCAGGCCGGGCACTCCTTCAGATGGGCCTCGAAGGCCAGGGCGCCGACGACGTCGAGCTCGCCGTCCAGCATGCCGTGCAGCAGGACCGATTTGTCGGGGCAGCTCATCGCGCCTCCTCCACCTGGCGGGCCAGCCAGGCGCGCTTGACCAGCAGCCGGGCCCGCGCCAGGCGCGACATCACCGTGCCGATCGGGACCTCCGTGATCTCGGCGATCTGCTGATAGGTCAGGTCGTTCATCTCGCGCAGCACCAGCACCTCGCGGAACGGCTCCGGCAGCGCCTCGACCAGGGCGCGGACCACAGCCGCCTCGTCGATCCGGATCAGTGTCGCCTCCGGATCTTCCGGCGCCTGGCCCCAGGGATCGGCCGTGGCCTCGGCGATCGCGTCGTCGGGATCCGGCAGCGGCTCGCCCTGCTGCGCCCGCCGCGCCCGCAGCCAGGCGTAGAAGCAGTTGCGCAGGATCGCCAGCAGCCAGGGCCGCGCGTCGCCGCCGCCGAAGCCGTCGAAATAGCGCAGCGCCCGGGCGAAGGCCTCCTGCACCAGATCGTCGGCGTCGGTCGGGCTGCGGGTCAGGTAGCGGGCCAGCGTGTAGGCGTCGTCCAGGCAGGGCAGGACCGTGTCCCGGAACCGCTTCACCGCATCCGTCCCGCGCATCGGCCCGTCCCCGCCGGGGCGGGCCGCACCGCGCGGCCCGCCCCGGATCGCAGCATCCTCCCGCCCCGCCTTGGCGTCGAGCGGCCTGACAAGGCGAGGCCGGGTCACGGCGTCACGGTGATCCGGCCCGTCATATGCGGATGCAGGCCGCAGAAATAGGCGACGGTGCCCGGCGTCGACAGGGTCTGGCTGTAGCTGTCCCCGGTGTCGAGTGCCTTCGAGCGGAAGCTCTTGTCGACCGCCACCACCGTGTGCGGGATGTCGTCGCCATTGATCCAGGTCACCGTGGTGCCGGCGGGCACCGACAGCTCCGCCGGGGTGAAGGTGAAGTTGTCGATCCGGATGGTCACCGGCTGCGGCGCGGCCGCGGCGGCGCCGGTGCCGAGCAGCAGGACGAAGACGGCCACGGCGGCGCGGCGTCGCGAGAGCGATATCGGCATCATGGTCTTCCCAAGGCTGCAGGTCAGGACGCGCTGAGCGGCGAGTCGGTGATGGCGAGCGGCTTCGTGCCCTGCTGCACCGTGACCCGGGTGGTGCCGAGCAGGCTGCGCAGCCGGTCGGGCGGGACCGTCATCGGCCCCGGCGACGGCGCCGAACCGGGCGCCGGCTGCGGGAAGGCGGTCGACATCGCGGTGTGGAAGACGACGTCGCCCTCGACCTTCTGCATCAGCTGGTGGATATGGCCGTTCAGCACGGTGACCGAGCCGAAGCGCTTCAGATAGGACAGGGCCTGGGCGCCGTCCTCCGTGCCCCAGCCCCAGTCCTGATAGACGGTCCACAGCGGGATATGGGCGAAGACCACGATCGGGGTGCTGCCGGACTTGCCGCGCAGGTCGTCCTCCAGCCATTCCAGCTGGTCGTGGCCGAGATTGCCCAGGCCGCCGGCCTTGAGGTCGACGACGTTGACCAGCCCGATGAAATGCACGCCGCCGGAATCGAAGCTGTACCAGCCGGCGCCCTGGCTGCCGCGGCCGTAGCGGTCGCGATAGGCCTGGCCGGTGCCGTCGTCGAGCAGGTCGTGCTCGCCCGGGACATAGTGCACCGGCAGCCTGGCCCCGCCGATCACCTGGTCGGCGTCGTCGAACTCCTTCGGCTTCGACAGGTGGCTGATGTCGCCGGTGTGGATCAGGAAGTCCGGCTTCTGCGGCAGCGTGCCGATCCGCGCCACCGCCTCCTGCAGCGTGCCGAGCGCGTTCGGATTGGCCGGCTTGTCGAAGCCGACATGGCTGTCGCTGATCTGCAGGAAGGTGAAGCCGGAGGTCGGCGCGGCCATGGCCTCGCCGACCAGTCCGAGCGAGCGCGGCACGCCGCCGCTCAGCCCCCACAGCACGCCGGTGCCGGCCCAGACCATACAATGCAGCGCGCCGCGGCGGCCGATGCCGCCGGACTGTTCGCCATCGTTCATGACGGTGTCTCCTGTGCGGACGGGGTCGTCCGCTGGTGGAGATCGCGGGTCGGGCCGGTTTATTCCCGGGTCACGCGGAATCGGAGTTCGGCTAGGCTGACCGCCGGGGGACTCACCATGACCGCGCCCAAGCTCGTGCCGGAACTCTATGTCTCGGACATCGATCGCAGCCGCCGCTTCTACATCGGCGTGCTGGGCTTCGCCGTGCTGTACGACCGGCCGGAGGAGCGCTTCGCCTATCTGGTGCGCGAGGGCGCGGCCCTGATGCTGGAGCAGCCGGCCGATCCCGGCCGCACCTGGCTGGCCGGCCCGCTGGAGCAACCCTATGGCCGCGGCATCAATCTCCAGATCGAGGTCGGGGATCTCGGCCCGCTCCACGCCGCGGTGCTGGCGGCGGAGGCGCCGCTGTTGCTGCCGCTGGAGGAACGCTGGTACCGCTGCGGTGACGGCCTGGTCGGCCAGCGCCAGTTCGTGGTGCAGGACCCGGACGGCTATCTGCTGCGCTTCTGCCAGGATCTCGGGTCGCGGCCCCTGTCGCGGAGCGGTGGCTGATGCTGTTCAAGCGCCCGGTCCTGGACCGCATCGCCGCCGGCATGGTCACCCTCGCCTTCCGCCGCTGGCGCCGGCCGACGGTGCGGGCCGGCGGCACCTTGACCACGCCCGCCGGCGTGCTGGCGATCGAGGCGGTCGAGATCGTCACCGCCGACCGGGTCACCGAGGCGGAGGCGCGCTTGGCTGGATTCGCCGGCCGGGACGACCTGCTGGCCGACCTCGGACCAGCGGAGGGCGAGCTGTACCGCATCGCCTTCCGGCTGCAGGGCGAGGACCCGCGCATGGCGCTGCGGCAGCAGGACGACCTCACCGCCGAGGACGTCGCGGCGCTGCGCGAAAGGCTGGACCGGCTCGACCGCGCGGCCCGGCACGGCGCCTGGACCCGGGCGGTGCTGCGGCTGATCGGCGCGCAGCCCGGCACCCGGGCGCCGGAGCTGGCGGCCCATTTCGGCCGCGACACCGCGTCCTTCAAGACCGATGTGCGCAAGCTGAAGGCGCTGGGCCTGACCGAGAGCCTGGAGGTCGGCTACCGCCTGTCACCCCGGGGCCGCGCCCTGCTCGACCGGATTGCCGAGGGCCCCGCCCCTCGGTCTTGACGCTCGTGGCCTTGACGCCCTGGGGCCCTGCCCGCATGGTCGCGCCACTTCGGACGGAATCGGCAGGCCCGCCTTGGACGACGCCAGCCCAAGCAAGAACGGAGCGCTGACGCTGCGGCCGGCCACCGCCGCCGATGCCGGCACGCTGGCGGCGATCCATCGCCGGGCCCGCGAGTCGGCGGCGATCCCGAACCTGCACAGCCGCACCTCGATCCGCCGCTTCCTGCTGCGCACCGTCCAGCAGTCGCAGGTGATGATCGCCTGCCGCGACGGCGCGCCCGTTGGCTATGCCGCGCTTCACAATGGCTGGCTCGACCAGCTCTACGTCCATCCCGAGCATCACCGCCGCGGCATCGGCACGGCGCTGCTGGCCTGGGCCCGGCACGAGAGCCGCGAGTTGCGCCTCTATTGCTTCGCCCACAACGCCCGCGCCCTCGCCTTCTACCAGGCGCATGGCGGCGTGATTCTCAGCGAGGGCGACGGCTCCGACAACGAGGAAGGGCTGCCCGATCTGCTCCTGGGTTTCCTCGAAACCTGAGGAGTCCCGGGCAACCCCGTGATTCCCATGCTGAATCCGCATGCGGAACGACCTCAGGTTGAGCAATTCCGCGCTTGCGCTCGCCACTAAACTGACACAATATCTAGGGCCCTGGCACGGGAAACCACCCACGGGTAGGGCCAGCCACAAGAATCGGGTCTGTGGCGATTCTCTCGCGGGCGGGACCGGATCAGGGCCGGAAAGCCGCAGGCTGCTGCGGCTCACGGAAACTAATAACCGCTTCTTCACTGGGTATTCACTGGTCTATCCACCGGGTTATCCACAGAGAGAGCAAATTTTCCAATTTCAATACTTGTTTTTGACTTATGATGAAGGTTCTTTGACTGATCTGTGGCGGCTTGCTGACGCGAGTCGCTGAACGAGTTCGGCGCGGGGATGCGATCCCCGCTGGGTATCAGGCGGGGGTCGCGGGCAGCGCGACGGATGAAGGAGGACCGGGGGCCATGCGGATCGAACGGCGTTTCACGGCCGATGGGCACGACGCCTATGAAGGGATCGAATTCCGGTCGGCGACCAGCGAGATCCGCAATCCGGACGGCTCGGTGGTGTTCCGCCAGACCGACATCGAGGTGCCGGCGGAGTGGAGCCAGGTCGCGTCCGACATCCTGGCCCAGAAATACTTCCGCAAGGCCGGCATCCCGGCCCGGCTGAAGCGCGTCCGCGAGAAGGGCGTGCCCGATTTCCTGTGGCGCAGCGTCCCCGACGACAAGGCCCTGGCCGAGTTGCCCGAAGCGGAGCGCGTCGGGTCCGAGCGCAGCGCGACCCAGGTGTTCGACCGCCTGGCCGGCACCTGGGCCTATTGGGGCTGGAAGGGCGGGCTGTTCGATTCGGCTGCCGACGCCCGCGCCTATTTCGACGAGATGCGCTTCATGCTGGCGCAGCAGATGGCGGCGCCGAACAGCCCGCAATGGTTCAACACCGGCCTGCACTGGGCCTACGGCATCGACGGCCCGGCCCAGGGGCACTGGTATGTCGACGAGGCCACCGGCGAGCCGCGCCTGTCCGATAGCGCCTATGAGCGGCCGCAACCGCATGCCTGCTTCATCCAGTCGGTCGCCGACGACCTGGTGAACGAGGGCGGCATCATGGACCTGTGGGTCCGCGAGGCGCGCCTGTTCAAATACGGCTCCGGCACCGGCTCGAACTTCTCCAAGCTGCGCGGCGAGGGCGAGCGCCTGTCCGGCGGCGGCCGCTCCTCCGGCCTGATGAGCTTCCTCAAGATCGGCGACCGCGCCGCCGGGGCCATCAAGTCGGGCGGCACCACCCGCCGCGCCGCCAAGATGGTGACGGTCGACATCGACCATCCCGACATCGAGACCTATATCGACTGGAAGGTGGTCGAGGAGCAGAAGGTCGCGGCCCTGGTCGCCGGCTCCAAGCTCGCCCGCAAGCACCTGAACGAGGTGATGGAGGCCTGCCACGGCGCCTCCGACGCCGAGACCGGCGACCGCTTCGACCCGAAGCAGAACAAGGCGCTGAAGCGCGCCATCATCGGCGCCCGCAAGGCGATGCTGCCGGAGAACTACGTCCAGCGCGTCATCCATTTCGCGCGCCAGGGCTACACCGGCATCGAGTTCCGGGTCTACGACACCGACTGGGATTCGGACGCCTACCTCACCGTCTCCGGCCAGAACTCGAACAACTCGGTCCGCCTGACCAACACCTTCCTCGAGGCGGTGCAGCAGGACGGTGAGTGGCAGCTGATCCGCCGCATCGACGGCAAGGTGGCGAAGACGCTGAAGGCCCGCGACCTGTGGGAGAAGATCGGCCACGCCGCCTGGGCCTCGGCCGATCCGGGGCTGCAGTTCGACACCACCATCAACGAGTGGCACACCTGCCCGGACTCGGGGCGGATCAACGCCTCGAACCCGTGCTCGGAATACATGTTCCTGGACGACACGGCCTGCAACCTGGCGTCCCTGAACCTGATGACCTTCCGCCGCGCGGACGGGTCCTTCGACGTGCCGGCCTTCGAGCATGGCTGCCGGCTGTGGACCATCACCCTCGAGATCGCGGTGATGATGGCGCAGTTTCCGAGCCGCGAGATCGCCCGCCTGTCCTATGAGTTCCGCACCCTCGGCCTGGGCTACGCCAATATCGGCGGCCTGCTGATGGCGTCCGGCATCTCCTATGACAGCGTCGACGGCCGCGAGCTGTGCGGTGCCATCACCGCGCTGATGACCGGCGTCGCCTACGCCACCTCGGCCGAGATGGCCAAGGCGGTCGGCCCCTTCCCCGGCTACGGGAAGAATGCGGGCGCCATGCTGCGGGTGATCCGCAACCACCGCCGCGCCGCCTATGGCGAGGCCGACGGCTACGAAGGCCTGTCGATCGCCCCGGTGCCGCTGGAGGCCGATGCCTGCCCGGACCAGGATCTGGTCGCCGCCGCCCGCCGCGCCTGGGACCGCGCGCTCGGCCTCGGCGAGGCCCATGGTTATCGCAACGCCCAGGCCACGGTGATCGCGCCGACCGGCACGATCGGCCTGGTGATGGATTGCGACACCACCGGCATCGAGCCCGACTTCGCCCTGGTGAAGTTCAAGAAGCTGGCCGGCGGCGGCTATTTCAAGATCATCAACCGGGTGGTGCCGGAGGCGCTGCGCGTCCTCGGCTACGATGACGCCCAGATCGAAGCCATCATCCGCTACGCCGTCGGCCACGGCACGCTGGAGACTTCGCCGGCGATCGGCTGGGCCGCGCTGAAGGCCAAGGGCTTCACTCAAGGAGCGATCGACGCGGTCGAGCTGGGGCTGAAGTCGGCCTTCGACATCAAGTTCGTGTTCAACCGCTACACCCTCGGCGACGATTTCCTGACCGGGACGCTGAAAGTGCCGGCGGCGGCGCTGGACGATGTGACCTTCGACCTGCTGGCCTTCCTCGGCTTCTCCAGGGCCGAGATCGAGGCGGCGAACACCTGGTGCTGCGGCGCCATGACCCTCGAAGGTGCGCCGGAGCTGAAGGACGAGCATTTGCCGGTGTTCGACTGCGCCAACCCCTGCGGCCGCATCGGCAAGCGCTTCCTGTCGGTCGAGAGCCACATCCGGATGATGGCGGCGGCGCAGCCCTTCATCTCGGGCGCGATCTCCAAGACCATCAACATGCCGAATGCGGCGACGGTCGAGGATTGCAAGGACGCCTATCTGCTGTCCTGGCAGCTCTGCCTCAAGGCCAATGCCCTCTATCGCGACGGCTCGAAGCTGAGCCAGCCGCTCAACGCCTCGCTGCTCGACGACGACGCCGAGGACGAGGAGGAGAGCCTGGTCGAGCGCATCATCGAGGCGCCGGCCGGCGCCCGCGCGCCGATGGTGGCGGAGCGGATCGTCGAGCGGGTGATCGAGCGGATCGTCGACAAGACCGGCGTTCGGGGCAAGCTGCCGCACCGCCGCAAGGGCTACACCCAGAAGGCGATCGTCGGCGGCCACAAGGTCTATCTCCGCACCGGCGAATATGATGACGGCAAGCTCGGCGAGATCTTCATCGACATGCACAAGGAAGGCGCCGCCTTCCGCAGCCTGATGAACAACTTCGCCATCGCCGTCTCGATCGGCCTGCAATACGGCGTGCCGCTGGAGGAGTTCGTCGAGGCCTTCACCTTCACCCGGTTCGAGCCCTCGGGCCCGGTGCAGGGCAACGACGCCATCAAGATGGCGACGTCGATCATCGACTACATCTTCCGCGAGCTGGCGGTCTCCTATCTCGACCGCAGCGACCTGGCCCATGCCACGCCGGACGACCTGACGCCCGACACGGTCGGCAAGGGCGTCACCTCGGACGACGGCAAAACCCCGGCCGTGGCCTCGGCGCCGATCCGCAAGGTGGCGTCGACCGGCTTCGTCCGCGGCAATTTCCGGGTGTTCGAGGGCGGCAACGTCCGCGACGTCGCGGTCGCCCGGGTGGCCGAGATGCAGGAGCTGGTGAGCGGCGTGGCGACGGCGCTGCACACCGAAGGCGCCACCGCCTTGGCGCCGGAACCGGTGCAGCTGCGCAGCGCGGCGCTGAACGGCACGGCGGATCTCCGCCTGGCCAAGATCCGCGAGGCGCGGGCCAAGGGCTATGAGGGCGACCCCTGCCCCGAATGCCAGAACATGACCCTGGTGCGGAACGGCACCTGCCTTAAGTGCGAGACCTGCGGCGGCACCACCGGCTGCAGCTGAGGCCCGGAGGGGCGATAGGAAGCGAGAAGAAAAGACGAGGCCCGCCAGCTAGGCGGGCCTCGTTGCTTTTGAAGCCGTCAGGCCGGCCTCCGCCATTCCATGACGTAGCAGTACGGAGCGCGCCTATAACGCTCCGCCGTAGCCGGATCGGCGTCGGCCGTCGGCTCCGGCTCGGCGAAGATGCTGAGGATCAGGCCCTGGGCGAGGAACGCCGCCATGTACCGGCCGAGCGGACGATGCCAGTTGTGGATGCGGATGCCGCGCCAATCGGCCCAGTACATCCGCTCCTCGAAATAGCGGTCGACCGGGAAGTGCAGTGGCCGGCCGGCATCGTCGCGGACCCAATGGGCGCGCTCGCCGGCGGCGGTGGTGAAGCTGGACAGGTTGGCGATCAGCAGCGTGCCGCCCGGGCGCAGCACCCGCGCCATCTCCGCGGCGGCGGCGTCGAGATCCGGGATGTCGATCAGGCTCAGATAGCTGACCACCAGGTCGAAGGCACCGGAGTCGAAGGGCAGGCGCTCGGCCCGGCCCTCGCGATAGTCGCCCTCGGGACCCAGCTCACGGGCCCGGCGCAGCAGCGCCGCGGTCGGGTCGAGGCCGACCGGCCGGATGCCGTGGCCACGCAGCATCCGGCAGAACCGGCCCTCGCCGCAGCCGACGTCCAGCGCCGTGGTGAAGCCGCGCCCGGCGACCCGCCCGGTCATCGCCGGGTCGAGCACGAAGCGGCGCGTGAAGTCGCCCCGCTCGCCCATATCGGCGATCCAGGCCTCCGCCGACTCGGTCCAGCCATTGTCCATGGATCAGCCTCCACCCCTTCCCGGCCATGCTAGCGCAGGGCGGCGGCCGGGTCAGGCAGCATCAGGCGCGACAACCAGCCTCACATCCGCGCGATGATCTCGATCTCCGGCGGGCGGGTGCTGCTGGGAGAGACCACGACCTGGTCGCCGATGCGCCGGAAGGTCAGAGTGACCTGCCGTTCGCCGACGGGCAGCGCCTCGACCGTCAGCGTCTCGATCCCGTTCGGCAGGCGCGGGCGGTCGATGCGGATGCGGTTGCGGGCTCCGTCGACCTTGAGGCCGAGGCAGGCCTGCAAGGTCATGAACACCGCGCCGGAGGCCCAGGCCTGCGGCAGGCAGGCCACCGGATAGGCGATCGGACCCTCGCCGCGCACCCGCGGGAAGCCGCAGAACAGCTCCGGCAGTCGCATGTCGAAATGCACGGCGGTCTCGAACAGGCCGCTGAGCAGCCGCACCACGCCGGCGCGCTCGCCGTAGCGCGACAGGCCGGCGGCGCAGAGCGCCCCGTCATGCGGCCAGACCGAGCCGTTGTGATAGGACATCGGGTTGAAGTTGGCCTCGCCGCGGGCCAGGGTGCGGACGCCCCAGCCCGAGTCGAACGGCGTGTCGAGCAACTGCCGCGCCACCCGCGCCGCGCGGTCCGCCGACGGCAGGCCGCAATAGAGCAGGTGGCCGGCATTGGAGGCGCGGACGCGGCAGGGCTGGCCGTGGCCGTCCAGCGCCAGGGCGTAGAAGCCCAGATCCTCCATCCAGAACCGCTCTTCGACCGCGACGCGCAGCGCCTCGGCCCGCACCCACCATCGCGTCGCATCGTCGTCCAGCCCGCGCTGGGCCGCCAGGTCGCCCATGGTGCGGAAGGCGGCGAAGGCGTAGCCCTGCACCTCGACCAGCGCGATCGGCCCGTCCGGGAAGCGTCCATCGGCATGGAAGACGGAATCGTAGCTGTCCTTCCAGCCCTGGTTCGACAGCCCCTTCTCCGAGCTGCGGGCATAGTCGAGGAAACCGCCGGGGTTGCCGTCGGCCACCCGCTCGACCCAGCCGATGGCGCGCAGCAGCGCCGGCCACAACTCGTCGATCAGCGCCGTGTCGCCGGTGCGGCTGGCATAGGCGCCGGCCAGCATGACGAAGAGCGGCGTGGTGTCGACCCCGCCATAGTATTCGGCGAAGGGCAGCTCGCCGAGCGCGACCATCTCGCCCCGCCGCGCCTCGTGCATGATCTTGCCGGGCTGGGCGTCCTTGAAGGCCGAGGCCTCCAGCGCCTGGCGCGCCGCCAGGAAGCGCAGCACGCCCCGCGCCAGCGCCGGGCTCAGCCACAGCGTCTGCAGCGCGGTGATGATGGCGTCGCGGCCGAAGGTGGTCGAGAACCAGGGGATGCCGGCATAGGGATAGGGCCCGGTCGGCAGCTCGGTGACCAGCAGCGACAGGTCGGCCCGCGACTTCTCGATCCAGTCGTTGAACAGCCGGCCGGAGCTGCGCAGCACCGTGCCGTAGCGCGACAGGGTCCGCATCCGCCGCTTGGCCTGGGCGCAGGCATGGCGGAACCGCGGCCGGCTTGGCGCCTCTGGCGCCTCCTCGGCTCCGACCTCGACATAGAGGTCGAGGGCGCCGTGGCCCGGCAGGCGGAACAGGAACTCCGCGGTGTCGCCGTCGAGCCGCTGCGGCGTCTCCGAGAACCGGATCACCGCCTGGCGCCCAACCTTGTCCAGCCCGGTGTAGCGCAACACAGCCGAGTCGCCGCGCACCTCCGGCTCGGCCACCCGGCCGCGATGCAGCCGCGAGGCGCCGCGCACCTCGAACATGTCGTGGAAATCCGCGCCGAAGCGGATCGCGAGCGGCACCCGGACCTCGGCCTGGCCGAAATTCTCGACCCGGAGCTGCTCGTACAGCCGGTCGTTCCACAGCAGCCGCGACCGCTGCAGATGGATCGCCCCGTTCGGCAGCCCCTCGTCGCCCAGCGGCGACGGCGTCCGGTTGGTCGAGTGGCTGGTGAAGACGGCGTTGTCCTGGCTCAGCCCGGCGCCGAGCAGCGACGGCAGCTCGCCGCCGAGCAGGACGACGAAGCGGGACAGGATGCGGGTGTCGTTGTGGAACAGCCCGTCATCGTCGCCGGCGATGTTGCCGAGCGCGTCGGCGACCAGGAAGGTGTCGCCGTGCTTCAGCGCATACATGCGCAGCGGCACGCGCCGGGCCGAGGCGTCGGGCGGCGGCGCGGGATCCGGAACGGGCTCTTCCGGAACGAGCTCGGGCCGGCTCACTCGGCGGCCAGCAGGGCTGGGGCCACGCCGTCGCCGGCCAGGCGGCCATACAGCTCGAGATAGCGCTCGGCCATCACCCGGCTCGAAAAGCGGCGCTCGAAGGTCCCGCGGATCTCGCCGCGGTCCAGCGCCGGCAGGCGCCCGACCGCCGCCACCGCCTCGTCCATCGACCGGACGATGAAGCCGCTCACGCCATGGTCGATCACCTCCGGCACCGAGCCGCAACCCCAGGCGATCACCGGCGTGCCGCAGGCCATGGCCTCGATCATCACCAGGCCGAAGGGCTCGGGCCAGTCGATCGGGAAGATCAGCCCGGCGGCGTTGCCGAGGAACTCGGCCTTGGCGTCGTCGCCGATCTCGCCGATGAACTCGACCAGCGGGTCGGACAGCAGCGGCTCGATCGCCTCCTTGAAATAGATCCGGTCGGCGTCGTCGACCTTGGCCGCGATGCGCAGCCGGCGGCCCGAGCGGCGGGCGATCTCGATCGCTCGGTCCGGCCGCTTCTCCGGCGAGATCCGGCCAAGGAAGGCGAGATAGTCGCCCTTCGGCGCAGGCGTCGGATGGAACAGCTCCTCCGCCAGGCCGTGATGGACCGTCGCCGCCCAGTTGGCGTCGGCCAGCGGCAGGCGCTGGGAGTCCGAGATCGAGACCAGCGGATAATCCGGAAAGCAGCGATAGGCCTCCGGCAGGTCCTTCAGGTCCAGCCGGCCGTGCAGGGTGGTCACGGTGCGATGGGCGATCGCCTCGAACAGCGGGAAATGGATCAGGTCGACATGGAAATGGATGACGTCGAACTCGTCGGTCCGGCGCCGCAGCTCGTGCAGCATCGACAGATGCGCGGCGTAGTCGGATTTCAGCGGGCTGGGGTCGAGGCGGAAGGCCTGGTCGCGCACCGGCACCAGCGTGGCCCGCGTGTGGGCGTCGGCGCTGGAGAACAGCGTCACGTCATGGCCGAGGTCGACCAGCGCATCGGACAGATGGGCGACGATCCTCTCCGTGCCGCCATACAGCCGCGGCGGCACCGCTTCGTAGAGGGGAGCGATCTGGGCGATCTTCATCATCGAACCTGCGGCTACGACTGCGGACCGGCGCCTGCCCCGGTGGGATGCACCGCGCGCCGCAGCGCCGCGGCGGCCGGCGCCGGCTTGCGTGACGTGCCCACGCGATCGGGCGGATACGCCTCGCGCAGCGCCTCGGAGACGAAGGTGTTGACGAAATCGGCAGAGGCGTCCGGGTGGGTCCGGCGGAACACGTCGAGCGCCTTCTCGCACGCGGCCCATTCGTCCGCCCCGGCCTCGCGGCTGGAGCGATAGGCAGCGACAACTCTTGCGCTGGTGGATGATGCCGAACCGGTCATGCTGGTCCTTTCTCTTCCAGGGGCGGCCCCGTCGCCGGGGCATGCTGATCGCGAGCGTCGCCGGGCGCCGCTTCGACCGGGAAGGGGCCCTGCCGTCCCGCTCGCATGGATGAGGTCGACGCGCTTTCCAACCGGTGTGGGGGCGATCTTGTTCCGAGGCTGCGATGAATTTCTCGCCAGGCCGGCCGCTGCCAAAAAATTCGCCAGGGCTGTCGGATCCCGTCGGCGCCATACGTCCTTGCATCAGAACCGGCATTTCCGGCCGGTCCGAGAGCTCAAACCCAGGAGAGGAACGCCGCCATGCAACCCAGTTCGCAAGCGATCAAGCCCTACCTGTTCTTCGACGGGCGCTGCGACGAAGCGCTCGAATTCTACACCCGCGCCCTCGCCGCCAAGGTCGAGCAGGTGTTCCGCTTCAAGGACGCGCCGCCACCGCCGCCGGATGCGCAGCCGCAGGAGGGCTGCGGCCCGGTGACGCCCGAGATGGCCGAGAAGGTGATGCATGCCTGCGTCACCATCCGCGGCACGACGCTGTTCGTCTCCGACGGCATGTGCCAGGGCAACGCCGAGTTCAAGGGCGTCTCCCTGGCCCTCGAAATGCCGACCGACGCGGAGGCCGAGAAGACCTTCGCCGCCCTGTCCGAGGGCGGTCAGGTGCAGATGCCGATGGGGCCGGCCTTCTTCGCCTCGCGCTTCGGCATGGTGGCCGACCGCTTCGGCGTGTCCTGGATGGTCACCTCCCCGGCCCCCGCGCCGGCGGCCTGACCGGATGGCAGGGGACGGCGCCACGGCGCCCTCCCCCTCCCCATCCATCGATACCGGGCGGCAGGGTTGTCGTCCGTGGGCGTTGACGCCCCCATCCAAGCCGGTCTAGTCCGGGCGGCGAACGGGCCAGCCTGCCCGTTCGCCGAGGCTTCGGTTGTCCCTGCGCGGCTCCGGGCCATGTCATTCCGGAACAGAACGCTTGGAGTCCCCATGAGCCAGGAAGCGAACGGCGATCCCGGCCTGCTTCTCTTCACCTCCCTTTGCATCGGCCTGCGCGACTGGGCGCAGACCGGCTCGGGTCCGGTGCCGCGGCAGCGGCTCAACTGGAAGCACGCCACCGACCTGCTGCGGCAGGGCCGCGACGAGGAGGCGGAGGCGGAGATGCGGCGGAATGACCCGCTGACCGCCGCCGAGGAGGACGAGGCCCGCCGCTTCGACCTCCGCGCCTTCGACAAGGCGCTGGTGGCGGCCAATGACGAGCGCGGCTGGATCGAGTAGCCGCCCGCGGGGCGTTTTCGGCCTGCGCAAGCGGCAGCCCGCCCGCTAGACTGCCCGCAAACAGCGAGGCGGATCGGGAGGCGCGCCCATGGTCAGCGGACCGAGCTATGTCAGCGGCATCGCCGAGGCGCCGCTGCTGGGCGAGACCATCGGCCAGGCGCTGGACCGCGCCGCCGCGCGCTGGCCCGACCGGCCGGCGCTGATCGACCGGGCCCAGGGGGCCCTCGGCCTGCGCTGGAGCTGGCGCGACCTCGCCGAGCGGGCCGATTCCTTCGCCGCCGGCCTGCTCGCCCTCGGCCTGCAGCCCGGCGACCGCATCGGCATCTGGTCGCTGAACCGGGCGGAATGGGCGCTGACCCAGTTCGCCGCCGCCAAGGCCGGGCTGATCCTGGTCACGGTCAACCCGGCCTACCGGCTGCATGAGCTGGAATACGCCCTCAACCTGGTCGGCTGCGCCGCCCTGGTCACCGCCACCGCGTTCAAGACCAGCGACTATCTCGGCATGCTCAACACCCTGGCGCCGGAGCTGGCGGCGGCCGAGCCGGGCCGGCTGCACGCGGTGAAGCTGCCGACGCTGCGCAGGATCATCCAGATCGGGGGGACGGCGCCGGGCACCATCCCCTTCGACAACGTCGCCGGCCTGGGCGGCGCGGCCGAGCGGGACCGGTTGGCGGCGTTGGCCGGCACGCTGCAATTCGACGACCCGGCCAACATCCAGTTCACCAGCGGCACCACCGGCTCGCCCAAGGGCGTGACCCTCAGCCACCATAACATCCTGAACAACGGGTACTTCGTCGGCCGCGGCCTGGCGCTGGGCGAGCAGGACCGGATCTGCATCCCGGTGCCGCTGTACCACTGCTTCGGCATGGTCATGGGCAACCTCGCCGCCGTCACCCATGGCGCCGCCATGGTCTATCCCGGCGAGGGCTTCGACCCGCTGGCCACCCTGGCCACGGTGGCGGAGGAGCGCTGCACCGCGCTGTACGGCGTGCCCACCATGTTCATCGCCATGCTCGACCATCCGCGCTTCGGCGAGTTCGACCTCGGCAGCCTGCGCACCGGCATCATGGCCGGGTCGCCCTGCCCGATCGAGGTGATGAAGCGGGTGGTCGGCCAGATGAACATCGGCGAGATCACTATCTGCTACGGCATGACCGAGACCAGTCCGGTCAGCTTCCAGAGCGCGGTCGACGACACGCTGGAGCGGCGGGTGTCGACCGTCGGCCGGATCCACCCGCATCTCGAGGTCAAGATCGTCGACCCCGAGGGCCGGATCGTGCCGCGCGGCGTGCGCGGCGAGCTGTGCACGCGCGGCTATTCGGTGATGCGCGGCTACTGGGACCAGCCGGACAAGACGTCGGAGGTGGTGGACGCCGCCGGCTGGATGCATTCCGGCGACCTGGCGGTGCTCGACGCCGAGGGCTTCTGCAACATCGTCGGCCGGATCAAGGACCTGGTGATCCGCGGCGGCGAGAACGTTTATCCGCGCGAGGTCGAGGAGTTCCTGTACCGCCACCCGAAGATCCAGGACGTGCAGGTGTTCGGCGTGCCCGACCCGAAATACGGCGAGGAGCTGTGCGCCTGGATCCGCATCCGCGAGGGCGAGGGCCTGACGGCGGAGGAGGTGCGCGGCTTTTGCGACGGCCAGATCGCGCACCAGAAGATCCCGCGCTACATCCGCTTCGTCGACGCCTTCCCGATGACCGTGACCGGCAAGATCCAGAAGTTCCGCATGCGCCAGGCGATGGAGGAGGAGTTGGGTCTGAAGGCGGCTGAGACGGCTTGAAAGACCGCCCGCCCACTCCTTATCTGTCATGCCCGGGCTTGACCCGGGCATCCAGGGAATGTCGAGGCCGCTCTGGGTGGCTCCTGGATTGCCGGGTCAAGCCCGGCAATGACAAGAAGGGGTACGTGCCTCTCCCCTACTCCACCCGCGGCACCCGGCCCTCGATCGGATAGGCCGGGTCGTTGTAGCCCGGGCTCGAGGGATGCCCCGTGACCACCAGCCGGTCGACCAGCGCCTCGTCCTCCGCCGTGAAGGCATAGTCCAGCGCGCCGAGATAATCCGCCCACTGCTCCTCGGTCCGCGGGCCGGCGATCGGCGCGGTGACGATGCGGTTGTTCAAGAGCCAGGCCACCGCGAACTGCCCAGGCGTGATGCCTCGTCCCCGCGCGTGCTCCGCCAACTCGGCGGCGATCGCCAGGCTCTCCGGCCGCCACTCCGTCTCCAGGATGCGCTTGTCCTGGCGGCCGGCGCGGGTGTCCTCGCCCGGCGCCGACCCCGGCCTGTACTTACCGGTCAGCACGCCGCGGGCCAGCGGGCTGTAGGGCACCACGCCGAGCCCGAAATAGGCGCAGGCCGCCAGATGCTCGGTCTCCGGCATCCGGTTCAAGAGGTTGTAATAGGGCTGGCTGACCACCGGCCGCTCGATCCCGGCCTGGTCGCACAGCCGGCAGATCTCCGCCACCCGCCAGGACCGGTAGTTCGACACGCCGAAATACCGGATCTTGCCCTGGCGGATCAGGTCGGCCAGCGCCGACACCGTCTCCGCCAGCGGCGTCGTCGCATCCTCCTTGTGCAGATAGAGGATGTCGACCGTGTCGGTGCCGAGGCGGCGCAGGCTGTCCTCCACCGCGAGGAAGGCGCGGCGGCGCGACAGGCCGCGGTCGTTCGGGCCGTCGCTGGTCGGGTTCGCCAGCTTGGTCGCCAGCACCCACCAGTTGCGGTGGGTGGCGATCGCCCGGCCGACGATCTCCTCCGACCTGCCGCCGGTATAGACATCGGCGGTGTCGATGAAGTTGATCCCCGCCTCCCGCGCCTGGTCGGTGATGCGGGTCGCGGTCGGCTCGTCGGTCGGGCCGCCGAACATCATGGTGCCGAGGCACAGCGGCGACACCTTCAGCCCGCTGCGCCCGAGGTTGCGATAGTCCATCGGCCTTGCTCCTTCCGCCTGCGCGAGACCGGGATCATGGCCCGAAACGGCGGTCCTGCCTCTCCCGTCGAGCGCAAGGCAGCCGTGCCTGCGCGCCGGCACGGCTGGGCGCTTGACATGGCGGGAGCCCCCCTCGAATGTAAAAAATCCTGAAATTAGACCTGTCGAGAGAGGCCCGTTCTGCGTCAGTCCCGCCTCCATAGCGGCCTTTCGCAGGTCTTGCTGGTGCTGTTCGCGCTGCTGCTGGCGATCGTGGCGCCGACCGTCGACGCGCCGTTCACCGGCAGCGAATTCGGGAATTGTCTCTCGGAGCCCGACGATCCGCAGGGCGACGCTGCGATCCTCGTCAACGCCACGCTCAGCGTTGCCGAAGATCCCGAGGAGGAAGCAGCCCGGGAAGACGCGACCTTCCTCGCCCTCGCCGGTCTTCCCTGCGCCGCAGGTGCCGACTACCGGGCGACCGATGCCTGGCGTCCCTCTATCCCTCGCCCGTCGGCCCATCCCTGTACAGGTCCTCCGATGCTCTGAAGCGATGGCGGTCAGGCGTGCCTTGCGGTGCGCCGGGTCGCCTCGTCCGCGACACCCCGCGACCTGCGGCCACCAGGAGCCGCACGCCGGCCGGAACGTCGCGCATGCCGCCCCTGCGGCACGCCTTCGGAGTAGGTTCCCATGGAAAGTCTCGGCCCCGAGCTGCTCAAGCTCGTGCAGATCATCTGGATCAACATCATCCTGTCCGGCGACAATGCCGTCGTCATCGCCATGGCCTGCCGAGGCCTGCCGGCGGACAAGCAGCGTCCCGGCATGGTGCTCGGCGCCCTCGTCGCGGTCGTTCTGCGCGTCGTCTTCACCGTCGTCGTCGCGGCGCTGCTCTCGACGCCGTTCCTGAAGATCGTCGGCGGCTGCCTGCTGCTGTGGATCTCAGTCAAGCTGGTGCTCGGCGAGGACGAAGAGGGCGGCGGCGCGGTGCAGCAGACCGCCCAGCTCTGGCACGCGATCCGCACCGTTGCGATCGCCGATGCGGTGATGAGCCTCGACAATGTCCTGGCCATCGCCGCCGTGGCGAAGGATTCCGCCACGCTGCTCATCACCGGCCTGATCATCTCGGTGCCGCTGATCGTCGCCGGCGCGGCGGTCATCATGACGCTGCTCAGCCGCCTGCCGATCCTGGTCTGGGCCGGAGCCGCGCTGCTCGGCTGGGTCGCCGGCGATATGCTCGTATCCGACCCGTGGCTGCTCGGGACCCTCGGCGAAGAGCTCAGCCAGCGCATCGAACTCCCTGCCGCCGCGATCGGCGCGGTCTTCGTGGTGGCGCTCGGCTATGTTCTCAGCCGTCGCGCCGCCAGGCACAAGGAACAGGAGGCCTGAGGCTGCACCGGCCGGACGCGCGGGCCGGGGACGCCGCGTTCGGCCGATGGATCGGCGCCGGCATCACGCCGCCGCGTCGGCCTTGCCGGTCGCCAGGAAGGCGTCCAGCGCCGCGATGTCCCGCTTCTCTCCGGCGACATCGGCGGCCAGCCGCTCATACAGCCCGGCCATGCCCTCGTAGATCAGGCGCGCCGGGTCGTCGCGGCCGAGGAAATCGGCGATCTCGCGCATCTCGGCGACCCAGCGATAGGCCTTGGCGTACATGTCCGGCACCGACCGCTCGAACTTCGCCAGCAACTGCGGCTGGCTGTCCGCCAGCTCGGCATGCAGCGCCGGCCCGGCGCCAGCCTGCTCGGCCGCCAGGATCATGGCGGCGGCCAGACCGGTCAGGCCCTTGTTGATGCCGGCATAGCTCATCTTCAGCGCCGAGGCGGCGCCGACCGGCCCGTCCAGCACGCGGATGCGCAGGCCCAGCTCGCCGAGCACGCCGAGCCGCGCCGCCTCCGGCCCGGCCAGGTACAGCACCGGCCCGGACCCTTTGGGTCCGCCGGGCGCGGGCGGCCCGCCAATGATGCCGCCATCGGCGAAGCCGGCGCCCGTCGGCGCGACAATCGCGGCGATGGCCTGCACGGTCTCGACATTGACCGCGTTGCAGTCGACATAGACCGGCTTGCGGGGCGCTGCGCGCAGGGCCGGCGCCAGCCGCCCGGCCAAAGCCACGGCCTCGCCGGGCGGCACGATCGACAGGACGACGTCGGCCGCGGCGACCGCTGCCTCGTCGGCCGCCTGCATGCCGGCGGCCCGGGCCCGTGCAACGGTGCCGGCGCTGCGCCCGTCGAGCAGGGTCGGGACGGTCGCGCCATGGTCGGTCAGGCGCCGGGCGATGCCGCTGCCCATCGCCCCGGGGGCGATGACGGCGATGGTCGGTTTCATCGGATGTCCTCCGCTCTGCCGGCGGCCGCCCCTTCCTGGCCCCGGCCGGAAGATCATGGCGCGATCCGCAAGGCCCGTGAACCCTCAGAGACCGTTTGAGAATGCGCTGGCGTGAGTCGGCTGGTGGTGGTTTCGAGAACCGGCGCGCAGCGGACGTTATAGTCCGTGAGCACCGGAAGCGCAGAAACCGCCATCAGACGGCCTCGCCAGCAGCATTTCCAAACGGTCTCTCAGCCGGCAGGAACGACCAGCGGCAGAACCTGCCCGGCGGACAGCGGCGTCATCTCCAGGGTCGAGAACCCCGGCATGTCCGGGTCGGCGACGGTGTCGAACTGCATCAGCTCCACCTGGTTCCGCGCGATCCGCGGATGCGGCAGCTGCTCCGCGATCAGGGCCAGCGCCTGCCAGGCCGGGAACGGCACCGGCAGCAGAAGCGGCCGGCGGCCGACATGCCGGGCGACCAGTTCGATCAGCTCGCGATAGCGATAGACGGCCCCGCCACCGAGCTCATAGGTGACGCCGCCCTGCCCCGCCATCGCCCGGACGACCGCCGCCGCTACATCCTCGACATAGGCCGGCTGCAGCTCAGTCCGGCCGCCGCCGAACAGCGGAAAGACCGGCGCCCGGCGCAGCATCCGGGCCAGCGGCACCAGGAAGGTGTCGTCCGACCCTATCATGGCGGCCGGTCGGACCAGGATCGTCTGCGGAAACGCCGCGCGCACCGCCTGCTCGCCTTCGCCGCGGCTGCGGATATAGGGCGAGCGCGAGGCAGGATCCGCTCCGATGCCGGAGACATGGACCAGGGTCTTCACGCCGGCCCGCTGCGCCTCCCGCGCAATCCGGGCGGCGGCGTCGACATGGATGGCGCGGAAGGTCAACCCGCCACGCTCGACATAGAGGCTGACGGCATTGACCACGGCCTGGGCGCCGGCGACGGCCGCTGCCACCGAGCGGTCGTCAGTCACATCCGCCTGAACCGGCTCGACCGTGCCGTCACCGGCGCGCGATGGATCACCGCCGGGGTGCCGCGATGCGGCCCGGACGGGGAAGCCCTGCTCCGCCAGCTGCCGCACCACGCGCCGGCCGAGAAAGCCGGTGCCGCCGAACACCGTGACCCGCGGTTTGATCATCGGGTGCTCAGCCGCCAATCTTCACCGCGCGCCGCCGATGTAGGAGCGGACGCGCGGCCGGCTGCGGCCGACGTCGCGGCGCCAGACCGAATCATCCTCATTGGCCGCGGTCAACGGCACCACCGGGCCGGCCCAGCCGCCGGCGCGCCAGCGGTCCTCGCGCGCATCCATGTCGACCGTGCCCTCGTCGTCCAGGATGTCGAGCACGCGGTCATGCTCCGCATCCGTGACCTGGACTGTGACCATGCAGGAGCCGCGGTGGAGGTGCTCGCCATAGGTGAAGCGCTCGTCATCGGGGAAGAACAGGCCGCGCAGCGATTCCAGGACCCCCATCCGCTGCCGCGGCGTGGGCACCTCTTCGTTCCAGACCTCGGGATCACCCTTGGGGTCGACCTCGTCGCCCGGAACCAGGCGGATCCGGTCCTTCGAGATGCGCGTGGCGATCAGCCGCTCGACCGCATCCTCCGCATCCTTCGGCGAATCGAACAGCGCAGTGACATTCCATTGACGGGCCTGCTGCATCGCATCGTCTCCTCGGCAGCCCCTCCGCCGAGAGAACGGGATGCGGCCCGCCGCCGTTCCGCGCCCCTAGCCTCTCCGGAAGCGCAGCACCCGGCTTCGGTTCATCGCCAGCCGGACGGTGTCGCCCGCGAAGGCCAGGCCGATCCGCTGCGGCCAGGGCGCGTCGCGGCCCTCGGCCAGCAGCCGGCCGCCGCCCAGCGGCAGCAGCGCCGACGACGTGCGGATCGGACCGGTGCCCATCTCCAGTCGCTCACCGGCGATGGTGAAGGCGGCGTGGTGCTCCGGGCACAGCCATTCGCCTTGCACCCGGTCGAGCACGCCGTCCGGCGCGATCGGGCGGAAGCGGCGCCCGGCATGACCGATCTCCCCTTCCACCACCTCGCCGGTCCAACGCAGCCGCATCGGGAAATGGGCGGAGAGCGAGACCGACCAGCCCTCCTCGCCGCGATAGAGGGTTTCGCCGGTGCCGAGGAAGCTGGCAACCCCGTCCTTCAGCTCGAGCCAGTCCGGCCCCTGCTCGGCCACATAGAGCCCGTCCGGGATCGCGGTGCCGCGCTGCGGCAGTTCCTCGCCGAGCAGCGCCGCCATCAGCGTCATCGCCGTGCCGTGCGAGACCGTGTCCTCGCGATTGGAGACGACGGCGGCGCCGACGCCCAGCTGCGGGTCCAGCAGGAAATAGGTCTTGTAGCCGAGCAGCGAGCCGCCATGCCCGACCAGCCGGCGTTGGCCGAGCCGCGACCAGGCGAGGCCCAGCCCGTAAGCGGTCGGCCGCCCGTCGGCGAGAGTGCGCGGCGCGCCGAGCCGGGCCAGCACGCCCTGCCCCGGCCCGCGGTCGGCCAGCACCGCCTGCTGCCAGCGCACCAGGTCGCGCAGACTGCCGGTCAGGCAGCCGGAGGCCGAGAGATGCTGGCCCGAGGCGGCGAGCTGCCAGGCGCCGCTCGCATCCTTCCAATAGCCGGGCCCGAGCCCGCGGACCGGGTCGAACCAGGTCTCCGGCACGCGGAAGCCGATGCCGAGCGGCCCGGCGATGCGGTCGCGCACCAGCCCGGCGAAGCTCAGGCCCCGGCGCAGCAGCGCCGCATCGACCAGCCGGTAGCCGGTGTTGGAGTAGGAGATCTCGTGCCCGGACGGGAAGTTCAGCTCGGTCAGGCGGTACAGGAAATCGAGGCTCTCCTCGCGCCCCACCGCCGCCCCCTGCGGCACGCCGAGCAGCGACAGGGTCTCGCGCAGATCCGGCAGGCCGCCGGTCATGTCGAGGGCCCGGCCGACCGTGACCATGGCCAGGTCGCCGCGTAGCCCCGGCAGCAGCCGGCCCAGCGGTTCGTCCAGGCCGATGCCGTCGCCCTTGCTCGCCTGGGGGCACAGCGCCAGCGCCGCAAAGACGTGCTTGGTGACCGAGGCGTAGCGCACCACGGTGTCGCCGGAGAAGGCGTTGCCGCCGGCCAGGCTGTCGACCCCGCCGCAGGCCTCGGCCCGGATCTCCCGCGCGTCGAACACGGCGACGCCGCCGCCCGGCTCGCCCGGTCCCCACGCCGCGGCGATCCCGGCCGCCGCCTCCGCCGCCGCCGACCAGCGCAGCTCGCCCATCATCGCCTCCCGTCTTCGCCGGATTCGGCCTGCGCCGTCCGATCACGCCCCGTTATAGGCAGGATCACAGGTTTTGGCTTCCTCGATCGGCGATCCGTTCCTACGCTCGGCGGCGAGTCGCAGGACCCGCTGGGTCGAAAGGGGAGGACCGACGTGCCGGACGCCGATCGCGAGGCGCTGTACCGCAAGGTCAGCCTGCGCCTGATCCCCTTCATGATCCTGCTCTACCTGGTCAGCTTCCTCGACCGGGTGAATGTCGGCTTCGCCGCCCTGACCATGAATGCCGACCTCGGCATCACGCCCTATGTCTTCGGCTGGGGCGCCGGGATCTTCTTCTTCGGCTACTTCCTGTTCGAGGTGCCGAGCAACGTGATCCTGGAGAAGGTCGGGGCGCGGCTGTGGATCTGCCGGATCATGGTCACCTGGGGCCTGATCTCGGCGGCCATGGCCTTCGTCCAGGGGATCTGGGGCTACACCATCCTGCGCTTCCTGCTCGGCGCCGCCGAGGCCGGGTTCCTGCCGGGCATGATCCTGTACCTGACCTACTGGTTCCCGGCAGCGCGGCGGGCCCGCTTCGTCGCCCTGTTCATGGCCGCGGTGCCGCTGGCCAGCGCCATCGGCGCGCCGATCTCCGGCATCATCCTCGACGCCACCCATCTCTGGTTCGGGCTGAAGGGCTGGCAGTGGCTGTTCATCATCGAGGGGCTGCCGGCCTGCCTGCTCGGCCTGCTGGTCCTGGCGTGGCTGCCGGACGGCCCGGCCAAGGCGCCCTGGCTCGACGATCGCGAGCGCGCCGCCATCGCCGCCGACCTGGCGCGCGACCGCGCCGCCGCGCCGCACCCGCCGCTGCACGACCTATGGCCGGCGCTGGCCGATCCGCGGGTGCTCCTGCTCGGCCTGGTCTATTTCGGCATCGTCATCGGGCTCTACGGCATCGGCCTGTGGCTGCCGCAAATCGTCAAGGGCATGGGCTTCACCACCCTCCAGACCGGCTGGATCATCGCCCTGCCCTATCTGGTCAGCGCCGGCGCCATGCTGCTCTGGGGCCGGCACAGCGACCGCACCGGCGAGCGCGTGCTGCATGTCGCCCTGCCGGCCCTGGTCAGCGCCATCGGCTTCGCCGCCAGCATCGCCACCTCGTCGAATGTGCTGTCGCTGGTCTGCCTCGGCGTCGCCGCGGTCGGCATCTACGCCACGCTCGGGCCGTTCTGGACCATGCCGCCGGCGTTCCTCGGCGGCACCGCCGCGGCCGGCGGCATCGCCCTGATCAACTCGATCGGCAATCTCGGCGGCTTCGTCGGGCCCTATGCGGTCGGCTGGATCAAGGACTCGACCGGCAGCTTCACCGCCGGCATGGCCCTGCTGGCCGCCAGCCTGGCCGCCGCCGCCGCGATCGCCCTGCTGATGGCGCGGCACTTGCGCGCCGCGCCACCGGCATCCGCCCGCGAGCGCTCGGCCGGCTAGCCGACCGAGTTGATGATCTCGCGGTAGGCCGCTTCCGGGAACGCCTTCAGCGTGCTGGTCCGGACAAAGCCCTGACGGCCCGTCATCAAGGTGAAGCGGGCCGCGACGGCATCGTCCGGCGCGTCATAGACGAGCACGAAGTCGTGCTCGCCCATGGTCATGTAGAAGGCCTTGAACTGGCCGCCCATCTCCTGGAGCAGAGACTTGGCCGCGTCGAGCCGCTTCGGCGAGTCGGCAACGGCACGGATCCCGGGCTCGGTCCAGTCGCCGAGCAAGACATAGGTTGCCATGATTGCACTCCCTGTCCGGCACCGGGAGGCGCTTGACGTGGAGCCTGAGCCCCGCGGGCCGGCTGCCAATACTAGCACCGCCCGCGAGTGGCGCGCAGAGGGCTATAGGGTGTAGGCGGCTTGCCATTTCCCGGCTCAGCCTTTATTCCCAACCGGGTATTTCTATCGTGGAATTGTCCAGCCTCAGATGAATGCCGCCGAACACATCGACTACCTGAAGACCATCAACCAGACCTTCCAGGAGCAGATCAAGATCGCCGACCAGAAGGCGGCCTACATCTTCACCTTCCTGATCGCGCTGGTGGCGTGGTCGCCGGAGATGCGGTCGGTCTTCACCTGGACCAGGATCGTCCCCTTCCCCTCCGCCAAATGGGTCCTGTGCCTGGCCCTCGTCGTCGCGCTGGCCGCTGGGCTGGTCTGCGTCGCGCTGGTGCTGCTGCCACGCAAGCGCAATGGCGGCGCCTGCCTGTACTGGGCGGCCTGGCCCCAGGCCGGCGAGCGGCTGGATCACGCCTCCCGCCGCACCGAGCCCGGCTTCATCGCCGCGGAATACACCGCCAACGCCCGCAACCTGGCGGCGATCTGCCAGGCCAAGTACCGCTATGTCGCCTGGGCGTTCAGATGCCTGGCCGTGGTCATCCTCTGCTATGTGCTGCTGATGGCGACCGGCTAGAGATACTTCCCCTCCATGATCGCCAGCGTGTAGTCGCGATAGCTCATGCCGAGCTCCTCGGCCCGGGCCAGGCGGCGCAGCGCCACCTCGCGCGGCGGCGTCTTCCACGCGGCGGCATGCGCCTTCTTCCAGCAGAAATGCCGCCAGGACGGCGCTGAATCCGGATGCTCCTCCTCCAGCGGCGGACCGCCATTGTGGCCGAGGCCGAAGAGGAGCTGCGATGGCGTCGAATCTCTCATATTCGGGATAATATCTCCAAATCGAGAGAACGCCAGCGCCAGAATCCATCCTGCCGTCAACCGAAGGCATGGTGGAGCCTGGCGCGCGCTCTTGGATGATGGGGCATCCGAGGCTGGACATCCGCGATTCGATGGACTGCCAGGCATTCCCGGCACAGTTGAGGAAGAAATTTTGCAGACATTGATCACGAATCTTCGTGACTGGTAAAATAAATAGGCGCATCGTTATCGATGGACGAAGTAAAAATTCTCAACCCTGGGAATTAATCCATGCTGACCATCGACAGATGAAAACACCTCGCATCGCCTAGACTACAGACTAGGGCATTTCGGGGCTAGATCGCTACTTCAATAGACATCATATGCTGTTGGCTCAACTGAGAACCAATAGAGAGATGTCGTGCGCTCGGCCGATTTGGGCCATGTGCCGGCAGTGGAGCACGGTCTGAACGGAAATCAGGTCGACATGGCCGCCTTCAGAAAGGAGATCGACGGCGGTGCCGTGTTGATGCGTGAGGCAATTAAGGCGACCGAGGCAGCGAAGTAGCTGATCAGGGCTCGGAGGGTCGACGAGAGGGCCAAGCCGGTCAGCCAGGAAGCAGCGCATATCGGCAACCAGGTGTCCGGGTGGGCTGCGCCCCAAAATAGGGAGGAGTTGTCAGTGGAACAGCTACAGCGTCGGCAATTTCTGCTCAGCACCGGCACAGCAGCCGGGTTATTGCTACTGGATCGTTACGGTTCGGCCGCGTTTGCGCAAGAAGTGGGTAAGATCGTCCCTTGGTCGGATCAACCCCCGCCCGTGCCGCCGCCAGCTCAGGCAGTTATCAAGAATCTCGGATCTTGGGAAAGCCTCGACACTTGGATCACACCGAATGACAAGTTCTTCAGCATTGGTCATTACGAGTGGCCAAAGATCAATCCAGCCAAATGGAAGCTCGAGGTCGGTGGAAATGTCGGCACGCCGCTCAGCCTCACACTTGACGATCTGAAGGCCAAGCCGCGCCAAAGCGTCAACTACACATTAGAGTGCTCGGGAAATAACGGACTTCCATTCTTCACGAGCGGGATCGGCAATGCTGAATGGGGCGGCACTTCGCTCGCAGACATCTTGACGGCGGCACGGGTCAAGAGCAACGCCATCGAGATTGTGTTCTTTGGTGCCGATCAGGGAACCGAGGTACTGCGTGCGGGCACGCCGCTGGAGCTGACGTTCACTGCGAATTTCGCGCGCGCCATGTCGATCAAGGACGCGATGAATCCGGCGAATCTGCTCTGCTACGAAATGAACGGAGAAGCGCTGCCGACGGACCACGGTGCGCCGGTACGCCTGATCGCACCGGGCTGGTACGGCGTTGCCAACGTCAAATGGCTGCGCCGTATCGAAGTGCGCGACACGCCATTCATGAATCGCTTCATGGGGCGCGACTACGTCTCCGTACGCGAAGAGCGGCACGATGGAGAAACTGTCGTTGTGGAAAGCTCCGTGGGTCCGTGCCTGCTGAAGTCCGCTCCGGCGCGGGTGACGCTGAACGACGGCCACTATCGCATCGCCGGGATGGCGTGGGGGCCTGTGCCGATCGCCGCCGTCGAGGTCAAGGTCGATAGTGGCCCCTGGGCGAAGGCCGCGCTCGAGAAAGCGGACAAGTCGCCGTTTGCGTGGCGCTTCTGGCACCTCGACTGGCCGGCCACGCCCGGCGAGCACGCAATTACCTCTCGCGCCATAGATACAGCCGGCAATGTTCAGCCTGCGATGGACGATCCGCTGATCGCCAACAAGAAGACCTATTGGGAGAGCAACGGACAGATTACGCGGCACGTCCGGATCACGTGACAGGAATCACCGATAGTCGTATCCGAGGAAACCGGCCATCGGAGGGCGCCCTTTTTCGCGCAAATCGTGGCTGATCAGTCCCGAGGCGTGACAGCGCCTTTATCGCGCAAAGCCTACAGGCGCCGGCACCGCGAATAGGGCGTCCGCTACCGTTCGGAGCGGTCATTAAGCGATCTCGGCCGCAGCTTCCGCTTCCTGCCCATCCCCGCCCGCCAAGCCCGCGGCAGGGTGCCCGAAAGCAGCCATCATGCCGGGC
>NZ_VCCH02000072.1 GCF_005938675.2 Mycobacterium sp. KBS0706
GAGACTCCGCATGAGCGGCCTGGTCGATTGGAGTTCCCGTCAGGTCGGCGAGGCCCCGTCAGCCATCACCGCCACGGCACAGGCCGCCGCCCGCCCGACGGCCATGCGCCCGACACGGCGCTTCCAGCCCTGGACGGACTGCCCGCACTGTTCAAGGATGCCGGCTGGTTCTGAACCCCTCGCCCGACAGGAGGCCCCGCCATGGCCCATGAGCTGCAAGCCGCCGACCCGTCCCGCCTCTCGAACATCGGCGAGATCGACTGGGCGGCGCTGCGCCAGGCCCGGATCGACTTGGCCGCCTGCTTCCGCATGGCCGCGCGGCTGGGGCTGGAGGAAGGCATCTGCAACCATTTCTCGGCGATGGTGCCCGGCCGCGACGACCTGTTCCTGGTCAACCCCTACGGCCTGGCCTTCGCCGAGGTCACGGCGTCGAGCCTGCTGGTCTGCGACTTCCACGGCAACGTCATCGACGGCGACGGCAGGCCGGAGGCGACGGCCTTCTACATCCATGCCCGGCTGCACAAGCAACTGCCGCGGGTGCGGGCCGCCTTCCACACCCACATGCCGAACGCCACGGCGCTGAGCATGGTCGAGGGCGAGCCGCTGGTCTGGGCCGGGCAGTCGGCGCTGAAATTCTACGGCCGCACCGCGGTCGACGACGCCTATAACGGCCTGGCCCTGGACGAGGCCGAGGGCGACCGGATCGCCGCGACTCTGGGCGACGCCGACATCGTCTTCCTGCGCAACCATGGCGTGATGGTGTGCGGACCGACCATCGCCGAAGCCTGGGACGACCTCTACTATCTCGAGCGCGCCGCCGCGGTGCAGGTCAAGGCGCTGAGCACCGGCCGGACGCTGCGCCCGGTGCCGGCGGAGATCGCCCGCCGCACCTACCGGCAGATGCGCGAAGGCGACCAGGAGAGCGCCCGGCTGCATCTGGAGAGCATCAAGCGCCGGCTGCTGCGGGAGGATCCCGGCTTCGCCGCCTGATCGATGGAATAAAGCGCGGAGCTCGATCGTCCCTGGTCTGAGGGGCGTCCGTCTGGGCGCCCGGAAAGGGGATTGATCGAGATGAGCTTGAGACGACGCATCCTCGTGCCGGCACTGACCGTCCTGGCGGTGCTGGCGACCGCCGGGCCGGCCTTGGCCCATCACAAGCCCTGGCATGGCGGCGGCCCGCCCTGGGCGCGGCCCCACTACGGCCACAGCTACTACTATGCGCGGCCGCGGCCGCCGGTCGTGGTCTATGAGCGACCGTATTACGGCTATTACGAGCGGCCCTACTACTACCGCCGGCCGGCGCCGGTCTATGTGGAGCCGCCGCCCTACTATTACGCCCCGGCCCCGGGCGTCACGATCAACATCCCGCTGCGGTTCGACTGAGTGGGCCGGACAGCCAACAGCACCGCCGGCAAGGCCAGACCCTGCCGGCGGCGTTCCCGTCCAGGATCGTCAGTCGAACGGGCGGAAGCCTTCGCGGGCCAGGGCCAGGTCGCGGTCATCGACCACGCCATTGCCGTCGACATCCAGATTGGTCGTCTCCCAGTCGCCCGTCGGGCCGGTGCCGGGCTTGACCTCCACGATCCGGTCGGCGAGCTCGGCCTCGAGCGCGTCGATCTTGTCCGGGTCCGCGAACGGATCGGCCTTAAGCTCGGCGATCCGCTCCTGCAGGGCGCGGATGCCCGTCTCCTGCGGCGTGCCGAAATTGGCCTGCATGGCGCCGACATCGGCGCCGTAGCCGAGTTCCTTGGCCAGGCCGACCAGGGTGGAGACGCGCTGACCGTGGTTGGAGAACGTCCCGTTGCCGACCGTCGGCGACCAGCCGGAGCCGATCAGCGCGGCGGTGGTGTCGTCGTCGAGCGAGATGGTGTCGACCTTGTCGGGCCGCTTGCCCCTGGCCTTGCCGCTGTTGCCGGGACCGTCGAGGTCATCGGTCGAGCTGGCGACGCCGGTTCCATGGCGGTTGCCCCTGGTCTTGCCGCTGTTGCCCGGACCGTCGGAGTCATCCGTCGCACTGGCGGCGCCGGTTCCGTGGCGATTGCCCCGGATCTTGCCGCTGTTGCCGGGGCTGTCATCGTCATCCCCGGAGCTGTCGACGCCGGTGCCGGTGCTGCTGGAACCACTGCCGCTGCTGCTGGCCTTCCCGCCGGCGTTGCCGTTCCCATTGCCGCCGTCATTACCCCCGCCGTTCCCGCCCCCGTTGCCGCTGTTTCCGCCCTTATCGCCCCCGTTGCCGTTGCCGCCGCCGTTCCCACCACCGTTCCCGCCCCCATTGCCCCCGCCGTTGCCCCCGCCGTTCCCCCCGCCGTTCCCGCCGCCGTTGCCGCCGCCGTTGCCGCCACCATTCCCACCACCGTGGCCATTGTCCTTGACGGTAATGAATTGCGGCTTGGAGACGTCCTTGAGATCGCCCCAGGCGGCGGCGCTCGCCGCGGTGGCGTAGAGCAGTCCGAAAGCAGCCACGATGGGCAGTGTCGCAGCAGAACGGATACGCATAGGGAACTCCGAAATCCTAGTGTCGAAGCGGGCCGCGACGGCCCGTGTCATAACTCTGACGTCCGGGGGGCCACGGTCATTCCCCGGAGCCACGCAAAAATATTCGGATCCGGATCGGGACGACAGGCCCTGTCGCACGTTAATACGTCGGCGCGGACGGATGATTCGCAACAGCAGGGTGGTGATATGTCCGATCCGGCGGAGCATGTGAGGGGGGCGCTGCTGGCGTCGCTGCCGCGGCTGCGCGCCTTCACCCGCGCCCTCGCCGGCTCCTCCCCCGAGGGCGACGACCTGCTGCAGGCCACCTGCGAGCGGGCGCTGGAGCGGGCCCATCAGGCGGCCGCGGCCGCCACCCTGCAGGGCTGGATCTTCCGCATCGCCTACAACCTGCATCTCGACCGGCTGCGGGCCGGGCGCCGCCGCGGCGACATGGCCGAGCCGGTCGATCCGGACACGCTGCAAGGCGGCGACGCCGAGGCCGAGGTCGAGGCGACGCTGATGCTGGCGGCGGTGCAGCGGGCGATCGACCGGCTGCCGGAGGACCAGCGCAGCGTGCTGCTGCTGGTCTCGGCCGGCGGCCTCAGCTACGCCGCCGCGGCGGACGCCCTTGACGTGCCGGTGGGCACGGTGATGAGCCGGCTGCATCGTGGCCGCCAGGCGCTGCAGCACCTGCTGGCGCGGCGCTCGGTCGCCGCCATGGCCATGGCGGTGCGACGGTGAAGGAGGCGACCATGACGATCGACACCGACTGGATCGCCGGATATGCGGACGGCACGCTGGACCCGGAGCGCCGCCGGCTGGTCGAGGCGGCACTGGCCCAGGACCCGACCCTGGCCGCGACGCTGCGGCACGAGCGCGAGATGGCGGCGCTGCTGACCTCCGCTTTCCCGGCCGTGGAGGAGCCGCTGCCGCCGGCCCTGGCCGGGCTGCTGGCACCGCGACCGGCCGCCATTCCTCAGAGACCGCGACGCCGCCCGGCCGCCCGCTGGCTCGGGGCGATCGCCGCCGCCGTGGCGCTGCTCGCGGTCATCGGCGGCGGCTGGACCGCGCTCAGCGTGATCGACCGGCTTGAGAACCGGGTGGCCCGGATCGAGACGGCGGAGCAGCTGCGCCTGGCCGCCCAGCAGGCGGTCGAGGCCCGGCGGGCCGAGGTGCTGGAGCAGGCGCCAAACGGCGTCGAGACGCCATGGCGCGACGGCCCGTCGACCGGCCGAGTGCGCCCGGTCTCGACCTTCATCGACGCTTCCGGCCGCTTCTGCCGCGAGTTCGTCGAGGCGGTCGAGGGGCCTGAGGGCCCGCGCAGTGGCGGCGGCATCGCCTGCCGTATCGGCCAGCGCGACTGGCGCATCTGGTGGCCCGACGGCAAGGACAACGCCCAGGCGCTGTAGCTTGGCGGCGCGCCGGCAATCCGCGACGCCGGGCTTGTCGCGGCTCGACCAATGGCGAGGCAGCGTGTTTGCTGGCATGATGATCAACATTGAACGCTTGCTTCGGGCCTTCGTCACAGGCTCGCAGCGGCCATAATTTATAAGCCGACGCGGATCACCCGCGCATTTTCTGACACCAGCCGGACCGATTACGATCAATGAATTGCAGTGGAGGTATTTGTGGATAACAATACAACATCTACGTCCGATACCGTATCCAGATCCGACGAGACTGAATCCCTGGCTCTCTGGGACAATCTAGAGAAGAAGGCGCGGGATTCCTTCGGCAACTCAGTCAATCGCAGATCGCCAGGCTTCGTCTTGGTTCTCAGGAGAATCACCCGGTATGCAAAGATCGATCGGGAGAGACGGGAGATCGTTCTCGATCTGAGGGCATTTTTTCTTGCGATGCTGTCGGTCGGTCTCCCAGACGAGGTCTCTCGGAATTACGGAAACGAAGCGGCCTGGTTTGCCGAATGGCTCTCGAAGCGGGTTGGCGACAGCAACAACATCCGCCTCCAGTCCGTTGCCAACGGGGCCATGACTGACGCGGAGGCCCTCCTTGGTGCTTTCAAAGAGGGCTTCGAGGTCATCCCCTCGACATCCGTTCGCGACGCTCTCAGAATCGCCACCGGCTACGCGAACCAGACCGTCAGGCGTGACTCCGCGGATCTGCGCCACCTCTTTGCCGCGATGCTGGCTTCGAGAAGCGCCGCAGACGCGTTCGCCAGCTTCGAATGGGCTCCGACTGCAGCCGATCTGGCGGATCTGCGGCGGGCGCTCTATGCCAGGATCGAACTGAATGCGGAGCGAGACGAAAATCTGAGGGCCTGGCGGGAGATCCTGCTGACCAATCCATCACCGCGCACGGAGTTCCTGCCCCGCTTCACCAACGATCGCCCTGCCGCTTATGACCCATCGAGCAAAGACCATCTCGGTACGGACCCGGATATTGTCGCTCTCGCACGGATGATTTGTCTCAAGGAGGGGACCACGCCTCTCTCGGTCGGCATTTTTGGTGGTTGGGGCGCCGGCAAATCCACATTCATGGACCGTCTCGAAGCGGAGATAGCCAGGATCACCGGGGAGGTGGCTGCGAAGGCGTCGACACGTCGCGACGTCGGCGAGACGGCAGACGCCAATCACGAATTCATCTCCCAGGTCGTCCAGATCCGCTTCAACGCTTGGCAATTCGCCGACGCCAATCTGTGGGCCAGCCTGACCGCCGAGTTCTTCGACCAGTTGCGCGCCGGCGGCTTCTCGCGCCAGGGCAAGGTGGCTCATGCCAAGCTTGTGACCCAGGTCAATGACCACGTTCAGCAGCTCACGAAGGCGGCGGGAGCAGCGGAGGAAGCGGTCAACAAAGGCGACCGCCTCATCGTCGAGGCGCGAAAAGAGCGCGACGCGGCGATCAAGGAGCTCAAAGCAGAACAGTCCAAGGTCTTTTCACACGCCCTGGTCGAGACGATCACGACGGCCTATGAAAAGCACAAGCCTGATCTCGTCGAGCTCGGCCGCCGCGCCTATCAGGACGACCCTACGAAGGGCATCGACGACTTCGTCAGCGCAGCCAAGTCGGCCCAGTCGATCCTGGGACAGCTGAGGCTCATCTGGGACTCGGTGAGGGCGACCTCCTGGCGGACGGCCGCGGCCGCTCTCGCCGTTCTGTTCGTCCTGGCGTCCATCGCAGCCGCGACGCTGCTCGATCCCATGAGCATCGTCAGCTTCGTCACCGGTATCGGCGGATGGTCGGCACTGGCCGCCCTGGGTGCGGCGACCGGCGCCGTCCTCCCGGGCATCAAGGCCGTCGCCTCAATCCTGCGCAGCACCGCCAGTTTCGCCCAGACGCTGAAATCCAGCGTCATAGACGGGTTGAAGACCGTCCTGGAGAAGGAAGCGGCGCTGAAGGCCATGGAAGCGGAAGCGGCGGCGCGACGGGACGCGGCGGCGCGGGCGAGCAGTGCCTTGGCCCGCTATGTCAGCTCCGACGGACTCAGCAACTCGCCGCGGCTGCTGCGCTACGTGCTGGAGGACGATCCGGACACCAAGGCGATCGACCGCGAGATCGGGCTGATCAGCCGGGCACGGCGGCTGTTCCAGGCGGTCGACACAATCGTCACCGAGAAGAAGCCCGCTAACCGCAACACCCATGAGGACGTTCCCGACCGCATCATCCTGTACATCGACGATCTCGACCGCTGCACGCACCGGCAGGTGTACGAGGTGCTGCAGGCGGTCCATCTGCTGCTGGCCTTTCAGGCATTTGTGGTCGTGGTCGCGGTCGACGTGGCGTGGATCCAGGCGGCGCTGGCAGCGCAGACTGAGATGGGCATGCCAGTTGGGCCCGCGGTGTCTGACGAGGCCGCGGATCCGGAACGGCAAAGGGGAGCGGTGGATCTGGAACGGCGGAAGCGCGCCATCGCCTATCTCGAGAAGATTTTTCAGCTGCCGTTCTGGCTGCGCCCGCTCAATGCCGACGATGAGAGGGGCGGAAGCTACGGCGCTTTCGTTCGCGGCCTGCTCGAACGCGATACAGTCGTTGGCGGAGGAGAGCAGGCAACCGACGGAAGCGATCAGTCGGCGAAAGCGAGAGGGGAACTGCCAAACGAGGGCTGGCCGAGCACTGCCGACGTACCGAAGCGATCGGGCGAATCCAGTGGGCAGACAACCGGAACCGGCAACAAGCGGGAGGATGATCTGGACATCGCGCTCGAAGCCGTCAAGCTGTCGCAGGACGAGGTCAATTTCCTGTCCAGCCCTACGATCGGCACGATCGCCCCACGCACCCCGCGCGGCGCCAAGCGGCTGGTGAATGTCTACCGGCTCGTGCGGACGCGGATGAGCGATCCCGCCTCATCGCCCCTACCGGCGGCGGATGCCGAGGCGAGTCGCCCTATCGTCGCCCTGCTGGTGGCGGTCGAGACCGGCCAGCCGGTGGAGGTGGCCGACGCGCTCTACGACGGGCTGAAGGCGAGCGCGCCGGAAACGGATATTCTCAAGGTCGCAACCGATCGGGAGGCGGCGGCGGATCCCGGAGGAGTCGCCCTGAATGCCCTGTTCCAGGCCTGTCCAGCACTGAGGGAGGCGGTCATCGCCGTGCAGGACGCCCGCGGCGAACGCCCCCTCACCGTCGGCGACTGCCTGCCCGTGGCCCGGCTGGTCCGGCGCTACTCCTTCAACCGCTACCAGTAGCGGCGTCAGTTCCCCACCGGCCGGGCGTCGGACACGAAGGGCCGGTACTGGAACAGCCAGGTCTCAGACGCAACCTGGTCGCCGACCTTGAGGAACAGCCGCATCTCGACCGGGTCGTCGCCGTCGACCGCCAGGTCGAACTGGACGCGCCAATGGCCGGGCACGTCGTCCGGCACCGCCTCCATCAAGGTGTAGGAGGAGAAGGTGCCGCGCGAGGCCCAGAACACCGGCTCCGGCTTCACCCCGAAGGGCAGGTCCTTCAGCGGGCCGCCGAGGAACTCGACCATGAATTTGCGCACGCCTTCCGGGCGCGGCTGGCCGGGCTGGCCGCCGCGGCCGAGGCGCGTCGCCACCACCCGCGCCAGATCCGTCGGGTAGGGCTCGTCCGCCAGCCAGTGGATGCGGTAGGCGAAGGGCAGCTCGTCGCCGGCCTTGGTCGGCGCCTCCGGGTGCCAGTAGGCGACGATGTTGTCGTGGATCTCGTCGTCGGTCGGCAGCTCGACCAGCTGCACCTGGCCGCGGCCCCAGTCGCCCAGCGGCTCGATCCAGGCCGAGGGGCGCAGGTGGTAGCGCACCCCGTCCTCGTAATGGTCGAAGTTGCGGTCGCGCTGCAGCAGGCCGAAGCCGCGCGGCGACTGGTCGGAGAAGCTGGAGACCACGATCCGGGCCGGGTTGTTCAGCGGCCGCCAGATGTGCTCGCCGCCGCCGGTCCACATCGCCAGCCCGTCGCTGTCATGCACCTCGGGCCGCCAGTCGATCGCGGTCTTCTTCACCGTCTCGGAGTACCAGAACATCGAGGTCAGCGGCGCCACGCCCAGGCGCTCGACCGGCTGGCGCAGGAACAGGGTGGTCTCGACATCCATCACCACGCCGGCGGTGCGGCGCATCAGGAAGCGATAGGCGCCGGTCAGGCTGGGGCCGTCGAGCAACGCGTAGACCGTCACCGCATCGGCGTCGGAATTCGCCGGTTCGAACCAGTAGCCGATGAAGTCCGGGAACTCCTCCGGCCCGCCCGAGCCCGGGGTGATGGTGATGCCGCGGGCCGACAGGCCGACCTGGCCGAGCTCGCCCTTGGCGCGGAAATAGGAGGCGCCGAGGAAGGCCACCCAGGGCTCCTCGGTCTTCCAGTCGCCCTTGTCCTTGGCCTCCTGGATCCAGAAGCCGGCGAAGGCCGAGGCCTCCGGCGCCAGCTTGGCGGCCGGGCTGTCCGGGCCGACGGTGAAGTATTGCGGGTCGTAGGTGATCTCGCGCGCCGTGCCGGCGGCGGGGTCGACCGCATGCATCTTCACGGTCTTCGGGAAGAACCGGCCGACATGCTGGAAGGTGACTGGATAGGCTCCCGGCTGGCCGTCGCCGTACAGCGCGTATTCCGGCTTGTACTTCAGCTTGCCATGAGCGTCGTAGTCGATCGACTCCACGGTCGCCGGATCCGGCCGCGGCGGCGAGGCGTAGGGCGCGGCCGCCAGCGCGCGGGCGCGGCCCTTCAGCCAGTCATAGGAGAACGGCCCGGCCTCGCCGTAGCGCAGCCCCGCCGGCGGCGCGGCCAGGGCGGAGGCGCCGCCGAACATCCCGAACATCTGGGTGGCAGCGGCCAGCTTGAGCAGGGTACGGCGGTCGAGCATGTCGGTCCTTTCGCTGCGGCCTCCGGGCGGCGGGGCGCCGCCTTCCTTACCAAGCCGGACGGCGGTAAGCCAAGCCTCCGTCATGCCGCTGCCGGCAGGCCCGGATCGATGCCGGTCATCGCAACCGAGGCGTCCCACAGCCGCCGGGCCAGGGCGGGGTCCCGGGCCTGCCGGGTCGGCGAGGCCTCGCCGGAGACGCCCCTGAACTCCCGGAAGCCGGTCGGTCCGTAATAGCCGCCGGGGGTCACGGGACCGGCCGCCGCCTGCAGGGTGGGCCAGGCGCCCATCGCGGCGCTGTTGAGGCCCAGCCTGACCAGCGACAGCAGGATCTTCAGCGCCCCCATATGCCGTCCCAGGTCGGTCGATGCGATACCCGGATGGCAGCCCACCGCTGCGACCGGCGAGCCCGAGGCCTGCAGGCGCCGGTCCAGCTCGAAGGCGAACAGCGCATTGGCGAGCTTGCTGGCGGCATAGCGCCGGTACCGGTCATAGCGTTTCTCGGCATTGAGATCGTCCCAGTCGAGCTTCGCCCCGCGATGGGCGATGCTCGAGGTCACGACCACCCGCGCCCCCTCGGTCTCGGCCAGCTTGGGCAGCAGCAGCGCGGTCAGGGCGAAGCAGCCCAGATGGTTGACGCCGAACTGCAGCTCGAAGCCCTGCCTGGTGCGCGTCAGGGGCGGGAACATCACGCCGGCATTGTTGATCAGGGCGTCGATCCGCGGTTCGCGGGCCGCCAGATCCGCCGCCGCCCGGACACTGGCGAGGTCCGCCTGGTCGAGCGGCAGGACAGCGAGGTCCGCCCTGGGGCTCGCCTGGCGAATCCGCGCCATCGCGGCCTCCGCCTTCGCCTGGTCGCGGCAAGCCAGCAGCACCCGCGCCCCACGCGCGGCGAGCACGCGCGACGCTTCGAAGCCGAGGCCGGTGTTGGCCCCGGTGACGATGAAGCACTTGCCCGACTGGTCGGGCACATCGGCTTCGGTGAAGCCATTGCGGTTCGACATCTCACTTTCCTTCATTGAGTGAGTCCACGCTCATTAACGAAGCAAATGGATCAGGCGGCCGAGCCCTTCCAGAACAGGTCGAAGCCGGCCTGGCGGATCGATTCACGGTCCTGGGGATTCGCGGTGATCGCGTCCATGGCGATTTCCGCGAGCCCGAGCAGGACCGTGTCGATGTAGAACGGCATCCGGGCCGGGTCGACGTGCCCGGCGAGGCATTGTTCGACCATGGCGCGGGCCTCGCGGAACTGGGCCTCGAAACGCCGCAGGCTGTCTGCCCTGATGCGATCCGACACCTTGAGCTGGCGCAGCGCCTTGCGCCGGACCGGATTGGCCAGCCCCCAGTCGATCAGCCGGTCCCAGAGGTGCCGGACGCGGTCGCGCGGATCGCCATCCGGGAGACCGGCGGCGAGTACCGAACCGGCGAGGTCGCTCTCGATCTCGAGAAACAGCTGGTTCAGCAGGTCGTCCTTGGTCGGGAAATAAGTGAACAGCGTGCCTTCGGCGACGCCGGCCGCCTTGGCGATCTTGGCGGTCGAGGCGCCGAGACCCTGCGCGGCGATCAGATCGGCGGCGGCGGCCAGGATGGCGTCGCGCTTTTCTTCACTGAGGGGACGGGCCATGATCCGGAAATGAGTGAGCGGTTGCTCAATCATATGGAGCAGATCGCCGTCCGTTCAAGAATCGCCGTCCGTTCAAGAGATGTGTTCGGAGCGGGCGCGAGTCCCGCCGGCGACGGTGAAGGACACGCGTTCGGCCGACCACGCCGCGCTGGAGAAGCAGAACGGAACCCCGTCGAGATCGGCATCGACCTTGTCCACAACCATGATGGGGGGATTTCGGCTGCCGGAGGAGGCGGGCCTCCTCCGAAGTCGACGTCCGAGCCTGGATCGAGGTCGACACCCGCTGATAGTCGTCGATGCGATCTCCGCCGCCAGCGCGTCCACCAGCTGGTGCCAGAGGACGCTGCCGGGCTTGCGCCGGATCGCGGCCACAACGGCGCCTCAGGCGCGTTTCTCGAGCCGGAACAGCAGCTTGTGGTCGGCGGCATAAGTGATCGCATCGATGATGCTGGGATAGTAGGACCGGTCCTTGGTCGCCGGGATGAAGCCGTCATAGCCGAAGCGCTTCACCGAGACGGCGAAGCCGGCCGCGGCGAAGGCGTCGATGAAGTCCTGGGGCGCGCGGTTCTGCACCGGCGCGTTGCTGGCGCCGCCGATCACCTCGCGCCACCGCGGCCAGAGCGGGTTTTCGGTGTGGCAGCCCGTGACCGCGTAATAGACACCGCCGTCGCGCAGCGCATCGAACATGCCCCTGGCATGGCCGGCCAGGTCGGGCAGCAGATAGATCACCTCGTAGCTGAAGGCGATGTCGAAGCTGTCCGCCCAGGGCGCCAGATCCGTCGCCACCTCGAACTGGAGCGGCAGGTCACCCTTCGCCGCGGTCGCCGCCGCGATCGAATCCGAGGCGATGTCGATGCCGACGGCCCGGCGGAACGGCCGCAGCGTGTGCAGCAGACGCAGGAAGCCGCCGCGGTTGCAGCCGAAATCCAGGACCGTCCGGGTCGCGAGGTCGCGGTCCGGCAACGTCTCGATGAAATGGCGCCACAGCGGGGCATGCGAGGGGCCCATCGCGGCCTCTTTCTGCGGGTCGGTGTGCCAGGTGGCGTAGGAAGGGGCGGTCATGACCTGTCCTCGGTGTCGGGCGGAATGCGGCGACCCTATACCCCGGTTGTGACAGAGCGGAGAATTTGTCCGGACGACCGATCTCGATGTGCATTCGCGGGATCGACGGCATCCCCGGCCAAACCTACAGTGGCGGCCCTCGACACCCCGGAGCCTGCCCGGAGCCGCCCCATGGACAGCCGCCTCGACCGCATGATCGCCCGCCTCAACACCCAGCGCCGGGCGCTGGAGCGGGCGGCGGAGGAGATGGTGCCCGGCCCGGTGCTGGAGATCGGGCTGGGCAAGGGCCGCACCTACAGCCACCTGCGCAAGCTGTTCCCGGAGCGCCGGATCATCGCCTTCGACCGCGACCTGCACGCCCCGGCGGATGCGGCGCCGGCCGGCGCCGACCTGGTGCTGGGCGATTTCCGCGAGACGCTGGCCACCCTGCCCGGCTGGACCCCGTGGATCCCCGCCGCGCTGGCCCATGCCGATTTCGGCAGCGAGGACCGCGCCCGCGACGCCGCCCAGGCCGGCTGGCTGGCCGGGCTGATCGACCAGCTGATGGCGCCCGGCGGCCTGGTGGTCAGCGACCGGCCGCTACAGGCGCCGCGCTGGACCGCCCTGCCCTTCGACACGCCGGACTGGCCGTATTTCATCTGGCGTGTGGGCTGAGCAGCTGAGCCGTCGGTCACGGGACCAGCAGCAGCTTGCCCGTCGTGGCGCGACGTTCCATATCCGCATGCGCCCGGGCGGCTTCGGCGAGCGCATAGGTCCCGCCGATGCGGATGCTCAGCTTGCCGTCGGCGATCCAGTCGAACAGCCGGGCCGAACGGCTACGCAGCAGCTCCGGCGTGGGGATGTGGTCGAAGAACACGCCGTAGCCGATCTTGACGCTCTTCGGCAGGCTCATGAGCTCGAGTGGCCCGGGGCCGCCGAGCACGGGCCCGAACCAGCAGAAGGTGCCCGACCGGCGCAGCGAGGCCAGCGAATCCCGGAAGGTCGCCGGCCCGGAGCCGTCATAGACGACATGCACGCCCTCGCCGCCCGTCAGGCGCAGGACCTCCGCGGCGAAGCTGCCGTCGCGGTCGACGATGACGTGATCGGCGCCGGCCTCGCGGGCCGCGGCGACCTTGTCGGCGCTGGACACGCGTCCGATGACCCGGCCGCCGCGCAGCTTGACGATCTGGCTGAGGATCCCGCCGAGCCCGCCCGCGGCGGCATGGACCAGGGCGACGTCGCCCGGCTGGACCGGATAGAAGTCGGTCGCGAAGTGGCTGGCGGTCAGCCCCTGCATCATCACCGAGGCCGCGGTCGCGTCGTCGATGGCATCGGGCACCGGCACCAGCGACGCCGCCGGCACCACGATGCGCTCGGCATAGCTGCCCGGCGCATAGACCCAGGCGACGCGCTGCCCCGGCCGCAGCCCGGCAACGCCGTCGCCGACCGCGACCACCCGGCCCGCGCCCTCGACGCCGAGGATCTTGGGGTCGGGCATCTCGGTCCAGGCCATGCCGCGGCGCACGCCGACATCCATGAAGTTGACGCCGGCGGCGGCAACCTCGACCAGCACCTCGCCCGGGCCGGGCACCGGCTCGGGCCGGTCGGCCAGCGCCAGCGCCTCGGTGCCGCCGACATGCGTCATCACGATCGCTTTCATCTCGATGCTCCTCAGATCCGGACGGAGGCCCCCGCGGCGCGCTCGGCCGCGTCGACCGCCGCATGAACGCCCTTGGCCCGACGGACCTGCTCGATGGCGATGGTCATTGGTGTCTCCTGTTGCCGCCGATATATTGGAAGCAAGAGAGGTCGGTCGAGCGATGAACGTCCAGTTTCATTGCTCGATCGTCCAAACCCGCGAGAGCGCCATGGACCCTCTGACCGAAATTCTGGGCGAGATGCGCATTCGCCAGGCGACCTTCACCCGGCTCGATGCGACCGCGCCCTGGGCCTTCGAATCCTCCGGCGATCCCGTCGTGAAATTCGTGCTGGTCGTCCGCGGGGTCGGCGTGCTGACCACGGCGACCCACCCGGACCCGATCCCGCTGCGCGGCGGCGACGTCTTCATCATGCTCGATAGCGAGCCCTACCGGATGTACGACCGCGAGGACTCGCTGCCGATGGATTGCGTCGACGTCGAGAAGCTGCGCGTCGGCAACCGGATCGAGGTCGGCGGCGGCGGCGCGCTCACCACCTTCATCAGCGGCTTCTTCGAGATGGACACGCTGGAGGCCCGGCCGCTGGTGAACGTCATGCCGCCCCTGCTCCACCTCAAGCTCGAACAGAACCGCAGCCTGGCCTTCCAGTCGGTGCTGGAGTTGCTCGCGGCGGAGACGGAGGCGCCCGGGCTCGGTTCCGAGGCGGTGGTCAACCGGCTGTTCGAGCTGCTCTTCGTGCACGCGATCCGCGCTTATTCCGCGCAGCCCGACGGGCCGGCCCATGGCTGGCTCGCGGCCGTCTCGGACCGGCAGCTGGCGCGGGCGATCGAGGCGATGCATGCGGAGCCCGCCAGGGACTGGACGGTGGACGCACTCGCCAGGGTCTCCGGCATGTCCCGCTCGGCCTTTGCCGCGCGCTTCCGGGCCGTCGTCGGGCAGGCGCCGTTCGACTATCTCACGCGCTGGCGCGTCTACCGCGCCTCGCGGCTGATCCAGCAGCATGGCGCCTCGCTGGCGGAGGCGGCGCGCAGCGTCGGCTACGACTCCGCGGCCGCCTTCAACCGCGCCTTCAAGAAGGAGGTCGGCGTCACCCCCGGCGCCTTCCGCAGATCCGCGGTATCGGCGCTGCCCGCCGGGTGAGCAAGGGAATAGGAGGCGCTGCCGCCGCGCTCCCCTTCGCATCCGCAGCAACCATTTCCGCACTGCAACACACCCATACCGGATCGGGGGTGGTCCAGGTCGGACATATCCTATCTTGTATACGGAATGCACGGGTCACCCGAGCAAGTTGCGAGAGAGTGATGAGCAAGACACGCCGGGCTAAGCCCGACTGGTTCATGATCGCCCTTCCCCTCGTCGCCCTCGCGGCGTGTCTCTGGCCCACACCGGGCGTCACGGGCGGCCCCCTGCACTGGGACTGGATCTCGACCTACGGCGTCTCGGTCGTCTTCTTCCTCTACGGCCTGACTCTGGCGCCGGAGAAGATGCGGGCCGGCGCGTCGCATTGGCGGCTGCACCTCCTGGCGACCGCCGGCACCTTCATCCTGTTCCCGGCCCTGGTGCTGGGCGCCGGTGCGCTCGGCAAGGGCTGGATCCAGCCGGAGCTGCTGCTGGGCTTCTTCTTCCTCGCCGTGCTGCCCTCGACCATCTCCTCCTCGGTGGCGATGACGTCGCTGGCGCGCGGCAACCTGTCTGCCTCGATCTTCAACGCCACGCTGTCGAGCCTGATCGGCGTCGTTGCCACGCCACTGCTGATGGCCTGGTACACCCACAGCCAGGGCGCCGCGATGCCGCTCGGCCCGGTGCTGCTGAAGGTGGCGCTGCTGGTGGTGCTGCCGATCGTCCTCGGCCAGCTGGTGCGGCCGCTGCTCAGCGCCTGGGCCAACCGCCACTACGCCCGGATCAAGATGGCCGACCGGGTGATCATCCTCGCGATCGTCTACGGCTCCTTCGCTGATTCCATGGCGTCCGGCATCTGGTCGCAGCAGGACCCGATCGTGCTGGTCGAGATTGTCGTGGGCGTGGTGCTGCTGTTCGGCATCGCCTTCGCCGTGATGTGGGGCGTCTGCCGCCTGGTCGGCTTCGACCTGCCCGACACCATCGCCGCGACCTTCTGCGGCTCGAAGAAGTCGCTGGCCACCGGCGTGCCGCTGGCCCGGCTGATGTTCGGCACCTCGCCGCAGCTCGGCCTGGTGCTGGCGCCGCTGATGCTGTTCCACTTCTTCCAGCTGATGGCGGTCAGTGTCATCGCCGGTCGCCTCGCCGCCCGGCCGCTGACGGATGCGGAGGCGCGTGAGGCCAACAAGAACAGCAAACCCGCGCGCAGCCGGGCGGCAAAGGCCGCCTGACGTCCCATCTTTAGGACTTGTTGCCTCCCTCTCTCCATGCGAGCCTTCCGGCATTGCATGACAGGAAGGGGAACATTATGACCCGGATCAGCCGCCGCACATTTCTGGCCGCTGCCGGCGCCGCTATAGCGGGCGCCGCGTGGCTGCGCTCCGGCATCGCCGCGGCCGCGACGATCACGCCGGGAGACGCCGACGTGCTGCTGGTCATCGACGTCCAGAACTGCTTCCTGCCCGGCGGCAGCTTGGCGGTCGCCGATGGCGACAAGGTGGTGCCGGTGATCAACGCCTTGGCGCCGCGCTTCCACAACATCGTCGCGACCCAGGACTGGCACACGCCGGGCCATGTCTCCTTCGCCTCGGCGCATCCCGGCGCCAAGCCGTTCTCGACCACCAAGCTGCCCTATGGCGACCAGGTGCTCTGGCCCGACCACTGCGTCCAGGGCACGGCAGGCGCCGACCTGTCGGCCGATCTGAAGCTGCCGACGGCGGAGCTTGTGATCCGCAAGGGCTATCACCCGACGGTCGACAGCTACTCCGCCTTCAACGAGGCCGACGGCACGGCCACCGGCCTGGCCGGGTATCTGAAGGAGCGCGGCATCCGCCGGGTCTTCGCCGTCGGCGTCGCCACCGATTTCTGCGTCTGCTACAGCGCCATCGACGCCCGCAAGGCGGGGTTCGAGGCCTTCGTCGTCGACGACGCCTGCCGCGGCATCGACGCCGAAGGGTCGCTGGCCAAGGCCTGGACCGCGATGACCGCGGCCGGGGTGCAGAAGATCGTCTCGGCGGATATCGCCTGACCTCCTCCCCTGTCATTGCCGGGCTGACCCGGCAATCCAGAGAATGTCGACATCTCCTGGATGCCCGGGTCAAGCCCGGGCATGACAATTCGGGAAAGGCCGGGTGGGGCTCAGATCCCCTTCACCAGCCCGCCATCGACCAGCAGGTTCTGGCCGGTGATGTAGCCAGCCTCGTCGGACAGCAGGAAGGCCGTGGTGGCCGCGATCTCCTCGACCGTGCCGAAGCGCCGGGTCGGGATCTGGGCGATCAGTTCCGGCGTCTCCGGGTAGCTGTCGATGAAGCCGGGCAGCACGCTGTTCATGCGGATGCCGGCGGCGGCGTAACGGTCGGCATAGAGCTTGGTGAAGGCCGACAGCCCTGCCCGCAGCACCGACGACACCGGGAAGGCTGCACCCGGCTGCACCGCGCCGAAGGCCGAGATGTTGACGATCGCGCCCTTTCCGGCCGCCTCCATGGCCGGCGTCACCAGCCGGGCCAGCCGCACCACATTGACCAGCACCAGGTCGAGGCCGAGATGCCAGTCGCCATCGGGGATGGCCAGCAGGTCGCCCTTGGGCGGGTGGCCGGTGTTGTTGACCACCGCATCGATCCGGCCATAGCGCTCGAGCGTCGCATCGACCAGGCGCTGCAGGTCGGCCGGCTCGGTCACCGATCCCTGCACGGCGATGCCGCCCAGCTCCTGCGCCAGCGCGGTCACCGCGTCGGAGGTGGCAAACAGCGCCAGCTTATAACCGCGCCGGGCCAGCTCGCGCGCGATCGCGGCGCCCATCCCCTTGCTGGCGGCAGTGACGATCGCCACCCGTTCGGTCGTGCTCATGCTTCGATCTCCTTGTCGCGCATGCTTGACAGTGGCGCCTGCCGGGCGGAGGAGACAAACGGGAAGTTCTTCACCCGGGCTGCAGGAAAACTACATGCTCGCCGACCGGCTGCCGCCGCTGAACGGCCTGCGCGCCTTCCGCGCCGCGGCCCGGCACCTCAGCTTCCGGGCGGCGGCCGAGGCGCTGAACGTGACCCAGAGCGCCGTGGCTCAGCAGGTGCGCGGGCTGGAGCAGGCGCTGGGCGCCCCGCTGTTCGAGCGGCATGCCCGCGGCCTGGCCCTGACCCCGGCCGGCGAGGCGCTGCTGCCGCCGGTCGAGCAGGCCTTCCGGCTGATCGCCGACGCCGCTTCCCGGATCGCGCAGCAGGCTGATGTGCTGACGGTCAGCGCCACGCCCAGCTTCGTGTCGCGCTGGCTGGTGCCGCGGCTGGACGGCTTCACCCGCCGCCATCCCGGCATCGATGTCCGCCTCTCCGCCTCCAACGACCTGGTCGATTTCCGCCGTGACGGCGTCGACATCGCCATCCGCTACGGCACCGGAATCGATCCCGGCCTGGCGGCGCAGCTGCTGTTCCCGGCCGACCCGGTGGCGGTGTGCAGCCCGGCGCTGTGCCGTTCCGACGGCACGCTCGACCCGGGCGACCTCGGCACCCGGGTGCCACTGCTGCACGATTCCCATTTCCTGTGGGCCGAATGGTATCGCGCCGCCGGCCGCGACGAAGCCGAGGCCCGGCGCGGTGTCCGCTTCAGCCACACGCTGCATGCGATCGAGGCGGCGCTGCTGGGCCAGGGCATCGCCCTGGTGCCCCGCCCGCTGGTCGAACGCGAACTGCGGGCCGGCCAGCTGGCGGCGCCGCCGCTCGCCACCCGCCTGCCGCCGGGCCGTGGCTTCTTCATCGTCGCGCCGCCCGAGCTGTGGGACACCCGCAAGGTCGCGGCGATGCGGCTGTGGCTGCTCTCCGAGGCCGCCGGCTGACTTGCGGCGCCCTGCGCTTTCCGACATGAAGGGTTGATGCGGATCCTTCTGGTCGAAGACAATCCCGATCTCGGGGAGGCGGTGGAGAACCGGCTGCGCAAATCCGGCCATTCGGTGGAATGGGTGCGCGACGGGCTGGCCGCCGCCGAGGCTGCCGGCCACGATGCCTTCGACGCCGTGCTGCTGGACATCATGCTGCCGGGCCAGGACGGCTTCGCCGTGCTGCGCGACCTGCGTCGGCGCGGCATCGACGCCCCGGTGCTGGTGGTCACCGCCCGGTCCGAGATCGACGACAAGGTCGGCATCCTCGACCTCGGCGCCGACGACTACCTGGTCAAGCCCTTCGACCTGCGCGAGCTGGAGGCGCGGCTGCGCGCCCTGCTGCGGCGCCCGGCGGGCCAGACCAGCAGCACCGTGTCACATGGTAACGTCACGCTGGACCTGGCCGGCCGCGCCGTCACCGTCGCCGGCCAGCATGTCGAGTTCGGCCGGCGCGAGTTCCGGCTGCTGGAGATCCTGCTGACCCGCGCCGGCCAGGTCGCGGCCAAGGACCGGCTGATGATGCAACTGTTCGGCGACGAGGCGGACGTGTCGGTCAACGCGCTGGAGCTGCTGGTGTCGCGCGTCCGCCGCAAGCTGGAGGGCGCCGACATCGACATCGTCACCCTCCGCGGCACCGGCTACCGGGTGCAGCCGCGCGGATCCAAGGAGTGACCGCCAGGGCCGGCCGCGCCTCGATCCGGCGGCGCATGCTGGCGCTGACCGTGCTGGCGCTGCTGCTGGCCGGCATCGGCCTGGTGGCCCTGATCCGCGGCTATGCCCGCGGCGCGTCGGACAGCGCCTTCGACCGGCTGCTCGCCGCCTCCGCCTTCACCATCGCCGGCGCGGTGCAGATCGAGGACGGCGCGGTCACGGTCGAGCTGCCCACCGCCTCGCTGGCGATGCTCGACTTCTCCGACGACGACCGCGTGTTCTACGAGGTGGCGGCGCCCGACGGCGCTTTCGTCACCGGCTATCGCGACCTCGGCGCCGGGCTGCCGACGGCTGCCTCGGCCACCCCTGGCTTCATCGACGGCACCTATCACGGCGAGGCGGTGCGGATTGCCACGGTCGGCCGGCTGGTCTTCGTCGAGGGCAAGGCCGGTTGGGCCACCATCCGCGTCGCCGAGACCCGCGGCGCCCGGGAGGCCCTGGCGTCGGAGATCCTGGGCCAGGCCGCCCTGCCCCTCGCTGCCCTCGGCCTGGTGGCCATCGCGCTGGTCTGGTTCGGCATCCGCTATGCCTTCGCCCCCCTCGTGGTGATGGAGCGCGAGCTGCGCCGCCGTGCGCCGGAGGACCTGTCGCCGGTGCAGGTGCCGGTGCCGGTCGAGGTGCAGCAGCTGACCGGGGCGCTGAACGATTTCATCGCCCGGCTGCGCAGCGTGATGGAGCGGGTCAGCGGCCTGGTCGCCGACGCCGCCCACCAGGTGCGTACGCCGCTGGCCTCGCTGCGCGCCCAGGCCGAGGTCGCGGTCGAGGAGGAGGACCCCGCCCGGCTGCGCGACCGCGTGGTCCGGATCCACCAGAACGCGGTCCAGGCTAGCCACTTGGTCAACCAGCTGCTGATGGACGCGACCGTGCGCCACCGGCTGGAGGCCCGCGAGGCCACCGTCGTCGCGCTCGACGCCATCGTCGAGGATGTCCGCCAGCGCCTGGATTTCGAGGAGGCCGGCCGGCTGTCGGTCACGCTGGCGCCGGAGGCGGCGCGGGCCGGCATCAGCGGCGACCGGGTGGCCCTGCGCGAGATGCTGTGGAACCTGGTGCACAACGCCCTGACCCATGCGCCGGCCGGCGATGTCGAGATCGAGGCGGCGGTCGAGCGCGGCCGGGCCGTGATCCGGGTCTCCGACCGCGGCCCGGGCATCCCGGCGGTGGAGAAGGACCTGGTGCTGGAGCGCTTCGCCCGCGGCGAGGGCAGCCGCGACCGGCCGGGATCCGGGCTGGGCCTGTCGATCGTCCGCACCGTGGCCGAGGCCCATGGCGGCACGCTGGCGCTCTTGGACCGGCCGGGCGGCGGGCTGCGGGTCGAGGTCACGCTGCCCGTCGTGGAGGCGGCGCGACGACGGCCGAACGGCACGGCCGCAGCGCTGCTGCTGGCCGCGGCCCTGCTGGTGGCGACCATCGGACCCGTGCGGGCCGCGCCCGGCACCACCGTCTACCCCGCCCCGGCCGGCGGCGAGCGGACGCTCACCATCCTCGGCGCCACCGACACCCCGCTCTTCGCCCGCTTCATCGCCGATTTCCAGGCGCTGCGGCCGGAGATCCGGGTGGTGTACCAGGAGACCGACACGCTGCCGATGTACCAGGCAGCGTCGAGCGGCCGGCTGTCGCCGGTGCCGGACCTGATGATCAGCTCCGCCCCCGACCTGCAGGTGAAGCTGGCCAATGACGGCTTCGCCCAGGCCTATGCCTCGCCCTGGCTCGACCGGCTGCCGCACTGGGCGCAGTGGCGGGCCGAGGCGATCGGCTTCACCTTCGAGCCGGCGGTGATCGCCTACAACCCCGACCTTCTGGCCGAGGCCGAGGTGCCGCATTCCCATGCCGAGCTGATCGCGCTCCTGGAGGCGCAGCCGGAGCGGTTCCGCGGCCGGGTCGCCACCTATGACATCGCGGTCAGCGGCATCGGCCATCTGCTGGCCAGCCAGGATGCGCTGATCTCCTCGAACTTCTGGCGCCTGGCCGCAGCCTTCGGCCGGGTCGACGCGAAGCTCAGCGGCAGCAGCCCGGAGATGCTGGACCGGATCGTCAGCGGCGAGCTGATCCTCGGCTACAACCTGCTCGGCTCCTACGCCTTCGCCCGCCAGGCGGCGGGGCTGAAGCTGGGCGTGGTGGTGCCGGAGGACTACGCCCTCGTCATGACCCGGGTGGCGCTGATCCCGCGCGGCGCGCCGGATGCCGAGCTGGCTCGCGCCTTCGTCGACTACCTGCTGTCGCCGCGCGGCCAGGCCCTGGCGGCGGGCGTCACCGGCCTGGGCGCGATCATGCCCGACATCTCCGGCCCATGGTCCGCCGGCAGTATCGCCGGCAAGACCGAAGGCGCGCTGCAGCCGATCCCGCTGGGGCCGTCGCTGCTGGTGGCGCTCGACGAGCGGCGGCGCGAGCGGTTCCTGCAGACCTGGCGGCGCCTGGTGTCCGACGGCACCGAACCGATGACAGGACGCTGACAGGTTCGGCGGCTAGACTGATCCCTGGAACCGGGCCGATCGCGATGCCCGGGCGCAAGCAACAGGCCAGGGAGGTCCCGATGTCACCCGAGATGCAAGAGCCCCGCGACCGGCGGCGGCCCGTCCAAATTCCGTCCATCACCAGCGACCGATGAGCGACCGGCCTGCGCCTTGACGGCGCAGGATGCTATGCTTTCGGCAAAACCAAACCGATAGGGGGAGGACACCCATGAAGACATTTGCGATCGCCGCGCTGGCGGCCGTCCTGGCGCTGCCGCTGGCGGCCCGGGCAAACGACTACACCATCATCGCGCCGGCGGCTCCCGGCGGCGGCTGGGACCAGACCGCGCGGTCGATGCAGGCGGCTCTGCAGACCGAGGGCATCTCGCGCAGCATCCAGGTCGTCAACGTGCCCGGCGCCGCCGGCACGGTCGGCCTGGCCCAGTTCGTCAGCCAGAACAAGGGCGACCCGAAGGCCCTGATCGTCGGCGGCTACGTCATGGTCGGCGGCATCATCACCAACAAGTCGCCGGTGACCCTGGCCGACGTCACCCCGATCGCCCGCCTGACCGGCGAGTACGAGGCGATCGTCGTGCCGAAGGATTCGCCGCTGAAGTCGGTGCAGGATCTGGTGGATGCTCTGAAAAAGGATCCGGGCGGCGTGACCTGGGCCGGCGGCTCGGCCGGTGGCGTCGATCACGTCACGGTCGGGCTGACCGCCAAGGCGGCCGGCGTTGACCCAACCGAGATCAACTACATCGCCTATTCCGGCGGCGGCGAGGCGCTGGCCGCGGTGCTGAGCGGCCAGGTGACGGCCGGGATCTCCAGCTACGGCGAGTTCGAATCCCAGATCAAGGCCGGGGCGCTGCGCCTTCTGGCCGTGTCCAGCCCGGAGCGGCTGCCCGGCGCCGACGGGCCGACCCTGAAGGAAGCCGGGCTCGACGTGGTGGTGCAGAACTGGCGCATGGTCGCCGCGGCACCGGGGCTGAGCGACGAGCAGAAGGCCGCCGTCGCCGCCGACATCGAGAAGCTGGCCAAGTCCAAGACCTGGCAGGAGACGCTGAAGACCAAGGGCTGGACCGACACCTACCTGGCCGGCGACGCGTTCGACAAGCAGCTCGCCGCCGACATCAGCACCACCGGCCAGATCCTCAAAGACATCGGTCTGGCCGAATGAGCGCCGCCCCGGAACAGCCTGCGCGGCGTCGGCCGGACTGGCCGGTCCTGGGGATCGCCGCGGCCCTGGCTGTCGCCGCCGCGGTGCTGTTCTGGGACGCCAGCCTGCTCAATGTGAAGGGGTTCGCGGCCCGGTTCGGGCCCGCGATCTTCCCCCGCCTGATCGGCGGCCTGCTGCTGATCATGGCGGTGTGGACGGCGGTCGCCGCCTGGCGCGGCGACCCGCCGCCGCGCGAGAAGGACGACCTGCCGCCGATCCTCTGGATCATCGGCGGCCTGGCCGCGCAGATGCTGCTGCTGACCACGGCCGGCTTCTCGATCGCGACCGGCCTCCTGTTCGCCGCGACCGTGAAGGCGTTCGGCCGCGGTCCGCTGTGGCAGACCATTCCGATCGGCATCGTCTTCGCCTTCGCGGTCTGGTTCATCTTCAGCAAGGGGCTGGACCTGACCCTGCCGACGGGCCCGCTGGAAAAGCTGTTCTCGTGATCGGGGCCTGACGCATGGACACCTTCAGCTTCCTCGCCCAGGGCTTCGCCGTCGCCCTGCAGCCGATCAACCTGCTGTACGCCTTGATCGGCGTCACCCTCGGCACCGCGGTCGGCGTGCTGCCCGGCATCGGCCCGGCCCTGACCGTGGCGCTGCTGCTGCCGGTCACCTACTCCCTCGACCCCGGGGGATCGCTGATCATGTTCGCCGGCATCTATTACGGCGGCATGTATGGCGGATCGACCACCTCGATTCTGCTCAACACTCCGGGCGAGAGCGCCTCGATCATCACCGCGCTGGAGGGCAACAAGATGGCCCGCTCCGGCCGCGGCGGCCCCGCTTTGGCGACCGCGGCGATCGGGTCCTTCGTCGCCGGGCTGATCGCGACGGCCGGCCTGGCCTTCATCGCCCCCGAGATCGCCAAGATCGCGATCTCCTTCGGCGAGCCGGAGAAGTTCGCGCTGATCATCCTGGCCTTCGTCACCGTCTCCGCCGCCTTCGGCGATTCACCGATGCGCGGGCTGACATCGCTGGCCATCGGCCTGGCCATCGGCCTGATCGGCCTGGACGAGCTGAGCGGCCGGGCCAGGCTGACCTTCGGCAGCCCGGAACTGCTGAGCGGCGTCGGTGTCACCATCCTGGCAGTCGCCCTGTTCGCGATCGGCGAGGCGCTGTCGGTCGCCGGCGGCCGGGGCCGCACCGAGGAGCATGTCGAGGCGATCCGCGGCTCGATCTGGATGAGCAAGTCGGACTGGAAGCGGTCCTGGAAGCCGTGGCTGCGCGGCACGCTGTTCGGCTTCCCGATCGGGGCGATGCCCGCGGGCGGCGCCGAGATCCCGACCTTCCTGTCCTATGCCACCGAGAAGAAGCTGTCGAAGCACCCTGAGGAGTTCGGCCATGGCGCCATCGAAGGCGTGGCCGGGCCGGAGGCGGCAAACAACGCCTCGGCTGCCGGCACGCTGGTGCCGCTGCTGACCCTCGGCCTGCCGACCTCGGCGACGGCGGCGATCATGCTGGCCGGGTTCCAGCAATACAACATCCAGCCCGGCCCGCTGCTGTTCCAGAGCAATCCGGGCCTGGTCTGGGGCCTGATCGCCAGCCTGTTCGTCGCCAATGCCATGCTGCTGGTCTTGAACCTGCCGCTGGTGGGGCTGTGGGTTCGGCTGCTGTCGATCCCCCGCCCCTGGCTGTATGGCGGCATCCTGGTGTTCGCCACGCTGGGCACGATCGGGTCCAACCCGTCATCGTTCCAGCTGGGGCTGCTGCTGGCCTTCGGCCTGCTCGGCTACATGCTGCGGCGCTTCCACTACCCGATCGCGCCGGTGGTGGTCGGCTTCATCCTGGGGCCGATGGCGGAGCTGCCGCTGCGCCGGGCACTGCAGAACAGCCGCGGCGACCCGATGATCCTGGTGTCCTCGCCGATCTCGATCACCCTGCTGGCCATCACCGTGTTGGTCGTGGTGGTGCCGCTGGTGCTGCGCCAGATGGGCAAGGGCCGCATCCTGGCGCAGCTGGCGGCCGAAGAGGACTGAGCGCCTACCCCTGCCCCGCCGCGATCCTCTGCCAGATCGCGAGCGGCGTCGCCGGCATGTCGATGTGGCGGATGCCCAGGCCGGACAGCGCGTCAACCACGGCGTTCATCACCGCCGGCAGCGATCCGGCGCAGCCGGCCTCGCCGCAGCCCTTGGCGCCCAGCGGGTTGGTCGCGGTCGGCTGCGGCCGGCTCTCGAAGGTGAAGACCGGCGGGGCGTCCGCGGCGCGCGGCATCTGGTAATCGACGAAGGAGCCGGTGGTCAGCTGGCCCTCGCCGTCGTAGACGGTGCGCTCCATCAGCGCCTGGCCGACACCTTGCATGACACCGCCATGCAGCTGGCCCTCGACCAGCAGCGGGTTCACCACCGTGCCGAAATCATTGACCATGACATAGCGCACCACTGCGGTGTTGCCTGTGTCCGGATCGATCTCGACCTCGGCGACGTGGCAGCCATTCGGATAGGCCGACGGCGCCTGCTTGAAGACGTGGTCGACATCGAGCGAATCCGGCACGTCCGGCGGCAGCTGCAGCCCTGCGGTCAGCCGGCCGGTCAGCTCCATCAGGCCGATGCCGCGGTCGGTGCCGGCCACGGTGAAGCGGCCGTTGCGAAACTCGACGTCGAAGGCGCCGGCCTCCAGCAGGTGGCCGGCGATCTGGCGGCCCTTCTCGATCACCAGCTCGCCCGCCTCCAGGATCGCGGCGCCGCTGGCCATGATCGATTTCGAGCCGCCGGTGCCGCCGCCCGCGATCAGGCGATCGCTGTCGCCCTGGACCAGGCGGATGCGGTCGAGTGGGATGCCGAGCTTCGAATGCAGCACCTGGGCGAAGGGCGTCCAGTGCCCCTGGCCGTAATCGAGCGTGCCGGTGACGATGGTGACGGTGCCGTCCGGCTCGAAATGCAGGCCGCCCATCTCGTTCGCCGGCGGCGCCGTGACCTCGAGATAGCAGCCGATGCCGCGGCCGCGCAGCTTGCCGCGGGCGGCGCTGTCCTCGCGGCGGGCGACGAAGCCGTCCCAATCCGCAGCAGCGACGGCGCGGGCCAGCAGGCCCGGGAAGTCGCCGCTGTCATAGGCTGTTCCCGCCGGGGTCTTCCAGGGGAACTGGTCCGGCGCCACCATGTTGCGGCGGCGCAGCTCGACCCGGTCGAGACCCATCTCCGCGGCCGCCGTGTCGATCAGCCGCTCCATGTAGTAGTTGCCTTCCGGCCGCCCGGCGCCGCGATAGGCACCGATCGGCACGGTGTTGGTGACGGCGCAGATCGTGTTCACCTCGACCAGCGGCGTGCGGTACATGCCGATCGAGTTCTTGGCGATGTTGAGCGTCGTCATCATCGGGCCGACCTGAGACACATAGCCCCCGAGGTTGCCGTAGCCGGTGAAGCGGGTGGCGAGGAAGCGGCCCTCGGCATCGAGCGCCAGCTCGCCCACCACCTCCATGTCGCGGCCGTGATGGTCGGAGACGAAGCTGTCGGAGCGCTGGTCGGTCCACTTCACCGGCCGGCCGAGCGCCCGGGCGGCGTGCAGCAGGCAGACATATTCCGGGAACACCGCGCCCTTCATGCCGAAGGAGCCGCCGACATGGCCGGTGATCAGGTGGATCCGGTCGGGCGGCAGGCCCATCGCCTCGGCCAGATTGTTGCGCTTGCCGAACACGCCCTGGCTCGGCGCATGGACGGTGAAGCGGCCGGTTTCGGAATCGTAGGCAACCACCGCCGCGCGCGGCTCCATGGCGTTGACGACGACGCGGTTGTTGAGGATCTCCAGCCGGGTGACATGCGCCGCCCTGGCAAAGGCCTCGGCGACCTTCTCCGCATCGCCGAAGTGATAGTCGAGCACCAGGTTGCCGGGCGCGTCGTCATAGAGCAGTGGCGCCCCGGGCGCCACCGCCTCCGCCACGCGCGTCACAGCCGGCAGCGGGTCGATGTCGAGCGCGACGGCCTCGGCCGCGTCGCGGGCCTGATGCGCGGTCTCGGCGATCACCACCGCGACCGGGTCGCCGACGAAGCGCACCTTGCCCGAGGCCAGGGCGTGGCGCAGCGGCGTCGTCATCGGCGTGCCGTCGCGGTGCTGGAACGCAATCACGCATTTCAGCGGCCCGTAGCCCATCGGCGCGAGGTCGGACGCGGTGTAGACCGCCAGCACGCCGGGCATGGCGCGGGCCGCCTCGGCGTCGATGCCGGCGATCACGCCATGGGCATGAGGGCTGCGCACGAAGGCGGCATAGGCCTGGCCGGGCAGGCTGACATCGTCGGTGTAGCGGCCTTCGCCGCGGAGCAGGAGCGGGTCCTCCATCCGCGACACCGGCTGGCCGATGCCGAACTGCAGGGCGGCGGAATCCTCGGCCTTGAAGAGATCGTTCATCGGCGAAGCCTCGATCGCTGCGGAGGGAGCCGAGGCGTCACGCTCGATGGCGAGGCGTCTGCCGTGGCTCTCGAGAAGGGTGAAATTCAGACTAGGGGCGGGGCCAGGGATGGGAGAGGCGCCGTTTCGGCAACGCTCCCCCCGGCTGGGCGCAGGCCTCGCCAGCATAGGAGCCCGGCCGGGCCGGATTCCAGCCCGAATTTCGATCCCGCTACCTGGAAAGCTGCTGAGCGATCTCGCCGATGCGGGCCTCCGCATCGGTGACGACGCGGAACTCGACCCTGCGCGACCGGTCGGACTCCTCGGCGCCGCCGCGGTCCAGCACCGGGCGGCTCGAGGACATGCCCACCGCGACGAGCATATGCCTCGCCCAGCCCTCGACAGGCGCGATGTCCCGGAGCCCCAGGCAGTATTCCAGCACCGATCGCGTCCGCTCCTGCGACAGCCCCATATTGAGGAAATAGGCTTCTCTCGCGGGGGTGCTCTGCCGCCATTCCGAGGAGGTGTGCCCCTCGATCCGGATCTCCGCGATCGCGTCGCGTCGCTCGTTCAGCAGCCGCAGGAATCGTGGGCAGAAATCCGCGAGAGTGCCCTTGAATGCCGGCGTCAGGCTGGCGCGGCCCTGGTCGAACAGCACGTCGGGGGACAGGAAGCGGAACACGGATCCGTCATCATCGATCTCCGCATTCCAGCGCGACAGGTCCTTGCCGAACTCCCCCTTCAGCGCCTGCCCGATCCTGCGGTTCGAATCCTGCCAGGAATCGGTGATGCTGCGGACCGTGTCGACCAGATCCGCATTCTTGGCAATTCGGGCGATGTCGTCGGCCGTGATTTCGCCGTTCCGCTTCTTGGCCGCAATCCCCCGCACCAACTCGACGAAGTCGTCGATCTCCTTCTTGTCCATCCCGGCGGTGGCTTCGAGAAGCGGCCGGGCCTCCTCCTTCTCCGCCAGCAGCGCGGCGATCCTCTCGTCCCGGCTCTGCACCGCCTCTTCGAGGGCGCTGATGCGCTTGAGCACGTCCCGCACGCTGTCCTGCGACCCGGCGTCGACCAGCATCCGCTGCATCTCCTTCAGCGCCGCCCGGTCGCCGGACTGGCGCGCCAGGAACAGAGCCAGGGACAGGACCAGAACGAACGACAACAGCAGGAAGAACTCGGCCACGGTCAGGCCCAGGATCACGCCGCGGCGGTAGGATCGGCGATCCGAAAGCGGCAGGCTCGGCCGAGGCTGGTCAGTCGTCATGAACGCGACCACCAGCTCCTGGGCGCCGCCGGTTCGCCTGGAGAGTCCCCTTCCGCATCAGCGCCGCGGATGCCGGTCTCCGCCCGCGGCCGCTGATCGATACGGGCCCCGAGTTCGCGAAGGGCCTGCGCGATCGCCGCCGCGTCCTCGCGTCCGGCCGCGCGGACGACGCCCATCGCCTCGGAATGCTGGGCCATCGTGTCGCGAAGCCGCCCCAGATCCGTCCGCAGCAGCGTGAGCTGAGTCACGAGAGTGCCGGACGCATCGAGCGCCTGGCTGTGCGCGCGGCCGGTTTCCTCGGCAAAGCGATCGGCCAGCGAGCCCGCGCGCCGCGATGAATCATCCAGTGATTTGGTGAACGAACCCGCGGCCTTCCTGACCTCGGCGGCAGATGTGGACAGCTGCTGGGCCAGTTCCTCGGCACGGGACCGGAGCGCTTCCGTCGCCCGCCCGATATCCTGAGCCCCGCTGGCGAGCGGTGCCGCCAGGTCGACCGAGACCCGCTCGGCGACGGAGCGGACTTCCGCTCCGATCGTGTGGCTATAGTGCTCCAGCACCTCGCCCTGATGCCTGACCGTGAGCTCGGCCCCCTCCCGGAGGATCTGGGTCATCTCCGTCCGGAAATCGTTGAACTGAAGGACGATCCCCCGGAATTCGCCCTTGAGGCGTGCCGCCGCGTCGACCAGCTCGAGCCGGGCCTCGCGCTCGACCTCGACCGGATCGCGCCGGATCTGGCTCACCATGACCCGGAGAAAGATCCCCAATATCGTGGACAGCAAGGCAATGCCGAAATTCGAGAGCAGATCCTCGATCAATCGGTCGTCCTGGACAGATGCCACTTGATAAAGCGCCATCCCCAGGCTGGTCAAGGTATACAGGAAGCCCAGATAATAAACATTGTCGGCCACGATATCTTCACGGATTTGCGCGATCTGCACAGTCAGGCAGATCGAAACATACCCGACCATGCAGAACACGATGCCAAGGCTGATCATCCATTGCTTCGCGTCGTAAAGCTTGAGACCGATGATCAGCCCGACTCCCAGCACGAAGGCGCCTGCAAACAGGACCTTGTCGGCCACGCCGGAGACCTGGGTCTGGAAAGCGCGGCGCGGCTGCGCCGACAGGCCGTGAGTCATCCGAATATCCTCACAATTCTGGCTACGCTGGCGCCGTCGGCGGCGAAGAAATCCGTCCAGAACTCGATTAGGTCTGCGTTCTGGCGCCGCTCCTGATTGGCTCGGGCGATGTACAATATGTCGACGTCGACGTCCCTGAGATCGCTCTTCAGGGACCGGTAGGCACCCGTCTTTGCGAATTCGGCGAAGCTCTTGTTGCCATTGTACTGCGAGAAACTGCGGCTGTATTGAAGCATGTCGGACACCAGAACCAGCCGCTTCGGCAGCGTCTTCTTGTCGGGGTCCCCGAACTCGGCGACGGCCACGGACTGGATCGTCTCCATGATCGGGGACGAGGTTCCCTGCCCTTCCGAAACCAGGCTGCCGAGAAGATCCTGGAGGGGACCATCGAAGGCCTCGTGCCACCGCTTCTCCACCAGAGCGGGGTTCGAGGTCAGTTGGCTCAGCCCCTCCCCCCGGCCGGGATTGCACAGCGACAGCGATGCCCGGGGCGGCTGCTCCGGCGTCGGCTTGACCGGATAGATCGCAACCAGCCAGCCGCGCGGCAGCTCCTCGCGAAGCCCGCGCAACTTGTTGAGCACGTCGAGGCGCTGCACCGGCGAGAGCGTATCCGTCGTGTCGACGAGGACCGCCGCCACCCCGGCAGGACCGTCGGCCGGGCAGAGCGTCACCGGGTCGATCTTCGGGTTGGCGCCGGCCGCTGCCATATAGATCCATGCGCCACCGGCAAAGAGGGCGCAGGCCACCGCCGCGATCAGGCCGGCCTTCCAGAGGCCCTCGGACTCCGATGCGCTACGCCTTTTCCGCAGGCGACGGCGTCTCGCGACCATCATTCATTCCCCTGGCACTCAATCCCCTGGCAAACCGGCTGATCCGCTCATATTCGCCGAATGTCGACTCGAACTCCGCCAGCAGCTCCGCCGTCCGGTCCGAAAGCATGGCGTCGGCCCGCTCGGTGAGGTTTCCCAGCTCCGTCCGCCTGGTCGACGCTTCGGCTTCGCCGGCCACCGGCTCGACCTTCGACAGGGAGACGGGCTTGGCGAAATAGGCCGGCGCGGCAGTGGAACGGTTCCGGGTGTTGGTCTCCCGATACCGCCCGATCAGGGCGTTCGCAGCCTGCTGGGTCTGCTCCAGGAAGACCGGCAGCGCGAGCCGCAGATGATCCCGGTAATCGGACGCCTGGATGTAGTTCCGGATCCGCGACGCGATGTCGGCCCGGGCGCTCTTGATGGTTTCGAGCACCTCGTCCTTGGTGTCGCGGAGCTCCTCCAGCAGGCTTTCCTTCTCATGCGCGTAATCGGCGATCGAGCGCTCCCAGCGCCGCCACACATTGCCGAAGCCGGGATAAGGGTCGTCCCATCCGTAGCCTTCGATCCAGGCCACCGTGGCAAAAGCGAAGCCGACGAAGACGAGGATCCACGAATTGAAGATCGTCAGGCCCAGCGGGTCCGCCCAGAACTGGCCTGCCGCCTGCCGCGTTGCGGCCTCCCAATTGACCAGGCCCGCGACCTCTCGGAAATGCGCCACGAAAAGATTGAAGCCGATCGCGAACACCAGGAACGCCAGGAATGCGACCGCCCCCGCCGTCTTCCTGATCAGATTCCGGTGATTGACCTGGACAGTCATTCTGCCGAACAGGAACGAGAAGAAGATATTGACCGCCGCGATCGTACAGGCAGTGAACACGCCGCCGATCAGGCCGAGCTCGTTCGACTCCATGAAGAAGCTGCCATTGATGATCGACTCCGCGGCCAGCATCAGAAAGATGATCGCCCGCATCGTATGACGCTTGGCGGATGTCGGCAGATGGGCGGTCCGGTCCAGGCGATGGCGATCGCGGAACCGCTCCAGCTCTTCCCGCAGCAGCTTCAGTCTTTCGCCCTGAAGATAAAGATGATCCGTGCCGACATGGACCCGTTCCCGCAGCGCCGATATCCCATTGGAGATGGAGATGTCGATCTCGGATACTTTGCCCTCGACATCCAGGCCGCTCATACGGTCGGCATAGACCCGCATCTCGCTCTCATAGGCGGTCAGTCCGATCCGTCTGACGTCCGATACCTCATCGAGGATTTTGGCTTCCACAACATCCAGGTCGAGGGCATCGGTTTGCGGCAAATTCTCCTTGCCTCTGCGCTCCGCCTCCCGTTCGAGGTCCAGCCGCTGAGCGATAGATTCACTGCTGATCGATGGAAATACCGTGGTCGTAGCGTCAATGTTGCTTGGCGCCAAATTCAGAACTGCCGTCAACGACTTCAGAGGCGACCCCATAATCCGGCTCAAAATCTGCTTACCACATGGACAGAGATATCCCCTGTCAGAGACGGCGCGTCAATCTGCCTCGATCCGATCGCGGCCGGCCGGTCACGGGCCGACCCCTGTAGCGCCGGATGCGGGCCGCCTCCTCCCGCGCGGCGGAGGGACGCGCTTCCGGCGGCGGACGGGTGTGCTAGGTCTCTCTCTCATCGATTGCCCGGGTTATCGTTGCCGAGGTCACCATGAGACGGACCGCCCTGTTCCGTGCCGTCATCTGCGCGCTCGCGATCGCGGCCGCCGCGCCCTCTGTCGCCGGCGAGAAGAAGGGCGTGGCGATCGGTCCCGAGGACGCCGATGCGGCCGGCACCATCAGGCTGCTGAAGGCGCACTGGTACTACACCTGGAACACGACGGCGATCGAGTCGGCGGGATCGGCACAGTTCGTGCCGATGATCTGGTCGGACGGCGACAAGATGGGCCGGCAGGTCGCGCAGCTCAAAAAGGGACCGACGCCCTGCGCCTTGCTGGCCTTCAACGAGCCGGACGGGCGCCGCCAGGCCGACATGCCGGTCGATGCGGCGGTCGAGGCCTGGGACCGGCTCCGTCCCCTCGCCCGCCGCATCGGCAGCCCGGCCGCCGTCAATGCGCTCGGCCCCTGGTTCGAGGGCTTCGCGGCCCGGATGGCCGAGCAGGGCAAGGAGTATGATTTCGTCGCCGTCCACTGGTACGGGGCGCCATCGGCCAGGAGTTTCCTGCGCAAGATCGACGACATCCACGAGGCTTATGGGAAGCCGATCTGGATTACCGAATTCGCCGTCTCCGACTGGGCCGCGCGGGACGGGCGCAGGAACCGCTACAGCATCGGGGCGACGGAGCGGTTCATGCGGAAAGTCCTGCCCGAGCTGGAGCGCCGCCCCTATGTCGAGCGCTACGCCTGGATGGGCGCCGGCGCCTGGCGCGAGGCGACCGTCACCTCGCGGCTGGTCGACGACACCGGCGCGCTGACCGCCCTCGGCCGGATCTATGCCGAGTTCGACGGGAATGCCGCCGGATCGGTCACCACCGAGCCGCCCTGCGCCGCGGGAGATTAGGGCCCGCCTACAGCACGAAGTCGGCCGCCACCAGGGCGGTGGCGCCGGTCAGGATGATGTGGAAATCGCTGACCTTGTCGCCGTCGACGTCGCCGGCGATGGTGGTGCTGCTGCCGACCACGGAATAACGGAGCTGGCCGGCGATGCCGGTGTAGAGCGCGCTGCCGATGAAGCTGAAGGCCTGGTTGCCGGCGGCGACGGTGTTCGCATCGATGGCGAAGAGGTCGACGCGGTCGCCTTGGGCATGGCTGAAATCGGTGATCCGGTCGGCGCCGGCCCCGACCGGGCTGTGCACCGTGCCGATATAGACGAAGCGGTCGGCCCCGGCGCCGCCGGTCAGCGTGTCCGCGCCGCGGCCGCCAATGAGGACGTCGTTGCCGTTCCAGCCCTGCAGCACATTGGCGCCCGTGTCCCCGGCCAGCTGGTCGCTGCCCTGGCCGCCACTGAGGTTCTCGATGCCGGACAGGGTGTCGCCCTGGGCCTCGCCGCCGCTGCCCTTGCCGGTGGAGAGATCGACCACGACTCCCGTCGTGCCGCTGTAATAGCTGGCAGTGTCGATGCCAGCGCCGCCGGCCAGCACATCCGCCCCTGCCCCGCCCCGGAGCACGTCGTTGCCGTTCCAGCCCTGCAGCGTGTTGGCCCCGGCATTGCCGGTGAGCGTGTCGTTGCCCTGGCTGCCGGAGAGGGTCTCGATCCCGATCAACGTGTCGCCCTGGGCGTCGCCGCCGACGCCGGCGCCGCCGGCGAGGCTGACGGTGATTCCGACCGAGCTCTCATAGTAGCTGGCGGTGTCGATGCCGGCGCCACCGTCGAGCGCATCGGCCCCTGCCCCACCCCGGAGCACGTCGTTGCCGGCGCCACCGCGCAGGTCGTCCTTGCCCGCATCGCCCGCCAGGGTATCGGCGAAGGCGGTGCCGGTGATGCGGTCGTCGCCGCCGAAGCCGCGCCAGGTGCCGGGGATCACCGCCGCGATCACGTCGTTGGCGCCGGTGCCCTGGCCGAGGACCGTGGCGAAGACGTCTTCCTCGACCAGAGCGCCGCCGTGCCAGCTGACGACGATGCCGCCGTCGCGCAGCTTGATGGCGCCGAGGTTGCCCATGTCCTCATAGACGAATTCCGAGATGTAGAAGACGTCGCTCGTCGGCCGGCCGGCGGCGTCGTAGGTGCGGCCGTTCGCCCCGTAATAGTCGTAGGGGAACTCGCTGACGTCGGCCGACCACGAGGCGTAGGTCACCAGGAAGCCGCCGCCCGGCAGCGCCAGGACCTCGCCGAGATACTGGCCCTCGGTCATGTCGGTGTTGACCTGCACCGGCGCGGTCAGGGCATGGCCCATGCTGTCATAGGTGCGCAGCCACACATCGGTGTTGTCGAGATCCGCGTCGTCCCGCTTGGTCCAGGCCACGGCATAGCCGCCGCCATCCAGGCTCGTGATGCGCGGAGACGTGTTGTCGTCGAGCCCCGCCAGGGTCGACACCAGGCTCCGCGCGCCGACCGCGTGGCCCGCGGCGTCGTAGCGCTGGGTGTAGATCTGCCGGCCGTTGTAGCTCTCCGGCTCCTCCCAATAGGCCGCGATGAAGCTGCCATCGGCTCGCGGCAACAGCTGATAGCCGGGGGTCAGGTAGCCGCCGGCGAAGGCGAGGCCGGTGTCGACATCGGTGTTGATCAGCACCTCGCCCCCGACCCGCGCGGCCGTGGCGCTGAAGCGCTGGGTGTAGACGTCCCAGTCGGTGCGCAGGTTGGAGGCGACATAAACCATGCGGAAGCCGCCATCGGGCAGCGCCACCAGCTCGTCGAGCCGCTGGTCGAGCTCGCGGTCCGGGGTGACCTGGACCTGGTCGCCGATGCGCTGCCCGGTGGCCGAGAAGCGCTGCATGAAGATGTTGAAGTCGTTGCTGTCGGCGCCGGTGCGGTCGACCCCGTCCGATTCCCAGGCGACGACGAAGCCGCCGTCGGACAGGCCGACGACCTTGGCGTGCAGCTGCTGGTCGTAATCGTCGATCGGGACATGGAATTCGGGGGTCAGCGCCCGCCCCTGCGCGTCGAAGACCCGGCCATAGACGCCGGTGAAGCCGTCGACGTCGTCATCCTGGTTGCCGTCGTCCCACACCGCCACGAAGCCGCCGCCGGCCAGCGCCGCCGTCGCGGGCTCGTCCTGCGAATATTCGGTGTTGGTGTTGAGGATGATGTCGTCGGCCATGTGTCCCCCCGTTTTCCTAGCGACAAACAACTATAGGAACGGAAGGTTGCAGATCCGGGTCAGGACACGCAGTCCAACAGGTCGCCGAGCTGGCCGATGCGGCGCTGGATGGTGGCGGCGCGGCCGGCGACGTAACGCGACGGCTTGCCGGCCGACCAGCCGCGCGGGTTCGGCAGCACCGCGGCCAGGAGCGACGCCTCGCGCGCCGAGAGCTGCGCCGCGCTCTTGCCGAAATAGGCCTGTGACGCGGCCTCGACCCCATAGACGCCGGGGCCGAGCTCGACCACGTTGAGATACACCTCCATGATCCGGCGCTTCGGCCACAGCGCCTCGATCATCACGGTCAGATAGGCCTCGAAGCCCTTGCGGATGAAGGTGCGGCCGTCCCACAGGAAGACGTTCTTCGCCGTCTGGTTCGAGATGGTGCTGCCGCCGCGCAGCCGGCCGACGCCGGACTGGTAGCGGTCCCAGGCCTTCTGCATCGAGTCCCAGTCGAAGCCGTCATGCCGGCAGAACAGGTTGTCCTCCGCCGCCACCGCGGCCTTGGCCATCACCGGCGCGATCTCGCTCCAGGCCACCCAGTCGCGATGCCAGCCTTCGCCCTCGAACAGGCGCAGCACCATCAGGGGCGTCGCCGGCACCGGCAGCACGCGGTAGACGACCGTCAGCGCCAGCGGCGCCAGCACCAGCAGGGCGAACAGGCCCCACAGCATCTTCGACCACCAGCGCCGCCGGCCCCACCAGCGGCCGAGCGCGCCGGGCAAGGCGAGGCGCGGCAGAGGCAGGCGCGGCAGCCGCCAGCGGGACGCCCGGCGCCGCGCCGCCCGCGCCATCCTAACGCAGCCAGCGATGCAGCCGGTCCGCCGCCTCGGCCATCTCCCCGGTCGCGCCGGCGAAGGAGAAGCGCATGGTGGCGTGGCCGCGCACCGGGTCGAAATCGACGCCCGGCGTCGCCGCCACCCCGGTCTCCGCCAGCATGCGCCGGCAGAACTCGACGCTGTCGTTGGTCAGGTGGCCGATCTCGGCATAGAGGTAGAAGGCGCCATCGGCCGGGGCCAGGCGGTCGAAACCGGCACGCGGCAGCGCCTCCAGCAGCAGGCTGCGGTTGCGGGCGTAGCGGGCGACGTTGCGGTCCAGCTCCTCGCCGCAATCGAAGGCGGCGACGGCCGCATATTGCGACAGGGTCGGCGGCGAGATGGTGAGGTTCTGCGCCAGGCATTCGACCGGCCGCAGCAACTCCTCCGGCAGCACCAGCCAGCCCAGCCGCCAGCCGGTCATCGAATAGTATTTCGAGAAGCTGTTGACGATGATGGCGCTGCCGCTGGTCTGCAGCGCCGTCGCCGTGCCCATGCCGTAGGTGATGCCGTGGTAGATCTCGTCCGACACCAGCCGGATCGACTTGGCCTCGCAATAGGCGGTCAGATCGGCCAGCGCCTCGGGCGACAGCATGGTGCCGGTCGGGTTCGCCGGGCTGGCGATGATCAGCCCGGCGAGCTTGCCGCCATGCTTCTCCAGCAGCTCCGGCGTCGGCTGGTAGCGGGTGTCCGGCCCGGCCGGGATCTCCACGACCTCGATGCCCAGGGCCGTGAGGATGTTGCGGTAGGCGGGATAGCCCGGCGCCGCCAGCGCCACCCGGTCGCCGACGTCGAAGGCGGCCAGGAAGGCCAGCAGGAAGGCGCCGGACGAGCCGGTGGTGACCACCACCTGCTGCGGCGCCACCGTAGTGCCGTAGGCCCGGCCGTAGTGGTCAGCGATGGCCTGGCGCAGCGGCGGGATGCCCAGCGCCACGGTGTAGCCGATCTTGTCGTCGCGCAGCGCCGCCTGCGCCGCTGCCAGCACGCCGGCCGGCGCCGGGGTGCTGGGCTGGCCGACCTCGAGATGCAGCACGTCGCCATGCGTCTTCTCGCGCGCCGCGGCGGCAGTCATTACATCCATGACGATGAAGGGCGGCACCTGGCCGCGGCGGGAGATCTTCATGACGGGTGGGTCTCGGCAACGGTCTGGACGGGCACTGCGCCACCGGGTCGACACAGTCGGCTTCTAGCGTGATGATCCATCGGAACGGATCGCCGGCACGGGGGGAGCGGAGCGTTGGGACGGGTCATTCGGATCTTGGTGCTGGCCCTGGCGGCGGTCATCGTCGGACCGCTCGCGGCGGCCCAGGCGCAACGCATTCCGGTGGTCCGCGACGCCGAGATCGAAACTAGCATCCACAAGATGCTGACGCCAATCTTCCGGGCGGCCGGGCTGAACCCGGAGGCGGTCACCATCTTCCTGGTCAATGACGACGACGCCAACGCCTTCGTCGCCGGCGGCCAGAACATCTTCGTCAACACCGGGCTGATCCTGGAGACCCGCAGCGCCGGCGAGCTGATGGCCGTGCTGGCGCATGAGACCGGCCATATCGCCGGCGGCCATCTGGTGCGCGGCGCGGAGCAGATGGAGCGCAACCGGCTGATCGCCACCATCGGGTCGCTGCTGGGCGCCGCCGCCGGGGCCGCGTCCGGGCGCGGCGACGCCGGCATGGCCGGCGTCATAACCGCCCAGGACATGGCCCGGCAGAACATGGTCAACTTCACCCGCGGGATCGAGAGCTCAGCCGACCAGGCGGGCCTGCGCTTCCTGGCCCAGGCCGGCATCCCGGCCGACGGCATGCTCAGCTTCCTCAAGCGCATGCAGGATGCCGAGCTGGCCCGTCCCTCCGGCTCGGAATACGCCCGCACCCATCCGCTGACCAACGACCGGATCGAGGCGGTGCAGCAGGCGGTCGAGACGTCGCCGCTGCGCGGCCGCCCGATGCCGCCCGGCTATGACGACATGTTCGCGCGGATGCGGGCCAAGCTGTTCGGCTTCACCGAGCCGCTGAGCGTGGCCCGGGTCTATCCGCCCAGCGACACCGGCATCCCGGCGCAATATGCAAGGGCGATCGCGGCCTATCGCAACAACGTCTTCGCCGACGCGCTGGGCCGCACCGACGCGCTGATCAAGGCCGAGCCGCGCAACCCCTACTACCTCGAGCTGCGCGGCCAGATCCTGCTGGAGACCGGGCGTCTGACCGAGGCCCGGCCCTATTACGAGCGCGCTTTGGCGCTGCTGCCGGGCGAGCCGCTGCTGCTGATCCCGCTGGCGCAGACCAAGATCGACCGCGGCTCGGATGCCGAGCTGCGCAGCGCCATCCGCGACCTGGAGCGAGCCAGCGTCGACCCGGAGAAGACGCCGCCGATCGTCTGGCGGCTGCTGGGCACGGCCTACGGCAAGATCGGCGACATGGGCAAGGCCGCGCTGGCCCTGGCCGAGGACAACCTGTCCCGCGGCGACAAGCCGAACGCCCGGGCCCAGGTCGACCGGGCGCTGCAGTTGCTGCCGCGCGGCTCGCCCGGCTGGCGCCGGGCTCAGGATCTGCAGCGGCAGGCCGAGGACAAGCCTGGTTGACAGCCGTCTCCGAGCCATGCCGCCAGCGCAGACCGTTGCGGTCGAATGCCGCCGGAGTGGCGGTAACCCTTGATCATCCCGTCGCGAAAGGCGACTAGTTGGGACATGCTTCAGCGAAAGGATACCCCGATGCTCCGCCCCCGCCTCGCCAGCCTGGCCGTCCTCGCCGCGGTGGCGATCGCGTCGCCGTCGATCTGGGCCCAGCAGAGCACGCCCGCGGTCGACCCGGCCCAGAAGGAGGCGATCGAACAGGTCGTGCGCGACTATATCCGCGCCCATCCGGAGATCGTGGTCGAGGCGCTGGACGCCTACCAGGCCAAGAAGGACGAGGAGGAGCGCTCGGCCAAGGCCCAGACACTGACCAGCCGGGCCGAGGAGATCTTCCGCAGCGCGTCCTCGCCGGTGATCGGCAACGCCCAGGGCGACGTCACGCTGGTGGAGTTCTTCGACTACCAGTGCGGGTACTGCAAGCGGGCGCAGCCCGACCTGGAGCGGCTGATGAAGCAGGATAGCGGGCTCAAGGTCGTGCTGAAGGAGTTCCCGATCCTCGGCCCGGCCTCGGTGACCGCGGCCCGCGCCTCGCTGGCGGCGCAGAAGCAGGGCAAGTATCTCGACTTCCACACCAAGATGATGGGCCTCAAGGGCCAGCTGACCGACGATGTGATCTACGAGACCGCCAAGCAGGTCGGGCTCGACCTCGACAAGCTGAAGCAGGACATGAACGACCCGTCGGTGGTGGCGGAGCTGCGCGCCAACATGGACCTGGCCGAAGCTCTCGGGGTTCAGGGCACGCCGGCCTTCGTCATCAACGACCAGATCATCCCGGGCGCCGTCGGCTTCGACGCGCTGAAGAGCCAGATCGACAAGGACCGGGCGGGCTAAGGCCCTCGCCGGGGCAGCGCCACCTCGTCATCGATCAGGTCGAGCCGGGACTCCAGCTCGCGGATGGCGCTGCGCTGGGTCAGGACCTGGACGCCGAGCCAGATCATGGCGGCGATCATCAGTAGGAACACGATCGGGTCGATCATGAGCGTCTCCTTGCGCTGAGACGGACGGGGGATGCGGATGTCAGGCGGCGGGGCCGCCCAGCGCCCGCAGGATGGCGCCGGCGATCGCTGGCGCATGGTCGGTGAGGCCGCCTTCGAGCCGGCCGTAGAGCAGGAACACCGCGGGCTGCAGCACGCAGCCGAAGACGATGGCGGTGGCCAGCCGGGCGTCGGCGATGGTCACGGCGCCCTCGCGGATGCCGTCGAGGATCACGGCGCCGACGACGTCGCCCGGGTTGGGCTCGCCCACGGCAAAGCTGGGCAGCGCCCGGTGCTGGACGATCAGCAGGAAGCGGAACAGCGCCGGGTCGCGGTCGTGCTGCCGGCAGCAGGCCTCGACCATCGCCCGCATCCGCGCGGCAAAGCCGTCCAGCCCCTCCTGCGCCGCATGGACCTGGCGGCCGAGCGCGACATAGCGGTCGGCGAACAGCCCGGCCACGAACTCGTCCTTCGAGGTCAGGTGGCGGTACAGCGCCGCCTCGGTGACGCCGACCGCGGCGGCGATGTCGCGCACCGAGGTGCCCTCGACCCCACGCTCGGCGAACAGGCGGATGGCCGCCTCCTCGATCCGCGCCCTCGTCTCCCTGCCCTTGCCGGCCATGCCGCGACTCAAGAAGTTAGTGATCGTTAACTAACTATGATGAGATGGGCGGAGATGTCAATGCCTCGCAAGGAGCCGCTCTTACACCCCGAGCACCGCGGTGCGCAGGATCCGGACCAGCAGGAACAGGGCGGTGAAGGCCAGGGCCTCGTCCCACAGGGCGAGCCGGCCGGGTTGCGGGGCCTCGCGCGCGGCCCAGGCGAACAGGCTGGTCCAGATCGCGGACAGGAACATCACCATCTGCAGCAGGGCCAGCATGTCGGCCAGCGAGCGCTTGCCTGGCAGCGCGATCAGCCCCAGCAGCGCCAGAACCATGCCGAGCCGCAGGCCGAAGCTGGCGATGCGGCGGCGGGACTCCGGGTCGGTGCGCTGCCAGATCGTCCCGGCCGGGGCCGGCCGGGCGGCCGCCCGGGACGTGTCCGTGTCATGCATGATCGTCATCCTTGACCGGCCCGTCGCGTCATCGCGGCCGTGTCGGAGCGCGACCCTGCGCCTCCTCCGCATCAAGTCTCCATACGGGTTCCGCGCTCGCGGTCCCGCTTGGCCCGCGCCTCGGCTGCGAGCTGGCAGTATTCCTTGCGGATCTGCTGCAGCTCCTCCTCGGAGTGCTCCTCCAGGTCGAGCATCGAATTCCGGGCCACCTCGGTCGCCCGGATCAGCTCGTCGAGCTTGATCTGCACCGCCGCGCTGTCCCGGTTCTGCGTGTTCTGGATCAGGAACACCATTAGGAAGGTGACGATGGTGGTGCCGGTGTTCACGGTCAGCTGCCAGACGTCGGAGAAGCCGGCGAACGGCCCGATCGCGGCCCAGACCACCATCACACCCGCCGCCACGCCGAAGGTGGCGGGGTGGCCCGCGAGGTGCGCGACCCGGTTGGCGAAACGAGAGAACCAAGGCGCGTCCTTCATGGCAATCCTCCGGAACGGGACGGATGCCATGACAACGGGACGACGGGCCGGATCGTGCCGAACCGGGGCGGTGGTTCAGCCCGGCCGGTTGTAGTCGTACAGCACCCGGCCATAGGGCAGAGTCAGGTCGGCGATCAGGTGATGGGCGCCGATCACCTTGCGCACCGGCAGGTCGGCCACCGGCGCGTTGACATGCGGCACCAGGTGCAACCGCGCCGGCCCGATCCAGGAGCCCTTCGGGGTGATGTCGACCAGGTTGTAGGCGACCAGCTGGCACACCTCCGGCCGGCCGTCGACGCCCGGGATCAGCTTCAGGTTCACCTGGGTGCGCGACAGCGTCGCCATGGTCCGCTCGCCGTTGCCGGCCATGCTCTCATGCTTGTAGCCCATGGTGCCCATGGCCACGAGCTGGTCGGCATAGGACAGGGTGCCGGTCAGCGTGTCCTTGACGATCTGCAGCTTCGGATGGGCGTATTTCTTCGGAAAGCCCCAGATCTCGCGGCCGGCCGCGATCGGCGGGTCGTCGTCGAGATACATCTGGGCGACGAAGCTCATCTCCTCGCCGCGGAACTTGCAGGGGATGACCATGCCGGATTCGGTGTAGCTGCCGAAGCCCGAGCTGTCCGGCATCCGGATCCATTCGTAATGCACCAGCGGCCGGTCAAGCGGCTCCAGCGGCTCCGGCAGCTGATCGCGCACCACCTGCGGGTCGGTCTCGTAGGTGATGATCATGTATTCGCGATTGACGAAGCGATACGGCCCCGCCGGGTAGCTGGGCCCCGCCGCGGGCATCGACGGCAAACGGAGGACGTCTTCGATGCGCATGATCTCACCCTCTTTCACCGAACGGCCGCGATCCGGCCGGGGCGGTTCATAGAGGGCAAGCGCGGACGCTCCTGCGACAGTCTTTCGACAGTGATGTGACATCGCAGCGGGACGGCTCACGCGTCATCAGCCCGTCATCCATCCCGACCTATCGTGCCGGCCCCGAGCAGGAGACCGGTTGCCATGGATGCGAAGAGCCCCGTTGCCCAGCCCGATGTGATCGCCCGCGGCTGGCGGCCCGACCGCTGCGACCGCGTCGCCCTGGTGCTGCAGGGCGGAGGCGCCCTCGGCGCCTACCAGGCCGGGGTGTACCAGGCGCTGCACGAGGCCGGGATCGAGCCCGACTGGGTCTCGGGCGTGTCGATCGGCGCCATCAACGCCGCGATCATCGCCGGCAACCCGCCGGAGCGGCGGCTGGAGCGGCTGCGCGCCTTCTGGGAGCGGATCACCGAGCGCAAGATCTGGCACTACACCCCGGATGGCGACCTGTTCCGCCAGATGCGCAACGCGACCAGCACCTGGATGACCATGGCGCAGGGCCAGCCCGGCTTCTTCTCGCCGCATCCGGTCAGCCCGTGGCTGAGCCTGGCCGGGGCGAAGAGCGCGACCAGCCATTACGACACCGCGCCGCTGCGCGAGACCCTGGCCGAGCTGGTGGATTTCGGGCGGATCAATGCCGGCCCGGTGCGCTTCGCGGTGGGCGCGGTCAATGTCCTGACCGGCAACTTCACCTATTTCGACAGCGCCGAGGAGGAGATCGGGCCCGACCATGTGATGGCCAGCGGCGCCCTGCCCCCGGCCCTGCCGATGGTGAAGATCGGCACCGATCATTACTGGGACGGCGGCATCGTCTCGAACACGCCGCTGCAGCATCTGCTGGACCAGGATGGCGGGCTGAACACGCTGGTGTTCCAGGTCGACCTGTTCAGCGCCCGCGGGCAGCTGCCGCGCGACATGAACGACGTGATGGCCCGGCACAAGGACATCATGTACTCGTCGCGCACCCGCTATACGACGGATCTCTACAAGCGGCTGCATCTGTGGAAGACGCGGCTGGCCCAGGCGCTGGCGAAGGCGCCGGAGGAGTCGCTGACGGCCGAAGAGCGCCGGATGCGGGACGAGATGGCGCATCTGCCGGAGATCACCATCCTGCACCTGATCTACCAGCAGAAGGCCTATGAGGGCCACGCCAAGGACCACGAATTCTCAGGCACCTCGATGCGCGAGCACTGGCAGAGCGGCTACGAGGACACCAGGCGCACACTGAAGCGCCGGCAGTGGATGGAGATGCCCCCCGAAGGCGCCGGCATCCTGATCCATGACGTGCATAGGTTGGAGGATTGAGGACCACTCTCTCCGAGTCCCCCTCCCCTCGCGGGAGGGGGATAGGGGGAGGGGGTTGTCGATCGTAGAGAGCCGGCCCGAGGCTCGGTGATCCGGCCTTGGGGGCGAACCATGATCTTTCGCGCATTCGCGCGCGGACGCGCGCAGCCCCTCCCCCTGCCCCCTCCCGCAAGGG